>NZ_CP010802.1:0-740625 GCF_001278055.1 Desulfuromonas soudanensis | reverse complement strand
CGATAACCCCGAGAACCGGCAGGCTGAAACGCTCGGCCAGGGCCTCGAGGGCCACGGATGAGGCGGTATTACAGGCGACCACCAGCATCTTCACCCGCTGATCGACGAGAAAGGCGGCCGCCTCGAGGGCGTAACGCAGCACCGTCCCGGGGCTTTTGGTCCCGTAGGGAACCCGGGCGGTATCCCCGAGATAGAGCAGCTCTTCTCCGGGAAAAAGCCGGTGGATTTCCTTGAACACCGTCAGGCCGCCGACCCCAGAATCGAATATTCCGATCGCCCTCTCAGACACGCCCCATCCTCCTCGCCACAGCTCTGCAAACCAAGCGTGTGATACTAGGGAAAGGGGAGGGAAAAGTCAAGGGGTGGCGGGGCATTTGACCTTTGCCTTTGCCGGCGAAACCTGCTATCTTTACGCCCCGAAGCTCTTGGCCATTCCTACCTTCCCGAACAATGACAGGAGTCGCGATGGACGTTTCCACAGCAATCGACTTTTTCAAAAATTTTGAAACCGCCAAGGTCGTCGCCGCCCTTCAGGAGATGAAAGTCGGGGACCTGATCCACAACCCCCTCTTCCTCGGCGCCATGGGCGCATTGGCACTGCTGGCGCTCCTCATGCGCTGGCGGATCATGCTGACCACGATCCTCGCCGTGGTCGGCTTCGCCGGCCTCCTTTCCTACACCCTGCAGCAGGACACCAGCCTCACCGGCCTCAACAACCAGACCCTGCTGGTTTTCGTCGGCGGCGGCGCCGTGCTGATCATGATCGTCATCTACCTGCTGTTCATCAAGTCGGACTGATCCCGGCTCTCGGCCGGATTGACCCATGCCTGCCGGAGACCCTGGACCTCCGGCCTTAAAAAGGATATTCCATGAATAAGCGCGACTATATCCTGATTGCCGTTGCCGCCGTCATCCTCGGATTTCTCTGGGCAGCCCCCAAGGAATCGACCCACCGCGTCCCCTTCGACGAAACCCATGAGCGCTTCTACACCCTCGTCAAGGCGGAGGGGAAGAAGGTCGCCGAAAAATTCTGCGAGGAGTGCCACAACGCCGACGGCGTGCAGTTCCCCAAGGACCATCCCCCCAAATCCCGCTGCCTCCTCTGCCACAAGCTCGAGGAACGCTGATGCCCCCCGGGGGGGGCGAACCGGTGCGGATCAACCTCTCCGCCCGGCTCGCCGAACTCGGCGCCGACCTCTGCCTGAAACTTCCCGATCTGGCGCATATCGATTCCCGGCGCATCCTCTTCGCCCTCGGGCGCTCCCGGGCCGCCGGAACCCACGGCACCTACGCCCGTATCGCCCCGCTGCGCTTTTCCGCCGGCAGCCAGGAGGTAACCCGGCGCCGCGGGCGATTTCGGGAAACCTACCGCATGCCGGCCCTGGTCCACGAAGGGCGGGAGATCCTCTACCTGATCCACATCCTGGTACCGCGTTTTTTGCGCCTCACCTTCGAGGAGAAGCTGCGCACCCTGATTCACGAGCTCTACCACATCTCGGTGCGCTGCGACGGCGACATCCGACGCTTTTCCGGACGCAACTTCGCCCACGGCTCCTCCCGGCGCGCCTACAACCGCCACATCGACACCCTGGCCGACCGTTATCTGGCCGCCGCCCCCGACCCACTCCTCCTCGACTGGCTCCATCTCGGCGAGGAAGAGTGGCTGCAGCAAAAAGTCCGCCTCACCGGCCTCTCGGTCCCCCTCCCCCGCCCCATTCTCATCGCCCGCAGCCGGCTCTGATCCCCCCTGAAACGAAGAGAGGCCGCCGGAATGATCCGACGGCCTGTCTTTTTGATGCTCTCTGGATAAAACCATTAAATTAGATTTTTAGCCACCAAGACACGGAGGCACCAGCAAAATCAGTTAAAAGAAAAATGGTTTACTTGGTGTCCTGGTGCCTTGGTGGCAAATTAGTCTTTATGAAGCCTTCATTACTGCATGCCCCGACGTACCCGGGTTCAAGTTCTCTGCCGGCGGCGCAGCAGAAGGCCGACCAGCAATGAAATCCCGAGCGTCGCCAGTCCGCCGACGAGTCCGGAAAGGCTGGTGCCGGCATCGACGGAGGTCTCGGACTCGGCCGTCGGCGCGTCCCCTCCCCTCCCCCGAAAACCGTAGTCGGGGAAGAGAGCGATCTTTTCCTGCAGGCCGGACAGGGTGCCGTGCCATCCATCCAGCGGCGCCTGCGGCTCGACGCCGCCGGCCACCCGGGCGATGGACCATTCGAGGCCGTCGGGACGACTGGAGGCGAACCATGAGAGGCCTGTCCCGACAAGGATGGTGGCGACACCGAGTGCGGCCAGGAGTGGTTTCAGCGAGACCCTCCTGGAACCTTTGCCGCAAAGCGCCGTTGCGAGGATCTCGGGGCGGGCCCGGACGATAAAGGCGATGAGCGCCGCGGTGACGACCCCCTCCACCAGCCCGATCGCCAGATGAATCGGCTGCATGACCAGCAGAAAGGTGGTAAAGGGGAGTTCGGCCACCCCGGAGAGCGCCGTTTCGGCCACGACGGCAAAAGAACCTAACTGCAGGGCGACCAGGGCCGCCAGAACCGTGGCGCCGTAGAGCCGCCCGGGAGAAGGGTCGTTTCCGGCAAGGCGGCGAAAAACCAGCGGCCAGGCGACGAAGCAGGGGAAAAAACCGAGATTGAAGATGTTGCAGCCGAGCGCCAGAAGTCCGCCGTCGGCAAAAAAGAGCGCCTGCACCGTGAGGACCGACGCGATGGAAAGAAAGGCCGCTGCCGGTCCGAGGAGGATCGCCAGGAGCAATCCGCCGCCGAGGTGTCCGCTCGACCCCGTCCCCGGGATGGCGAAATTGATCATCTGTACGGCAAAGACGAAGGCGCCGAGAACGCCCATCAGCGGCAGCTTGCTGTCGTCGAGGGCTCCCTTGATGCACCGGGAACACCAGGCGATGGTCCCGGCGGTCACCGCCCACATCGTGCCGCCGACGGCGGGGGAAAGCAGGGCATCGGCCATGTGCATGACAAAATCTCCTCGCAAGCCGGAGCACCGTTCCCGCCGGCCCCGGCAATCACCCCGAAAATACACAAGGAGCGGCGCCGCTGTCAATGGAAAGATGCTACCGAAGTATCGATCCGTAGCACGACAGGGTGCCGCAATATGACCGGACCGGAAAAAACCGGCTCCGCGGAAACACCGACCGGGAGAGGGAAACCCTCCTTGAAAGGAAGTATTTCCCTTGAAAATCGGTCACCTGCCCTGCCTCGTCGTCGACTGCCTCCGCTTGGTATCCATGTTGCATCGATAATCAACCGCAAGTTCCGCTACGGAGAAGAACACCTCCCTTGCCGACGAGGACCGATGAACACATCCACAACAGACAAGAGTCAGAACAGGGTCCGACACAGCGCCCTCGATTACCTCCTCTATGTCCTGGCCGGAGGCGTGGTGGCGGCCATCAGCTTCTCCTTCATCCTCTGGCTGCGCTTCTAGCCGACGTCGACCCTGCAGAAGCGGCTTCAGCCGCGATCAATCGCGCCTGAAGGCGCTCCTACATTTAAACATTTAGCCGCCGTCCCAATAGCTGTATTCCCATCCAGAAACAAAAAAGCCGTGGCGGCCGCCGCGGCTTTTTTTCGTCCTGATCCCCCCCGGAGAGCGGTCACAGGCCGCGGATCGACACTTCCCGGGCGTAGGGTGCCGCCAGGGACGCCAGAAGTTCGAGCTGCTCCGGCGGATAGGGCTCGATGCCCTGCACCTGCAGGGAGAGGGCATGCCGGGGAACGAACTGCTGCAGCACCCAGCGCCGCGCCCCCTGCAGCGTTTCGCCGATCCGGCGGATATCTTCCTGATCGACGAAACCGGGGACGCAGGTGGTACGAAATTCATGGTCCACTGCGCCGCCCACAAGGAGGGAGACGCTGTGCTGGAGATCGGTCAGGGACACCGGTCCGGAGTGCAGCTGCGGATAACGCTCCGGCGCGGTCTTGAGGTCGATGGCGACATAATCGACCAGATTCCCGTCGATGAGCCGTTCGAGGACGCGGGGCGCCAGACCGTTGGTGTCGAGCTTGACCAGCAGCCCGAGCTCCTTGACCCGCCGCAGAAGTTCGGAAAGAGCGGGGTCGAGGGTCGGCTCCCCGCCGGAGATCACCACGCCGTCGATGAAGGTGCGGCGCTCCGCCAGCCCTTCGATGAGGAGTTCTACGGAGAGATCGGGGTACTGCCCGGGATCGAGGACCAGCCCCGGATTGTGACAGAAGGGACAGGTCAGGTTGCAACCGCCGAAAAAAACGAGGGATGCGATCTTCCCCGGATAGTCGAGGAGACTGGTCCCCTGAAACCCCTTGATCCCCATCGTCCCTGGTCCCCTAGTCTTCGCTCTTGGACGCGCCGACGACGTATTCGGTGCGGTCCTTGAATTCTTCCTTCTTCCCCTTGTTCCACTGCTGTACCGGACGGAAAAAACCGCACACCCGGGAATAAACCTCGGTCTTGCCGTCGCACTTGGTCGCCATAAAGCCTCCTTTGGGGGTCACGCAGGGGCGACCCATGGGTCGCCCAGGGCGAGGGATGCCTCGCCCCTGCAAATTACATCCGTCAGGCCGCCTTCCCCTCGTGGTGATGGGGGCAGGAAAAGTGTTCGCCGCTGATGTAGCCGTGAACCGGACAGATGGTGAAGGTCGGACTGAGGGTGAAATAGGGGAGATGAAAATTCTCGGCGATGCGCCGCACCAGCAGCCGGGCGCTGCGCCAGTCATCGAGACGCTCGCCGAGAAAGCCGTGAAAGACGGTGCCGCCGGTGTAGAGGGTCTGCAACCCGTCCTGATGCTGAAGGGCGGCGAAGATATCGTCGGTGCTCCCCACCGGCAACTGGGTGGAGTTGGTGTAATAGGGCTCGTCGCTGCCGGCGGTCAGGATCTCGGGAAAACGCTTGCGGTCGCGCCGGGCGAGGCGGAAGCTCGTCCCCTCGGCGGGGGTCGCCTCGAGATTGTAGAGGTGGCCCGTCTCCTCCTGGTAGGCCTCGAGCTGACGGCGCATGAACGCGAGCGTCTCCCCGGCCAGCGTCTTGCCGGCGGGGGTTTCGATGCCGACGCCGATGAGGTTGAGGCAGGCCTCGTTCATCCCCAGAAGTCCGATGGTCGAGAAGTGGTTGTCCCAGTAGTGGCCGGTCCGCTCGCGGATGGCACCGAGGTAATAACGGCTGTAGGGGTAGAGCCCCTCCTCGGTGAATCGTTCGAGCTGCTTGCGCTTGATCTCCAGCGATTCGAAGGCCAGGCGCATCAGCTCGGAGATGCGGGTGAAAAAGAGCTCTCTGCTCTCGGCGACGTAGGCGGCCCGGGGGAGATTGAGCGTCACCACGCCGATCGACCCCGTCAGGGGGTTGGAGCCGAAGAGGCCGCCGCCGCGGCGGCGCAGTTCGCGATTGTCGAGGCGCAGCCGGCAGCACATGGAGCGGGCGTCTTCGGGATCCATGTCGGAGTTGATGAAGTTGGAGAAATAGGGGATGCCGTACTTGGCGGTCATCTCCCAGATCGGCTGAAATCGCTCGCTCTCCCAGTCGAACCCGACGGTAATATTGTAGGTCGGAATGGGGAAGGAGAAGATCCGACCCGAGGAATCCCCCTCCATCATCACCTCGCAGAAAGCCCGGTTGAGCTGGTCCATCTCCTCCTGGAAGTCGCCGTAGCTCTCGTCCATCAGCTTGCCGCCGATGACCACCGCATCGCCGGCCATGTTCTTCGGCGGCGTCATGTCCATGGTGATGTTGGTGAAGGGGGTCTGGAAGCCGACCCGGGTCGGGACGTTCATGTTGAAGATGAACTCCTGGATCGACTGCTTGACTTCCTTGTAGGAGAGCTTGTCGTAGCGGATAAAGGGGGCGAGGAGGGTGTCGAAGTTGGCGAAGGCCTGGGCGCCGGCCGCCTCGCCCTGCAGGGTGTAGAAGAAGTTGACCGCCTGGCCGAGGGCGGTGCGGAAATGGGCCGGAGGAGCGCTCTGCACCTTGCCGTAGGCGCCGGTGAACCCCTTGAGGAGAAGGTCCTTCAAGTCCCAGCCGCAGCAGTAGACGCTGAGCATCCCGAGGTCGTGAATGTGGAAGTCCCCCTCGCGGTGGGCGCCGGCGATGGTGGCGGGATAGATTTTATTGAGCCAGTAGTTGCTGGTGATGTTGGCGGCGATGTGATTGTTGAGCCCCTGCAGCGAGTACCCCATGTTGGCGTTCTCGTTGACCCGCCAGTCCTCCTGGGTCAGGTAGGAGTCGATGGCTTCGATCGACTCCTGCATGAACTCGCGGGTCTTGCGCAAGGCTTCATGCTGCTTGCGGTAGAGGATGAAGGCCTTGGCGACCTGAGCATGGCCGTTCTCGATGAGGATCTTCTCCACCAGATCCTGCACGTTCTCCACCGTCGGCACCCTCTCGTCCTTGTACAGGACCTCGAGTATCCCCGCCACCTGCCGGGTGATGCCGGCGACCTTTGCCATGTCCGTTCCGCCGACGGCGCGAACCGCCTTGCAGATCGCCCCGTCGATTTTTTCGGCCTCGAAGGGGACCAGCCGCCCGTTTCTCTTCCGGATAAATTCCAGCATACCAGCTCCCTCCCCCGCCGAATGGACACAGGTCGCCCCAGGCGACAATCAGGGTGAAAGTTAACACAGCCGCCCGCGGAGTCAAGGCAAAAACCACTAGATATGGGTATTTTTTTTCATAAAAACCACTAGATCTTGTGAACAGTCCGTGGACAGATTGTGGATGAACCCTGCTAAGCCGTCAACATTCTTGACCCGCAGGGCGCATCATGCTAAACAGGCCGGGAGAAAACCCTGCTGCCGTGAGGAGTCCCGTGGCCGATCTGACCCGTTTCGGAATATCCATCGACGACCGCCTCCTGCGGCGCTTTGACGACCTGATCGCCGAAAAGGGGTCCGCCAACCGCTCCGAGGCGATTCGCGACCTCATCCGCGGCGCCCTCATCGAGGACCAGTGGGCCCGGGGAAACGACGAGACGGTCGGCACCGTCACCCTCGTCTACGACCACCACACCCGGGACCTGTCGGACAAGCTCACCGAGCAGCAGCACAGCCACCACGACGCCATCGTCTCGGCGCTCCACGTCCACCTCGACGCCCATCATTGCCTGGAGGTTGTGGTGGTGCGGGGGAAAGCGCGGGAAGTCAAGCGCCTGGCCGACGAGCTGATCGGCACCAAGGGCGTCAAGCACGGCAAACTGGTGACCACGACCACCGGGAAGGACCTCCTGTAAAGCCCCCCTGCAAGCGATACCCGGGGGAGAGCTCGAACCAGGTGTGCCACGAAACGATAAAACGTATGACACAAAACCGCCAGGAGGCTCCCCGTCCCTCGCTGCGGCGGCAGAATTCCGTCATTGAAGGGGGGCAAAACCCGGGCGTTGCTCCCTTCGCCGCCGTGGCACCCTTCTTGTAAATAGAAGAGGCGTGATGGACAAACGCCAGGGGTCCCGCCACGGAAATGGCCGCCACCCCCCGATCTCACCCCGACACCCGACCCGGAGCCGCCACCTTCATGGCGAAAATCGAAACGGCCTTTTTCGACATCGGCACCCTCGACACCCTCGCCGGTGGCGATACGCCCCTCCACCGTCTCGACCCCCGGGCCAAACTGGTGACGACCCTCGTCTTCGTGGTGACGGTGGTCTCCTTCGGCCGCTACCAGATCGCCGCCCTTCTCCCCTTCGCCCTCTTCCCCATGGCGCTCATTCTCCGCGGCGAGCTCCCCGCCGGCTACCTCGGCAAGAAGCTCCTGATCGCCGCCCCCTTCGCCTTTTTTGTCGGCATTCTCAACCCCTGGCTCGATCCGGCCCCCCTCCTCCACTTCGGGGGAGTGACCGTCTCGGGAGGATGGGTCTCCTTCGCCTCGATCCTGTTGCGCTTTGGCCTCACCGTGAGCGCCGCCCTGGTTCTGATCGCCACCACCAGCTTTGCCGGGGTTTGCATGGCCTTGGAGAAGCTTGGCGCCCCGAAGATATTCGCCCTGCAGCTCCTCTTTCTCTACCGCTACCTCTTCGTCCTGGTCGACGAGGGGCAGCGTCTGGTGCGGGCCCGGGCCCTGCGCTCCTTTGCCGGACGCGGCATGGGGATGAAGATATTCGGCCACCTGATCGGGCAGCTGCTGCTGCGCACCGTCGACCGCGCCCAGCGCATCCACCTGGCGATGCTCTGCCGCGGCTTCGACGGCGACATCCGTCTGTTGCGCCGTTCCCACATCGGCCGCCCCGAGGTGATCTTCACCCTCGGCTGGAGTGCGGCCTTTATCGCCCTGCGGCTCTTCAACCTGCCGCACCTTCTCGGCACCCTGTTAACGGAGCTGTTCCGATGAGCCATCACATCGTCGAGGTCGACAACCTCTGCTACGCCTACCCCGACGGGACCGCCGCGGTGCAGGGGATCTCCTTTTGCATTCATCACGGCGAGTCGGTGGCCATCGTCGGCGCCAACGGCGCCGGCAAGTCGACTCTGCTGCAGCACCTCAACGGCTACCTGACTCCCGGTGAGGGACGGGTGCGAATCGGCGACTTCCCCCTGACCAAGGAGACGATCCGCGACGTGCGCCGCACCGTCGGCATGGTCTTCCAGGACCCCGACGACCAGCTCTTCATGCCGACGGTCTATGACGACGTCGCCTTCGGTCCCCTCAACCTCGGCCTGCCCCCTGAGGAGGTGCAGGCCCGGGTGACCGAGGCCCTGGCCCGGGTCGAGGCCCTGCATCTGCAGGACCGCCCCCCCTACCGCCTTTCCGGGGGGGAAAAGCGTTCCGTGGCCATCGCCTCGGTCCTCTCCATGAAGCCGGACATCCTGGTCATGGACGAGCCGACCACCGGCCTCGACCCCCGCGCCCGGCGTCGGCTCATCGAACTGTTGCGCGGCTTTCACCACACCAAGATCATCGCCACCCACGACCTCGATCTGGTTCTCGACCTGTGCGAGCGGACCATCGTCATCCACAACGGACGGGTCACCGCCGACGGACCGACCGCCGCAATCTTCCAGGATCAGGAGCTCCTCGCCGCCAGCCATCTGGAAAAGCCGCTGCGGTTGCAGGGGTGCCCGGTGTGCTCCCTCTAGGAGACGCCGGAAGCCCGTCCCGCAACGACAAGGGGGCCGTCCATAATCGGACGGCCCCCTTGTTTTCAGAGCTTCGGTACTTCAGGCGAAATTGCCTGCAGCATTGAGAAAGGAGTTGCCGGGGAAGGAGGCTCCGTCGTCAGCACCGATTTCGCGCAATGCCTCTGCCGATGACAAGGAGCGGTCGGCAGTCCTTATTTCTTGGGCTTCTCGGGGGTGGGGGGAGCGACATCGACGGGGAGGCAGGGGAGATCGACACGGACGATCTGGCCGCGGCGCTCGATGAAGACATCCCGGCTGGTCCCGGTGGGGGCAAAGCGCTCGCCGCGGCAACGGATCTCGAAATTTCCGTTGCGCTTCAGCCCGGGGATGAAGGCCGGCAAGCCGTAGTCGATGCCGTCGACGGAACAGGTGAGCTCCCCGGGCAGATCCTCTTCCCCGGCTTCCTGCAGGCCGTTTCCGTTGCGGTCGAAGAAGGCCTCGAGAACCAGGGTGCCCCGCTCGGTCGGCATCGCCAGCGGGAGGCCGAAGATGACCTGGATGACGCTTTCCTTCGGCGGCTGCGGCGCTCCGACGTTGAATTCGGCCTGCGGCTCGCTCCCCCGTGCCGCACCGGCCGTGACTCCCATCACCCCGAGTAGCGATGCGAGGAGAAGACACCGCCGGAAAAATGTCCGGCGGCGCAAAGCGGCGACTTCGGGGACGGAAAAAACCATGATTGATCCTTTCGGGGCTGAACAGAGCCCGGGATTGGGAAGACTGGGCTGAACCCGGCAGCGGAGTCGGCAGGAATCTCTTCAGTTGCCGATGGCGGCGACCAGCCGGGAAAAATCGGAGAGTTTGCCGGCGCGGCGCAACTGCTTGACGGTCCTGGCCAGGGACGGAGCGTTGGTGAAGGCCAGGGACTCCTTGAGTTTGTTGAGAATCTGGGTATCACCGCAGAAAATTTCCCGGTAACGCACCTCGAGGGCCTGAAGATATCTGTGCAGCACCGCCGCCTCCTCACAGGGATCGGGGATGGCCGGGGCCCGTCCCCGCAGCCGCTCGAAGAGGAGGGGGTCGGCGATGGCGCCGCGCCCGAGCATCAGCCCGGCGGCGCCGGTCTGGTCCAGCACCCGTTGGCCGTCGGCGGCGCTGTTGATGTCGCCGTTGGCGATCACCGGCAGGGCGCAGGAGGCTACCACCTCGGCGGTCACCCGGTGATCGGCGCTCCCGGCGTACTTTTGCACGACGGTGCGGGGATGAAGGATCAGATAGTCGATTCCCACCGACTCGAAGAGGGGGAGGAGGGCGAAAACCTGGCGGGGGTCGTCGTACCCGGCGCGCAGCTTGACGGAAAAACTGCCGCGGACCGCGGCGCGCAGGGCCGAGAGGAGTCCGGGAAGGACGTCGGGCGTTTTGAGGAGGGCTCCCCCGGCGCAGGTGGAAGAGAGACGGCCGAAGGGGCAGCCCATGTTGAGATTGAGGTGAAGCGCCCCCTCGTCCTGGGCCGCCTCGGCTGCCGCCACCAGGGCCTGCCGGTCGCGGCCGATCAGTTGCACCACCAGCGGGACTTCGTCCTGGCGGCTGGCCGCCTCCCGGCGGTCGACGGCGGAGAGGGTCCGGCGGGCGCCGGGGCCGACACGCATGAATTCGGTGAAGACCACGTCGGGGCGCACCCATTCGACAAAGAGGGCACGAAGGGCACGATTGGTCAGCCCCTGCATCGGCGCGAGCATCAGGGGGAACGAACCGGGAATCCAGGGGAGGTTCAAGGTCCGGGGGATAGATTCTGCCACCTCATCGACTGCCTGATTCAACCGAGGAAGGTCTCCTTGAAAGCGGCGAGATAGGCACTGAAGATCCGTCGTCCATCGCCTTCGAGACTTGCAAATTCGATCCCCGCTTGAAACTTCTCCCCCCCATCCGGCTCGATGCGAACCACCCGTCCCTGGAGATCGACCAGATCCTCCCGGAGCCCGATGGTGATACGAACGGTCTGACCCGCCGTCAGAGGGTGGTGCGTTTCGAGGAGCAGGCCGTTTTCGCCCACATTGAGGGTGCGCCCCAGCCCGCGAAAGGCGATCTCGCCATCGGCTCCCAGAGCCGTGTAATCGAGGAGATTCAGGGCGTTCTGCCGCTGGTTTTGCCGTCGATTGGTCCCTGTCATTTCCGTCTCACTTTCACTTTTTAAATATGATTTTCCGGCGGCCATCCTTCAGGGGGTCACTCGCTGAATTTTTCTTTCAGCGCCTTGCCGCTCTCCTCCAGGGCCTGGCCGCTCTTTTCCAGCATCTCGCCACCGGTCTTCTGCAGCTGTTTCTGCAACGACTTCTCAGAGAAGGGGTTGCTGAGCAGCGGTTCGTCCCGTCCCAGATTGACCCCGAACCACAGACCCACAGCCAGCCCCAGGATCAGCCCGACAAGAAAGATTTTAAAAGCCTTCATGATCGTTTTCCTCCCTTAAATAAAAATCAAAACCTTCATAAAGATAGCACCTGAACCACCGGTTTGTACAGCCGTCGGGAAAATTGGGCTTTCACCGCAAGGGGTCGAAGAGATATTCGAGGCCGTTGACCTTGATTTCATACAGGGCGCGAAGCATCTGCCCGAGCTCCCCCTCGGGAAACCCCTGGCCGGCGAACCAGACGACATACGGCTCGGGGAGATCGATGAGCCGCCAGTCGGCATATTTTCCGAAGGGCATGCGCATCCGAAGGAGCTTGAGCAGTTCGTTGCTGTCCGGTCCGGTCATGGCGCAGCCCTCCGCCGTTTCGCTTCCGCGGGGAGTTGGATCACCTGGCCGGGAAAGATGAGGTCCGGCTCCGGGATGCGGTTTTCCCGGGCCAGCTGCCGAAAGGCCCAGGGATCGCCCATGTATCGTCGGGAGATCGTCCACAGGTTGTCGCCGGGGCGGACCTCGTAGGGCTCCACCGCCGGCATAGCGCCCGGAAGAGGGGGATCGAAGGGCGGAGGCGCAAGTTCAACCCCGGGGACCTCGGTCAGGGGGGCTACGACGGCCCTCGCCTCCGCAGAATTTCCGGCCCCCGGAGCTTCGCCAACCGGTGTTTCGATCCCCGGAACGCCCGCTGCGGGGTTGTCCGTCGCCGCAACTTCGACCATAGGGACCGCTGCCGCCGGAGCCTCAGCCGCCACGTAGGGGGCCTTATCCGGGACGACGGCGGGGAGGGCGGTCGATGGCAACCGTTCCCTGGCCGACGGGGAGGAGACACCGGGCCGTGCCCGTTCACCGTCGACTGGAATGATCCAGTAGAGGGCGAAAGCGACAAACAGAACCACTGCGGCGGCAGCCAAATAGAAGCGCCTTCCCCCGGCGGCCTGTCCCCTCGAAGGGGGCTCTTCCTCCCCCAGGGGAGAGGGGAGAGGACAGACCGCACCCGCTACGTTTTCCACCGGCTCGTTCAGGACGACCTCCACCGGTGGTGGAAGAGGGGGGAGTGCAGAAGGCTCATCCCTGGGCGGTGGCTTTTCCGCCTCCTGCACCGGGGGCGCTGCGTTCTGGACCTGCGCCGTCGGGAGTTCAGCATCGGCAGACTTCTCAACCGACGAAAGACCCGGCCGGAAAGGGGTTGGGGGGGCGATCACCGGAGTTTCGGGACGTTCGACCGGGTCGACGCCGGGAAGAGCGGACGGGGGGGGGATCTTCGCCCCCTGGGAATCCGGAGGAGCTGCAGGGGGCGCCGGTTCAGCCGCCGGGCGTTTTGGCAAGGGGATCCGGGCGGCGAGCTCCGGCAGCTCCGGCAGTTCCTGCGGCCTCAGGGGCGGGACAAGGAGAGGGGGATCGCTTTCCGGGGTCGGCAGGAGAGCGGCAGGGGGAGTCTCCTCCTCGAGAGGCGATAAGGGCCTGATCCCAGAGTCCCTCCCCTCCTCGGTAACTTCTCCCTCCTCGCTCTCCTGGCATTCCGCCTCCGGAACAGTGACGACGCTCTCGTCCTGGGCCTCCACCGGAGTCGGCATCCCGGTGAAAAAAGGGCCGGCGGCCGATGGGGCGGCCTCTTTCGGCGCCTCGTCGCCGAGGCCAAGGAAAGTCCCCCGGACATCCTGCGCCAGTTCGGAGCTGAAATGCAAAGCCATGCTCCGGGCGTTCAGGACCAGCAGAACCGCGCTCTCCTGCAGATAGCAGCCGTAGACCAGCGGCAGGGGGAGGGCAAAGGGCAATTCGCGCTGCAGCTCCCGGGGGATGGTGCGCTCGCCGAAGACTTCTCCGGCGACGATCACGGCGTTGAAGTCCCCCTTGGTCAGGGCAATCCCCTGGCTCTGCGCCGTGATCGCCTGGCGGCAGCCGAAATAGACGGTGAGGTCGATGACCGGCCAGAGGGTTCCGTCCCGCCGGGTCAGACCGAGGAGGAGCGGCGACATCCCCGGCAACGGCCAGTAGCCGGGGAGCGGCTGCACATCGACGACCTCTTCCCGCGGCAGGGCATAGTGACTGCCGAGGAGCGCGAACTCCAGGACCCGGTCGGTCCGCTCACCCCTCATCTCCCCTTCGGCCGGTTCTTCCTCCCCCTCCCCTTCGGCTTCTTCCTCTCCTCCAAGGAGAAGGGCCAGGTCGAGACAGGGGACGAGACCGCCGCCGTGTTCCAGGGCATGGGCGATAGCCGGGCGCCGGGCGAGGGGAGGCAGAGGGAGGAGGGCGTCATGGGCCACCGGGATCGTCCCTCGATCCTCCGCCACCAGAAATCCCCAGAGTGCTCCGTCGAGGCGGGCGGAAAGAATCGTCCCCTTGCCACGACTCTCCTCAGGGAGGTGCAGGGCGGCGGCGAGGTCGATAACGGTCAGGGGGCGACCCTCGTGAAGGACGACTCCGGCCACCATCGGCGGGGTCGCGGCGACGGGAGTGATCGCCGCCGAAGAGAGGACCGTCCCCTCGAAGAGGCCGGCCGGGGCGGCGAAAAGGGTGCCGGCGGCGCAAAAGAGCCGGCACTCTCCGGAAAAGTCGACGCCGCCGGAGGGGGAGGAAACCAGCGCCGGACGGGGGAGCTCCCAGTCGGGGGCGCTGATCGCCTCAAGAAGCCGGTCGAAATCGAGCAGGGGGATCACCGCCCCGTCGACGAGAAGAGAGTCGGCGGAGACGGGGCTCTGCAGAAAGGGGGGGAGAGGAAGAATCTCCGCGGCTGCGGGTTGGAGAGGACGGCAAGAACCGCGGAAGTGGAGGGCGATTTCGCCGGGTGCGCCGGAGAGAAGTATCTGGGACGGGCCGACGCCGGGGGGGAGTCCGATGCAGGCGGCCAGGTCGAGAAGGGTCAGGGTCCGTCCGTCGAGAACGGTGAAGCCGGCCATTTCCACGGGGCTCAGAGGGGGGCGGGAGACGGGCGGCGCACTGCGGAGTTCCAGCTCGCCGGCCGAGCCGACGGCGTAGCGTACCTCTCCCATATCGACCAGCCAGTATCTGCTCATGCCCTGTCCTTGTCCCTATCCTATGATTAATGTCCGTGCAGGGCGTCGTCGAGCAGAACCAGGAGACGCCGGTTCTCGAATTCGCTGCGCACCGCCAGCCGGATATACCGCTCGTCGAGGGGGGGGAAATTGGCGCAGCAGCGGATCAGGACCCCCTGCTCTTCGAGCCGTGCGGCCAGGGACGCGGCGTCGCGCATCCCCAACGGAATTTGCGCCAGGAGATAGTTGGCGGCCCCGGGGAAAACGGTCAGACCCAGGGACTCCAGCCCATCCGAGAGCTGCCGGCGCAGCTCAGGGATCAGCGCCAGCGTCTGCTGCCGGTACCCCTCTTCGCCGAGGGCGGCCAGAGCCGCCGCCAGGGCCGGGGAGCTCAGGGACCAGGGGGGACGGGCCGCCGCCAGCCTGGCGACACCCCGGGCCGGTCCGGCCAGATAGCCGGCGCGCAGGCCGGGGATGGCGTAGAACTTGGTCAGGGAGCGCAGGACATAGAGGTTGGAATGGCTCGGCACCCGGTCGATGACCGACAGTTGCGGGTCGAAATCGATAAAGGCCTCGTCGACCAGGAGGACCCCCCGGTTGGCCAGACCGTCGGCGATCGCCTCGAGGGCCGCCGGTTCGATCGTCGCTCCCGTCGGATTCCCGGGATTGGCCAGCACCACCAGCTCCGTGTCGGCTTCGAGGCGCCCCAGGAGGCGAGCCGGATCGAGGCGAAAACCGTCCTCGGGGCGCAGGGGGAAGTAATCGACGGCGGTTTCCCCCTGTTTCAGGCTCCGTTCGTATTCGCTGAAGGCCGGAGTGACCAGGAGCGCCCGGCGGGGGCGCAGCACCCGGGGGAGGAGATAGATGAGTTCGGTGGAGCCGCTGCCGGGGAGGATGTGGTCGGGAGAAATGCCGTGAAAATCGGCCAGCGCCCCGCGCAGGGAGGCGCCGTCGATCTCGGGATAATGGACCGCCTGCGTAAGCGATCCCCGCGCCGCCTCGAGGACGGCCTCCGGCATCCCCAGGGGGTTGATGCTGGCGGAAAAATCGAGGATGGCCGAGGCGTCGAGGCCGAGGCGCCGAGACGCCCGGGCCACACCGCCGCCATGCTGAAAAGTATTCATCGGATCGGTCTCTCCCGGCACAGGCTACAGGGACTTGCCGGCATCGGGCCTGCCGTAGGCGGCCAGGGCGCCGATTTCGACCACGGGGGGACCGGCCGCTTCCAGCGCGGCCAGGGCTTCGGAGCGAACGGCGCTGCGGGTTTCGGCGGCGGAGGCGTCGAGGGAAAGCCCCTCCTCCCGGCCATTTTTGAAGGCCCAGACGCGGTAGGGGGGCGCCTCGGCGAAGAGGAGATAGACCCTGGCGTCCCCGGGGACGACTCCCGCCAGATACGAGCCATCGAAGAAATACTCGCCGTTGTCGAGATCGGCCAGCGACTTCGGATAGTCCCCGTACATGGAGGCAAACCCCTCAAGAACATCGCGGACACTCCCCAGGGCCTCGGTCAGCTCCCCCTTTTCCCGGGCAAGGGTCAGACGGATCGCCCGGAGCCCGGTTTCTGCTTTGACCGCCGCCTTGCTCTTCGGATAGTCGGCGACAACCGCCTCGTAGAGGGGGATGGCGCCCGCAAGATTTCCGGCGGCGGCCACAGCTTCGGCCTGTTCCAGAGCCTTGACGGCCTTCGGCTCGGAAGAGCAGGCGGCCAATAAAAGGAGAAGGACGAAAAGCGCCGAGGCCGGCAGTACCTTGGGGTTGAGCATGGCAGAGCTCCTTGATGGATGGAATCAGCAAATCGACCATGGGAAAAATATCCCCGTCCGCCGACAGGGGGACAAAGGGAAAATCAGTCAAAATTCAGATGCATGGATTATGCCGCAAACACCACGTCAGCAGCACCCCGCCGGCCAGGGTCAGCAAAGAGGCGAGATACATCAGGGCGACCGTCTGCCGGTAGTGCTCCGGGGTGACGGGAGCGAGATCGTCGCCGAGAGCCGGCTTGTCGACCGGCGTGCCGAAGTAGACCGCCGGTCCGCCGAGGCGGATCCCCAGGGCGCCGGCGACGGCGGCCTCGGGGAAGCCGGCGTTGGGGCTGTGGTGCTTGCGGGCGTCGCGGCGCACGGTGCGCAGCGCTCTTCCGGCATCGAGACGCAGGAGAAGGGCCGCCAGCACCATGCAGAGGGCGGTGAGCCGTGCCGGGACCAGATTGAGGAGGTCGTCGAGACGGGCCGAGGCCCAGCCGAAGTCGCGGTAACGCTCGTTGCGGTAACCGACCATCGAATCGAGGGTGCTCGCCCCCTTGTAGAGGAGGGCGCCGACGGGTCCGCCGGCAAAGAGGTAGCACAGGGGGGCCACCACCCCGTCCGAGGTGTTTTCGGCCACGGTCTCGATGCAGGCGCGCAGAATCCCCTCGCGATCGAGGGCGGCGGTGTCGCGGCTGACGATGAAGGAGAGGGCGAGCCGGGCCTCATCGAGGCGCCCCTCCTCCACCAGGGTCACCACCGCCCGGCTCTCGCTGTGCAGCGAGCGCAGCGCCAGGGTGGTGTAGGCCAGCCACAGGGCCAGAGCCCCCGCGAGGGCCTCCCCCAGCCGTCCGGCCAGGGCCAGGGCCCCCCAGGCGGAGGCGAAGACGACGGCCAGGGTCGCCGCGGCAAGGATCACTCCGGCCAGCCGGCGATTTTTCGGACGCTCCTCCAGTGCCGCTTCGAGGCGGCGGATCAGGCGCCCGATCCAGACCACCGGATGGGGGAGGGAGCGGGGGTCTCCGAGAAGAAGGTCGAGGGCGAAGGCGGCGGGGACGAGCCAGAAAATCATTCTTTTTTCCCTCCGGGCAGGTCGAGGAGGGCCAGGATGCGACCCAGGTCGAGGTGCATTGCGAGGTGATCGGCGAGGCGATCGAGTTCGCTCTCGAGGGTCGGTCCGCTTGGGGCGCAACCCGGGGGGAGGCCGCGCCGGGAGCGCAAACCGTCGAGAAAACCCCGGCGGGTCATCGGGTCGTCGAAGAGGCCGTGCAGGTAGCTCCCCCAGACCCGGCCGTCGGCGGAGACGGCGCCGTCTTCGAGATCGACGGCTTTCCCGGAGCGGGAAATCAGGCGCATCAGGGGGCGGGCATCGGCACCGAGAACCGTCTCCCCCATGTGGATCTCATAGCCGCAGATCCGCTCCGGCCCCGAGAATCCAACGGCGGCGGCCGCGGCAAGGAGGAGGCCCTCCGCCTGATGGGTCTGCTTGACGGCGCCGAGGACGGTTTCGACGTCGAGGAGTCCGAGCCCCTCCCCTGCGACCCGGTCCGACTCGACTCCGAGGGGATCGCGGATCGCCCGGCCGAGGATCTGGTAGCCGCCGCAGATCCCGGCCACCTCGCCGCCGCCGGCGTGGAATTCGAGAATGGCCGCAAAGAGACCGCTTTGGTGGAGAAAGGAGAGGTCGTCCAGGGTGTTCTTGGTCCCCGGCAGGATCAGAAGATCGAGGCCGACGAGCTCCTGCGCCCTGTCGAGGTAGACCAGTTCCACCCCCGGGTCCTGCTCCAGGGGGTCGAAATCGCTGTAGTTGGAGAGGCGCGGCAGGCGCACCACGCCGATGCGCAGGGCGCTTTTTTTCGTCGCCGCAACCTTGCGCCCCAGGGCCACCGAATCTTCCTCGGGGAGCTGCAGCTTGAGCCAGGGGACCACGCCGAGAACCGGCACCCCGCAGCGCCGCTCCACCTCGGCGATGCCGGACGCCAAGAGAGACGGTTCGCCGCGGAAGCGGTTGATGATGATCCCCTTGACCTGGGCGGCCTCAGCCGGGGCGAGGAGGGCGAAGGTGCCGACGAGGCTGGCGAAGACGCCGCCGCGGTCGATGTCGGCGACCAGCAGGACCGGCGCCCCGGCCATTTGTGCCGCCCTGAGGTTGGTGATGTCGTGGGCCATGAGGTTGATCTCGGCGATGCTCCCCGCCCCCTCCATCACCACCACCTCGTGGGCAGCGGCCAGGCGGCCGTAGGATTCCCGCACCCGCTCGAAGGCCTCGGGCTTGTAGGCGTGATAGGCGGCGACGGTCATGTTTCCCACCGGTCGCCCCTGGATCACCACCTGCGAGCCGGTATCGGAATTGGGCTTGAGGAGGACCGGATTCATGTCGGTGTGGGGGGGAAGGCCGCAGGCCGCAGCCTGCAGCGCCTGGGCGCGGCCGATCTCACCCCCTTCGGGAGTGACCGCCGAGTTGAGGGCCATGTTCTGGGCCTTAAAGGGGGCGACGGAAATCCCCCTGCGGCGGAGCAGACGGCAGAGTCCGGCGGCGATGACGCTCTTGCCGACGTCGGAACCGGTGCCGCCGATGAAGAGTGCCCGAGCCGGGGATGCAGAAGAAAGGGGCTCGGTTACAGGACTCGGTTCAGGCTCTCCAGCTTCTTCCTTTTTCCTTTTTCCCTTTTCCTGGTAGCCGCGGGGGGTCACCATCCTTCCGGCGCCGTCGACTCTGGTCGCCCCATTGCCGATGATCACGACGGTGAACATGTCGATATCGTGCTCGAGAAAGGAGGAGAGGTCGCTGACCGTCACCGTCTCGCCGGCGCGGCAGGCGTTGCGCACCAGACCGACGGGGGTCTGCGGCGAGCGGTGGCGCAGAAGGATTTCCCGGGCCTCGACGATCTGGGTCACCCGTCCGCGGCTTCTCGGGTTGTAGAGAGCGACGACGAAATCGGCGCCTGCCGCCGCCTCGAGGCGACGGCGGATCGTTTCCCAGGGGGTGAGGAGGTCGGAGAGGGAGATCACCGCAAAATCGTGCATCAGCGGCGCGCCGAGGAGAGCGGCGGCGGCCTGGACCGCCGAAACGCCGGGAACGATCTCGATCTCGGGTTTCTTCCCCGGCCAGTTCTCCGCCAGTTCCAGCACCAGCCCCGCCATGCCGTAGATCCCGGCGTCGCCGGAGCTGACCAGGGCGACGGTCTCTCCCGACCCGGCGATCTCCAGGGCCCGGCGGCAGCGTTCGACCTCCTTCATCATCCCCGAAGAAACCAGCTTTTTCCCCTCGAGAAGTTCGGGGAGAAGCTCCAGGTAGGTCTGGTAGCCGACCACCGTGGTGGCCGCCCCGATCGCCGCCCGGGCGGCGGGGGTCATATGTTCGGCGCCGCCCGGGCCGATGCCGACGACGTAAAGTTTTCCGCTCATGTATCGTCCATTTCAAAACGCCGTCGACGGACCGGCGGACAGGAGGCTGATGGCCGGGAGAGCGGGAGGGGCGTTTACCCCCCCCCTCGCTGCGCCACGGCCAGGGTGACGTTGCCGCGTTTCTTCTTGGTCACCAGGAGCGGACCGCCCCCGGCGGAGAGGAGGGCCGCCGGCTCGCAGACCCCGCGGGCGCCGACGGCCGCCAGGGCGTGGCTTGATTCGGCGCTCGGGGCGTCGACGGCATTGAGGGCCGCGGCGGAGTGCAGGGCCAGCGGGAGGCGATGGAGGAGGGCGAATTCGAGAAGCCCGGCTTCGTCCCCCTTGGCCTCGATGGTCGCCAGGGAGGCGATGCTGCCGAAGGCGAGAAAGGCCGCGGAGAGTTCCTCTTTCACCGCCGCCTCGATCTCCCCGGCACCGGTGCCGCGGTTGCAGCCGATCCCCACCACCAGGTCGCGGGGGCGCAGCAGCAGCAGATTCTCCTGATCGCGGGGCAAAGGGATGTGGCGGTGGGTGACGAAAACCTGCCCTGCGGCCCCCGATCCCAGCGCCTGGGCAAAATTGCCGTGGCAGCTCACCGTTGCCACGGAGGCGAAATGGGCGGCCACCCGACCGCCGCGATCGACGAGGGCGATCGGCTCGCCGCGAAGGAGGAGGGCGTTGAGGCGTTTGATGCTGGGCAGCGGTTCGATCCCCATCCCCTCCTGCCGGGCAACGTCGTCCCAGGCCGGCAGGTCGTTGACGTCGGTGGCGGTGGTGATCACCGCCTGGCCGCCGGTGAGCTCGGCCGCCGCCCGGGCCAGATCGTTGGCGCCGCCGAGATGCCCCGAGAGGAGGCTGACGGCGAAATCCCCTTTTTCGTCCATCACCACCACCGCCGGGTCGGTCTCCTTCCCCCGCAGGTGCGGCGCCAGCAGGCGCACGACGATCCCCGTCGCCATGATGCACAACAGCCCCTGGTAGCCGGCAAAGAGCGCCGGGAGCTCCAGGGCCAGGGGACGGGAGAAGTAGCGGCAGTTGTCGGGGCGGCGCAGACGTTCGGGGAGATAGACCTCGGCGTCTTCTGCTGCGGTCCCCAGGGTGCGGGCGAGTTTCGCCCCCCCTTCGGTGATGGCGATAATGGCAAGTTTCATCGGGGGGACTTTTGGCGAAAGCCGTGGCTGAATTCCCGGTCGTAGAGGAGGGATTTTTCCGGCACCCCGTCCCGACGGGCGCTCAGCACCTCGCCGACCAGGATCAGCGCCTGGCGGCCGATGCCCGCTTCCTTGACCCGGGCGGCGATGTCGGCGAGGGTCCCCTCGACGATGCGCTCGTCCGGCCAGCTCGCCCGGCAGACGACGGCGACGGGGGTCGCCGGGGTATAGACGCCGCCGGCGAGGAGTTCGTCGACCACCTCCTCCATCATCGACACGGAGAGGTAGAGGGCAAGGGTGGCGCCGAGGGCGGCGATTTTGCGCAGCCTTTCTTTTTCCGGAACCGGGGTGCGCCCCTCGATGCGGGAGAGGATGACGGTCTGGGAGACGCCGGGGAGGGTGAGCTCCTGTTTCAGGGCGGCGGCGGCGGCAAAGGCGGCGGTGACCCCGGGGACGACCGAATAGGCGATCCCCCGGGCGGCAAGTCCCTCCATCTGCTCCTGGATCGCCCCGTACACCGAGGGGTCGCCGGTGTGCAGCCGCACGGCCGTCTTCCCTTCGGCGACCGCCGCGCAGAGAATCTCCAGCACCTCTTCGAGGGTCAGGGGGGCACTGTCATGGGCCTGGGCTCCGGTCTTGAGCTCGCGCAGCAGCTCGGGATTGACCAGAGAGCCGGCATAGACGACGACGTCGGCCCGCTGCAGGGCCTTGAGCCCCTTGACGGTGATCAGTTCGGGGTCGCCGGCTCCGGCGCCGACGAAAACGACTTCAGACAAAACAACCTCCATAACAAAATCTTCGGGGTCGAGCGGTGGTCTGGAAAGGGTCCCGAGAAGGACGGGACGACGGTGCGCGTCCGTCACTTTCTGACGATGAGGAGCGAGAGATAATCGAGTTTTTTGCCGACGAGGGAGGCGAGATCGAAGATCACCTCCTGGTCCGCCGAGCCGACCCGGCGGACGAAGACCCCCTTCTTCTCGAGACCGAGCTCCTGGAGAAGGGCATAGACCCCGTCGAAGACCCGGTGCACCTTCATCAGGATGACGGTGTCGAAGGACTTCAGGGTGCTGCGCAGCTCCTGCTCCTCGTAGGTGGCCGGGAGCACGGCGATGCGGTCGGCGGAAATCCCCAGGGGGACGCCGGATGCCGCGGCGGCGGCGTTGATGCTGGAGATCCCCGGAACCACCTCGATGGGGATCTCGGGATATTTGTCGCGAAAAATCCGGTACAGATAGAGAAAGGTCGAATAGAGAAAGGGGTCGCCGATGGTG
This sequence comes from Desulfuromonas soudanensis, assembly GCF_001278055.1. Classification (NCBI taxonomy): domain Bacteria; kingdom Pseudomonadati; phylum Thermodesulfobacteriota; class Desulfuromonadia; order Desulfuromonadales; family Desulfuromonadaceae; genus Desulfuromonas; species Desulfuromonas soudanensis. The sequence goes on along the minus strand of NZ_CP010802.1, from coordinate 718,635 downwards.
ATGAAGGCGACATCCCTGCCGCTGCGGATATGCCCGGCCACTTCAAGAGCCGCCTCCTCCCAGTAGGGATTGAGCCCCTCCTGGTCCTTGCGCATGGGGAAGACCTGGCTGAGGACCTGCTGGCGGGAGCGGTCGATGTGCGCCTCGACGATGGAGAGGGCGTAACTGGCCGCCTCGGCGGCGCCGGTGGGGGCGCAGATCACCGGGACGCTACGCAGAATGCGCGCGGCCTTGAGGGTCAAGAGTTCGGGATCGCCGGGGCCGACGCCGATGGCATAGAGACGGGAAGACATGGGGGTACAACCTCGGGTATTTTTATTCCAGGATGAAATCGTAAAAGAGCTTTTCACCACAGAGACACAGAGGCACAGAGAAAGTCCTTTTGATTTTGACAAGGTTCCTCTGTGTCTCCGTGCCTCTGTGGTTGCCAATTTTTTTTCTGGTGCCCCTACTCCTTCACAGCGGCGATGATGTAGACGGGGTTGTAGGACTCGAAGATCTTGTAGTCGGAGAGGGGCCGGGTGCGGGCGATGTTGACCGTGGTGACCTCGAGCTGGTAACCGGCGTTTTCGAAGAATTCGCAGGCCGCGGTGAGGGTGTCGAGGGTGACGGCGTTGATGACCACCCGTCCCTCGGCGGCGAGCCTGCCGTCGACGGTGTCGAGGATATCCCAGAGGTTGCCGCCGGAACCGCCGATGAAGACCCGGTCGGGATCGGGGAGGTTCTCCAGGCAACCGGGGGCGTCCCCTTCCACCAGGGTGACGTGGCGGGCATTGAATTTGCTGAGGTTTTCCTTGATGAACTCGACGCACTGGGGGTTGCGCTCGACGGCGAAGATCCGGCCGTTGGGGAGGAGGTGGTCGGCCTCGATGCTCACCGAGCCGCTGCCGGCGCCGATGTCCCAGAGGCACATGTCGTGGCGCAGCTTGAGCTTGGCCAGCGTCACGACCCGGATCTCCTCCTTGGTGATCAGCTTCTTGACGGTGGCAAATTCCTCGTCGGGAATCCCCAGGGTCGGAATGTACTCGTCGCCGCCGGCCTCGTATTCCTTGATGAGGATGAGAACGTTGAGGGGCGCGGCCTTGATCTCCACCAGCCCCTTGACGTCGGTGACCAGGATGCGCTCCTCGGGAGTGCCGAGATTCTCGCAGAGGTAGGCGGCATACCCGTCGCGGCCGCGCTCGATGAGTTCGGCGGCGATGGCCGCCGGGGTGTTGATCTCGTCGGTGAGGACCGCGGCCTTGTCGTTGGCGACGATGCGATCGACGGCCCCTTTCAGGCCGCGGCCGTGGGCGGAGACGAAGACCGTATCGTCCCAGGGCTCCTTGATCTTGGCAAAGGCGTACTGCACCGAGCTGACGTTGGGGATGAACTCCAGATCGTCCTCGGGGAGATTGCGCAGCAGATAGCGGCCGATGCCGAAGAAGAGGGGATCGCCGGAGGCCAGGACCACCGCCTGGCGCTCGGCGTGGCGGAGACGCTCGACGACCTCGGCGAGATTGCTGCCGATGGTCACTTTTTCGCCGGGGAAGTCGGGGAAGAGCTCGAGCTGCCGCTCCCCGCCGAGAAGGATTCCGGCGTTGGCAATGAGTTCCAGGGTCCTGCGGCTGAACCCCTCCTGCCCTTCGACCCCCGCTCCGATCACGTAGACTTTTTTCATATCCCTTTATCCCCTGCTGAATTGAGAATCCATTCCCCGAAGCGCCGCGCCGGCCGTTTGCCGTAGCCGGCGAGGAAAATCGCCACCGCGACCCCCGGAGCCCATTGCCGCGCCATCTCCAGCCCATGGGCGGCGACCGCGGCGATCAGCGGATGGTCCGGGCCGAGGGTCTCGTAGACCTCCCGGGCGGTGTTGGCACACTCTATCTTTTTCACCGCGTCGCCGTCAAGGCCGGCGGTCGCCCCCCAGCGCCCCAGTTCCTCGAGGTCGAGCCGGGAGGCACTGACGTGGGTCTGGGGGTGACCGCAGGCGATCTTGACCAGCTTGGCGAACTGCACCGCCAGAACCACCGCCGGAACCCCTTTGCGGTGGCAGGCCTCGAGGGCGTAGCCGACGTGATCCCCCATCATGACGAAGGCCTCCTCGGCCAGGGAAAGTTCCGCCATCGCCGCCTGTTCGCTGGAGCGCCCGGTGGCCAGGACGACCCCGGGGGAACCGGCCGCCAGGGCGACGTCGAGCGCGACGTCGATGGTGTCCGTCCAGGCCCGGTGGGAGATCGGCCGCACCACCCCGGTGGTGCCGAGGATCGACAGACCGCCGAGAATGCCGAGACGGGCGTTGAGGGTCCGCTTGGCGCGCTCCTCCCCGTCGGGGATGGAGAGGCGGCAGAAAAGAGTGCCGGGGAAGGGGTGACCGGTGAAGACTCCGGCGAGGGCTTCGGTGATCATCTGCCGCGGCACCGGGTTGATCGCCGGTTCGCCGACCGGCACCGCCAGCCCCGGCTTGGTCACGGTGCCGATGCCGACGCCGCCTTCGATGACTATCCCCCCTTGCCCCCCCACCCCCCCTTGCCCCCCCTTAACTAAGGGGGGGGAGGGGGGGTGGGGGGAGAGGGTCACTTCCGCGTGCGCTTCGACGCCGTTGGTGACGTCGGGGTCGTCGCCGGCGTCCTTGACCACGAAACAGCGGGCCGCCCCGGCGGAAAAGGTCTGTCCGAAAAGGGGGAAGGTCACGGAGAACCCGGCCGGGAGGGGGAGCTCCACCGAGGGGTAAATGCGCTGGTCGCGAAGCATGAGGGCCGCGCCGAGGGCGGCGGCGGCGGCGCAGGCGCCGGTGGTGTAACCGTGGCGGAGCGTTTTGCCCATGTCAGACCCGCGACGTCACGTCCTGCACCGAAAGGAGGCGCAGGATCTCGCGGCGCGCCTCGCCGACGGTGAGGGGGATATGGTGAAGCTTGAGATGATCCCGGGTCTTGAGCAGGTTCATCAGTTCGGCGACCAGCGGCAGGTTGAGCTTGGCCCGTTCGATCGCCTCCGGGTCGCCGAAGACCTCGGACGGCGGGCCGTAGCGCAGCACCTTCCCCTTGCTGAGGATGGCGATCTTGCTCATGAAGAGCGGCACCAGGTCGACGACGTGGGTCGCCATGATCATGGTGATCCCCTGCTTCTTGTTGAGGTCCTCGAGGAGGTGCATCAGCGAATGCACCCCCATCGGATCGAGACCGGCGGTCGGTTCGTCGAGAATGATCACCTGGGGTTCCATGGCGAGAATCCCGGCGACGCAGATCCGCTTCTTCTGCCCGTGGGAGAGGGCATGGATCGATTTGCGGCCGTAATCCTGCATGTTGACCTGGTGCAGGGCCCTGTGCACCCGCTCCTTGATCTCCTCCGGGGGGAGCCCCATGTTGGTCGGACCGAAGGCGACGTCCTCCTCGACGGTGGAGGCAAAGAGCTGGTCGTTGGGATCCTGAAAGACGATGCCGATGCGGCTGAAGACCTCCCGGTCCTCGACGCGCTCGATCGGCTTGCCGTCCAGCAGGACCCGGCCGAGGGTCGGTCGGAGAAGGCCGTTGAGATGCTTGATCAGGGTCGTCTTGCCGCTGCCGTTGGAGCCGAGCATGGCGAGGAACTCCCCCTGGGCGATCTCCAGGTCGATGCCGTTGAGAGCCGGGGTGCCGTCTTCGTAGGTGTAATGCAGGTCTTCAATCTTGAGCATGGGAACATACCTTATGGGAAAGATCGGTCGTATCGGACCGATCTTGTTTACCGCATTGCGAACAGAATCCCCAGAAGCCCCAGCCCCGCCCCGAGAGCGATCCAGTCCCGCCCCTGCAGGGGGTTGCCAACGGCCACCGTCAGAGCCCCGCGGTAACCGCGGCAGCGCATGGCGGCAAAGGTGGCCTCGGCCCGGTCATAGGTGCGCAGGATCAGCATGCCGCCGAGAATCCCCGAGGAGCGAAGGACATTGCGGAAATCGACATAACCGAGGCGCGACTTCTGGGCGTTGCGGATCCGTGCCCCCTCTTCGAGAAAGAGAAAGATGTAACGGTACATGATCAGCGCCAGCTCCACCAGGACCGGCGGACAGCGGAAGAACCGGGCGGCCCGCATCAGCTCCGGCAGGGGGGTGGTCAGGGAGAAGAAGAGGAGAGTCCCCATCCCGCCGAGAATGCGGGCCGAAAGCTCGCTCCCGCGCTCCACCCCTCCGGAAGTGAAGACGAAATCCCAGGAGAAGAGGGTGAAGCTCAGCAGCGGTTCCCCCTGACGGACCCAGAAGAGCTGGGTGACAAAGGCGACCAGGGCGAGCATGGTCGGGATGGCCATCCGCTTGAAAAAGTCCCGTGCCGGAACACCTGCGGCCACGACCAGCAGCAGGGCGAGGATTGCCAGGGCCAGAGGGGTGCGGATCCCCCCGGCCGTCAGGTTGACGCCGAGGGCGGCCAGAAGCAGCACCAGCTTGATGCGACCGTCGAGGGCGGCGAGCAGACTCCGCTCCTCCCCCTGGGCGTCGATGAAATGGTGCGCTCCCCCCATCAGTCCCGCGGCTCCAGATCCTTTTTGCCGGCAACGAAGACCTTGTGCCAGTAGTAACCGATGATGAAGCCGCCGGCCGTCCCGGCCAGGGCGAAGAGAAAGAGGAGGAGATCCCCCTGGTCGGTGTTGATGTAGGGATCCCGGGCCTCGCGTCCCAACTCCTTGGCATATTTGCCGACCACGGTCTCGTCGACCCCTGGCCATTTGGGCGCCTCCTCTTCGGCCAGGACCGGAGAAAAAAGAAGGAGGAGAAAAACCGAGGCCAAGAGTCCGCGCTTCAAAAAAGTCATGAAACCTCCTTGCCGAGAACCTTCAGCCTGCGCAGGATGTCCGGACGATGCTTGTTCACGTAGACGAGGATGCCGCCGGTCACCGCCCCTTCGAGAAGGGAAAGGGGGATCTGGGTCGGCATGAAGGCGAGGTAGATCTGACCGAGAACAGACCAGAAGGACTGATCGCCGTGCAGGGCGATAGCCATCTCGAAGGAGGTGGAGAGGTAGGTCAGAAGGTCGGCGGCGACTCCGGCGGCAAATCCGCACCAGAAGAGGTTGAAGCGCAGCAGGCGGCCGGTCCGAAAGGCTCCGTAGCCGGCGAAGGAACCGATGATCCCCATGGAGACGGTGTTCCCGCCCAGGGTGGTCAGTCCGCCGTGGGCAAGAAACAAGGCCTGGAGAAGGAGGGAGATGAAGGCGACGACGACGCTGGCAAAGGGACCGAGGAAGATGGCGCTCATCCCCGTCCCTGCCGGATGGGCGGTGCTGCCGGCCACCGGCACCGGTATCGGAAAGCAGGAAAAGACGAAGACGGCGGCGCCGAAAATCCCCAGAAGGGGGATGTAGGAGGGGTCGATATCCTTGCGCCGGTTGATCTGGCGAATCCCCCAGAAAACAAAGGGGGCCGCGACGACAAACCACAGGGCCGCCCAGCCGGGGGGGAGAACCCCCTCGGAGATGTGCATGGCCAGAGCCTCCCCGGGACAGAGGAGGAAAAAAGCCAGGGCGGCGGCGATCAGGCAAGGCATCTCAGGCCTCCTCGGCAAGGATCATCAGGGCGTTGAGGATGGTGGCGGCGATGGCCGACCCCCCCTTGCGCCCGCGGCAGACGATGGAGGGAAGACGGCTCTCCAGGAGCGCTTCCTTCGATTCGGCGGCGCCGACGAACCCCACCGGCACGCCGACGACCAGGGACGGTTTTATTGCCCCGGCCCGCGCCTGATGGAGAAGTTCATAGAGAGCCGTGGGGGCGTTGCCGACGAGGAAGATGCCGCACCCCCCGTCGATCCCCTTGCGCATCGCCATGATCGACCGCGTCACCCCGGCGGCGCGGGCCGCCGCGGCGACATCGGGATCGGCCACATGGCAGCGCAGCGCGCAGCCGAGGGCGGCAAGACGGACCTTGTTGATCCCGGCGCCGACCATGGCGGTGTCGCAATAGACCGGCTCCCCCCGCCGCAGGGCGCCGAGCGCCTTGTCGATCACCTGCGGGGAGAAGACGGTGTTGGCGACAAAATCGAAATCGGCGGTGGTGTGGATGATGCGCCGCACCACCGGCCACTGGCGGAAATCGAAGGCATGCTCGCCGACCTCGCCGTCGATGATGGCAAAGGATCGGGCCTCGATCTCCAGGGGATTAACAATAACATCCGGTGCGGACATGACAACACCCTCCTTCCTTGAGAATCAGGCGACCTTTTGGTCCCAGCCGGAGCGCGCCATCGCCTCGCCGATGCGCTCGCAAACGATTTCGCCGAGCTTGGGATGCACACCGAGGGGTTCGCCGAGAGCCATCTCCAGACCGGGATAACGCTTCGCGGCCTCGGTCATCTCCGCCGGCAGATCCTCGAGGACATGGGCGCCGGCATAGAGGAAATAGGGATAGAGAAGGACCCGCTCGGCCCCCCGGGCGACGCAGGCGTCGATCCCCTTCTGGATGTTGGGGGCGTGCTGCTCGCGAAAGGCGACCTCGACGATGGGGATGCCGCTGGTCTCCTCGACCATGGCGGCGATGGCGTGGAGCGCCTCGTTGGCGGCGGCGACCCGGGAGCCGTGCCCCATGAGGAGTATGGCGGTTTTCTTCATTTCTTTCTCCTTGAAAAAACGAACGCCCCCGGCCGCGCGGCCGGGGGCGTGGATCATCCACACCCTCCGAACGCCTTTGCCGTCAGCGAACAAGTTCATTTTCCAGGCAGGCTTTCTGGCTCCGGGATCATCCCTCCCCCTCCCCTTCCCGCACGGCTCGATGTCCGTCCAGTGGGTCTGCGAGGGGTCGGTCCTCCGTTACAGCGGCGGGTCCGCGGGGGTTTTCCACCCCCTTTCCTGCGCCTGAAAACGTTAAATTTTATCTACCACAGAGACACAGAGAAAACAAAAAACCGCCTCACAGAGGTTTGGGTTTCCTCTCTGTGTCTCAGTGCCTCTGTGGTGAAATTATTTAAATTTTGTCCCCCTTCAAATCCCCCTTGAAAAGCTCTCCGGCGCCGCGGGAGGCGCAGAAATCGCCGCACATGGTGCAGGTCTTCTCGTCCTCGGGCGTGCGGCTGGCGCGGATCGCCCGCGCATCCTCGGGGAAGATGGCGAGTTCGAACTGCTTCTGCCAGTCGAGGTCGCGCCGCGCCTTGCTCATGGTCTTGTCCCGCTGCCGGCCGCGCTCCGGATATTTGTTCATGTCGCCGATGTAGGCGGCGACCCGGGCGGCCTTGACGCCGTCGATCACATCCTGCTCGTTGGGGAGCGCCAGGTGCTCGGCGGGGGTGATGTAGCAGATCAGGTCGGCGCCGTAGCGGCTCGACTGGGCCGAGCCGATGGCGGCGGCGATGTGATCGTACCCGGGGACGACGTCGCAGGAGATCGGTCCGAGCATGTAGTAGGGAGCGTCGTTGCTCATCCTCTTCTGCAGGCGGATGTTGGTCTCGATCTCGTCCAGCGGCATGTGTCCCGGCCCCTCCACGAGCATCTGGCACCCCATCTCCCGCCCGAGTTCGGCTAGTTCGCAGTTGATGAGGAGTTCCTGGACCATGGCGCGGTCGTGGGAGTCGTGGATCGCCCCGGCGCGCAGGCCGTTGCCGAGGGAAAGGACGGTGTCGTACTTCTTGAGGATGGAAACGACCCGGTCGAACTCCTCGTAGAGGGGGTTCTCGCGCTCGTTGGCCATCATCCAGGCGACCATGGAGACCCCTCCCTTGGAGACCAGGCCGCCGTAGCGGTACCCCTGCTTCCTGAGGCGCTCGATGGTGTAGAGGTTGATGCCGCAGTGCACCGCCATGAAGGCCATGCCGTCGGCGCACTGCTGCTCGATGATGTCGAAGAGCATCTCCTTGTCGAGCTTGTTGGGATTGCCGTACTTGCGGGCCGCCTCGCAGAAGGCTTGGTAGAGGGGGACGTTTCCCACCGGCAGGTCGACGGCCGCGATCACCTCGCGCCGCACCCGGTCGAGGTCGCCGCCGACGGAGAGCTCCATCAGGGTGTCGGCGCCGGCCGTCTGGGCGGCCAGCGCCTTGCGGATCTCGGCGTCATAATCGACGATGTCCGAGGAGGTGCCGATGGAGGCGTTGACCTTGGTGCGCATCCCCTTGCCGATCCCCACCGCCTTCGGTTTGCGGTTGTGGTTCCAGGGGATGACGATCTTCCCTTCGGCGACCATCTGCCGGATATATTCAGGCGCAACGTCCTCATCGCGGCCAACACTTTCCATCTGCGGGGTAATGGTTCCCGCAACGGCGAACTCAACTTGAGTTTTCAAACGAACATCCTCCTGATGATTAATTCTATTGACCACAGAGACACAGAGGCACAGAGAACCGCGTAGAAGACTCAACATCAGCCCCAAGGATCCTGTTTTACCTCTGTGTCTCCGTGCCTCTGTGGTGAATCTTGCCCTGATTGCAAAATTGAACGAAATTCTCCGCCAGCTGCGGATTGCTGCCGAAGTGGAGATGAATATAGGAGCCGAGGACGTTGCCGTGGCAGTACCCTTCGCGACCGAGGTCTTCGCCGCCGCGACGGGAGAGGCGATAGATGCGGGAGACCTCCTCCGGCAGGGTCATCTCCGAATAGTGAAACTCGTGGCCGCGGGCGACGGTTCCCGCCGGGCCGAGGAGGGAGTCGGCGGTCAGCTCCACGTGCCGGTAGCCGAGGGCCTTGCGCTTCGCCAGCATCCGCGCGGCGCCGGGGAAGAGTCCGGCCATCGCTTGCCCGTCGATCGATTCGGCCAGGAGCATGAAACCGCCGCACTCGGCGTAGATCGGCAGGCCGGCCGTTCCCGCCTCCCGGATCTCCCCCAGGAGAGAGACGTTTTCGCTCAGCTCCCCGGCATGCAGTTCGGGATAGCCGCCGGGGAGATAAAGGCCGTCGATCTCCGGAGGGAGAGCCCGGTCATGCAGCGGCGAAAAAAAGACCAGTTCGGCCCCGGCCGCCTGCAGAAGCTCGAGATTTTCCGGATAGCAGAAACAGAAGGCCTCGTCCCGGGCCACGGCGATGCGCACCGTCGGAAGGGTCGGGGCGCCGCTCCGGAGGGACGTGTCAGGAGTTGAGACCTGACCCCCTGTCTGCAGCAGACCGTCGAGATCGAGGTGCGCTTCGACGGCCGCGGCGAGGCGCGCGGCGAAGGCTTCGTCGAGGCCGGCCTCGGCGGCCATCACCAGGCCGAGGTGGCGCTCGGGGAGGGCGAGATTCTCCTCCCGCGGCAGGCAGCCGAGCACCGGGGGGAGCCCCGGAACCGAGGCCATCGCCTGGCGCAGCAGCTCCTCGTGGCGGGGAGTGCCGACGCGGTTGAAGATGACCCCGGCAAAGTGCAGCCGGGGATCGAACTCGACGAACCCCTTGACCAGGGCGGCGACGCTGCGGGCCTGGGAGCGGGCGTCGACCACCAGGACGATCCGGCCGTCGAGCCAGCGGGCGATCTCGGCGGTGCTGCCGGCGTCGTCCTCCCCGGAGGCGCCGTCGAAGAGCCCCATCACCCCCTCGATCACCGCCAGATCGGCGTCACGGCAGCCTCGGGCATAGCTGCCGGCCACCCACTCCCTGCCGCACATCCAGCCGTCGAGGTTGCGCGAAGAGCGGCCGCAGACCGCGGCGTGATGCCCCGGATCGATGAAATCGGGACCGACCTTGAAGGGGGCGACGCGCAGGCCGCGCGCTTTAAGTGCCGCCATCACCCCGAGGGCGACGGTCGTCTTGCCGCTGCCGCTGCTCGGTGCGGCGATGATGATCGGCTTCGGCGGCATGAACTACCCGTTCAGCAGGGCGACGACGCTCACCCCGTCGGGGTAGTAGTCGATGACGTTGAGGCAGCCGAAATCCTGCTCGATGTGAAAGAGACGATCGAGGGGGGCGCCGATGGCGTCGAGGAGAATCACCCGGTTGACGCCGCCGTGGCCGACCACCAGGACCTCCTCGCCGGGATGAGCGGCGACAATCTCGCCCATCGCCTGGCGGACCCGCTCGGCCATCTCCAGCAGGCTCTCGCCGCCGGGAACCTGGTAATGGATGATGTCGTCGAGGCGCGCCTGCCACTCCTCGGGATATTCGTCCTGCAGCTCCCGCCAGGTCTTTCCCTGCCACATGCCGATGTTCAGCTCCCGGAGGTCCGGGCGGGCCATCGGCTGGAGTTCATGGGGGGCAAGGAGGAGCCGGGCGCCGTCGAGGCAGCGGGAGAGGTCGCTGCTGTACCCGGCGGAGAGCTTCTTTTTCTTGAGACGCAGCTGCAACAGGCCGAACTGGGCCTGCCCCTCGGCGGTCAGAGGAATATCCCCCTGGCCGTTGTAGCGCTTCTGCTCGTGCCCCTCGACCTGGCCGTGGCGGACGAGGTAAATCCTGGTTCGCGTCATCTCGGCTCCTTTGCTTAATAGCCTCGCCAAAAACGTTTTTTCACCACAGAGACACAGAGGCACAGAGAAACAACTAATAACATTAAGTTCCTAGCTCTGTGCCTCTGTGTCTCTGTGGTAATTTTTGAGTTTTTGTTAAGCCCTCAAATATTCAAATCCAATCAGGCCCGACCATCGCGGCTTAATCACCCCGGCGCATCAGTGGAGAGCCAGCACCAGCACCAGGGTCAGGACCTCGATGATTTCGGTCCCGGCACCGAGGACGTCGCCGGTGACCCCGCCGAGGCGGGCGTTGAAGTAGCGGATCAGTCCAATGGCGGCGATCCCGAGGAGAAGGATGAGGAAAAATCCGCTTTTGCCGAAGAGGACCACCGCGGCCAGGATCAGGGTGGCGGTGGCGATGAGCATCTCGCGCTCGCCGACGTGGTCGACGAAGGCCCCGCCTGTCCCCCCTTCGGCGCGCACGTAGCGGCAGGAGGCGGCGAGGACAACCTGAATCCAGCGCCCGGCGACCGGCATGAAGATCAGTGCCGCCGACTTGAGGGGCGCCGGGACGTTGTACAGGGAGAGGTACTTGAGGAGGAGGACCATCACCAGCCCGACGACGCCCATCGCCCCGACCCGGCTGTCCTTCATGATGGCCAGGGCCCCTTCCCGGTCCTTGCCGCCGGCGAGGCCGTCGATGAGATCGGCGATGCCGTCGAGATGGAGGGCGCCGGTGGCGGCGATGAGCATGAGGATCAGCAGGCAGTCGAGAACCGGCCGGGGAATCAGCGGCGTCAGCACCCAGTTGAGCACCACCAGGGCGAGGCCGATGACCGCCCCCACGGCCGGGAAGAGGCCCATGCTGCGCGCCAGGCGCTCCGGCTCCATGGAGAGTTCCCGGGCGACGGGAAATATGGTCAGAAAGGCGCCGGCGATGCGGAAATCTTCCCACTCCTGCTTCATGGCGCCTCCTGCCCGCTGACTCCGGCATCGTCAAAGGTGCGGATCTCTCGCAACGCCCGCAGCGATGCTTCGATCAGCCCCATGGCCAGGGCGCCGCCGGTCCCTTCGCCGAGACGCATATCGAGGTTGAGGATCGGCCGCTGGCCGATGCGCTCGAGCATGGCGCCGTGACCGATCTCCACCGACTGGTGGGCGGCGAAAATATAGTCCCTGACCCCGGGGTGCAGCTCGGAGGCGATCAGCGCTCCGGCCGTGGAGATGAAACCGTCGACCACCACCGGAATCCCGCAGGCGGCGCAGCCGAGAACCAGTCCGGCGATGCCCCCGATTTCGAAGCCGCCGACCTTGGCCAGCACGTCGACGGGATCGGCGGGGTCGGGGGCGTTGAGTTTGAGCCCTTCTTCGATGACGACGATCTTGCGGGCCAGGGCCGCATCGCCGATCCCGGTGCCGCGGTGGGTGAGCCTGGCGACGGAGAGGCCGGTGAAGGCGGCGGCAATGGCCGTCGAGGGGGTGGTATTGCCGATCCCCATGTCGCCGGTGCCGACCAGATCGATCCCCTTTTCCTTGCAGTCGAAGGCGATCTCGATCCCGGTCTCCAGGGCCTGAATGGCCTGCCGGCGCGTCATCGCCGGACCCCTGGCAAAATTGGCCGTTCCTTTGGCGACCTTCTTCAGCAGCAGTCCCTCCATCGGCGAAAAGTCATAGTCGACCCCCATGTCGACCACCACCACCTCGGCGCCGACGGACCGGGCCAGAGCGTTGATCGCCGCGCCGCCGTCGAGGAAGTTGAGGACCATCTGCGGGGTGACTTCCCTGGGAAAGGCGCTGACCCCTTCCTCGACCACGCCGTGATCGCCTGCGAAGGTGAAGACCGCTTTCCTGCGCACATCCTCGCGCCCGGTGATGGCCACGTAACGGCGGGCGAACTCCTCGAGGCGCCCGAGCGACCCCTGGGGCTTGGCCTGGCGGTCGATGCGCGACTGAATTTCGGCCAGGCGTTCGGAACTGACGGGGCGGATGCGTTCAAGGGCGCTCTGCAGATCGATGCGGGACATGTCGGAACCTCTTTGTATCGCGTTAAAAATGGTGGATTCACAAAATCTCAAGAATGACCACAGAGACACAGAGTCACAGAGAAAAACATATATAAAATCGAGCGCTTAACTCTGTGCCTCTGTGCCTCTGTGCCTCTGTGGTAAAAAGACTTTTCCCGAACAACCTCGAATCATTTCAACCGCAACGGCAGCCCCGAGACCACCAGCCAGGCCTCGTCGGCAGTGGCCGCCAGGCGCTGGTTGACCTCGCCGGCCAGATCGCGGAAGAGACGCGCCAGGCGATTCTCCGGCACGATCCCCTGGCCGACTTCATTGGAAACCAAAAACAACGGGGCCTCAAGGGACGGGAGGATGCGGATGAATTCCTCGACCGCCGCAAAGACCGGCGCCGTCTCCTCGCCGTGGTGGAAGAGGAGGTTGGTGATCCACAGGGTGACGCAGTCGAGAAGGATCGCCCCCTGGCCCGCTGATGCGGCGGGGAGGCGGCCGCTGAGGTCGAGTGGTTCCTCGAGGGTCGACCAGCGATCCCCCCGCTGCCGCTGGTGCCGCGCGACCCGCTCGGCCATCTCGCCGTCATGAACCCCGGCGGTCGCCAGATAAAGAAGCGGCCCCGGACAGGCTTCGGCGAGACGCTGGGCATATGCGGATTTCCCCGAGCGGGCGCCGCCGCTGATATAGATCACTTGGGCCATAACTTCAGAACTCGATCCCCCGGCGCGCCGGGATCCCCTGCTGCAGGGGGTGTTTTTCCGCCGCCATCCGGGTCACCAGGTGGGCCCGCTCGAGGACGGCTTCCGGGGCGTTGCGCCCGGTCAGAACAATTTCCAACCCCGCCGGACGGTCGTCGAGAAAGGCGAGAAACTCCTGCAGCGGGAGATGGCCGCGGTGCAGGGCGTTGTTGATCTCGTCGAGGATGAGGAGGTCGAACTGCCCCTCCGCCAGTCTCTGCCGGGCGCGTTCGAAGGTCTCGACGACGCTGCGGGCCACCACAGGAGAATCACCGGGCGTACCAATGATCCCCACGCCGGCGGTGAGGATCTCCAGCGACGGCGTCCCCTGCAGGAAAAGGATCTCGCCGCTGGCGGGCTCCTGCGGTTTGAGAAAGCGCACCAGCAAGACCCGGAACCCCTGCCCCAGGGCCCGCACCGCCAGTCCGGTGGCGGCAGTGGTCTTCCCTTTTCCTTCGCCGGTATAGACCTGGATCAATCCCTGTTCCACCTTCGACTCCCCGACGCAAAAAACCCCGCCTCGCGAAAGAGGTCGGGGTTTCCAAATGGCAGAGACCCCAACCTCTCCCGCGAAAGGCTGGCAAATAAAATCCGGGCAGGTCTCCTGACTCGTGGTTCGTCCTACTTAACCGGGCCTTCCCATCCCTGACGGGACAGTGGCATGAACTCCGGTTTTCGTCACCACACACAGTTGCGGGGCAGCGAGGGGTTCTCACCCTCTTCCCTATTCTCCCGCCGAAGCGGGCACCTGGATCTCTAATTGTCTGACTCTTGTAACAAACCCTTCGCCGGACTGTCAATGAAATAACCGGTTTTCAGGGGCCGTCGCCGCATGATGTCCTCTTGAAAAAACAAATTGAACCACTGAGGCACAGAGGACACCGAGTCAGGCCAAATTTAGCAAAGAAAATTTCTCTGTGCCTCTGTGCCTCAGTGGTGAGAAGCCTTATTTTGGAAGCCTAGCGGTAGCGCACCTTGAGGATAAGGAGGACCAGGGTGTTGGCGGTGGCGAGAAGATTGATGGTGATGAAGACCGGGTCGCCGGCCCAGAGGGCGTAGGCGGTGTAGAAGAGGCCGCCGGTGAAGATCGTCATCAGCATGAAGATCGAGAGGTCACCCGTCGAGCGGGTGCGCAGCGCCTTGACGATCTGGGGGACGAAGCCGAAGGCGACCATCAGGCCGCCGAGAAAACCGAACCACTGCATGGCGCCGCTCACTCTCCGGTCGGGGGCGAAAGGTCGGCTTCGTCACCGGGGACGGCGGAGGAATCCGATTCGATGGAGGGATCGGGCTCCTCGCCGGCCTCGAGGGCCGCTTCAACGCGCTCCCAGATCTCCTCCATCCCCTCCCGGGTCGGCGCCGAAAAGAGGGTGAAATCGTCCCGGTCCAGGCCCGTCGCCTCGAGGATCGGGCCGATCTGCTTGAGCCTCTGCCCGCGGCTGACCTTGTCGATCTTGGTGATCACCGGGATGGTCGGCACGGAGAGCTCCTCGAGCCAGTCGAGGAGCTGCAGGTCCTCCTCGCGAGGAACGCGCCGGATATCGAAGAGAACGACCACCGCCCGCAGGCTCTCCCGCCGCTCCAGATAGGTGCGGACCATCGGTCCCCACTCCTTCTTCACGGCCAGGGGCACCTTGGCGAAGCCGTAACCGGGGAGGTCGACGAGCGAGAAGGCGCCATTGATGTCGAAAAAATTGAGGAGCTGGGTCCGCCCCGGCGTCGAGGAGGTGCGCACCAGGGCCTTGCGATTGACCAGGACGTTGATGAGCGAACTCTTGCCGACGTTGCTGCGGCCGGCAAAGGCGATCTCAGGGAGCGCGGCGGGGGGGTAGTTGGCGGGTTTGGTGGCGCTCTTGACGAAGGTGGTGGACTTGATGTGCAAAACGGCAATCTCCGAAAAAAAGGGGGTCGATATCAGGGAGCAGAATAGCCCAGCGGTTAAACATTTGCAACGACCGCAAGGAGAACGTCATCGGGCTGGACAAAGTTTACCTATTTGGTATGCTTTACGGCGACATTGACCGGCACCACTTCATTCAATCCCCAGCGGAGGACACCATGATCAACCCCAAACTGCAGGATGCGCTCAACGAACAGATGAAAAACGAATTTTTCTCGGCCTACCTCTATATGGCGATGGCCGGTTATTTTCAATCGGAGGATCTCCCCGGCTTTGCCAGCTGGATGCGGGTCCAGGCTCTGGAAGAAATGACCCATGGCGAGAAATTCTTCAAATTCACCTGCGACGCCGGCGGCCGCACCGAACTGCGTCCCATCGACGGGCCGCAGAACACCTTCAAGTCGCCCCTCGACGCCTTCGAGTTCGGCCTCAAACATGAGCTCTTCGTCACCGATCGCATCGGCAAGCTGATGGATCTCTCCCGCAAGGAAGGACACCACGCCGCCCAGATCATGCTGCAATGGTTCGTCACCGAGCAGGTCGAGGAAGAGGCCTCCTTCTCCCTGATCATCCGCAAACTGAAGCGGGTCGAAGGGGACGGCCGCGGACTCCTTCTCCTCGACCAGGAACTCGCCGCCCGGGTCTTCGTCCCGCCGACGGCAGCGGCCTAGCGACCGGTGAACAACGGAGACCGCCAAGCTTTAATCTGCCACCAAGGCACCAGGCCACCAGGAAAGCTTTTTGTTTAATTTATTTTTCTTGGTGTCTCCGTGTCTTGGTGGCTAAAAACCCCTGATTTCATTTTTTCCGGTGCCCCAGGTTGCAGCTCTCATCGGCGCATTCCGGGGTGCGCCGCGGCAAAAGGTAGCGATACCGGGCAAAAACCTTGTAACCGAGGCGCGCCAGAAGGTTAATCCCCGGAAGGTCCAGAATCTCGGCCAGGGCAGAATAAAAAAATCCGGGGACGATCCGCCAGATCGCGGTGAACGCTGCAACACCGGTATAAACCACGCCGTCCCCATCGATGGCGTGCATTTCCTTCTCCACCGCCTCGCGGGTCAGTCCATGGTCCTCGGGGACAAAATCCGCGGCGCTGATGTCGACGAACACCAGCCGCTTCGGACTCTGCTGACTCCGGTAGCGGCTGATTTCCGCCGCGCAGATGCTGCAGGCGCCGTCGTAAAAGACCGTCAACGGCAAAACAGGGCTCGCGCTCATTGTATCCCCCCTCTTTATTCCTTCGACTTCAGTCTACCACGACACCGACCCTCCGGCTCCGGAAGAGAAAGCGCCCCGGAAATTTCATTCCGGGGCGCTTTTCCGTTTCTGCGGCGGAGCCGATCGCTGCGCAATAGGCTCAGGAGGCCTCCGATTGCCGGAAGATCTTCCCGAGGAAAGCCTCAATCTCCGAGGCCGGCAGGGCCCGGCTGAAATAGAATCCCTGCACCTCGTCGCAGCTGCACCCCTGCAAAAAGGAGAGCTGCCCCAGGGTTTCCACACCCTCGGCCACCACCTTGAGATTGAGACTGTTCGCCATGGCGATAATCGCCGTGGCGATGGCGGCGTCGGCGGGATTGCTGTCGACGTCCCGCACGAAGGACTTGTCGATCTTCAGAGTATTGACGGCGAAGCGCTTGAGATGGGCCAGGGACGAGTAGCCGGTGCCGAAATCGTCAATCGACAATGAGACGCCGATCGCTTTGAGCTCGTTGAGAATGCCGATGGTGAAGTCGGGGTTCTGCATGATCACCGTCTCGGTGATCTCCAGTTCGAGGGAGCGCCCGTCGAGCCCGGTGGTTGCCAGAATGCCGGAGATGGTCTCGGCCAGGTTCTTCTGCTGCAACTGGACCCCGGAAAGATTGACGGAAATCGGCGTCAGGGGGAGTCCCGCATCCTGCCAGAGGCGGGACTGCCGGCAGACCTCGGAGAGGACCCATTCGCCGATGGGGACGATCATCCCGGTCTCCTCGGCGATGTTGAGAAATTCCGCGGGGAGGAGGAATCCCAGCTCAGGGTGCTGCCAGCGCAGGAGGGCTTCCAGGGAGGACATTTTGCCGCTGCCGGTGTCGACCTTGGGCTGGAAGTAGACCCGGAACTCCCCCCGCTCCAGGGCCTTGCGCATGCTGTTTTCGAGCCCCAGTTTGCGGAGGGCGTCCCGGTCGAGGGCGGGGGTGTAGAACTGGCTGTTGTTCTTCCCCATCGCCTTGGCGTGATACATGGCGACGTCGGCCTTCTTCACCAGGGCGGAGGGGTCGTCGGCGTCTCCGGGATAGACGGAGATGCCGATGCTGGTGGTGATGAAGAGCTCGTTGCCGTCGATCTGTACAGGAGCAGCGAGGGATTTGAGGATTTTCCGGGAGACCAATTCGGCATCGGCGATCTGGTTCAGATTGACCAGGGTGAGGATGAACTCGTCGCCGCCGATGCGGGCGACGGTATCGACCTCCCGTACGCAGGCGGAAAGCCGCGTTGCCACCTCCTTCAGAAGCTTATCGCCCACGCCGTGGCCGAGAGTGTCGTTGATGATCTTGAAACGGTCGAGGTCGAGAAAGAGGATGGCGACCCGGTGCTCGAGGCGGCGGGCGAGCGCCAGCGCCTGCTTGAGACGGTCGAGAAAACAGCGGCGGTTGGGGAGGCCGGTCAGGGTGTCGTGGTGGGCCATGTGCAGGAGCTGCTCCTGCGCCTCCTTGCGTTGGGTAATGTCCCGGCAGATCCCCCAGATCGACTCGGGGGCCCCGTCGCGAAAATTGCAGGTGATGTTCCCCTCCACCGCCACCGGGTGGCCGTCCCGGGAAAGGAAATACCCCTCGATGGGCGTCACCTTCGCACCGGCCATGGAACGGCGGAAGCCGGCCAGACATTTGACCTTCTGCTCTTCCTGGACGATGTCGAGCATGGTCATATCTGCGAGAGCATCCAGATCGTAACCTAGGATCTGCTTCCAGGAGCGATTGACGTAGAGGAATTTCCCTTCCGGGGTGAAGCTGAAGATCAAATCGTTGGCCGAATTGAGGAATCCGATCAGTTTTGTCTCGCTTTCGCGCAACGCCACATTCTCGCGGCGAATCACCCCCATGAGAAAGGCGGCAATCACTGCAACGGTGCCGTTGAGGATAGAAACCCAGAGCCACAGCAGGACGATATTAAACACATCGTTGTGAACCCAGGGATTGACAAAGGGCATTTCCACAAAGGAGATCAGGTGCAGGTTTTCGGCACCGAGAAGGGCGCCGTAGAGGAGCCCGCCGAGGGCGCCGTGCCACCAGACATCCCGGGGCTCTTCGAACAACACCGCGGCTTCGATGGTCACCAGAAAATAGACCGGCCAGAACCAGCTGGCGACCCCGCCGCTGAAATGGACAAGTGCCGTCACGAAGAGAAGGTCTATGAGAATCTGGAACCCATAAGGATTGACACGACCTGAAAGGTCGTCTCAATCCATTGTTCATGAAGCCCGGCAATTGGGCACGGATCTTTGAGATAAGGGTATTGGTTTTTTGGTCAGGGGTGGGGTGTGGCTCGTGGCGGGGACGAACGGGTGTTGAAAGCGGGGGATGGGACGATCAATGGTCCTTTTTCGGCGATCCTCTCGGGCCCATGGCCTTTCCCAACGGGTTCAATGCAGTAGAATCGGGCCATTTTGCTGGGTTTTGGGCAAACCTCACCCGGCCCGTTCCGGGAGTACGACCCGTCGGGCTACTGCCACCCTCATTGGTATATGGCTGCGGATCTCCGTTCCGGCTTATCCCGATGGCACCTCTGCGGCAAGTCGGCGTCTGTGGGGCAGGATCGAGTAGCGGTAGACGAGTTCGTGCCCGCAGTGCCGGCAGACGATCTGCGGCGGTGGCTCCGGCTCCACCTCCGGGGTGGTGAGCTCGAAGCCGAAGGCCATCTCGATTCTTGCACGCACCTCCTCCAGAGGCACCTTGGAGCCGGGGCTGAGGAAACCGTAGTAACGCACCTTCATGAAACCTGTGGGGAGCACGTGCTGGAGGAAACGCCGGAGGAACTCCAGGGCGTCGAGCGCCAGGGTGCGCAGGCGATTGCTGCCAGTCTTTCTGTAGTGGAGGAAGACTTTGCCATCCTCGACCTTGACGATGCGGCTGTTGGAGATCGCCACCCGAAAGACGTAGGGGGTGAGGTACTTGATGGAGGCCTCGGCACTCCCGACGGCCTGGGAGTTGACGTTCCAGTCGGTGGCCCAGACCTCGGCCGGGATTTCGGACAGCAGCTCCGCCTTGGCCATCCGGTCACGGAACTTGGCCCGGACGATCTTTGACAATGCCTGAACCGGCAGGTAGAAATTGACTGCCGAGGGATGCCACTGGCCGCTTTGACTCGCCAGCATCCCTCCCGGGACCACATAGTGGATATGCGGATGGTACTGCAACTGGCGTCCCCAGGTGTGCAGCACGCCGAAGAAGCCCGGAGTGTCGCCGCCGGTAAAGCGAGGATCGGTGCAAAGCGCCTTGATCGCTTCCGAAGACGCCGCGAACAGTGCCGCGTAGCCGATGCGCTGGTGGCTGCGGAGAAACCCTCGGAGCTCCTGCGGCACGGTGAAGGTCAGCATGAAGTGGTGCCCCGGCAACTGTCGCCGCAGTTGCTTGTCCAACCACTGGCGGCTCTTGTGATTCTGGCATCCCGGGCAATGGCGGTTGCCGCAGCCGCGATGCACCAGGTGAAGCTGATTGCAGTCCTGGCAGTGGTAGACCACCGAACCGTTGACCTCTGTGCGGCAGTTGATGATGGCGTCGATTACCTTTCTGTGTTCGGCGGGCATGGAGTCGCCGAAGCGGCGCAGATACTCGGGAGCAAAGGTGCGGAAGATCTCATTGATGCGGCTCATCGCAGATCCTCCATCAGGGCGTTGATCAGCTGAGAGGCATCCTCATTCCCTTTCTGGGTCAGGTGCAGATAGATCATGGTCGTCTCGATGGAAGCGTGGCCCAGATAGCGCTGGATGACCCGCAGGTTCACCCCCTCTTCGAGGAGGTGGGTGGCGTAGGAGTGACGCAGGGTGTGAATCCTCACGTTCTTTTTGTGGATGCCCGCCTCCCGCACGGCGTTTTTCATGGCCCCCTGAACGCTGCTGATCGCCATGGGGTACTGAGCCTTTGCCGCGTTCTTGCCATTGCGCCCCAACGCCGGAAAGAGCAGGCGCGGATGCCGGTGAGTCTTCCAGTAAGAACGCAGCATCGGCAGCACTTTCGATGGCAGCGGCACGAAGCGGTCCCTGGACCCCTTTCCGCGATGGACGTGGAGCATCATTCGGTCGCTGTCGATATCCGAAATCTCCAGGTACAGCGCCTCCTGCAGACGCAGACCGCAGGCATAGGCGGTGGAGAGGTAGGCGCGGTTGTGGAAGGTGTAGACGCAGGACAGCACCCGGCGCACCTCCTCCCGACTTAAGACCGTCGGCAGCCGGAACTCCTTCTGGGCGCCCAGGTAGTCGAAGGTCCGCCAGTCGCGCTCCAGCACATGGGCGAAGAAAAAGCGGATTCCGGCATGGCAGATCCGCATGGTGTTCGGCGACCACTCGTCGACGATACGGCGGTGCAGAAAGTAATCCTGCAGCTCCGTCTCCGAGATCAGCTCCGGGGACTTGTCGAAGAACTCCACCAGCTTGCGCACGGACCGGGTGTAGGCCTGCTGGGTGCGTTCCCCCTTGCCGGCCAGTTGCAGAGCGCGCATTGATTTTTCGTACCAGTCGGTCATCACGTTTCTCCTTCCCACAGTTGAAGTTTCGCCGCCAGATACGGCTTGTGGATAGGAAAAGCAGATGATCGGCTGGTACGGAAGCTTTTTTTGGGGGCGATGGGGAAGTAGGGTGTGAAGGCTGGAATGTAAGATGTTGATTTTAGGAACTTCTGCCGCGAAGCGGCTTACTTGAACTGGGCGTTGCAGCGCAGCTGGTTGATTTTTTCGTAAAAGAAGTGACAGAGGCCGTTGTAGACGACCATGAAGGCCACAGCACCGGCCAGGAAGAGGACCTGGGGATGGCTGAGGAAAAAGCCGTAGGGACTCCGGATGAACATCACCATGGCACAGGTGCCGTAGAGGCCGACCACCAGCAGGGCGAGCCAGCGGGCCTTGGCCACCAGCAGGGTGCGGACGGCGGGATCGGCAAAGTTGGTCGGACCGATCCCTTTGCCGCTGAAGGCGGCGGTGAGAGCCGGAACCTTCTGCCAGAGGCCGGAACCATTCGTCTTTTCGGTCATCTGATCCTGCTCTCCTGCAGCGGCCGGGCCTCTTCACCGGGGGACGCGCGTCTGCGGTTTACTGTCCGGGGACGCGCTTATCCGCGGGTCAGCTGCCGGTACTTGATGCGATGAGGACGCTCGGCTTCGGCGCCGAGGCGGCGTTTCTTGTCCTCCTCGTACTCGGAGAAGTTTCCCTCGAACCAGACCACCTGGCTGTCCCCTTCGAAGGCAAGGATGTGGGTGGCGATACGGTCGAGAAACCAGCGATCATGGCTGATGACCACGGCGCAGCCGGCGAAGTTCTCCAGCGCCTCTTCGAGGGCCCGCATGGTGTTGATGTCGAGGTCGTTGGTCGGCTCGTCGAGGAGGAGGACGTTGGCCCCTTCTTTGAGCATCTTCGCCAGGTGAACCCGGTTGCGCTGGCCGCCGGAGAGGGTGGAGACCTTCTTCTGCTGATCGCTCCCCGAGAAGTTGAAGCGCGAGACGTAGGCCCGCGCGTTGACCAGCACCTGGCCGAAGGCGATCTGTTCCTGGCCGCCGGTGATCTCTTCATAGAGGCTCTTGTTGCCGTCGAGCTCCCGGCTCTGGTCGACGTAGGCCAGCTTGACCGTCTCGCCGATCTTGAAGGTTCCGCCGTCGGCCTTCTCCTGGCCGGTGATGAGGCGGAAGAGGGTCGTCTTGCCGGCGCCGTTGGGGCCGATGATGCCGACAATGCCGCCGGGGGGGAGGCGGAAGCTGAGGTTCTCGTAAAGAAGACGATCGCCGTAGGCCTTGCTCACCCCATCGGCCTCGATGACGATGTCGCCGAGGCGGGGTCCCGGCGGGATGTAGAGCTCGAGTTCCTTGTCCTGCTTCTGCACCTCCTGCCCCAGGAGCTTTTCATAGGCGCTGATACGGGCCTGGCTCTTGGAGTGACGCCCCTTGGCGCTCATGCGGATCCACTCCAGCTCCCGCTCCAGAGTCTTCTGCCGGCTCCCTTCGGACTTCTCCTCGCGGCGCAGGCGCTCCTGCTTCTGTTCCAGCCAGGAGGAGTAGTTCCCCTTCCAGGGAATCCCCTCGCCGCGGTCGAGCTCGAGGATCCAGCCGGCGACGTTGTCGAGGAAGTACCGGTCATGGGTGACGGCGATGATGGTGCCGGCGTACTGCTGCAGGTGATGTTCGAGCCAGGCGACCGACTCGGCGTCGAGGTGGTTGGTCGGCTCATCGAGGAGGAGGATGTCCGGTTTCTGCAGCAGCAAACGGCAGAGGGCGACGCGGCGCTTCTCGCCTCCGGAGAGGACGGCGACCCTGGCATCCTCCGGCGGACAGCGCAGGGCGTCCATCGCCATCTCGAGCCGCGAATCGAGCTCCCAGGCGTCGAGGGCATCGAGCCTTTCCTGCACCCTGGCCTGCCGGTCGCAGAGCTTCTCCATGTCGGCGTCGGGATCGGCGAAGGCGGCGTTGATCTCCTCGAACTCCTTGAGGAGGTCGACGGTTTCCTGCACCCCTTCTTCCACCACTTCGCGCACGGTCTTGGTGCAGTCGACCAGCGGCTCCTGCTCGAGGTAGCCGACGGTGTAGCCGGGGGAGAGGACCGCCTGGCCGTTAAAATCCTTGTCGACCCCGGCGAGGATGCGCAGCAGCGAACTCTTGCCGCTGCCGTTGAGACCGAGCACACCGATCTTGGCGCCGTAGAAGTAGGAAAGAGAGATATCCTTGATGACCGGTTTCTTGTCATAGAACTTGGAAACCTTCATCATGGTGTAGATGATTTTATTCGGATCGATTGCCATATCCTTTTTTACCTCCGAGTGTTAAATTCGCGGCCCATCCGCTCGGGGCGGTGAGACCAGTCCTAGCGGACCCGTGATTGTAGCCGCTTTTCCCCCTTTATTCCAGCGGAAACATCATTTTCATCCCCGCCTGAAACCTCCCGATCCCGGCCTGAGGACAGAAGGTCGGCCATTTCACTACCCGCCCATCAACAATACGGCCAAATGACCGACCGTCCCTCTCCGACCGATGAATGACCCCTCCCCCCAACCGCACCCACCCCCATCGGCCCGCCGACGGCAGGACAGGAAAGGTTCTCATGCCACACCGCACCCCGCCAAATCAGAGAATCAAGGGGTCCGGACGAAAATTCTCCGACAGTTAATCCCTGACCTCCTGTAACTTTAATCCAAATTTGCCTTTTCAACATCACCCAGGCCCTGGTGACTTTTATCGTTAAATTTTTCACATGTGTTTTGCCGACCCGCCAACCCGTCCCGCCGGACCCGGACCTGAAACAGTTTGTTTCGTGAGACGTTATGTTTCAGGGAGATGCGATGCCGCCGGCAAAGCGCAGACCGGGGCCTCTGCCGGGATTTTCCCGGGCGCCGAAATGAAACATGACGTTTCATTTCGGCAATCTTCACCAAAACGCTCCGCTGGAACAATCCTTTTCTTTTCAGTCTCTTGGCCCGCACCGGGGGTTTCGGCACACATCGTGAAAGCAGAATATAAGAAATTTTAGATAAATGCTTTCCCGACTATTACGAAACCTTGATTCAAGTCCCAAACGCATCCCCGGACATTTCGGGCAAGGCAAAAAACGGCAAGGGCCCCGGGGTGGGGCACACCGTATGCACTCGTGACACAAGCTGCTCCACCGGAGCAGCAAACACCAGATGGAGGAACACATGAAACGCATCAGCAAAATTATCGCCTGTCTCGCCATTGTGGCTCTTGCCGCAACGTCCGCCCTCGCCGCCGAAGGCGGAAATCCCAAAAAGGGAAAATACCTCTACAAGAAGAACTGCAAGGTTTGTCACGTCGCTGGAGCCGCAGGAGGCGCCCTGACCCCCCTCTCCAAGACCCAGCGCCAGTGGGACCGCTTCTTCGAAAAGGACGGCCACAAGGCCGCTCCCGAAGCGATCAAATCCTTCTCCCCGCAGGATCTCAAGGACATCCAGCAGTTCCTGTATGACCACGCTGCCGACTCCGATCAGCCGGAAACCTGCGGTTAATCGATGAATAACCGGCTGACGCCGGACCCTCCGGCGTCAGCCTCCTTCGTTACTTTTTTGAGGAGGCATTACATGCGCAAGTTGTTCGCACTGCTGCTCGTAGCAGCTCTGGCCGTTCCTGCCACAGCCCTGGCCGCGCCGACCGTCGAAGATCTGCAGAAGAAGATCCAGGAGCTCTCCGCCGAGCTCGAAGACATCTCCGACCGCGTCGACCGGAACGGGATGCACGCCGCCACCGACCGCATCAGCTGGTACGGCGATATGCGGGTCAAGGCCGACACCCTGCACTATAAGGATGTCACCTGGAATCCCGGGATCCTCGTCGACTTCGATGATTTTGGCGCCAAGGCAATGAGCGGCGCATTCGGTGACCCCGCCGACCCGACTTCTCCCCTCGGAAAAATGCTGATCCAGAACCCCGACCTGGCGACTGCCTTTGGAATGGGGCTTCTTTCCGGCGTTGGTCCCTTCGCCTTCCCGGGCGGTCAGAAGAGCGACATCAACAACGACATCCTTTACACGACCCGCCTGCGCCTCGGCATGAAAGCCAAGGTCGCCAGCAACGTCAACTTCAGCGGTCGTCTCTCCATGTACAAGAACTGGGGTGACTCGACCGGTTCCAAGGTCTTTGATTCCTGGAACTCCTTCACCATGGACGGCACCGACGGCGGCAACACCACCGGCGACTGGCTGCGCGTCGAGCGCGCCTACTTCGACTGGAAAGAAATCGGCGGCAGCGACGCCTATCTCTCCATCGGCCGCCGTCCCTCGACCTACGGTCCCCCCACTCAGTTTCGCGAAAACGAAATGCGCGGCGGCACCCCCACCGGGCATCTTGTCAACTTCAATTTCGACGGCATCACCGTCGGGTACCACCTCAGTGAACTCACCGGCATCGAAGGCCAGACAATTCGTTTCTGCTACGGCCAGGGCTTCGAGTCCGAGTGGGGCAACGGCGAACTCTTCAACGACAACTCCGTCAACACCAAGGACACCCACCTGGGCGGCCTCAACTTCGACGCCCTCAACGACGGCACCAACTTCCTCCAGTTCACCCTGTTCCGGGCCATGGATGTCAACGACGGTTTCAAGGGCGTGATCGCCTTTCCCAACCAGTTCGCGGCCCTGTTTGCCCCGACCCTCTATCAGGATCTGCAAAAGTTCCCCAACTTCAACTTCGTCACCCGTGTTCAGCCGAGCACGGTTATCGGCGACATCAATCTCGCCGGCGTTGGCTTCACTCGTGAAGAGATGAACGGCATCAAGTGGTTCGCTTCGGTTTCCGCCACCCAGACCGACTCCAACGGCAAGGCCGGCATGTTCGGCGGCATGCTCTCCGATGCGGTCTTCCAGGCTGAACTGAATGCCGACGGAAGCGAAATCATCATGACCCCGGCCCGCGCCACCTCCAGCGACAAGGAAGAAGGATACGGCGTCTACGTCGGTCTGCAGATCCCCGCTCCGGCCGGCAAATTGGGCCTCGAGTACAACTACGGATCCGAGTTCTGGACCCCCTTCACCCAGGCCCAGGACGACATGATCGGCAGCAAGCTCGCCACCCGCGGTCAGGTCGGCGAGGCTTACTACATCATCGACATCAATCCCAACATGTTCATCAAAGTCGGCGGCCTCTATTACGATTACGAGTACACCGGCAGCGGCTCCCCCGTCGGTACACCGCACAAGATCGAAGATGTGCAGAACGGAACCGCCTTCTCCATGCTCCCGGCAGTCGACAAGGCCTGGGACGGCTACGCCTCTCTGACGGTTCAATTCTAGTCGCAGTCGTGCTATAATCCGCGGGGAGAGGAGCCCAGGCGCCTCTCCCCGCTTTTAACCGCCAAATATGCAATAATTCAAATTAACAGAATGATAACCGATAGATCCATCTGCAAAGGAGACTGACGTGTCAGGTCCTACTGAAAAAAAATTGAGTCGCCGCCGCTTCCTGGGGCTCTCGTCCTGCGCCCTGGCCACGGTCACGGTCGGTTCGCAGGTCAAGGTGCTGCGGGCGCTGGCCAAGACTGGAGAGGTGGGAGAACCCACCACCCTCCCCACCAAAGACATCTTCACCAGCTGCGGCATGTGCGTAAACAAGTGCGGAGTCATCGCCCGGGTCCGCGACGGCGTGATTTTCAAGCTCGATCCCAACCCCAACTTCGTCAAGAGCCGGGCCATGCTCTGCGCCCGCGGCAACTCGGGGACCAAGGTGGTCTACGATCCCGATCGCCTCAAGTACCCCCTGATCCGGGTCGGCAAACGTGGCGAGGGCAAATGGCGCCGCGCCAGCTGGGAAGAGGCCCTCGACCTGGTCGCTAAGAACATGAACGAGATCGGCGATAAATACACCCGCGCCGGGATGATGTTCGCCTCCACCGAGGGGACCTTTCAGGAGCACTTCTTCCTGCAGCTCGCCGAGTGTTACGGCTCCCCCAACACTCTCCGCCACCCGTCCCTGTGCCTGTCCTCCAACATCCAGGGTTTCGGCGCCACCTACGGCACCAACCCGACGCCCGATGTTCTCAACGCCGACTACATCATCATGAGCGGCGCCAACCGCTCCGAGGCGCTCATCACCCCCGACTCCATCGACATGCTCAAAGGGGACGGCGGCCGGCGCAAGCTCATCTACCTCGACCCGCGCTTCACCAAGACCGCGGCCAAGGCCGATGAATGGTATCCGATCAAGCCCGGCACGGACATGGCCTTCATCCTCGCCATGATCCACGTCATCGTCAATGAGGGCTTGTATGCCCGGGATTTCGTCAAGACCCAGACCGTCGGCTTCGACCAGCTGATCCCGCACATCGCTCCCTACACCCCCGAATGGGCGTCGACCGAGTGCGACATCCCGGCCGCCGACATCCGCCGCATCGCCCGCGAGTTCGCCGCTGCGGCTCCCAAGGCCGTCTACTACCAGGGGCGGCGCTCCTCCTTTTTCGCCAACGACACCCAGATGCGCCGCGCCATGGCGATCCTCAATGCCGTCATCGGCAACTGGGACGTCAAGGGGGGTCTGGTCCCCAACAGCAGCATCAAGCTGACAGCGCATGAATACCTCGCCCCCTGGTATGACGATGTCCCGGTCCGCCTCGAAGACGGGGCCGTCGCCTATCTCGCCGAGAAGGACGGTTCCTGGCCCCTCTTCCGCGACCGGGTGCTCGAAGGAAAGCCCTACCCGGTGAAGGGGATGATGATCTACAAGCAGAACGTGGTTTCGTCGGTTCCCAACCGGGCCAAGACCCTGAAGATGATGGACCAGATGGACTTCATCTGCACCATCGACATCACCATGAGCGACACCGCCTGGCTCTCCGACGTGGTTCTCCCCGAGGCCACTTATCTCGAGCGCCAGGACCCCCTCGAGGGTCTCGGCGGACTGGTGCCGGTCGTTGCTTTCCGGCAGCCCTGCATCGAGGCGATGTTCGAGAGCAAACCGAACCTGTGGATCATGCAGCAGATCGCCAAACGCCTCGGAGACGAAATCTACGAGCAGTTCGACTTCACCATGGACGAGCACATCCATCACCAGGTGAAGAACAACCCCAAAATCCTCGAAGATCTCAAGAGCAAGGGGGTCTATCTCGAATCGGAGGAGCCGGTTTACGGCAAGACCTTCGGCAAGAAGCTCAAGACCAAGAGCGGCAAGATCGAGATCTACTCGGAGAAGTACGCCGAAAAGGGTCTCGACCCCCTGCCGGTCTATCAGTCGCCGACGGCGGTTCCCAGCGGCAAATACCGCCTGGTGGTTGGCCGCCACGCCTACTTCACCCACGGCACCACCGCCAACGTCTCGTACCTTCACGACATCATGCCGAACAACGCCCTGTGGCTCAACCCGGTGGAGGCCCAGCGCCTCGGCCTGAAAAACGGCCAGATGGTCCGGGTGAAGAGTTCCGTCGGCGAGGAGCAGCTCCCTCTCGAGGTCACGCAGAAAATCCGCCCCGACACGGTCTACATGGCCCACGGCTTCGGGGTCATCTCCAAGGGTCTGACCAACATCTACGGCAAGGGGGGTTGCGACGCGGCCCTGATCGAGGAGAAAACCTGCCCGATTTCCGGCAACGTGGCGATGCACGAGACCTTCGTCGAAATCTTTCCGGCCTGACCCGGCTTAAGCACAAGGAGTCCTGATCATGAAAAACAAAAGGTTCGCCATCGTGCTCGATACGCGCAAGTGTATCGACTGCAAGGCCTGCACGGTGGCCTGCAAGGCGGAAAACAACGTCCCCCTGGGGCGCGACAACTACCGTAACTGGGTCGACCAGGGAGAGGTCCGGGGAACCTACCCCCACCTGGGGCAGACCTTCACTCCCGGGCAGTGCATGCACTGTTCAAATGCCCCCTGCGACCATGTCTGTCCGACGGGTGCCACCGGCGTCAACGCCGACGGCATCGTCACCGTCGAAGAGAAGAAGTGCATCGGCTGCAAATACTGCATGACCGCCTGCCCCTACAACGCCCGTTACTACAACGAGGAAATCGAGGCCGTCGACAAGTGCACCTTCTGCGCCCACCGGGTCTACCAGGGGCGTCTGCCGGCCTGCGTCGAAACCTGCCCGACCAAGGTCCGGGTCTTCGGCGACCTCAACGATCCCTGCAGTGAAGTCTCGCTCCTGGTCGCCAAATATCCCCACCGGGTCGTCAAGCCGGAGATGGGGACCAAACCGTACCTCTACTACATCATTTAAGGAGAACGTCATGACTGCTACTGCCAAACGTCCAGGCGAGCTGTTGTGGTTCGCCCTCCTCGGTGCGGGTGTCCTCATAGGGGCCGTCTCCGCCGTGAACGTGCTGATCCAGGGGCACGCCCACGTCTACAACGTGACAAGGGAAGTCCCCTGGGGGATTCTCATTGCGACCTACGTCTTTTTCGTCGTTTCGAGCACCGGCCTCTGTCTGGTATCGAGCCTCGGTCACGTTTTCGGCATCGAGAAGTTCGAACTCATCGGCCGCCGCGCCATCATCCTGGCGATCATCACCCTGATCACCGGGTTCGGCGCCATCGGCATGGAAATCAATCATCCGATCCGCTTGGGGATCTACGCCATCCTCAGCCCCAACTTCTCCTCACCGATCTGGTGGATGGGAACGCTCTACGGGCTTTACCTCGCCCTTTTGTGCGGCGAGTTCTATTTTCTGATGCGCGGCCACCACAAGGGGGCCTTCGCCCTGGGGATGATCGGCTTTATCGCCGCCGTCTCCGCCCACTCCAACCTCGGCGCCGTCTTCGGACTGCTGGAGGCCCGCCCCTACTGGCACGGCTCCTTCCTGCCGATCTACTTCATCCTCTCGGCCCTGGTTTCCGGAGGGGCGCTGGTGGCTCTGTTCGTCTATTTCAACCACAAGTTCCGCGGTATCGACCTGCCGAAAGCTTACCAGGACTTCATGGTCTCCCTCGGCAAACTGCAGGCCCTGTTTCTAGTCATCCTGATCTTCTTCGTCATCTGGAAGATCATCCCGGGCCTTTACGGTCAGCCTCCCGGAAAATATGAGGCGACCATGGCCACCCTCACCGGTCCCCTGGCCTTCAACTTCTGGTTCTTCGAAGTGCTGATAGGACTGTTGATCCCCGTCACCATCCTCCTCAACCGCGCCACCCGCACACCCTTCGGCGTGATGGTCGCCGGTCTGCTGTCGACGGTGGGGATCTTTTTCATGCGCTACGACCTGGTGATCGCTGGGCAACTGGTGCCGATGCGTGAGGGGGTCGACGGCCTCGTCAACGGTCTCCTCACCTACACCCCCTCGATCACCGAGTTGGGTATCGTGATCGGCGCCATGGCCTTCTGCCTCCTTCTCTACTCGATCGCCGAGAAGTTCCTGTCTCTCGGAGAGCAGAAACACTAAATTTGACAATATGATATGCAGCAACAGGGGCCCTTCATCCCCTGCCTCCTTGGGCCGGCCTTTGCGCCGGCCCTTTTTTTTTGAATCGAAAAAACCTTTTCAACGCAGAGACGCTGAGAGGGAGAGGACGGCAGAGAAACGATCGCTTTCATTCCCGCCGTAATCTCTTCCGACTCTCCGATCTCTTCCGACTCTCCGATCTCTTCCGACTCTCCGATCTCTTCCGACTCTCCGATCTCTGCGCCTCTCCATTCTCTGCGCCTCTGCGTTAAAACCTTTATCTTGCCTTGTTTCCATTTTTCACGTACGGAACGGCCTCCGGGACAAGTCAGATCGAACCTTCGCAAGACATATTGAAATCGGAATATTTCTCTTGCACCGGCCCTGACCCGCGACTATACTGTCCCCGTTATGCAAATTCCGCATATCGACAACGCCCCGCCGGGGGAACCGCTGCAGGACGTCACCGGGGTCATCCTCGCCGGAGGACGGAGCTCGCGCATGGGACGGGACAAGGCGCTCCTCGAGGTCGACGGCGTCCCCCTCTTCGAGCGGGTGCTCTCGGTCATGACTCCCCTCTTCTCCCGGCTGCTCATCGCCGGCGAGCGCCCCGACCTGGCCCGTCCCGATCTCCCGTTCGTTCCGGACATCTACCCCGGCAGCGCCCTGGGGGGCCTCCATGCGGGCCTGACCGCCGCCGAAACCCAGTGGATTTTCGTCGCCGCCTGCGACATGCCCTATCCCGACCCGGCCCTGATCCGGCAGATCCTTGCCCTGCGCTTCGGTTACGACGTCGTCGTCCCGCGCACGGCCACCGGTCTCGAACCCCTCTTCGCCCTTTACGGCAAGGGGTGCCTGGCGCCGATGGAGGCGATGCTGCGGCAGGGAAGCTGCCGAATTTACGACTTCTACGACGAGGTCAGGGTCCGCGTCCTGACGGCCGAGGAACTCCCGGCCGGGGCCGATCGGGCCTTCGTCAACATCAACACCCCGACCGACTACGGCCGGGCTACGGAGCGCAAGCCATGAGACCTCCCGTCGTTTCGGTGGTGGCCAAAAGCGGCACCGGCAAGACCACCCTCCTCGAAAAACTCATCGCCGAACTCACCGCCCGCGGCTACCGGGTCGGCGCCCTCAAGCACGACGCCCACCGCTTCGAGATCGACCACGAGGGGAAGGATTCCTGGCGCCTGACGAAGGCCGGGGCCGCGACCACCGTCGTGACCTCGCCGCAAAAGAGCGCCATGGTCCGCATCCACTCCGACGAAGTCGAACCGACGCTCGAAGAGACCATCGACCGCTACTTTAACGACGTCGACATCCTCCTCACCGAGGGATTCAAGAAGAGCCCCCTGCCGAAGATCGAGGTTCACCGCCGCGAGGTGCGCAAAGACCTCCTCTGCCGCGGCGAACTTCACGACCCGGCGCTTCTGGCCGTCGCCTCCGACGAGCCCCTCGACCTCGACGTCCCCCTCTTCGACATTAACGACGCCGCCGGCCTCTGCGACCTCATCGAGGAGCGTTTTCTGCGATGAACGGCCTTGAGGTCCGCTCCAAGGTCTGGCTCGAGACCGAGGGGGCGCCGTTTCTCGGCGAGGGGCGCGAGCGTCTGCTGCGCCTCATCGACGACTGCGGGTCCATCAGCGGCGCCGCCCGGCAGATGGGGATCAGTTACCGCAAGGCCTGGAGCTTCATCGAGAACATGGAGAAACGGGTGCGCTTTCCCCTGGTCCACCGCCGCAAGGGGGGCGCCCGCGGGGGGACCACCACCCTGACCGCCGAGACGCTGCTCCTCCTCGAGAAGTTCGACGCCCTCAACCGCGGGGTGCAGGAGTACGTCGACGCCCGCTTCGCCGCCGACTTTCTCCCTCTAAATCCCGGCGAAGAGCCGAAGGTCGACAAATCGTAAAACATAACTACGGTATTGCCACCAAAGCACCAAGGAGAAGTCTCGCAACAAAGCTTTTTGGGGTTTGAAAAGGAGTCACTTGCAATGTTGACCTACAAGGAAGCCGTCGATCTGATCCTGCGCACGGTCGTCCCTCTGGCGGCGGAGGACCTCCCCCTCGGCGATGCCCTCGGCCGGGTTCTGGCCGAGCCGGTAACGGCCCGCTGGGACCTGCCGCCGGCGGACAACTCGGCCATGGACGGCTACGCCTTCCCCTTTGCCGGCCAGGAGGCCGGCTGCGAGCTGCGCGTCGCCGGATTTCTCCCCGCCGGGGCCAGCCACGAAACGTCCCTGGCTGAAGGGGAGGCGATCAAGATCATGACCGGCGCCCCCCTCCCGGCGGGGAGCGACACCGTGGTGCCGATCGAGGATGTCAAGGCAAGCGGAGGAACCATCCGCCTCGAGCGCACGCCTAAGGCAGGGCAGCACGTGCGCCGCCGGGGAGAGGAACTGCAGGCCGGCGAGACCGTCCTCCCTGCCGGAACTCCCCTCCATTCCGGTGAGATGGGGATCCTGGCGGCCGCCGGAGCGCAGCGGGTCCGGGTTGTCCGCACTCCGCGGGTCGCACTCCTTTCCACCGGCGACGAACTGGTGGAACTCGGCCAGACCCCGGGACCGGGACAGATCGTCAACTCGAACTACCACCTGCTGGCGGCGCGACTCCAGGAGGAGGGGTGCACGGTGATCCCCCTCGGCATTGCCCGCGACGAACGCGGCGGCCTCGGCGCCCGCATCGCCCGGGGGCTGGAAGCCGACGTCCTGATGACCACCGGCGGCGTTTCCGTCGGCGACCGCGACCACGTCCAGGAGACCCTGGTGGCCCAGGGCTTCGAACTCGGTTTCTGGAAGGTCGCCATCAAACCGGGCAAGCCTCTCCTCTTCGGCCGCTGCGGCTCGACCCTGGTCTTCGGCCTCCCCGGCAATCCCGCCGCCTCTGCGGCGACCTTCGAACTCTTCGCCCGCCCGGCCCTGCGCCGTCTCGCCGGGCACGGCGACCCCCTGCAGCCGCGCCTGGCCGTGACCCTCACGACGGCCGTCAGCGGCGGCGAAAAGCGGCAACGCTTTCTCTGGGGAACCCTCGCCGAGCGGGACGGCCGCTACCTCTTCACCCCTTCGGGGCGCCAGGGTTCGGGGCAGAACCGCAGTATCCAGGGTTCGCAGGCGTTGCTGCCGGTACCCGGAGGGAGCGGGGAGATTTCCGCCGGCAGCGAGGTCGAGGTGCTTCTGCTGCGCCTCCCCCCCGGCGCCGCAATCCCCGCATGACGTATACGTCTATTGAGATTTTTCTGAAAAAAGAGTAACATAGGACCTCAAAACCCCATTCAGGAGAAAAGCGCATGTTCGGACTTGGCACCCAGGAACTGATCATCATCCTCGTTCTGGTACTCATCATCTTCGGCGCCGGCAAGCTCCCCCAGATCGGCGGCGCCCTCGGCAAAGGGCTGCGCAACTTCAAGGAAGGGGTCAAGGACGCCGATGAGGCCACGGAAGAGGCCAAAAAACTCGACGACGACAAGAAGAAGGACGCCTGACCCGGCGTTGCTCCCCTCAGGATAAAAGAAAAAAGCGGCCCCGGAACTGTGTGTTCCGGGGCCGCTTTCTATTGACTGAACAACAACCGGGACAAAGACTTCAACGCGGAGGCGCGGAGAAGGAGAGAATCGGAGAGGAAAGCGGGGACCCTTCCGAGATCCCTTTTAAACCCGTGGCAAAAGTCAAAAGAGGATTGGAGCGAAGGGGGCGATCAGAAAAAACAAACGGCGGGATGGCACTAAAGAGGCCATCCCGCCGTTGGCTATGGGTTCGAAAGAGAGATCTACTGCTGGGGGACGATGGTGATCTCCACCCGGCGATTGAGCTGGCGCCCCGACTCGGTGTCGTTGCTGGCGATCGGACGGCTCTCGCCGTAGCCGACGGCGATCAACCGACCGGGATTGACGCCCTGGCCGGCGAGGGCGTTCTTCACAACCTGGGCGCGACGCTCGGAGAGCTGCTGGTTGTAAGCCTCGGTCCCCTTGCTGTCGGTGTGACCGGCAATGGTGATATTGGTCTGGGGGTACTGGACCAGGACCTGGGCGACCCGTGAGATCTCGTCGTAGGCACCGGCCTTGAGGGTGGAGGAGTCGAAATCGAAGAGCATGTCGGCCTTGAAGGTGACGGCAAGGACATCAGCATTGCGCTGGATGTTGGCCGCCTCGACACCGGCGAGCTGCTGGCGCATCGCCGCTTCCTGATTGTCCATGTAACGACCCATGGTGCCGCCGGCGAGTCCGCCGACGACGGCGCCGATTCCGGCACCGAGGAGGGTCGCCTTGGTGTCACCGCCGATCGCCTGGCCGAGCCCGGCTCCCGCCGCCGCGCCGACCCCGGTGCCGATCAGGGCCCCTTTCTGGGTCTTGTTCTGCGGGGCGACACACCCGGAAAGAATCAACGAAACGCAAAGGACCGCCATAAGAAATCTTTTCATATTCATCTCTCCCTAGGAAAATTTGGACCGGCATCCTCGTAACTTGCCGGCCATATGCAGAAACATTAGCACTCTAAAGAGATAATTACAACTGCCCTCGCCACCCCTTAATACTTGAATCTCACTCCAATCCCATGCTAGTTTGCACAGTTATAAATTGCTGACACCAAAAAAGGGAGAGTCTGAAATGAAAATAACCCGACCCGAAGTGGAGCATGTGGCGCGCCTGGCGCGCCTGGCCCTCGACGACGGCGAATTCGACGCCCTCACCGGGGAAATGGACGCCATCCTCGGTTATGTGGCAAAGCTTCAAGAACTCGACACCGAAGGCATCGTCCCCACCGCCCACGCCGTGCCGATGGAGAACGCCTTCCGCGATGACCTGGTGAAACCGTCCATCGGCATCGAAGCGGCCCTGCAAAACGCGCCGGATGCCGCCGACGGCTGCTTCCGGGTTCCCAAGGTTATCGAGTGACCGCCTTCCTGCCCTTGAATTGATCAGGTATTCGTTTTTTCTGGAGACACCATGAATTTTACGGATCGGACCATCCACGAACTGCACGACCGGCTGCGCGCCGGCGAGGTGACCTCCGTCGAGCTGACCCGGGCCCATCTTGAGCGGATCAAGGCGACCGACGGGGCGATCAACGCCTACATCACCCTCTGCCCCGAAGAGGCTTTGGCGGCCGCGGCGGCCGCCGACGCCCGCATCGCCGAAGGGCGCGCCGATCTCCTCACCGGCATCCCCATCGCCCTCAAGGACATCTTTCTCACCGAGGGGGTGCGCACCACCTGCGCCTCGAAGATTCTCGACAACTTTGTCGCCCCCTACGACGGCACCGCCGTCGCCCGCCTCAAGGAACGGGGGGCGGTGATCCTCGGCAAGCTCAACATGGATGAGTTCGCCATGGGGAGCTCCAACGAGAACAGCGCCTACGGGCCGGTGAAGAATCCCTGGAACCTGGGGACCGTTCCCGGCGGCTCCTCCGGCGGCAGCGCCGCGGCGGTCGCCGCCGGCCAGGCGGTGGCGACCCTCGGCACCGACACCGGCGGCTCGATCCGCCAGCCCGCCTCCCACTGCGGCGTCGTCGGCCTCAAGCCGACCTACGGCCGGGTCTCCCGCTACGGAGTCATCGCCTACGCCTCCTCCCTCGACCAGGTCGGCCCCCTGACCCGCGACGTGGAGGACTGCGCCATCATGCTCCAGGCCGTCGCCGGTTTCGACGGCGCCGACTCGACCTCCGTCGACCTCCCGGTCCCCGACTACCGCGCCACCCTGAAGGACGGCATCGCCGGACTCAAAATCGGCCTGCCGAAGGAATACTTCATCGAAGGGCTCGACCCGGAGGTGAAAAAGGCCGTCGAGACCGCCATCGCCGTCTGCCGGAATCTCGGCGCCGAGATTGTCGAGGTCTCCCTCCCCCACACCGACTACGCCCTGGCCTGCTACTACCTGGTCGCCACCGCCGAGGCCTCGAGCAACCTCGCCCGCTACGACGGGGTGCGCTACGGCGTGCGGACCGAGAGCGCCAGGGGACTTTCCGACCTGTACAGCCGCAGCCGCGCTGAAGGCTTCGGCGCCGAGGTCAAGCGCCGCATCATGCTCGGCACCTACGCCCTCTCTTCCGGCTACTACGACGCCTACTACCTCAAGGCGCAGAAGGTGCGGACCCTGATCCGCCAGGACTTCCTCGACGCCTTCGCCCAGGTCGATCTCCTCCTGACCCCGGTGGCGCCGACGGCGGCTTTCCCCATCGGCGAGAAGACGGCCGACCCGTTGCAGATGTACCTCTCGGACATCTTCACCATCCCCGTCAACCTCGCCGGAACCTGCGCCCTCTCCCTCCCCTGCGGATTCACCGCCGAAGGGCTCCCCATCGGCCTGCAGCTGATCGGCAAACCCTTCGACGAAGCGACGATCCTGCGGGCGGCCTGGGCCTTTGAGCAGGCGACGGAGTGGCACAAAGAAAGCCCCCATTTTTAAAGATATATTTAACGCAGAGACGCAAAGGCGCAGAAAACGCGAAGAAAATCAAAACTCGATCGGGAAAAACATACAATCATTCCTTTTGTCCCCTGATTTTCTCAGCGTCTCGGCGCCTCCGCGTTGAAAAGGATTTTCTTATGTCATCAAAATACGAAGTCGTCATCGGCCTGGAGGTTCATGTCCAGCTCACCACCGCGACCAAGATCTTCTGCGGCTGCTCCACGGCCTTCGGCGCGCCCCCGAACTCCCAGACCTGCCCGGTCTGCCTGGGGATGCCCGGCGCCCTGCCGGTTCTCAACCGCAAGGTCGTCGAATACGCCATCCACGCCGGCCTGGCGACCAACTGCGCCATCACGGAGCGCTCCATCTTCGCCCGCAAGAATTACTTCTATCCCGACCTCCCCAAGGGGTATCAGATCAGCCAGTTCGAGCTCCCCATCTGCCAGCACGGCTGGCTCGACATCCAGGTCGAGGGAGAGGAATCGAAACGCATCGGCATCACCCGCATTCACATGGAAGAGGATGCCGGCAAACTCCTCCACGGCGAGGGGATGGAGAACGCCTCCCTCGTCGACCTCAACCGCGCCTGCACGCCGCTTCTCGAAATCGTCTCCGAGCCGGACATGCGCTCTTCCGACGAGGCGATCGCCTATCTGAAGAAGCTCCACCAGATCGTCATGTACCTCGGGATCTGCGACGGCAACCTCGAGGAGGGGTCCTTCCGCTGCGACGCCAACGTCTCCATCCGCCCCCGGGGACAGAAGGAGCTGGGGACCCGCGCCGAGCTCAAGAACATCAACTCCTTCCGTTTCATCAAGCAGGCCATCGACTACGAGGTCGAGCGCCAGGCCGAACTCCTCGAGGACGGCGGCAAGGTTGTGCAGGAGACCCGCCTCTTCGACGCCGCCACCGGCGTCTCCCGCTCCATGCGCGGCAAGGAGGAGGCCCACGACTACCGTTACTTCCCCGACCCCGACCTGGTTCCGGTGGTCGTCTCCGAGGCCTGGATCGCCGAGGTGCGCGCCGCCCTCCCCGAACTCCCCGGGGCCCGCATCGCGCGCTTCGTCCAGGAGTACGGCATCCCCCTCTACGACGCCGAGGTTCTCAGCGCCGAGCGCGGACTCGGAGACTACTACGACGCCTGCGTCCGGCTCCACGGCAACGCCAAGGCCTGCTCCAACTGGGTCATGGGGGAGGTGATCCGCGCCCTCAACGCCGACGGAATCGCCATTGCGGCCGCTCCGGTGACTCCGGCGATGCTCGCCGGGATGCTTTCGCGCATCGACGACGGCACCATTTCCGGCAAGATCGCCAAGACCGTCTTCGACGCCATGTGGAAGAGCGGCAAGGAGGCCGACGTCCTCATCGAGGAGCAGGGTCTCAAACAGGTGACCGACAGCGGAGCCATCGAGACGATCATCGACGAGATCATCGCCGCCAATTCCGGGCAGGTCGAAGAGTACCGCGCCGGCAAGGAGAAGGTCTTCGGCTTCTTCGTTGGCCAGGTCATGAAGGCCAGCAAAGGGAAGGCCAATCCCGCCGCCGTCAACGAGCTGCTGAAGAAGAAGCTGGCGGGGGAATAAAAAAAGCGTTGCGCCCTTCTCACCGCAGACAGGAACTCCCATGGAAGCAGAAAGCCTGGCAGAACGGATCGACGATTATCTCAAGGCCCTGAAGCAGCTCGAGAAAGCCGTGGCGCAGCCCAAGAATGAGTTCATCCGGAATTCGGTGATTCAACGCTTTGAGTTCACCCATGAGCTGGCCTGGAAGATGCTGAAACTCCAGCTTGAGGCGGAGGGGCTGATCGTCAGGACCCCTCGCGAAACGCTGCAGGAGGCGTTGCAGGCGGGATTGATCGAGGACGGCAATCTCTGGAGCGACATGCAGAAGATGCGCAATCTCACCAGCCACACCTACCATGAGCAACTGGCTGAGGATGTCTACGCTTTTATCGTCGGCCAGGCGCTCCATCTCTTTCAGCTTCTGGCGGAAAAGAGCAGGACATGGCAAACAAACGGTTGATTTTCGGCCTGGCCGAGCGCCACTATGACGAATTCGAGCGGATTTTTTCCCGCTATCCTCAGGTCGATCGGGTCCTGATCTTCGGTTCGCGGGCCAAGGGGACCGACAAACCGGAATCCGACTTCGACCTCGCCGTCCTCGCGCCGACGATGAAGGAGAGTGAGTTTTCCCGACTCTGGAACGAGATCGACGCACTCCCTCTGGTTTTCAAGGTGGATTTATTGCACTGGGACCGACTGACGCAGAACCGACTGAAGGAAAAGATTACTTCGGAAGGACGCCTCTTTTATCCCCGACCGACCAATTCAACCGAATGATCACCGGGACATCGAATGCCAACCTGTCATCCGTAGCCCGTCACCCGTCACTGTTTTCCCGTCACATGCCGGAGTCAACCATGTCCATCAAACCGATTCTCTATGAAAACAACGTCCTGAAAATGATCGACCAGCGCCTCCTCCCCGTGGAGGAGGTCTGGCTCGAATATACCGACTACCGCGCCGTCGCCGAGGCGATCAAGACCATGGTGGTGCGCGGCGCCCCGGCCATCGGCGTGGCGGCGGCCTTCGGTGCCGCCTTCGGGGCCCGGGAGATCGTCGCCGCCGACTACGACGCCTTCGCGCCCGAGTTCGAAAAGGTCTGCGCCCTTCTCGCGGCGACCCGGCCGACGGCCGTCAACCTCTTCTGGGCTCTCGACCGCATGAAGCGCTGCGCGAAGGCTCACCGCGCCCTCTCCCCCTCGGGGCTCAAGGCGCGCCTCGTCGGCGAGGCGATGGAGATTGCCGCCGAGGACGAACGCCTCAACCGCACCCTGGGAAAAAACGGCGCGACTCTGATCCCCGACGGCGCCCGGGTCCTCACCCACTGCAATGCCGGAGCCCTGGCCACCGCCGGCTACGGCACGGCCCTCGGGGTGATCCGCGCCGCCGTGGAGGCCGGCAAGAAAGTCGCCGTCCTCGCCGATGAGACCCGCCCCTGGCTGCAGGGGGCCCGCCTCACCGCCTGGGAACTCATGAAGGACGGAATCCCCGTGACCCTGATCTGCGACAACATGGCCGGCCACCTGATGAGCAAGGGGGAGATCGACTGCGTCATCGTCGGCGCCGACCGCATCGCCGCCAACGGCGACACCGCCAACAAGATCGGCACCTACACGGTGGCGATTCTCGCCCGGGAGCACGGCCTCCCCTTCTACGTCGCCGCGCCGATCTCCACCATCGATCTGGCGATCCCCGACGGCAGTCACATCCCCATCGAGGAGCGCGACCGCCGCGAGGTGACCCACAGCGGCGAAAGGCAGCTGGCCCCCGAAGGAGTGACGGTGCGCAACCCGGCCTTCGACGTCACCCCGGCCCGCCTAATTACCGCCATCATCACCGAGCGCGGGGTGGTCAGCGGCGACTATCGGGCCGAACTGCTCCGGCTGGTTTCCGGAAAGGAATAAGCGATGAGCAGCGGTACTCCCGCCGCACGTCTGGTCGACGTCTGCCGGGCCAAGGACAAACCGGGACTCCTTCGCCTGGCGGCCGAACTCGGCTTTGCCGAGGGAGGGAAAACCGCGGACAATCTCCTTCTCATCTCCGAGCGCCCGGCTCTGGCGGCGCTCCTCCCGGAGATCGTCGAAGACGCCCTGTCTTCCGCCGATCCCGACCAGGCCCTCAACGGCCTGGAGCGCCTCCTGGCGACCGTCTCCGAGAACGAACTGGCGGCGGTGCTCCGGACCCCCGGGGAACGACAACGCCTCCTCACCGTCCTCGGCGCCTCCCTCTTTCTCACCGGGATCCTCTGCCGCCGTAGCGCCTTCTTTCATGACCTCTTTTCCGCCGGCGAATTCGAGCGAGCCAAACCGGAAGGGGTGATGCTCGACGAGCTGCGCCGAAGGATCCCCGACGGCTCCACTTTTGCCGAACTGCAGAAGGGGGTGCGTCTCTACAAGTCCCGGGAAATCCTCCGCATCGGCAGCCGCGACCTCTGCCGGATGGCCGATCTGGTCGAGGTCACCGCCGAGCTCTCGGCCCTGGCCGCCGCCACCCTGCAGCGCGCCTTCGAGATCTGCGAAACGCTGCTGCGCGCCGAGTACGGCACACCGCGCCTCCGCACCGCCGACGGCGCCCTCGGCGACGAGCCGGAATTCACCATCCTCGGCATGGGGAAATTCGGCGGCCGCGAACTCAACTTCTCCTCCGACATCGATCTGATCTACTTCTACTCCTCGGAAAAGGGGGAGACCGAAGGTGTCGCCGACCCCGTCCGGGGCCGAAAGAACGCCCTCCACCTCCACCAGTACTACTGCAAGCTCGGCGAGCTGATCACCAAGGCCATCGGCCAGGTCACCGAAGACGGCTTCGTCTTTCGCGTCGATTTACGGCTGCGCCCCGAGGGGAACAGCGGCGACATGGCCAATTCCCTGCGCAGCGGCGAGGTCTACTACGAAAGCTGGGGACAGAGCTGGGAGCGGGCGGCGATGATCAAGGCCCGCCCCGTCGCCGGCTCGATCCCCCTCGGGGAGAGACTGCTCAAAAACCTCGAACCCTTCGTCTACCGCAAGTTCCTCGACTACGCCATGGTCGAGGACATCAAGGTGATGAAACAGAAGATCGACCGCAGCCTGACCCGCGACCGCGAGGGGGAGCTCAATCTCAAACTCGGCCGCGGCGGGATCCGGGAAATCGAATTCTTCATCCAGGCGCTGCAGCTGATCTACGCCGGCAAGAACCCGCGGCTGCGGGTGAAAAACTCCCTGAAGGCCCTCGATGCCCTCCTTGCCGAGGGACATATCAAGACCGAGGACCACCGCACGCTGCGCGACGCCTACATCTTCTTGCGCACCGTCGAACACCGCATCCAGGTGGTCCAGGAGCGCCAGACCCACAACCTCCCCACCCACCCCGGCGAGGTTCGGGCTCTGGCCCGACGGTCGGGGTTCGCCGAGGCACTCCCCTTTCACCAGGCGCTGCAGAACCACCGGAACAGGGTCGAGGCGATCTACCGCGACCTCTTCTATACCGCCGAGGAGGAGATCCGCGAAGAGGTCCGTCCGGAGATCTCCTTTCTTTTCGACCCGGCGGCAAATTCGGACCTGGTCAAGGACATCCTCGAAGAGAAGGGGTTCAAGGATCCCGACGGCGCCTTCGAGAGCCTACTGGTGCTGCGCGACGGCCCCCCGCACGCCCGGCTCACCGAACGGGCCCGGCGCCATCTGGAGCGCATCGCTCCCCTCCTCCTGCAGGAGGTCGTCGATTCCCCCGAGCCGGACATGGCGCTGCGCAACCTCGAGCGTTTTCTCGGCGTCCTGCGGGCCCGGGCAACCTTCTACGCCCTCCTCGCCGAAAACCGCGAAATCATCAAACTTCTCATCACCCTCTTCGGCACCAGCCAGTTCCTCTCAAGGATCTTCATCCAGCACCCCGAGATCCTCGACGCCCTGGTCTCCCGCTCCTATGCCGTGGCTTACAAGGAAAAAGAGACGCTGGAAAGGGAACTGCGCGCCTATCTGGCGGAGGCGGCCGACTACGAGGAAAAGCTCGACGTACTGCGACGCTTCCGCAACGAGGAGTTTCTGCGCATCGCCCTCAACGACATCCACGGTCACACCCCCCAGGGGGCGGGGACGGCCCAGCTCTCCTGCCTGGCCGACGTCTGCCTGCAGTCGGCGGTGGAGATCGCCCGGGAGGAACTTCTGCCGCGCTTCGGCCTCCCTTTCTGCAAGGATGAGGAAGGCCGGGAGCACGAGGCCGCCTTCGCCATCGTCGGCATGGGGAAGCTGGGGGGGAGGGAGCTCAACTACCATTCGGACCTCGACATCATCTTCATCTACGAAGGGGACGGCGAAACCCGTTCGGCCGAAGGGACCGATTCCGGCCGTTTCCGCGGGCAGAGCAATCAGGAATACTTCTCGCGCCTGGCGCAGCGCATCATCTCGGTCCTCACCCTGGTCACCCGCGAGGGGACCGTCTATCAGATCGACACCCGGTTGCGCCCCTCGGGGAACCAGGGACCGCTGGTGACGACCCTGTCGGCCTACGAGCGCTACCACGAGTCCTCGGCCCAGGCCTGGGAGCGCCAGGCCCTGACCAAGGCGCGGGTGGTCACCGGCCCCGAAGCGCTGGCCCGGCGCATCGAGACCCTGACGCAAAAAATCGTCTACGAGCGCCCCGTCCCGGACAATCTCCGCGAGGAGATTTTCCGCCTGCGGGCCCGGATGGAGACGGAAATCGCCCGCGAAGGGGACGACCACTTCAACATCAAGACCGGCCGCGGCGGCATGGTCGACGTGGAATTTCTCGCCCAGTTCCTGCAACTCAAGTACGGCGGCGACCGCCCGCCCCTGCGGCAGACCAACACCCTGCACACCCTGCAGGCCCTGGAGGAGGAAGGCCTTCTCTCCCCGGCTGATCACACCGCACTGGTCGTCGGATACAAGTTTCTCCGCCGTCTGGAAAACCGCCTGCGCCTGGTGCACGACCAGTCGATCAACGACCTCTCGGGCGAACGCGGCTACCTGGTCAAGCTGGCCAAGCGCCTCGGCTATCCCGACCGCCCGCGCCGCCCCGACGAGGTATTGATGGAGGACTACCGCCGGGCAACGGAGAAGATCCGCGCCGTCTTCGACCGCTTCCTCGGCCCGGAGAGCGCCGGAACACCCCCCGCGGAGGCGTAGCGGACCGTTCTGCCAGAGGTTTCCCTTCCGGCCGGGACGACGACCGTTCCTTTACCCCATCCGATTGGCCAGATTCGCGGACAAAGAAAAACCGCCGCTCTCAGGCCGATGCGTTTGGCTAACCTGTTAAACGCAGAGGAACCTATCAGAAGTTAAAAGCCCCGTTCCCGGTATTTCACCGGGAGCGGGGCTTCGTTATTTACTGAGGGGAAAAGTCGTCTTGAGGCTTTCGAAAGGCATTTTCAGGGGACGAAGTAGAGGATATTCCAGACCCTTCCCATTGAACGTCTCTGACTTTCTGCTCCAGTCTGCCAATCGCCACTTGACAATCCGGAAAAATTTAGCGATAAACAAAAAATTTTAATGGAAAACTTCTATCTTTTTTTGGGAGGCATTCTGTTTTCCCCACCGCTCGGCTCCGGGTTTACCCCGCTCTATCGTTTGGCTCTTTGGCCAGCCCGCCCCTTACCCTCTACGGGGACGACCTTTCCTCCGACCTTCCCCGCAATTGCCCTTGGGCACGAAGTTGACCATGAGTATCCCCCCCTCAAAATGGTCATGGACAAAGAGAAAGCAGACGTTTGATGAAAAACCCCCCCACACCCCCCAAAGAGACCCGGACCCTCTCCATTGCGCTGCACGCCGCGCCGGAGAGTACGGCGAGCAAAAAGATTTTCAAAGTCCGCCAGCCCTCCTATGAGGCGGTGATCCTCCACCCGTCCCTCGGCTCTCCTCTCCTGGTCGACGACCCGGCCTGTTTCAGCCTCTTTCTGGCCGCCAACGGGAATTTTGCCGCCACCTTCGCCAATGGCAGCGACCGGGGAAACAAAAGGGGAGCCGTCGGTGGCGACAACATCAAGCTGGTCATCGCCCAGAGCCTCGCGGTCATCCCCTGGGATGACT
This sequence comes from Desulfuromonas soudanensis, assembly GCF_001278055.1. Lineage (NCBI taxonomy): Bacteria > Pseudomonadati > Thermodesulfobacteriota > Desulfuromonadia > Desulfuromonadales > Desulfuromonadaceae > Desulfuromonas > Desulfuromonas soudanensis. The sequence goes on along the minus strand of NZ_CP010802.1, from coordinate 674,677 downwards.
CCACCGGGGCGATGAAGGATCCGGGGAAGGTGGAAACCCTCCTCTATCCGTCCCCGGAGAAGGCCTTTGCCGGCATCGGCTGTACCTGTCTCGGTGAGCTCGGGCCGGAGTTGCAGGATAAAAACGGCAGGCATTTTGCCAACACCCACCCCGCCATCCGGAAACAACTCGCCGAGGCCGGGCTCACCTCCCTCTATCAGGTCGATCTGAAAAACCTCAAAGACATCCATCCCGGCCAGATGTATGACTCTTTCTGGAGCGGACGCAACGACCGGCCTGCAGCCAGCGATCTCAGCCGGGACGTCCTCGACACCCAGGATCGCCTGACGCGAAATTACGTTTTTACCTCCTTTTACAAATACAAAAACAAAGGGAACGGCGCCCCTTCCGACGCACCCCGGTATGCCTTCAAGGTCGGTGTCGAGGGGGTCGTCTTCGAGGAGGACAGCGCCATCCCCCTGATCAACCGCCACCCGATCTACGTGCCGCCGGCGGGGAAAAAGGTTCTCAACCTCGGCCATCTCTCCGACATCCATGTCTCGTCAAAACAGCACGCCTACAAGGGATGCAAAGCGACGGTCATCCCCGGTGTCGAGGATGCGATCTCGCCCCCCCTGGGCGACAAGGTGAATAACAACTGCGACAACTTTCACAATCTGCTGGGCCAGTTCGGAAACGACAAGGATGTCGACCTGCTGGTAATGACCGGCGACCTCTACGACCACACCCACAACTTCGATCCGCGAAGCCGCAAGATCGAGACGACCGGCAACCTCTGGGAGGCAATGTATCTCGACGGCAAAAAAGCAGTCCATGACCGCGCCGCCGAGTATCCCTACGGCATCGACGGCCTCATCGTCTATTCGCTGCTGATCCATTTCTACAACACCTTCCACAAACCGGTCTTCATCGTCTCGGGAAATCATGAGGCCTATGAATACCCGTACGGGATTTCGCCTCGGGTTCTGGGGAAAAGGGCCAATGACGGGATCCCCCTCGATCACAACCTGACCTTTTACGAGGCGATTCTGCTCTACGGGCCGGGCTACGACAAGGTGCTCAAAGGTCTTAATTTTGCCAAAGAGAATTTCGACTGGTTCGCCACCGTTTTTACACCCCTTTCCGATTATGTGGTGAGCTACGGCGAGCAGAAACTGGTCGGGCTCGCCTGGGGAGACGGCGAACACTTTTGGAACAACTGGTCCCTGACGACGTTCTCCAACGGCGGCACCTTGCCCCGGGCAACGGAGAGTCCCGGCAATGCCCAGATTGCCCTGAAAGAGACCCATGTCGCCCGGGAATCCATCAAGAAGAACCCCGATGCGATGCGCATTCTTTTCAGTCATTTCACCCAGATCAACTATGACCTGGACAAGCCGTTAACCGAAGTGGGTGAAATCAACTGCAACGATTTTCTCGAGAAATACAGCAGCTACGACCATGGCTCGGTGAAGACAAATCGTCCCGTCCTCTATGGCCAATGGCTGGCACAAAATGAATTCACCTATACCCTCAGCGGCCACTCCCATCGCGCCGGCCTCTACCGCTGCCTGAACTATGACGACAACCTGATCGGCCGAAAATACATGACCACCCTCGGGCATTATCCCGAAAACGAAAACCTTCAACAGGCGCACTGGCGGGGACGGACCAAGGCCCTCGTTTCCGCCAGCGCCGGCCCCATTCCCAAGCAGAACCTGCACGGCGAAATGAGCGGGCAGGGGATGGAGTACCCCTCGGGGAGCAAGGTCATCCTTAACGGGGAACAGAAAATCACCCTCGTCAAAAGCGGCTGTGCCACCGCCAGGCCCCGCTTCGCCGTCGCCTGCGACTATATCGATATTATGAATGGGGGGTTTTGGGAGTACTTCAGATCTACAGGTGACAACAGTGAGTTCGAACTGAAAATCTGTTGGGAGAAGATCCACCCGAGGTTTCCTGAAGACAAAATGGAGAAGTTTGTTGAGAATGTTACGTTGTGCCTAGTGGGGGATGAAGTTACGACAGTGATTGACATGAACTCCATGAAATTGCGAGGCGAATCTCTTTTTTTGACTTTTTCATCTGACCTAAAGTCAGAAGTCGAATTTCATGGTAATTCTTCCGGAGCTATTTTTGCCTCTATTATATTTAGAGGATCGGAGGTTTCACACCTTCCTGGTTTTAAGAATTATACGTTTAAATCTGCGTGGAATATTCAAGTTGGTATTTATGATCTCATAGGACGTGGGTATCATGGATTTTCCGAAAATCAAAGACCTACTAGCGGCACAAAAATTGGTCACTCTTTTAACAAAAAAAATAATACTCATAAACAAAATATTGGACAATGGATAATATTAAGACATAAACAAAATGGTGAAATACCAGATCATAAATGGCGCTCAAAAATATGGTCAGATGAATATTTTTATAAACTGGAGACAAGGGAAAAATAACAATGGTTTTACCAAAGATAAATATATTCATTTTTATATTAATTATATTTGTTATTACAGGAGTGACTCAGGCAATGAACATTTTCCAGAGCGATTTTCAAAAAAATTGGCAAGTCTATTTTACAGATACGAATAAATTAAACGAATATACTTCAATCCATATTATTGAATTAAAAAACGTAGAAGCGGATGGTTACGATCTTGATGGGGCAGTTTTTAACGGAGCTATGTTTGAAAATAATAACTTTAAAAATATCTCTGCTGAAAATTCAAAGTTCAAAAATGCGCGATTTAAGGAATGTAAATTTATCAACTGCAAATTCTGGTCTGCTGAATTCACAAATGTTGTCTTTGAAGATTGTGAATTCATAAGCACCACATTTCTCCAAAGTAAAATGATAAATGTTACGATTGTTAATGGCAAAGCTCTAGAGAGTGAATTTGATGAGCTTGAAGGTACTGAGCTTCTAATAATATCATCAGAATTCAAAATGCGGTCATCATTTACTGACAGCAAGATTCCTATTAAATTTCAGAATACCAATTTGTCGGGTGTCAACATGATGGGTATGACAGGCCTGTTTCCGTTATCATTCGAGGGGGGTGTACTGGATGAGGTAAATTTCGGGAAAAGCTACTTCTCGGAAGTGACGTTGTGCCGAGTGAAACAGGGCGAGGGTGGAATTAAATTCAACAGCGTAACGGCCAAGAGCATCAGCTTTGAAGATGTGGAGATGTTGAAAGGCGTCGGTATGGGATGGGCCAATGTCGAATTAGTCAGGATCGTCGGCGGGGAATTGTATGGTCCATCCTTTAAGGAGGCCAACATTGCCAAAACAGTGATTCGAGACGCCTATGTGACACGGTTTGCCACAGGCCATATGGGGAAGGTTGAGGTCGCCAATTCGACCCTGCACAGATCAGGGTTGTTTGAGGGAGAAATTCAAGAGCTCTCGGTCGTTAACTCGACGATAGATGAAATTGTCGGCAAAAACTTCAAAGCCGACACCGTCCTCTGGGACAACGTCACCCTCAACGGCAAGATCGACCTGACCAACGCCCAGGTCAAAGACTTTCGCCCGACCCGGATTCAGCGCGGCCCGGACCTGCAGCTGATCACCACCGGCTCGAATATGAAGTTTTGATTATCTGCGACAACCTTCCCCTTGTTAGATTTGCAGATTTATCGGTCTTTGCTCAGGGCGACGGGTGCACCATTAAATAATCCCTCCAGGCAAAATGCCTGGAGGGATTATTCGGTTCAGAAGACCTTTCTGAACTGACCTCAACCAAACGCGGTGGCCGAATCACGGCCTTTCAAAGACAATCCTGCAGGAAGTCGACGCTTTAAAAGCGCATTTCCACGGCCACGCCGGTGGCGACATCGGGGCTGGCGTCATAGAGGCCGAGGGCGATATAGGGAGCCAGGCGCAGCTGGTCGGCCAGCACCAGGTTGACCCCGAGGGTCAGGTCGAGAGTGTTGCTTCCCGTCCCGACATGCGCCTCTTCGCCGGCCAGCTCGATGTTGACGGCCAATCCGTCGGTCAGGGGGAGCCCGAAACCGAGGCCGTAGTTGATGTAGTTGCTGGTGTCGAAATCCCCGCCCTGAACCGTATAGCCGAGCTCGCCGTAAAGAAGACCCGCTCCGATGCGGCGCTGCAGGGGGAGATTGACGAAGAGGTCAAGGCCGTCGTTGGGATAGGGCGCGACATCGTCGGCCCCCAGGGCCGTGAGGCCGACCTGCAGGGCGGCGTAGTCGTTGAGGGCCACCTTGCCGAAAAGGGTCAACCCCTCAAGGCCCGATTCGTCCGGCGCAAAGGGCTCGTTGGCGTCGTTGACGGAAAAAGCCAGAGAGGCGCCGACTTCCAGATCCCTGGCCACCCCGAACCGCACTCCGAGAGGCGCCAGACGGATATTGTCATACTCGAATCCGGCCACCTCCCGGTCGAACTCGACGGCCAGCCCGGCGTTGAGAGCCAGGGTCCCCGCGTCGAGGACCGAGGCCCGTTCGAGGCGAAGCGGCGTGAGAGCCGAGAGTTGCGACGGCGTCGAAGGCCTTGTCTGGGCCGGAGCCGCAAAGGCCGGAGCCCCCCCGATCAACATCAGCATCAGAACCGAAAATATCCTTTTCATGCAGCTCTCCTCCTTGATGTTCAAAAGACGTCCCAACGGACATAAAAGGGCGCCCGCATCCGGCGGGCGCCTCCTTGTTTCAAAAACCCGGGGAGTGATCCACCCCCCCTACTTGCGCAGAACCTTGACCACCGCAGAGAAGTCTTCCTCCCCCCGCCCGTCCTCGATCGCCTGCGCGTAGACCCGGCGCACCGCCTCGGCGCCCGGCAGATCGAGACCGGCCCCCTTCTCCACTTCCTTGGCGAGCAGCAGCCCCTCGTAGACGTATTTGAGGGCGAGATTGCGGGAAAAATCGCCGCGGGAGATGGCGCGCCCCTTGGCATTGAAGAGCGGCGAAGAGACGCCGCCGGACTCGAGGACCTCGAGGATCTTCTCCCCCTTGAAGCCGAGCTTTTCACCGAGGACCAGCCCCTCGGCCAGCGCCTCCATCACCTCGGCCTGCACCAGGTTGACGACGAATTTCATCCGCGTGGCATCGCCGATCGGGCCGATGTGGATAATGTTGAGGGCGAAGTGGGAAAAAGCCTCCCGGCAGCGGCTCAGGAGCGCCGGATCGCCGCCGGAGAGGATGGTCAGCAGGCCGTTGGCGGCGTGCTCCTTGGTCCCCCAGACCGGCGCCTCGAGGAAGAGGACCCGGCGCCGCACGGCTTCCTCGGCCAGTTCCAGGGTCGCCTCCAGGGAATGGGTCCCCATGTCGACCAGAATCGTCCCCGGGCTCAGCCCCTCGAGAATCCCCTGGGGCCCGTCGAGAGCCGCGGCCAGTTCCTCCTTCTCGGGGAGGATCACGATCACCATGTCCCGCCCCCGGGCCGCTTCCATGGGGTTTGCCGCAGCTGTGGCGCCGGCCCGAACCAGATCGTTGACCTCGGTGGCCTGCCGGTCGAAAACCGTCAGCCGATAGTGCGCCTTGAGCAGATTGGATGCCATGTGCTTGCCGACCGTCCCCAGTCCGACAAAACCGATTTCCCTGATCATTGACTGCCTCCCATCTGAATATGAATACCTGAAAATTTCCTCATTCTATCTTGCCCCTCAGGGAATGACAAGCGCTTATCGGCCGGTGAAATCTCCCCCTGCATGCTCTTTGGCGAGCAGGCCGTCGATACTCCGGTCTTTTTCTTCCCAGATCTCTTCGATCCAGCCCTGAAAGTTCCGGCGATACTCGCCGTCGGCGCCGTAATCGCCCCCCCGCAGGTGGGACGGTATCCCCAGGACGCGGGATGTCGCCCGGACCGGTTGCCGGTGCCCGCAGAGAAAATCCCAGAAGCTCGGTACTCCGGCGGGATAGACGACGGTCAGATCGAGAATGGCATCGAGATTCTCGCCGAGGGCGTTGACGACCAGGGCGACCCCGCCGAAACGGGGCCGGAGAAGGTGCCGGTAGGGGGATTCCTGACGCGCATGCTTTTCCGGAGTCAGGCGGGTCCCTTCGAGAAAATTGACGATGGTCACCGGGCGCCGTCGGAAACGCTCGCAGGCCCGGCGGGCGTTGATCAGATCCCGGCCGCGCAAATGGGGATGGCGTTCGAGAAATTCCCGGGAATAGCGGTGCATGATGGGGAAATCGAGGGCCCAGAAGGCAATGCCGAGGAGGGGGAGCCAGAGCATCTCTTTCTTGGTGAAGAAGCGGGGGAAGGGGATGTTGCAGGGGAGAAGGTGGATCAGGACGATGATATCGACCCAGCTCTGGTGGTTGCAGACGACGAGATAACGCCCCTGCGGCGCCAGTTCGGGGAGAGGTTCAAGCTCGAGGTCGAGGGACCGGAGGCGGCGCGTAAGCCACAGGGTTCCGCGGACCCAGCCGCCGGCCGCCGCGGCAAGGAGCCTGTCGACCCGGGCCCGCCAGGCGGGGCGAAAAGCCAGAAACTTGACCGGGATGAGGGCATAGAGGGGGAGGCACCAGAGCAGGGAATTTCCGAAATGCAGCAGAAGGGCCGTCAGGCCGCGCAGGCTCCGCATGTCTCCCCCTCACCGATCCAGGGCCAGGGCCCGGGCCAGCTGACGCAGCAGGGCCGTCCCCGCTTCCTCGGCGCTGTGGCCGAAGGCGACGACGCCGTCCTCATGCCCGCCCATGGCGAAGACCGGACCGGCGGAAAAATCTGCGGTGCCGAAGAGGCGCCGCACCTCGGCGGCCATCTCCGGCGTACCGTAGGGGACGGCGGCGGCGGTCATCGGGATCCCCAGGGCACCGGCATGGCGCCAGAGAGGGGGCGAATGGACATGCATCACCACCTGCAGCCCGCCGTCGAGGTCGTAGAGGATGCCGTGGGTCAGCGCCTCGGAGGAGGGGCGGACCGGCCCCGAAGCCTCCACCCGATTGCGCCCGGAATCGCAGCCGGACACCACCGTATAGTGCTCCGGACCGAGCTCGGGCAGGGCGCCGGTCTGGGTGCCGCTGATCACGAAGGGACGGCGCTTTTCCGGAGCATCCAGGGGGGGGAGGCGCCGGCTGAGGTTGCCGAATCCGAACCCGTCGTAGCGATGGGGGTCCTGGCCGATGAGCTGCAGCAAAAAGAGGATGCGCCGCCAGGCGTTGAGCTCGCGCAGCTCTTCGACGGCCAGAGGGGGACCCGGCTCATACTCCAGCTGAAACTTTATGACCCCTTCGCGTTCAACCATCCCGGTATCCTGACTGGTTAATTTCATGTTCTGCATTTCATATTCTATATTCTATATTCTGTATTCCACGTTCTGCTCTGCTCTAGTGCGCTTCCCGCCAGTTTTTGCCGACTCCGATCTCGACCCGCAGCGGCACGGAGAGGGAGAGGGCCCCTTCCATCTCCTCCCGGACCAGGGCGGTCACCGGATCCACCTCCTTCTCGGGGACATCGAAGACCAGTTCGTCGTGGACCTGAATGACCATCCGGGTGCCGAGCCCTTCTGCAGCCAGACGCCGGTGGATGGCGACCATGGCGACCTTGATGATGTCCGCCGCCGACCCCTGGATCGGATAGTTGATGGCGTTGCGTTCGGCGTAACTGCGGATCGAGCCGTTCTGGCTGTTGATCTCCGCTACCGCGCAGCGCCGTCCGAGGAGGGTGGTGACGTACTGCTTCTGGCGCGCCTCCTCCTTCTTGCTCTCCATGAACCCCTTGATCCCGGGGTAGCGGGCGAAATAATTGTCGATGAAGGTCTGGGCCTCGCGGGTGGGGATGCCGAGATCCTTGCCGAGGCTGAAGGCCCCCATGCCGTAGATGACCCCGAAGTTGATCGTCTTGGCCTGGCGGCGCATCTCGGACGTGACCATCTCGGGGAAGACGCCGAAGACCTCGCTGGCGGTGCGGCTGTGGATGTCCTCTCCCTTGGCGAAACTCTCCTTGAGGACCGTCTCGTCGGCCATGTGCGCCAGGACCCGCAGTTCGATCTGGGAATAGTCCGCCGAGAGGAGGAGATTCCCTTCGGCGGGGAGGAAGGCCTCGCGGATCCGCCCCCCCTCCTCGGTGCGGATCGGGATGTTCTGCAGGTTCGGATCGCTGGAGGAGAGGCGCCCCGTGGCCGTCACCGTCTGGTTGAAGGAGGTGTGGATGCGCCCGGTCCCGGGGTGAATCAGCTTCGGGAGGGAGTCGGTGTAGGTGCTCTTGAGCTTGGAGAGGGAGCGGTAATCGAGGATCCGGGCGGCAATCGGCTGCTCCGCGGCCAGCGCCGTGAGGACGTCGACGTCCGTCGACCAGCCGGTCTTCGTCTTTCGGCCCCGGGCGAGGTGGAGGCGCTCGAAGAGGACCTCGCCGAGCTGCTTGGGGGAGCCGATATTGAAGGGGCCGCCGGCCAGCTCGAAAATCTCTTTTTCGAGATGGACGAGCTTCCCCTGCAGCTCCCCGGAGAGGGCGCCGAGGAATTCGGGGTCGATGCGCACCCCGGCCCATTCCATGTCGGCGAGAATCTCCATCAGCGGCATCTCCACCTCGTGGAAGAGCTTTTCCTGACCGGTCTCGGCCAGCATCGGCTCGAGCTTCTCCGCCAGGCGCAGGGTGATGTCGGCATCCTCGGCGGCGTAGACGATGGCCTTCTCGACCTCCACCTCCTCGAAGCCGATCTGCTTCTTGCCGCTGCCGGCGACCTCCTTGAAGCTGATCGTCTTGTAGCCGAGGAGATCGGCGGCGAGATTGTCCATGCCGTGGCTCTTGGCGGCGGGCTGAGCGAGATAGGAGGCGACCATGGTGTCGAAGGCGAGGCCGGCGACAAGGATCCCAGCCCGACGCAGCACCTGCAGGTCGTACTTGGCGTTCTGGGCGATCTTGGGGAGGGCGGGGTCTTCGAGCAGCGGCCGCAGACGCCCGAGGACCATCGCCGGGTCGAGCTGCTCCGGAACCCCGAGATAGCGGTGGGCCAGGGGAATGTACCAGGCCTTGCCGGGCGTGACGGCAAAGGAGATCCCCACCAGGTCGGCGCGGGTCGGATCGAGGCTGGTCGTCTCGGTGTCGAAGGCGAAACGGCGGGCCTGGCGCAGCTCTTCGAGGAGGGCGCAGAAGGTCTCTTCGTCGAGGACCCCGTGGTACTCCTCGCCGCTGGCCCTCTCGTCGCTGGAAAATTCCTGAATCAGCCGGTGAAATTCCATCTCCTTGAAAATCTTCGTCAGCGCCGCGCGGTCGGGTTCCGAGAGAGCGAAACTCTCGAAGTCGGGATCGAGGTCCATGTCGTCGACCAGCGTCACCAGCTTCTTCGACAGCAGCGCCTGGTGGCCGAAGTCGCGCAGCTTCTCCTGCAGCTTCCCCTTGACCCGGTCGAGATTTTCGAGAAGATTTTCCACGGTGCCGAATTCGCTAATCAGCTTGACGGCCGTCTTCTCGCCGATCCCGGGGACGCCGGGGACGTTGTCCGAGGCGTCTCCGGCCAGGGCCTGCACCTCCACCACCTTCTCGGGACCGCCGCCGAAGCGTTCGGCGACCTCCTGGAGACCGGAGAACTTGTCCTTCATGGTATCCAGGAGGCGGATGTGCTCGCTGACCACCTGCATCAGGTCCTTGTCGCCGGTGACGATGGTGACGTCCACCCCCTCGGCCGCGTATTTTTTGGCCAGGGTGGCGATGATGTCGTCGGCTTCGAACCCTTCCTCTTCGATGGCCGGCATGTTGAAGGCCCGCACTAAATCCTTGATCACCGGGATCTGCGGCACCAGATCCTCGGGCATCTTCAGCCGGTTGGCCTTGTATTCGGGATAGATCTCCTTGCGGAAGGTCGGCCCTCTGGCGTCGAAGATCACCGCCAGATGATCGGGGCGCTCTTCACGCACCACCTTCAGGAGCATGTTGACGAAACCGTAGACCGCATTGGTGGCAAACCCCCTGGAGTTGGAGAGGTGGCGGATGGCGAAATAGGCCCGGTAGATATAGGAGGAGCCGTCGATGAGATAGAGTCGCTGTCGGGTTTCAGTCATGGTCTCGCTTTTTTTGTCCGGGAGGTTGAAAGGTCGGTGAAATTATTCCACAGGACGGGGCAAATACCAAGGCAAGAAAACTCCTTTTCCCCCTGGTGCCGCCGCAAGGGGCGGGGATGGGCAATTTCCCCATCGGAAGGAAGTCCTTTCCCGGCGGGATCGGGGGGAGGGAAAGGACAATTGCAGCTCCCCCTGGCGGCTAAAACCCTTTTGCCCCTTGCAATTTGACCGGTTTGACCCTATCCTTTGTTCCATCTTTTCCCTTATTTACCGGCCTTGCCGGGTTTCCGCACGAGTCCTCCATGCTGTCGCTGATCCAGAAACATCTGACCCTCTTTCACCTCCTGCTCATCGGTCTCGTCGGGATCGCCGCCGGCCACCTGGGGGCAACCGTCCTCGGGGTCTATCTGCGCCCCCCGCCGCAGCAGCTGCAGGCTCCGCGTCCGGAAACCCGGGCGGCTCCCCGGGCGGCTCTCGGGGAGTACAGCGCCATTTTGCAACGCAACATCTTCGACTCCACCTCCCCCGGCCTCCAGCTCCCGGCGACCGAAGGTGCCATGGCCGAAGAGACCGAGACGGCCGGTACAAGCGCGCCGCCGGCCGATCTCCTTCTCTTCGGCACGGTGACGGCAAGCGAAAACTCCCTGGCCCTGATCCGGGTCAACAAGGAAATCCAGATCTTTCACCTCGGCGACCCGCTCCCCGGCGGAGCAAAGGTCAAGGAAATCCTCCGCAACCTGGTGCGCCTCGAAAATCCCGACGGCACCACCAGCGACCTCCCCCTCTACGAAGGGGAGTCTGACGCATCTGCACCGGGACCGGGTCCGACGGTGACCCGCTCCGAGGGCGCCACGACCGTCGGCATCCGCTCCGTCGGCGAAAACCGTTTTCAGATCTCCCGGCAGGAGATCGACAAGGCGCGGGGGAATCTCAACGAGCTCCTGAAACAGGCGCGCATGGAACCGAACATCGTCGACGGCCGCACGGAGGGGTTCGTGGTGCGCATGATCCAGCCCCGTTCCCTTCTGGCCAACCTCGGCATCCAGCTCGGGGACGTTGTCAACGAGGTCAACGGCGTGACTCTCGACGGCCCGGAAAAGGCGCTGCAGATATTCCAGCAACTGCGGGAGGCCAACAATATCACCATCGGCCTCACCCGCGGGGGAACCCGGATGAACTACGAATATGAAGTCAACTAGGAGGATGCTCCAGGTGTCGATCAAAAAAACGTCTCTGATCTGTCTATTTTTCGCCCTGTTCACCGCCGCTTCGGCCATCGGAGCGATGGCCCAGCCTGCACCTGCCACGGCCAAACCGGCGGCGGCGCCGGAGGGGATCACCCTCGATTTCAAGGGGATCGAACTGGCCGACCTGATCCAGACCGTCAGCGAGCTGACCGGCAAGAACTTTCTCTATGACGACTCGGTCAAGGGGAAGGTCACCATCATCTCCCCGAAGACCATGTCCCTCGACGAGGCCTACCAGCTCTTTCTCACCGTCCTCAGCGTCAAGGGGTACACCGTCGTCCCTTCCGGCAAGGTCAACAAAATCGTCGCCATCCGCGATGCCAAGGAGAGCAACCTGCCGACGGTGACCGGGGAGCGCCGCGGCCCCACCGGAGAGCAGTTCGTCACCCGCCTCGTCCCGCTGCAGAACATCGACGCCACCCTCATGGCGACCACCGTCCTGGCCCCGCTGATCCCCAAGACCAGCAACATCGTCGCCTATCCCCCCTCCAACACCCTGATCATTACCGATAACGGCGCCAACATCGAGCGCCTGATGAAAATCATCACCGAGCTCGACGTCCCCAGCTCCCTCGACCTCATCGAGGTCTTCCCCCTCAAGTACGCCGGGGCCGACGAGGTGGCGGCAATCCTCAACCAGATCCTCACCCAGGCCGCCGCCAGCCCCCGCCGGGGCCGGGCCGCCGCCAACGTCCAGACCGCCGGGGGGAAGGAAGTCAGCAAGATCCTCCCCTACGTCCGCACCAACACCCTGGTGGTGATGGCGACGCCCGAGGATCTGACCATCATCAGGACCGTCATCGCCCAGCTCGACCAGAGGCCGACCCAGGAACGCTCGCACATCAACGTCTACTATCTGGAAAACGCCGACGCCGAGACCCTGGCCAAGACGCTCAACGAAATCCTCTCCGGGGTCAAGGCCCCGATCACCACCGGCCGTGCCGCCCCCCCGGCGGGACAGGCGGCCACCCTCACCACCGCCCCGGTGAGCATCACCGCCGACAAGCCGACCAACTCCCTGATCATCAATTCGACCCCCGAAGACTACGACATCTTCAAGGGGATCGTCAGCCAGCTCGACATCAAGCGCAAGCAGGTCTTCGTCGAAGCCCTGATCCTCGAGATCTCCATGGACGCCACCCGCGACCTCGGCGCCTCCCTCGCCGGCTTCATCCCCACCGGCGACGAAGGGGTGATCTACGGCGGCATGAACCAGCAGTCTCCCGCCCTCGGCGTCCTCACCCCCGGCACCAGCGGCGTGCCGAGCCTCCTCACCCAGAGCATCGAGGGGGTTCTGGCCGGCGGCCTCTTCAACATGATCAATGTCACCGCCCCGGACGGCACCCAGGTCGCGGTGCCGGCGATCTCGGCCCTGATCAACCTGTCGAAGAAGGACAGCGACATCAACATCCTCTCGGCGCCGCGCCTTTTGACCTCGGACAACGAAGAGGCGGAGATCATCATCGGCTCCAACGTGCCGATCATCACCAGCCGCCTCACCGATACCGGCGGCAGCACCGGCCTGGCCCAGAGCGTCACCGTCGAGCGCAAGGACGTCGCCCTGACGTTGCGCTTCACCCCGCAGATCACCGAGGGGAACCAGGTGCGCCTCAATATTTTTCAGGAAATCACCGACATCGCCGAAACGAGCCTCGCCGGCAACGTCAACGAGGTCGGCCCGACCTTCACCAAGCGCCTGCTGCGCAACACCATCCTCGCCGAAGACGGCCGGACCGTGGTCCTCGGCGGGCTGATCCGCAACAACGAGCAGGTGACCATCTCCAAGGTTCCCTTCCTCGGCGACATCCCCGGCCTCGGCTGGCTCTTTAAACGGAAAACCAACTCCAACACCAAGACCAACCTCCTCATCTTCATCACCCCGAAGATCGTCAAGAATGCCGACGATCTCGAGAAGGTGACCCAGTCGAGCCGCCGGTCGATGGACGACTTCCAGGAGGGGATCCTCCCGGCCCTGCCGCCGGAACGGATTCAGGCTTATCCGGCGCCTCTCGATCCGCCCGTCCCCGTCCTCTTCATCCCCGAGGAGGAGCCGGCCCTCCCCGCCGATCTTTACCCCGGGGAAGAACCGGCCCTCCCCGATGATCTTTACCCCGAGGTGCCCGAGGCGGAGACGAACGACGCCCCGGCCACAAAGGGGGACTGAGCCGTCATGGACCGCTGGCAACCTCTCGGCGCCATCCTGCAAAAGGATCATGGCGTCACCGCAGCGCAAATCGACGAGGCGCTCGCCGCCCAAACCGGCAGCGCTCTGCGCCTCGGCGAAATCCTCCTCGAAACCAGGACGATCAGTGCCGAGACGCTGGCCCAGGCCCTGGCGGGTCAACAGGGGCTGCCGTACATGGCGACAATTCCCCCCGAAAGCGGCGCCGGGCTCCTCGATCTTTTCCCCATCAACTTCGCCAAGGAATACCGGATCTATCCGGTGCAGCGCGACGAAGGACGGCTGCTGGTGGCCGTCGCCGACCCCCTCGACAGCCGCCCCCTCAACGACCTGGCGACCCTGACGGGCGAGCCGGTGGAAATCTGCGTCGCCACCCCCGAAGAGATCCTGCGCGCCATCAACCGCGGCTATGAGCACCATGCCGGGGAGGCCCAGGAATTCGTCGAGGACATCGGCGGCGGCGTCAACCTGGTGAAGAACCTCGAGCCCGCCGACCTCCTCGACGCCTCCGACGAGGCGCCGGTGATCCGTTTCGTCAACTCCCTGATCACCCAGGGGTACAAGGAGCGGGCCAGCGACATCCACATCGAGCCATTCGAGGCGGTGCTCATCGTCCGCTACCGCATCGACGGCATCCTTTACGAAGTGCTGCGCCCGCCGCCGAAGGCGATGGCGAGCATCATCTCGCGCATCAAGATCATGGCCAACCTCAACATCGCCGAAAAACGCCTCCCCCAGGACGGCCGCTTCCGGGTGCGCATCGCCGGCAAGGACGTGGATGTCCGCGTTTCCACCCTGCCGACGGCCTTCGGCGAGCGGGTGGTGCTGCGCCTCCTCGACAAGGCGTCCAACGTTCTGACGCTCGAAGAGATCGGCATGGCCGACGACCTCCTGCGCCAGGTCAATGCCATGATCACCAAGAGCCACGGCATCTTTCTCGTCACCGGCCCCACCGGTTCGGGGAAGACCACGACGCTCTACGCCGCCCTCTCCCGGCTCAACAGCCGCGAAAAAAACATCATCACCGTCGAGGACCCGATCGAATACCAGCTCGCCGGCGTCGGCCAGATCCAGGTCAACACCAAGATCGACCTGACCTTCGCCAACGGCCTGCGCTCCATCCTCCGCCAGGACCCGGACATCATCATGGTCGGGGAGATCCGCGACCGCGAGACGGCGGAGATCGCCGTGCAGTCGGCCCTCACCGGCCACATGGTCTTCTCGACCCTGCACACCAACGATGCCGCCGGGGCCCTGACGCGCCTGGTGGAGATGGGGATCGAGCCGTTTCTCGCCGCCTCCTCCATCGTCGGCATCCTCGCCCAGCGCCTGGTGCGCAAGATCTGCCCCGACTGCCGGGAGTCCTACACTCCGACCCCCGAGCTCCTCGAGGAGATGGGGCTGACCAGCGTCGTCCCCGAAGGCGCCACTTTCTACCGCGGCGCGGGGTGCCCGCGCTGCATGGATATCGGCTACCGCGGCCGCGGCGGGATCTATGAAATCCTCCCGGTGGACGAGAAGATCCGCGACCTCCTCCTGCAGAACCGCGACTCGATGACCATCCGCAACGCCGCCGTCGCCCGGGGGATGAAGACCCTGCGCGACTCCGGGATATCCATGGCCCTGCGCGGCGAAACGACCATCGAAGAGGTTGTGCGCGTCACCCAGGAGGAGGTCTAGCCTTGCCGCTCTTCGAGTACACGGGCCTGGATGCCGCAGGAAAGAAGGTCAGGGGGGTCATCGAGGGCTCGGGGAAGAAATCCGTCCAGCAGAAGCTGCGCGCCGAAGGGATTTTTCCCACCGACCTGCGCGAGGAACGCGCCCAGACAGGCAGTGGATGGACGCTGCGCCGCGGCGGCGGGAAGGTGCCGGCACCGCAGCTGGCCGCCGCCACGCGCCAGCTGGCAACCCTCCTCGGCGCCGGCCTCCCCCTCGACGAGGCCCTGGCCACCGCCGGCTCCCAGCTCGAGCACCCGGCGCTGGAAAGAGCCCTCGGCCGGGTCCGCGAAGAGGTGGTCCAGGGGCAGACCCTCCACGACGCCCTCGCCGGGCAGGGGGGACTCTTTCCCCCTCTCTACATCAACATGGTGGAGGTTGGCGAGAACACCGGCACCCTCGATCAGGCCCTGCAGCGCCTCGCCGATTTCCTCGAGGACCAGGCGAAGATGGTCGGCCGCATTCAGGCGGCAATGGCCTATCCCATCCTGATGGCGCTCATCGGCACCGGCGTCCTCATCTTCCTCTTCACCTTCGTCGTCCCCAAGGTCACACGGATGCTCGAAGACCTCGGACAGGCCCTCCCCCTGCCGACGCAGCTTCTCATCGGCACCAGCGACTTTCTCGCCGGCTGGTGGTGGCTGCTGCTGCTGATTCTCGGCGCCGCCGCCGTCGCCCTGATCCGCTACCGGCGCACCGACGCCGGACGGCTGGCCTTCGACGGCTGGGCGCTGAAAGTGCCGGTGATCGGGCGGCTCAACCTCCTCATCGCCACCTCCCGCTTCAGCCGCACCCTGGCCACCCTGCTGCGCAGCGGCGTGCCCCTCCTCGCCGCCCTGGAGATCACCCGCAACCTGTTGCAGAACCGCCTGCTGCGCCGCGCCCTCGAAGAGACGTCGCTGGCGGTGCGCGAAGGGGAAGGGCTCGCCCCGCCGCTGAAGCGCTCCGGGGTCTTTCCGCCGATGGTCGCCCAGATGGCCGCCATCGGCGAGCGCAGCGGCGATCTCGAAGCGATGCTCTTCCGCGTCGCCGACACCTACGAGCACCAGGTCGAGATGGCGATCAGCGGCGCCCTCTCGCTCCTCGAACCGCTGATGATCCTCCTCATGGGGACCGTCGTCGGCTTCATCGTCCTGGCCATCCTGTTGCCGATCTTCCAGGCCAGCCAGGGGATAGGGTAGCGTTGGAAAATATGATCCTTCAACGCTGAGACGCCGAGGCGCAGAGAATAGCAAATCGAATTTTTGACAACCCGGACAAATCATCGAAATCAAGGAGTCATTTCATGCAGCAGAACAAAAAGAACCTGGCCCGCGACCAGCGCGGCTTTACCCTCATCGAGATCATGGTCGTGGTCGTCATCCTCGGCATCCTCGCCGCCATCGTCGTCCCCCGCCTCCTCGATCGCCCGGAGGAGGCCAAGCGCACCAAGGCCGCCGTCGACATCAAGGGGCTTGAGCAGGCCATAGGGCTCTACAAACTCGACAACGGTTTTTATCCCTCCACGGAACAGGGGATCAAGGCGCTGGTCACCAAACCGGAGACCGGACGAATCCCCACCAAATACCCCGAGAACGGTTACCTGAGAAAAGTCCCCACCGACCCCTGGGGCGGCGAGTACATCTACCTGTCGCCGGGCGTCCACGGTTCCTTCGACATCCTCTCCTACGGCTCCGACGGCGAACCGGGGGGCGAGGGGGACAACGCCGACGTCAACAGCTGGGAGCTGGAGTAACCTCCGTGCCCTCCCCTGAAGGGCGCGGAGCGTTCCGCATTTCTCCCGGTTCCCAGAGCGGCTTCACCCTGATCGAGATCGCCCTGGTGGTCTTCCTGATCGGCCTTTTTTCGGCCCTGGTCATACCGATGGTCTCGGGGATCGGCGACGACAAACTGGCGACCACGAGCCGGCGCCTGGCCGGCACCGTCAAGTATCTCTACAACGAGTCGGCCCTCTCCGGCCTCGAGTACCGCCTGGTCTTCAATCTCGATCGCCAAACCTTCGGCGCCAAGCGCCTGGAGCGGGACGGCGAACTCCTCGAAGTCGACGGGACCGGCAAGCTGCAGAACCTCAAAGGGGATGTCGTCATCGCGGAAATGAACGTCACCGGCCGCGGCTCCTTCACCAGCGGCGAGGTCACCCTCGAGATCCTCCCCGTCGGCTGGATCGACGAGACGGTCATTTACCTCACCGAGGACAAGAGGGAGATGACCCTGCGCATCATCCCCTTTACCGGCTCCACCGAGGTTTACGAGGGGCACCGGGAGTTCTGATGGAGTGCAAAACGAGGGGAGAAAAGATCCCGACACCACACACTTCCGGCGGCTTCACCCTGCTGGAAGTCATGATCGCCATGGCGATCGTCAGCATCGCCCTCGTCTCCCTTCTCGCCCTGGGGAACCGCTCCATCGGCGTCAACGCCCGGCTGCAGAAGATCACCCAGGCGACCCTTCTGGCCCAGGAAAAGATGACCGACATCGAGGTCAGAGGCGCGACCGGCGGCGTCCAGCTCGTCGAGGAGGAGGGCGTTCTGCCAGAGCCCTTCGCCGAATTCCGCTGGCGCACCGCCTATGAAGAGACCCCCCTCCCCTCGGTGCGCATGGTGACCGTCACCGTCGCCTGGGGGGAGGAGGCCCGCAACGAAGCGGTGCAGATCAGCTCCTTTTTGTTTCAATAGGACGGCGATGAGGGCAGGCAGCAGCCGGGGGTTCACCCTGGTCGAAATCATGGTCGCGGTGACCATCGTCACCCTCCTGCTGACGATGGTCTACGGCGTCGTCACCTCGGTGACCGGGGCCAGGAATCGCATCGAGGAGGACGGCGAAAGCTATCACCGCGCCCGGGTCATCTTCGACCGCATCGGACGGGAGATCCGCGGCGCCTACCGGGTCTCCTCCAACCCGCGCACCGTCTTTACCGGCGGCGAGACTTCGGAGGGGGAGCCGTTTCTCGAACTCTCCACCACCGGTTCCACACCCGCCGGCGGGCGGCTCGGAGGCATTTCGCTGGTCCGTTACCAGCTCAAGGATGACACCGAGGCCGAAGACGACGGCAAGGTCCTGCTGCGCCGCGAGGCTTCCCTCCTCGGCGATCCAGGGGACCCCGGGCGCGAGTACCGCCTCGCCACGGGGGTCGACACCATGCAGTGGCGGTTTTTCAGCGGCGGCGACTGGCTCGACGAATGGGACAGGGGCGTGCCGGAGATGGTGGAGCTGACCCTGACGATGCGCATCGGCACCGGCCTCATCCCCTTTCGCACCGTCTTCGACGTCCCCAGGGTCGAGGCCACGCCATGACTTCGGTGCTCCGCGAAGAGCGGGGGATGGCGCTCCTGCTCGTCCTGATGATTGTGGCGATGCTGGCGGCGCTCCTCACCGAATTCGCCTTTTCGACCCTGGTCGATCTGCGCCTCACCGAGACGTTTCGCGACAGCACCCGTGCCTATTATCTCTCCAAGGGAGGGGTGACCGTCGGCCGGGTCCTGCTGCAAAGCGACACAAACGACTACGACGCCGGCAATGAAATGTGGGCCCAGGGCGTCGCCAACTACCCGGTGGGTGACGGTTTTCTTTCGGTCTCGATCGAGGACCAGGGGGGCAAACTCGACATCAACAATTTGTGGAACCGCATCGGAAAAAATCCAGATTCCACAAGGGTGCGCCAGGTCTACGAACTCTTTTCCCTTCTCGGCCTTCCCGAACCCGAGAATCTTGTCGCCGCCTTAGTCGACTGGCTCGATGAGGGCGATGAGGAGACGACAGAAATCAATCTGGGCCTCAACGACCCGCCGATCAATGCCCGGGGGGTGGAAGCTCCCTATTATTTGAGACTGGATGCGCCTTACCCCAGTCGAAACGGACGCATCACCTCGATTGAGGAATTGAGACTGATCCGCGGCTTCACTCCTGAGGTTCTCAAACAGGTCGCACCCCACCTCACGGTGAACGGGAGCACCACCATCAATGTGAACACGGCCTCTCCTCAGGTTCTGGCGGCCGTCATCGCAGGGGGTACCATCACGACCATGGCCGATGCTGAAAACGCCGCCGAACTGATCGCCGCTCAGCGCCAGGTGGAACCGATCAAGAATATTTCAGAAATCAAAAATATCCAGGGAATCTCTGCGGGAGACTATTCGCGGATTTCAACCGCCGGATTGACCGTGAAGAGCGACACCTACCGCATCGACTCCGAAGGCGGAGTCGGCGACGGCGTCCGCAGGATCGAAGCGTTCGTACAAAAGACCGGAGACAAACTCCTCTACATCAAGGTGAACTAAAAACAGCCATGTCCAGACGTTTTATCGGAATCGACATCGACCGCAGCTCGGTGCGGGTCGCCATCGCCGGCGAGGAGAAGGGGGAAATCCGCCTCCTTGCCATCCTGCACGCTCCCTGCGACCCTCCCGGGGAGCCGGACTCGGCCCTGCAGGAGCTCCTCGGCGCCGACAAGCAGCTCGGCGACCGGATGGCTGCGGCCCTCCCCGCCGGGGCGGCCTTCGTCCGCCGCCTGACCTTCCCCTTTGCCGAGTCGCGGAAGATCGCCGCCGCCCTCCCCTTCGAGCTGGCGGCCCGCCTGCCGACGTCCATCGACGACTTCATCCTCGCCCACCAGGCCCCCCGGGAAGACGAGGGGATCTTCGCCGTCACCGCCGCCGCCGTCGACCCCGCGGTCATCGCCCCGGTTCTGGCCCCCTTCGATGCCGCCGGTTTGCCGCTGCAGACCCTCGACCTCGCCCCCTTCGCCCAGGCGGCGGGGCTGCGCAGCCAGATCCCCGAGGGGATTCTCGCCCTCCTCTTTGAAGAAGAAATCATCGTCGCCCTGGTGGAAGATGGCCGGGTCCTCGATCACCGCCTCCTCCCCGTCTCCACCATGCCGCCGGAGGATAAAATCCTCTCCTTCGTCCTCAAGGAGAGCGAGGCCCTGCAGCGGGGGGCCGGCCGCAGCGGCCTGGTCCTGGTCCCCATCGGAGCGGGGGCGACCCCTTCCCTTCTCGATGCCCTCTCCCGCCAATGGGAGAAGGTGATGATCCCCCCCTTCTTCCTCGACGGCGCCGAGGTGCCGCCCGAATTCATCCCCGCCGTCGCCCTCGCCCTGCGGGCCGCCCGGGGAGAAAAGGAAGGAGGGATCAACTTCCGCCGCGGCGCCTTTGCCCTGAAGAGCGAGTGGGGAGCCTTGAAGCGCGGGCTGATCGCCGCCGCCATCCTGGCGACCCTCGGCCTCTCGCTCTTTATCGCCTCGGCCTGGCTCGGCTATGCCGACCGGGCGCGGCAGGCCGAGAGTCTGCGTCAGGAGATGACCCGGGCTTTCCGGGAGACCTTTCCCGGGACGCCCCTCCTGGCCGAGGTGCCGATGCAGATGCAGAGCAAAATCAACGAGCTGGAGAATCGGGCCCGTCTTCTCGGCGTCGGTCCCCAGGGTTCGGCCTTAACGCTCCTCAACGAGATCTCCCTGCGCACCCCGGCCGACCTCAGGGTCGACATCCGCGAATTCACCTATACGCCCGAAACCCTGCGTCTCGACGGCTCCACCACCTCCTTCGACGCCATCAATCGCCTGGCCCAGAGCCTCGGGGCCTCGCCGATGTTCGGTACGCCGCAGATCTCCGACGCCAAGATGAGCCTCGACGGCAGCCTCGTCGACTTTCGCCTCCAGCTGCCGCTTCTGGCCCCAAAGGAGAGCCCATGATTTCCAACCTGAGCCCCCGGGACCGCAACGCCCTGATCATCGGCCTGGCCGCGGTGCTGATCGCCGTTTTCTATCTGGGGATCGTTTCTCCCTACCAGAGCGCCATCGCCCGCCTCGACAGCCAGATCGCCTCGCGGCAGCGGCAGCTTCAGGAGGTCCAGGTCCTGCGCCAGAGATACCTCTCCTTGCAGGGCGCCTTGACGCAGGCCGAGCGCCGCGGCGGTTCGAACCGCACCTTCTCCCTCTTCTCTTTCGTCGAGAATCTCACCGGCCAGATCGCCAGCCGGGAGAACCTGGTGTACATGCGCCCGCAGCCGGTCGCCGTCAAGGACGAGTTCAAGGAAGAGTCGGTGGAGATCAAGCTCGAAAAGATCGCCCTCGACCAGCTGGTGCGGATCCTCTACCAGATCGACACCGCCGACGCCTTTCTCCAGGTCAAGAACCTGCGGCTGAAGGTTCGCTTCGACAACAAGGCGCAGTTCGATGCCGTGCTGACCATTTCCGCCTACGAAAGGAACGCATGAGACGCTTCCGCTTTTCCCTTCCCGGAGCGCTGCGGAGAAAACCACGGACGACCCGGGGGATCTCCTTTTACCTCGGCGCCTTCGCCGTTCTTCTTTCAGGAGCGCTGCTCGGCTTCTATCTCTTCTTCCCCACCGCCGCCCTCCAGGCGCGCCTTGAAGGGGAAATTTCCTCCCGCACCCCGGTCCGGGTCGAACTCGCCGGCCTGAACCTCCTCTTTCCCCCGGGACTCGGCAGCCAGACCCTCACCGTCCGGCCGCCCCTCCCCGACGAACGGGCCTACACCTTCGACAGGCTGCGCCTGCGCCCCCTCTGGCTCACTCTCTTCACCTCCCGCCCCGGAGTTCAGGCCAGCGCCGGCCTGCAGGGGGGGACGATCGAGCTTTCCGCCCGCCGCGGCGGATCGGTGACCGGAGAGCTGCACCGGATCCCCTTCGACGAACAGCTCGCCCCCGGTTCATCCCTGCAGATCGGCGGCACGGTAAACAGCGCCACCCTCCTCAGCGCCTTCCCCCTGCAGGCGACGACGGAGAGCGCCCTGCACGTTCAACTCGGAGCCGTGCAGCTGCGGGGGCTCAAGAATGTCGGCGCCGCCGTCGACACCTTGAATCTCGGAACCCTCACCCTCGAGGGGAGCGGCAAGGGGACGGCGCTGAAAATCAACCAGCTCAAAGGTGAGGGGGGTGACCTGGCCGTCAGCGGCACCGGAACCCTCCTTCTGGCCCAGCCTCTGCAGCGGAGCCGCATCAACCTCAATGTCACCCTGAAGCCTTCACCCCGGCTCGACCGCGCACTCCTCGACCTCCTCGAACTGCTGGTCAAGCCGGCCCGGGACGGCAGCTACCTCCTGCGTCTCTCCGGCACCCTGGGCAACCCGGTCCTGCGTTAGTGTCTCAGGAGTCTCTTCTATGCCGACTGCGCGTCTTCTTTGGGCCTTGCTGATCGCCTTCGTGCTCCTTCCCCCCCCCGGCGCCGCCGACGCCGAGCTGCTGGCCCCCTTTTCCCTCAGCAACCAGAGCCCGCTGATTCAGATCTTCGGCCTCCCCGGGGCGGCAGAATCCACCGTCCTGGCACCGGGGAAAACCGCCGCCGCCCTGCGTCTCTTTCTGGCGAGCAACAACACCGGCAGCAGCGACAACTCCGAGAGCCTCCTCTTCGACGGCGAAACCAGCCGCCTCACCCTGGAAGTGCGGCACGGGATCGGCAATGACTTCGAAGTCGGGGTCGAGATCCCCTGGGTGATGCACCGCAAGGGATTTCTCGACCGCTTCATCGTCGACTGGCACGACACCTTCAATCTTCCCCAGGGGGGTCGGGACGAAAGACCTGTCGACCGTCTCGCCTACCGCTACAGCCGCGACGGCGTGGAACTCGTCAACGTCGACGAATCCACGGAAGGTTTCGGCGACCTGCGCCTGACCGCCGCCTGGCAGCTCTCGCGCCGGGAGGAGCCTTCAGGAGCCCGCAGTGCCCTGGCTCTGCACTCCTCGCTCAAACTCCCCACCGGCGACAGCGACCGCCTCCTCGGCAGCGGCAGCACCGATCTCGCCCTGTGGCTCTCCGCCGAAAATTCCTGGCGCGCCTCCCTCGGCCGCGGCAGCCTCTACGGCGCCGCCGGAATGATGCTCCTCTCCGACGGCCGGGTCCTCCCCGGCCAGCAGCGCAATCTGGCCGGCTTCGCCACCCTCGGCAGCGGCTGGGCCCCCTGGGAGCGGCTGGCTCTCAAGGTGCAACTCGACGGTCACACCCCCTTTTACGGGGGGAGCGACCTCGATGAGCTGGCGTCGCCGACGGCGCAGCTGACCCTCGGCGGCACCCTCGGGCTGTGGCCGGAAGGATGGCTCGACCTCGGAGTCGGCGAGGACCTGGCCGTCAGAACCTCGCCGGATGTCGTTTTTCACCTGGCCCTGCGCACCGCTTTTTAGACGACCTGCGTAACGATTCCACACTCAACGCCCAATGACCGCCGCTTTGCTCAACACGCTTTTCAAGCAAAAGGCATTTATAACGCTGAGCCGGAGAAAAGAAGAGATGGCGAGGAATCTACGGTCAGAAAATCGTTTCGATCCTTCCGGTCTTCTCTGCTTCTCAGCGCCTCTGCGTTAAGGCTTTTGCCTCTGATCAATGATTTCATCGCCCCGGCGGTTGACATTTCCCCCCTGAGTGATTAATTTCACGGTCTGCAACCACCGCGGAAAACCCTTCGCTTCCCGATTCTGACCCCGATCACCCCGAGGATTCACCGATGGACAAAGAGCCGGAAGAAATCATCGACGCCGAGATTAACGGCGCACCCGAAACCGCCGGACAGGAAGATGGACTCGTCCTGGCCAGCGAGATCCTCCCCGCCGGGCTGCCGATCCTCCCCCTGCGCCCCCGCCCCGCCTTCCCCGGGCTGCTGATTCCCATGGCCATCAGCGGCCAGGCCGAGGTCGCCGCCGTGCGTCAGGCGATGGAGACCCCGTCCCAGGCCATCGGCCTGGTGCTGGTCCGGGATCTCGACGGCGAGGATTCGCCGGAGAATCTGCACCGCGTCGGCGTCGTCGGCAAGATTCTCAAGGTCATTCATGCCGACGATGAGACGGCCCACTTTCTCGTCAATTGCATGGAGCGCTTCTCCATCGAGGAAATCTCCGAAGCCGGCGACGGGCTCTTCGCCCGGGTCCGGTATCATTCAGCTCCTGAACTCCAGGTCAACGCCGAGCTCAAGGCCTACTCCATGGCGATCATCGGCACCCTCAAGGAGCTGGTGCAGATCAACCCCCTCTATACCGAGGAGATCAAACTCTTCCTCAACCGCTCAAGCATGGACGATCCGGGGCGGCTCGCCGATTTCGCCGCCAACCTCACCAGCGCCGACGGCCAGGAGCTGCAGAAAATCCTCGCCAACTACGACGTGCGCAAGCGCATCGATCTCGTCCTGGTCCTGCTGAAGAAGGAGCTTGCAGTCTCGCGCCTGCAGACCAAGATCACCAAGGGGATCGAGGAGAAGGTTTCGGCCCAGCAGCGGGAGTTCTTCCTCAAGGAGCAGCTCAAGGCGATCAAGAAGGAACTCGGTCTTGAAAAAGAGGGGAAGACGACCGAAATAGAAAAATTCCAGAAACGCCTGAAAAAGCTCAAACTCAACCCGGAAGCGGAAAAGACCGTTGCCGAGGAGCTGGAGAAGCTGGCCCTTATCGAACCCTCCAGCCCCGAGTACAACGTCACCCGCAACTATCTCGACTGGCTGACGATTCTCCCCTGGGGGCTCCACAGCCGCGACTCCTTCAACCTCGACAAGGCCCGGCGCGTCCTCGACCGCGACCACTACGGCCTGGAGGACGTCAAGGAGCGGATCCTCGAATTCATCGCCGTCGGCAAGATGAAGGGGGACATCTCCGGCTCGATCCTCTGCCTGGTCGGCCCTCCCGGAGTCGGCAAGACCTCCATCGGCAAGAGTATCGCCGGCGCCCTCGGCCGGCAGTTCTACCGCTTCTCCCTCGGCGGCATTCGGGACGAGGCCGAGATCAAGGGGCATCGCCGCACCTACATCGGCGCCATGCCCGGCAAGTTCATCCAGGCCATGAAGAGCGCCGGGACCGCCAATCCGGTGCTGATGCTCGACGAAATCGACAAGATCGGCGCCTCCTTCCAGGGGGATCCGGCCTCGGCCCTCCTCGAGGTCCTCGACCCGGAGCAAAACAGCACCTTCCGCGACCATTACCTCGACGTCCCCTTCGATCTCTCCAACGTCCTCTTCGTCGCCACCGCCAACCAGATCGACACCATCCCGGCGGCCCTCCTCGACCGCACGGAGGTGATCCACCTCTCCGGCTACATTCTCGAGGAGAAGGTCGAAATCGCCAGGCGCTACCTTATCCCCAAGGCGTTGGAAAAGCACGGCCTGGCCAAGGGGCAGGTGACCATCCGCCGCGCCGCCCTCAAGGCGATCATCGACGGCTACGCCCGGGAAGCCGGGGTGCGCACCCTGGAAAACCGCATCCGCAAGATCATGCGCAAGGCGGCCATGGCCTTTGCCGGCGGGAGCAAGGAAAAGATCGTCATCGGCGCCAAAGATCTCCAGACCTATCTCGGCCAGCCGGTCTTCACCACCGAGGAGGTTTTCGAAGGAGTCGCCGGGGTCGCCACCGGCCTGGCCTGGACCAGCCACGGCGGCGCGACGCTGCAGATCGAGGCCACCGCCATGCCGAGCAAGACCAAGGGATTCAAGCAGACGGGGCAGCTCGGCAACGTCATGGTGGAAAGCTCGGAGATCGCCTACTCCTACGTCATGGCGCACCTCGAAGAATACGGCACCGCCGCCGACTACTTCGACAACCACTTCGTCCACCTGCACGTCCCCGCCGGGGCCACCCCCAAGGACGGCCCCTCCGCCGGCGTCACCATGACCACCGCCCTCCTGTCGATGATCACCGGCATTCCGGTGAAGAAAAAACTCGGCATGACCGGGGAGCTGACGTTGACCGGCCGGGTCCTCCCCATCGGCGGGGTCAAGGAAAAGACCATCGCCTCCCGCCGCGCCGGCCTGAAGACGTTGATCTTCCCCGAGGGGAACCGCAACGACTTCCAGGAACTCGCCGACTACCTCAAGGAGGGGCTCGAGGTCCACTTCGCCCGGGAATACCGGGACGTCTACCGCATCGCCTTTGACCAGTAGCCGTTTCATTGCTCCTGTTTTCCATCAACCTTCAACCTGGAGTTTTGCATGACCGTTTCCGAGCTCAAAACCGCCGTCATGGCCCTCCCCCTCGACGAGAAGAAGTCCTTTATCCTCGAAGCCCTCCCCGACCTGGCTTCGGACGCCATGGCCGACCCCTCCTTCATGATGGAGCTGTTGCCGGTCCTCCTCGGCATCGTCAAGAAGAGCGGCATCGACATTCAGCAGCTCCTGCAGTTCGCCATGATGATGCAGGGCGCTCCCGCCGGCGAGAACCGCTGAACCGGAACGCCCTCGTTAAGCACAAAAAAACCACCGGCAACGGTGGTTTTTTTGTGCTCATTTTCAGGGGAATCGCCCCCCCTCTTTTTACCTTATAACCGTCTCCCACTTAAGAGCCGATCCTGCTCCCCAGATAGCCTCCATCAGCGGCAAGATACTCCCGGAACAGATCGCGAAACTCGGGCACCACCGAAGCGCGCACCGACTCCCGATCGAGGAGGGCGCTGCTCCACCGCTGCACCTTGGGGAGATGGTCGAAAAGAGAGAGGGGGAGGATTCCGTCCATCAGGGAGATACGGTAAAAAGCCGGGGCGATGGCGGCGTCAACGAGAGAAAAGCCAGCGCCGTTGAAAAAGGGCCCCTCGGCGAGCTGAGTCTCGAGGCGCTGGAGCTTTTTCCGGGCGGCGGCCAGATTCTCCTCGAAGGCTTCGCGGTCCCCGGCCAGCGCCATCCGGTACAGATCGACGAAGAGCTCGGAAGTAAATTCGATCCAGGCCCGGTTGAGGGCCTTTTGCAGGGGATCGGAGGGATGCAAGGAGGGGGGCGTGACCTCGTCGAGGTACTCGAGAATGACCGCCGACTCGAAGAGGACCGTCTCCCCCACCCTGAGGGCGGGAACCTTCCCCAAGGGCGAGATGCGCAGGAACCAGTCGGGCTTGTTCTTGAGGTCGATGTAGGTGACGTCGTACTCGATCCCTTTTTCGTTCAGCAGGACGACCGCCCTCTGGACGTAGGGTCAGAGCTTGAAACTGATCAGTTCGAATTTCTTTTTCATGGCGACCTCCTTTTGACGAACGATAGCAACCGAAGGAAAAAAGTCAAACACACCCTCTTCGTCCCCTCCCTTTCCACCCCCCTTCTTGTCAACCCCGCGTCATCGTTCATACTGGAAAAACCCCGGAAACCCGAGGGGGACAGTTGAGCATTTCGACGGGGACGCACCTGAAGGGAGAGGAGGCCAGGCGTGCAGATTTTCCTGAAACGAGCCTACGAAGATCCCGGACCGCAGGACGGCCTGAGGGTTCTGGTCGACAGACTCTGGCCGCGAGGGGTGAGCAAACAGGAGGCGGCCATCGACCTCTGGCTCAAGGAGATTGCTCCCAGCAGCGAACTGCGAAGGAGCTTCGCCCACGACCCGGCGCGGTGGGAGGATTTCCGAAAGGGCTATTTCGCCGAACTCGACGGGCGCCCCGATCTCGTGGAGATCCTGCGGGAAAAGAGTGCCGCCGGACCCCTGACCCTGGTCTTCGCCGCCCGGGACGAGGAGAGGAACAACGCCGTCGCCCTCAAGGAATATCTGGAAAATCAGGGGTCTGCGGGACGATGGGGGGACGGCCGTTCCTAACGGCGCGCGGCTTCCAAGACCCGGGCGGGGAGCGCGCCCTCCCCGGCGGCGGCCAGTTCGCCGAAGTCTCCGCGCAGCGCCTTGAGTGAGTAGCGCTCCAGTTCGATCTCGTACTGGGTCCGGACCCGCAGGCGACGAAAGAGCGGGACAGGCGGACACCACCCCTGCAGGGCGTGCTGCAGCAAAAATCCCATGACGAGCGCCGGCATGAGGTAAAATCTGCGATTTACCGCCAGGCCGAGCCCCATTCCGAGGAGGGCCAGGGTCGAGGCGTTGGCTTCGAGAAGCCGCTCGATATCCCACTCTTCGTCAAGTTCCCGCAGCCGCTGATCGATTTCCTCGGGATGATCGAGGTAATACCAGAGCCGCTGCGCCGTCTCCTTTTCGATCCGGATCGTCTTCCACCCTGCCGAATGCAGGGCGACCCGCTGCGTCGTCGCCGGCAGTCTCATCGCGCACCTCCCTCTCCGGTGTCTTCTGTCCTTTTGTCTCCTGCTTTGAAGTTTAACACGATTTTTGGGGACGAATACTCGCCCTCTTGCCCTCGAAGGCCGGTCATGGTATTGTCCCGGAAATTACCGGACAACACCGGCGATCCTACTTTGAGAAAAGGAGAAAATTCATGCGAAGCGGTATGAAAGGTCTGATCTGGCTGCTGGTCATCGGCGGAGTGCTTGTGCTTTCTGGGTGCTTCGGTATGCACGGCAAACACCATCGCCAGATGAAATGCGCCAACTGTCAGGGGCAGGGGATGAATGCCGGGGGGATGACGGCAATGCCGATGGCGGCCGATCAGGCGGCGCAGCGCAGCGACCTCCTCTATGTCTGCAATTGCGGCCCGGAGTGCAATTGCAACTCGGTGAGCGTTCGCCCCGGCGACTGCGCCTGCGGCAAACCGATGGTCCCCTACCATGTGGTCAAGGTCGAGGGGGACGAAGTCCTCCTCTGCACCTGCGGCGCCAACTGCGCCTGTGCTCTCGACAAAAACGACGGCAGCAAATGCGGCTGCGGCATGGCCGTCAAGCGGGTCAGCCTGAAGGGGACCGGCATCTACTTCTGCAACTGCGGCGGCTCCTGCTTCTGCAATACGGTCTCCGGGGAACCGGGCGCCTGCAAATGCGGCATGCCCCTGAAGACGATCAACTGACCGAAGACGCGACCGAAACGAGAAGGGGGAGGCGGGCATTTCAGGCCCGCCTCCCCCCTTTCTTTAAAAACCTTTCAGCATCATCCCTCCCGATTTCCTTCCCCCGGGGTCTGAAAAAAGACCGCCCCTGCGCAAAAAAGATCCTCATCGACGGCGAGGCGCACCCTCTCCAGATAACTCCGGGCGATAAAGGCCTGCAAGGTCTTCTGTTTCTCCTCCTGCCGGTCAAAGACGACCCCCACATTATAATCCGGTCCGCTCTGCCATTCCCCCAGGGGGACGGCGTAGATCACCCTCGCCCCGAGGGTCAGGTCAGCTTCCCCGATCGGCAGCCGCAGCTCCACCTCCTCCCCCCGCGCCACTTCCCGGGGATACGCGAATCTCCCCCCCCTCGGTGACAGGCTGACCAGGGAAGAGACCTGGCGAAGGCGTCCCTGCCGCACCTCGATATCCTGCGGAAGGGTGATGCGCAGATGACGCCGGGGACGGAGATGAAATCGGGATTCCAGCGCCTGCCAGAGAGCCTCCAGCGACAGGGGAAAGGAGAGGGGTCCGGGCGTGCCGAGACGGAGCACCGGCCCGTCCCCGGCGGGCGTGCCGGCGCCTTCGTCGGCCAGGATCAGTTCGCAGGGACCGTCGACCACCACCTCATAACGCCATTCCCGGAGGATTGCGCCGAGGACCGCCTGCAGTCCGCGGCCGTCGATCCGCAGGGCAATCCTTCGTTTCTCCGGAGCTTCGTCGGTCCTGTCGAAGAGCATGGTGGACTCCCCTCAGAGGGGGAAGGGGTGAAAATCGAGGACGATGGCGGTGCAGTCATCCGTCGGCGACTCCGGAGCGCCGAAGGAGCGCAGGGAGGCAAAGAGCTGGTCGAGAAAGTGCAGATGGTCGCCGTTTTTGTGGAGAAGGACCTCTTCGAGGCGGGAGCGGCCGAAGAGGATGCCGGCGCCGTCCGATGCTTCGGTGATGCCGTCGGTATAGAGGAGAAACCGATCCTCCTTCTCGAAGCGGAAGGTCCCGAGGGAGATGTCCGGGTCGTCGAAAAATCCCACGGGAGGGGCCGTGGTTGCCAGGCTGTGAATCGCCTCCCCCCGGCGCACCAGGGGCGCCGGATGCCCGGCGTTGACGTAGGACATCTCCAGGGTTTCGGGGTGGATGACTCCGCAGAAGAGGGTCGAGGAGAAGTAGTGGTCGAAGACCCGGGAACGGGTGGCAAAGGTCTGCAGGAAGTCGTTCACCTGCCGCACCAGCTCCAGCGGGGTGCAGAGCTCCCGGGCCGAATGGTGAATGTAGCCGTAGAGAAGGGACATGACGACGCTGGCATGCAGGCCGTGTCCGGTCACGTCGCCGAGGAAGATCGCCTGGCAGCCGTCGGCGGTGGTGATGAAGTCGAAGTAGTCCCCTCCCAGCCCCGAGGCCATGCGGTTCTTGATACCGATGCAGCACCAGCTGCAGAGCGGCGATCCCTTGGGAAAGAGGAGCTGCTGGACATGGGTGGCCAGGTCGATGTCGAGACCGCATTGGCACTTATGCTTCATTTTTATCCCTCAGAGAAGAAACGCCTCCCGGGTTCGGCGGCGGGTCAAACAGCCTGTGTCGCCGCCAGGGGCGGGAGGCGCCAGGGGAAAAGCCATCCATGCAAGGGAGTTATTGGTTGCCCCGGAGTCCTGGTGACCATTTTAAGATTTTTTCCTCCTGGAATCAGTCTAGCGAATTTTTTCCACGGCGCCAGCCGCTTCCGAATTCCCTGAATCTGCAGTCGGCAACCGGCACGCGACGAAGCGGAGAATTGCCCAATGAAAAGGAACTGTTAAAATCGACCTGAGGGGTTACTGCCTGAGTGTTTGGCGTCCCCTTGGGGTCACGGCGACCCGGACCGGCAGGAGAAAAAATGACGGCTGCTGACATTCCATCCGCAGGGGGAATTCCTCCCTGGCAACTCGATCTCGGGGCGACCTGCCTCGACAACGGCAGAACACGCTTCCGCGTCTGGGCGCCGAAGGCCGACAGCCTCTCCGTTGTCCTCTTCTCCGCCGAAACCAGCCGGACGCTCCCCCTGAAAAGGGATGAAGAGGGTTACTTCTCCGGCACGGCCGGGGAAACGGCGCCCGGCGATCTCTACCTCTATCGGTTCGAGGACGGCACGGAGCGCCCCGATCCGGCCTCCCGCTCCCAGCCCCGGGGGGTGCACGGCCCCTCCCGGATCGTGGACCCCAGCAGCCACCCCTGGGAGGATGGCGAGTGGGAGGGGCTCCCCCTCGAAGACTATCTCCTCTACGAACTCCATGTCGGCACCTTCACCATGGAGGGGACCTTCGCGGCGGTCATCCCCCGCCTCGACGACCTGCTGGAGCTCGGGGTGACGGCCATCGAGCTGATGCCGGTGGCCCAGTTCCCCGGAGAGAGGAACTGGGGATACGACGGCGCCTTTCCCTTCGCCCCCCAGAACAGCTACGGCGGACCGGAGGGACTCAAGAAGCTCGTCGACGCCTGCCACCGCAAGGGGCTGGCGGTGGTCCTCGACGTCGTCTACAACCATCTCGGTCCGGAGGGGAACTACCTTGGCTCCTTCGGGCCGTACTTCACCGACCGCTACCGCACCCCCTGGGGGGAGGCAATCAACTTCGACGGCCCGGACAGCGACGAGGTGCGCCGCTTCTTTATCGGCAACGCCCTCTACTGGGTGACGGAGTACCACGTCGATGCCCTGCGTCTCGACGCCATTCACGGCATCTTCGATTTCAGCGCCCGACACATCCTCCAGGAGCTGGCCGAGGCGGTCCACCGGGAAGGAGAGCGGCTCGGGCGCCGGGTGCAGGTCATCGCCGAGAGTTCCCTCAACGATGTGCGCACCATCACCCCGGTACACCGCGGCGGCCACGGGCTCGACGCCCAGTGGAACGACGATTTTCACCACGCCCTGCACACCCTTCTCACCGGCGAAAAAGACGGCTACTACCGCGACTTCGGGGATTTTTCCCAGCTGGGCAAGGCCTTCGCCGAGGGGTTCGTCTATTCCGGGGAATATTCCCCCTTCCGCCGTCGGCGCCATGGCAGCCCTTCGGCCAACCTCCCCCCGAGCCGGTTCGTCGTCTTTTCCCAGAACCACGACCAGGTGGGGAACCGGATGCGCGGCGAGCGCCTGAGCAGCCAGGTCTCCCCGGAGAAGCTGAAGCTGGCCGCCGCAGCGGTCCTCCTCTCCCCCTTCCTCCCCCTCCTCTTCATGGGGGAGGAGTATGCAGAGCGCGCCCCCTTCCCCTATTTCATCCATCACGGCGACGCCGGGCTCATCGAGGCGGTGCGGCAGGGGCGAAAAGAGGAGTTTGCCGCCTTCGCCTGGCAGGGGGAGATCCCCGACCCCCAGGCGAAGGCGACCTTCCTGGCGGCGAAAGTCAACCCGGGACAGCGCCGGGAGGGGATGCACCGCACCCTTTTCGAATTCTACCGGCAGCTCATCCGCCTGCGCAAGGAGCGCCCCTCCCTGAAAACGCTCCGCCGGGAGGGGCTGGAGGTGATCGAGTTCCCCACCGCAAAGGTTCTGGCCCTGCACCGGCATGAGGGCCTCGACGAGACCCTGATCCTCTTCCATTTCGGCGAGGGGGAGCAAACCGTCTCCATCGCCACGGGGAATGGGCCCTGGAGCAAACTCCTCGATTCGGCGGACGAAGAATGGGGGGGGAGCTTCCCCCTGGCCGCCGCAGAGCTTGCGGCGGAAGCGGAGGGGACGAAGGTTTCGCTCGGTCCCTGGAGCTTCGTTCTCTACGGAAGGGAATAACACGGGCAAATCCGTTGTTCACGCAAAGCCGCAAGGCCCGCCAAGAAATTCAATGGTGAGAACAGATGAGGCACATTCAAAAAAGATTTTTTCACCACAGAGGCACGGAGACACAGAGGCCGTCTAAAAAATACCAAAAAATATCAGAGCCATATCTCTGTAGCTCTGCAGCGATAGGTTGATTTTTCACCTGGCCATCGTGGAGCCTGACCGATATCCGGGTTCAAAGTACCGGGTTTAAAAACAGATCGGTTCTCTCTGCGTCTTCGCGCCTTTGCGTGAGGCCGGTTTTTGCGTTCCGCCCGCATTCCCCCAGGAGTGGCGATGCCCGACACACCCTTTGACGAGCCAAGAATCCCCGTCGCCACCTACCGGGTGCAGTTCCATGGCGAATTCGGCTTCAGCGACGCCCGGCAGATCGTTCCCTACCTGCGCGAGCTCGGGATCAGCGACCTCTATGCCTCCCCCTGCTTCCGGGCGAAGAAGGGGAGCCGCCACGGCTACGACATCGTCGATCCGAACGCCCTGAACCCGGAGGTGGGGAGCGAAGAAGAGTTTGAAGCCCTCATCGCCGAGCTCCGTCGCTGCGGCATGGGACTGATTCTCGACATCGTGCCGAACCACATGGGGATCGAGTCCCCGGAAAATCTCTGGTGGATGGACCTCCTCGAGAACGGTTCGAGCTCGCCCCACGCCGATTTCTTCGACGTCGACTGGGAGCCGGTGAAAAAGGAGCTGAAGAACAAGGTCCTCTCCCCCATCCTCGGCGATCAGTACGGTGCGGTCCTCGAGCGGGGGGAGCTGGTCCTGGCCTTCGAGGAGGGGGCGTTCTCCCTTCGTTACTACGACCACCGCCTGCCGATCCGGACCAAGAGTTCCAGCGCCATCCTCACCTGCCGCCTGGAGGAGCTGGAGGCGGCGCTTTCGGCCGACCACCCCGACTACCAGGAACTGCTGAGCATCGACACCGCCCTGAGAAACCTCCCCCCCCCGACGGAGGACGACCCGAAGAGGATCGCCGAACGCTTCCGGGAAAAGGAGGTCGTCCGGCGCCGTCTCGGCGCGCTCTACGGCAAAAGCCCGGAGATCAGAAGATTTATCGACGAAAACATCGCGCTCTTCAACGGCGAGCCGGGCGATGCGGAGAGCTTCGACCACCTCGACGAGCTCCTGCGGCGCCAGGTTTACCGCCTCTCCCATTGGCGGGTCGCCACCGAAGAAATCAACTACCGGCGCTTTTTCGACATCAACGGACTGGCGGCGCTCCGGGTGGAGAACCCGCAGGTCTTCGCCGAGACCCACCGGCTGATCTTCCGCCTCATCCGGGAGGGGAAGGTGACCGGCCTGCGAGTCGACCACCTCGACGGCCTCTACGACCCCGCCGACTACCTGGGGCAATTGCAGCGCGGCTGCTATCTCCAGCGCGGCCTCGCCGTCCTGGAAAACGCGGCGGGAAAGAGCCTCTCCGGGGCCGCGGAGGAAGAAGGCACGGCACGGCTTCTCCGCGACTGGACGGAGCGGATCGGCCGGGAGCCGGCCTTCAAGCCGTTCTACCTCATCGGCGAGAAGATCCTCCTCAAGGGGGAGAAGCTCCCCGAGGAGTGGCCGGTGTTCAACACCACCGGCTACGAGTTCGCCAACCTGGTCAACGGCCTCTTCGTCGAAACCGGCAACGCCCGGGCCTTCGACGCCCTCTATGAGAGGTTCATCCGCTCGGCGATGAATTTTCCCGACATCGCCTACGAAAAGAAAAAACTGGTCATGCAGGCGACCATGTCGGGGGAGATCAACACCCTCGGCCACCGCCTCAACGCCATCTCGGAAGTCAACCGCCACACGCGGGACTTCACCCTGAACAGCCTCATCAAGGCCCTGGTGGAGGTGATCGCCTTTTTCCCCGTTTACCGCACCTACACCGGGGCCGACGGAGTGGCGGACCGGGACCGCCGCTACGTGGAGTTCGCCATCGCCCGGGCGAAACGAAAAAATCCCGCCACCGACCCCTCCGTCTTCGACTTCGTCCGCAAGGTCCTCCTCCTCGACCTCTATGCCGGGGCGCCGGAGCGGCAGCGGGGGGAGTGGCTCGATTTCGTCCGCCGCTTCCAGCAGCTCTCTGGCCCGGTGACGGCCAAGGGGGTGGAAGACACGGCTTTTTACGTCTACAACCGGCTCGTCTCTCTCAACGAGGTCGGCGGAAGCCCTGAGCGCTTCGGTCTCCCCCTGGAGGCCTTCCACGGCCAGAACATCGAGCGCGGCCGCTCCCACCCCCAGGCGCTGCTGGCCACCTCGACCCACGACACCAAGCGCGGAGAGGATGTGCGGGGGCGCATCAACGTCCTTTCGGAGATCCCCGAGGCCTTTCGGGACGCGCTGGCCCGGTGGCGGCGCCTGAACAAGAAGAAAAAGACGCTGGTGGACGGACAGCCGGCGCCCGACCCGAACGAGGAGTATCTCCTGTACCAGACCCTCGTCGGAACCTGGCCGACGGCGCCGGCAACCGCCGAGGAATTTTTTGCCTTCAGGCAGAGGATCAGGGACTACATGCGCAAGGCGGTGCGGGAGGCGAAGGTCAATTCGAGCTGGATCCGCCCCAACGAGGCCTACGAAGAGGCGCTCCTGAGTTTCGTCGATCTCCTTTTGCAGGACCATCCCGGCAACCTTTTCCTCGCCGACCTAGGGGCGTTTCAGGTTCTGACGAGCCGCTGCGGGATGTTCAACGCCCTCTCCCAGACCCTGCTGAAGATGACGGCTCCCGGTCTTCCCGACTTTTACCAGGGGAGCGAACTCTGGGATCTGAGCCTCGTCGACCCGGACAACCGGCGGCCCGTCGATTTCGCCCTGCGGCGGCGTCACCTCGAAGAGCTTGGGAAAAGGGAGAAGGAGGAAGGATTGCTGAGGCTCGCCCGGGAGCTTGGCGAAACGATGGGGGACGGACGAATCAAGCTCTTTTTGATCCGCCAGGCCCTCGGACTCCGGAGGGCCCGGCGCCGGCTCTTCGAGGAGGGGAGTTATCTCCCCCTCGAGGTCCGCGGGGAACGCTCCGACCACGTCTGCGCCTTCGCGCGGAGGGAGGGGGAAAGGGAGGTCATCGTCGTGGCGCCGCGCTTATTCACCCGGCTGCTCCAGAACCCGGCAGACCTCCCCCTGGGGCAGAGGGTCTGGGAGAAGACCTGCCTCGTCCTCCCTGCCGGGGAGGAGGAGCGGTACCGCAACGTCTTTACCGGCGAAATCTCACCTTCCCGCCCCCAGGGGGATCTCAGGGTCCTCCTCCTCTCCGAGCTCCTGGCGGACTTCCCCGTGGCTCTCCTCGAAAGGATCTGAGGCCCTCCGGACGAACGACCCGGGCTCAGTCCGGAGCCGTCAGGAAGAGGACCGAGAGGGGGGGGAGGCTCAGGGAGAGCGAATCGTAGAAACCGTGATCCGGCACCGGGGTCGATTCGACCCCGCCGAGGTTCCCCCAGCCCGAGCCGCCGTACTCCGTCCCATCGCTGTTGAGCGCCTCCCCCCAGAACCCGGCCCTGGGGACGCCGATCCGGTAGTTACTCCGCGGCACCGGGGTGGCGTTCAGGACGACGAGAAGCTCGCGCCCCTCCCTGTCCCTGCGCAGCCAGGAGAGGACGCTGTTTTGCTCGTCGCGGAAATCGATCCATTGGAACCCCTGCGGGCTGAAGTCGAGCTCATAGAGCGCCGGCGTCCGGCGATAAAAGGCGTTGAGGTCCTCGATCCAGCGCTGCACGCCGTGGTGCGGGGCGATCTCCAGCAGGTGCCAGTCGAGGCTTTGATCGTGATTCCACTCCCGCCCCTGGGCGAACTCCCCCCCCATGAACAGCAGTTTCTTCCCCGGATGCCCCCACATGTAGCCGAAGAGGAGCCGGAGATTGGCGAACTTCTGTCCCCCCTCCCCCGGCATGCGGTCGAGGAGGGAGCGCTTGCCGTGCACCACCTCGTCGTGGGAGAGGGGGAGGACGAAATTTTCGTTGAAGGCGTACCAGAGGCTGAAGGTGAACTGGCCGTGGTGGTGTTTGCGGTGGATCGGATCCTGGGCGAAGTAATCGAGGGTGTCGTGCATCCACCCCATGTTCCATTTCATGCCGAAACCGAGCCCGCCGACATAGAGGGGACGGGAGACCATCGGCCAGGCCGTCGATTCCTCGGCGATCGTTTCGGCTCCCGGAAATTCGCCGTAGATCGCCTGGTTCAGTGAGCGGAGAAATTCGATCGCCTCGATATTCTCCCGGCCGCCGTAGCGGTTGGGGATCCACTCCCCCTCCTTGCGCGAATAGTCGAGGTAGAGCATGGAGGCGACGGCATCGACGCGCAGGCCGTCGCCGTGGAACCGGTCGAGCCAGAAGAAGGCGCTGGAGATCAGGAAGGCGCGCACCTCGTTGCGCCCGTAATTGAAGATCTCGCTCTTCCAGTCGGGGTGGAACCCCTGGCGGGGGTCGGCGTGCTCATAGAGGTGGGTGCCGTCGAAGCCCGCCAGGCCGTGGGCGTCGCTGGGGAAATGGGAGGGGACCCAGTCGAGGATGACGCCGATGCCGGCCTGGTGCAGCGTCTCCACCAGGGCCATGAAATCCTGCGGCGTGCCGTAGCGCGAGGAGGGGGCGAAAAAGCCGAGGCACTGGTACCCCCAGGAGCCGTAGAAGGGGTGCTCCATGACCGGCAGAAACTCCACGTGGGTGAAGCCGGTCTGTTGCAGGTAGGGGGGGAGGAGCTCGGCCAGCTCCCGGTAGCTCAGGAGGCGCTCCGGGTCGTCGCCGGGGCGCCGCCAGGACCCGAGGTGCATCTCGTAGACGCTCATCGCCCCGGCGAGGCTGTCGGATTTTCCCCGGGCCTCCATCCAGGCCCCGTCCTGCCAGTCGTGGGAAAGATCCCAGACCACCGAGGCCGTCCGCGGCGAGAGCTCCCAGTGAAAGGCGAAGGGGTCCCCCCGGTCTGAGACCGCCCCGCCGTCACCGGGAACGATCCGGTACTTGTAGCGGGTTCCCGCTCCGACGCCGGTGAGAAACCCTTCGAAAACCCCCGAACCGTCCGGACGCTCCGCCAGAGGATGGGCCTCGGGGTTCCAGTGATTGAAATCGCCGAAGACGCAGACCCGGGCGGCGTTGGGCGCCCAGACGGCAAAATGGGTGCCGGCTTCCCCCGCCACCTCCCCGGGGTGGGAGCCGAACTTCTCGTAGAGGCGGTAGTGCCGCCCCTCCTTGAAAAGGTAGATGTCGTGATCGGTAAGCAGGCTCGTGTCGAGGATGACCCGGTGTTTTTCCATGGTTTACTCTCCGCAGAGGAGTTGAATCCCGCGCAGGGGGATGAGGAGCCAGGCGGGACGATTGTTCCGCTCGTAGCCGAGTTCGTAGACCGCCTTTTGCAGCAGGAAGGGGAGGAGGAGTTTTTCCAGCTCTTCGGGCTGGCGGGGGAGGAGATCGCTGTCCTCCATGGCCCCCAGGTAGCCCTGGAGGAAGGAGACGGAGACCGCCTCGTACCAGCGGTCGGCCCAGGGGGTCAGCGTCTCGGTGACCTGCGGCCGCAGGGCCGAACCCGACAGGAGGGCGGTATAGGCGGCGTACTGGAAGGAGCGGAGCATGCCGGCGACGTCCCGCATCGGCGAACGCTTGATGCGCCGTTCGCTCAGCGGCCTCGCCGGTTCCCCCTCGAAGTCGAGCATGACGAAATCGTTGCCGGTGAACAGGACCTGCCCCAGGTGGTAATCGCCGTGGATGCGGATCCTTTTCGCACTCAGCTTGCCGGCGGTGATGGCGTGCATCCCGGCGAGGATTTGCGGCTGCAGATCGAGGACCTTCTGCACCTCGGCCTGCAGCGCAGGGGAGAGTCCGGAGGCTCCCTTCTGCAATTGCCGCAGCTCCTGCCTGGCCTGGTTCTGCATCGCCTGGTAGAGGGAGCGCTGGTAGAGGATGGAGAAATCTTCCGGGCGGAACGCCTCCCCCTTCCCGCCCGAGAGGGCCTGATGGAGCTCGGCGGTGCGCCGCCCGAGGAGGCCGGACATTTCCAGGGTCACGCCGGAAATGACTTCAAGCAGCCGCGGCGGGAGGGGGGTCCCGACGGCGCGGAGGAAACCTCCCGGTCCTTCGGGGGGGAGTTTGCCCGCCTGGTCGCGAAGGAGCACCCGTTCGAAGTAATGTCTGGCCAGATCGACGAAGTGCCCCCAGGCGTCTCCCTGGTTGGGAACGAAGGTCTGCATCAGGCCGAGAACCAGGGGGGGCTCCTCCCCGCGCCGGTATTCCAGGGACCCGGCATAGGCCGGGACATGGGGAAAAACGGCGTCCTCGCTCAGATACCGGACGATCTCCAGATCGGGATGGACCCCGGTCTGGCAGCGGCGGTAGAGCTTGAAGATGAAGTGCTCGTTGTAGAGGATCGACGTATTGGACTGCTCGGTTTCGAGGAGCTTCGGGGTCGATTCGGCCTCCCCCTTGCGCCACCAGCGGGCCAGTTCCCGGCTGGCGTCGGCGTGCAGCTGGCCATGGCTGCCGGTCTGACGCCGGCGGCCGGCAATGCCGGAGAGGACGTCGATACCGAAGGAGGGGGCGTAGATTCCATCGTAGACCACCCCCTGGCTGTCGCCGAGGGTGAGATGGGCCATCGCCCCCCGGGGCGCCTCCCCTCCCCCTTCGGCCAGCCTCTGGTAAGCCAGGGGGAGGACGTAAGTTTCCGGAGTCCCCTCCTGGTAGGCGACCTCCACCAGAAGAAGGAGGGGGGAGTCGGGACTGCGGCTCAGGGGGATCGCTTCGACGAGGGTGAGGGTGCGGATCTTTCGGTCCTTGCCGCCGTACCAGCGCTGCCGGGGGAGGTAGGCCGGGAGGATGCGCGTCTCCAGGGCCGTTCTGATCCCCTTGTCCTCCATGATCCCCCGCCAGGAATCCCCCTTGAGGCGCAGAAGGGTTGCCGGCGGTGCCGCCGCCTC
Source organism: Desulfuromonas soudanensis (assembly GCF_001278055.1). Classification (NCBI taxonomy): domain Bacteria; kingdom Pseudomonadati; phylum Thermodesulfobacteriota; class Desulfuromonadia; order Desulfuromonadales; family Desulfuromonadaceae; genus Desulfuromonas; species Desulfuromonas soudanensis. The sequence continues at coordinate 635,254 of NZ_CP010802.1, read as the reverse complement.
CTCGGCGGCCGGCTCGGTGAGGGTGAAGACGTAGTAGCCGTAGGGGCCGAGGGCCAGGGAGTAGGGGGACTCGGCGACGGGCAGGAAGCGATTCTTGCTGAACATATCCTCGGCGACGCGCCCGGCATAGGGGGAGAGGTCGAGGAGGACCATCTGGGCGTGCCGGGAGAGGTTGGCGACGACGCAGATGTGCTCCTCCCCCAGGGAGCGGATGTAGGCCAGGACCTTGACGTTCTCCGGCGTCAGAAAACGGATCGTCCCCCGGCCGAAGCAGGCGGAGGACTGGCGCAGATCGATGGCGCGGCGCATCCACCAGAGGAGGGAGGACTGGCGCTGCTCCTGGGTGGCGACGTTGAGGGCGGTGGCGTTGTACTCGGGGTCGATGACCAGGGGGAGGAAGAGCTTCTGCGGGTTGGCCCGGGAGAAGCCGGCGTTGGCATCGGTATTCCACTGCATGGGGGTCCGCACCCCGTCGCGGTCGCCGAGATAGTAGTTGTCCCCCATGCCGATCTCGTCGCCGTAATAGATGATCGGCGAACCGGGGAGGGTGAAAAGGAGGACATTCATCAGTTCGATCTTGCGACGGTCGTTGTCGAGGAGGGGGGCGAGGCGGCGGCGGATGCCGAGATTGACCCGCGCCCGGGGATCCTTGACGTAGATATGGTACATGTAGTCCCGTTCCTCGTCGGTGACCATCTCCAGGGTCAGCTCGTCGTGATTGCGCAAAAAGAGCGCCCACTGGCAGCTCTCGGGGATCTCCGGCGTCTGCTCGAGGATGTCGGTGACCGGGTAGCTGTTCTCCATCTCCAGGGCCATGTACATGCGCGGCATGAGGGGGAAGTGGAAACACATGTGGCAGCTGTCGCCGTCGCCGAAGTAGCGGGCGGCGTCCTCGGGCCACTGATTGGCCTCGGCCAGCAGCATCCGGTCGGGGAAGTGCTCCTGAACGTGGCTGCGCAGCTTTTTGAGGAAGGCGTAGGTCTCGGGGAGGTTTTCGCAGTTCGTCCCTTCGCGCTGGTAGAGGTAGGGGATGGCGTCGAGGCGCACGCCGTCGACGCCGAGGGAGAACCAGAAGTCGAGAATCTTCAGGAGGGCGGTGTGGACCCGGGGATTGTCGAAGTTGAGATCCGGCTGGTGGGAATAGAAGCGGTGCCAGAAGTAGGCCCGGGCCACCGGGTCCCAGGTCCAGTTGGAGAGCTCGAAATCCTGGAAGATCACCCGCGCATCGGGGTAGCGGTCGGTGGTGTCGCTCCAGACGTAGAAGTCGCGGGCGGAGCTGCCGGGCTTGGCGTTGCGGGCGCGCTGGAACCAGGCGTGCTGATCCGAGGTGTGGTTGAGGACCAGCTCGGTGATGACCCGCATGGAGCGGGCGTGGGCTTCCTTGAGAAAGCGCTTGAAATCGCTCAGGTTTCCGTAGTCGGGATGGATCTGTCCGTAGTCGGCGATGTCGTAGCCGTCATCCCGCAGCGGCGAGGGGTAGAAGGGGAGGAGCCACAGAGCGTTCACGCCGAGGTTTTCCAGATAGTCGAGCTTGCCGATCAGCCCCTTGAAGTCGCCGATACCGTCGCCGTTGCCGTCGCAGAAGCTCTTCACGTGCAGCTGGTAGATGACGATGTCCTTGTACCAATCGGGGTTTTCGCCCTGCGGGTCGAAATTTGCTGCGGTCATCTTGAGGTCGCTTTCTTTTTTTGGCCGGTTACATGAAATAGTCGAAGTCGGTCTCTCGCTTGAGGCGCCGCTTGAGGTGGAAGATGCGCGCCGGCAGGACCTGCGGATCGAAGGCCATCAGATTGCGCGGGCCCTGCCAGATGAATTTGTCGTCCCCCAGCAGGTCGTGCACCATGTAGCTCCGTTCCTCATCGAGGGCGAACTCCTCCAGCGGCAGGTTCAGCCAGGCCGACTGGGTGTGATGGGGATCGAGATTGACGGCCACAAGGATCAGATCCTGGCGGGCGTTGTCGTATTTGGCGAAGAAGAGGACGAAATCGTTTTCCGCCTCGAGAAAGCGGAGGTTCCAGGTCTGCTGCAGGGCCGGATGGGCCCTGCGGATGACGTTGAGGCGACCGATGAAGGATTCGAGACTCCCGGGCGCCTTCAGGTCCCAGTCGCGGATCTGGTACTTTTCCGAATCGAGATATTCCTCGGTACCGGGGAGCGCCGCCCCCTCGCAGAGCTCGAAGGCCGGGCCGTAGATGCCGTAGTTGGAGGAGAGGGTCGCCGCCAGCACCAGGCGGATGAGGAAGGCCGGCCGGCCGCCGTACTGCAGGTATTCGGGGAGGATGTCGGGGGTGTTCGGCCAGAAGTTGGGGCGGAAGAAGTCCCTGGGAGCGCTGTGCACCAGGCCGGTCATGTACCGGGTGAGCTCCTCCTTGGAATTGCGCCAGGTGAAATAGGTGTAGGACTGGGTAAAACCGGCCTTGGCCAGCCGGTACATGACCTTCGGCCGGGTGAAGGCCTCGGCGAGGAAGATCGCCTCGGGAGAGGACTTGCGCACCTCGGCCAGGCACCAGGTCCAGAAGGCGATCGGCTTGGTGTGCGGATTGTCCACCCGGAAGATGCGCACCCCCTGTCCGACCCAGAAGAGAAAGACATCCCGCAGCGCCTCCCAGAGGGATTCCCACTCCGGGCATTCGAAGTCGAAGGGGTAGATGTCCTGGTACTTTTTGGGGGGATTCTCCGCGTACTGGATGGAGCCGTCGGCGCGGATGCGGAACCATTCCGGGTGCTCCCTCACCCAGGGGTGATCCGGGGAGCACTGGAAGGCGATGTCGAGGGCGATCTCGAGTTTCGCCTTCTGCGCCGCCGCAATCAGGGCGGCAAAGTCCTCGAAGGTCCCGAGCTCGGGGTGGATGGCCGTATGCCCGCCGGCCGACGAGCCGATGGCCCAGGGGCTCCCCACCTCGCCGCTGCCGGTCCCCGGGGTGTTGTTCGCCCCCTTGCGGAACGTCTCGCCGATGGGATGGATCGGCGGCAGGTAGAGGATGTCGAACCCCATGGCGGCGACGCGCGGGAGCTGGGCGATGACGTCCCTGAGGGTGCCATGGCGCCCGGGGGGACCCGCCGAGCGGGGGAAGAGTTCGTACCAGGCGCTGAAGGCAGCCAGCGGCGGCTCGACGTGGACGTAGAATTCCTCGGGGAAGCGGCTGGCCAGGGTGCGGTCGGCGTGCCTCCCCATGAGAAGCGCCAGGAGCGGCTCGGCGGCCGCCTGAGCTCCCCCGTCTCCACCCTCCTCCAGCACGGCGGCAAAGCGCTGCAGCGCCCCGGCGTCATCTTCAACGCCTTCTGCCGCCGCCCGCTCGGCGGCTTTGCACACCAGGGCCGCGCCGTCGAGGAGTTCCACCGCGACATCCTGCCCGGAGGCGATCTTCTTTTCGAGGAGCTGCCGCCAGGAGGCGAAGTGATCGACCCAGGCCTCGACGGTGAAGTAGATGTCGTGCAGCTCGGCGACGGGGATCTCGGCGCTCCAGCTGTCGTTGAGCCCCGGGCTCATCCTCGTTTCCGCGACTTCCTCCGCGCCGGCGAGGCGGTGAAGGACCAGCGCCTGGAGGGCGTCGTGACCGTCGACGAAGATGTCGGCCGTCACCGTCAGGACCTCCCCCACCGCCCGCTTGGCGGGAAAGCGCCCCCCCTCGACCTGGGGAGCCATGTTTTCGATAACGACCCTGCGTCTTCCGTCGGTCATGGTCACATCCGTTTCTTCGCTGGCCGGCGCCGGCAACTCTTTTCCCTGGCAGCAGACGCCCCTCTGGTTTAATTCAGTCCCTTAAGTATACAGGACTGGGGAGATCCTCAAGTTCAAGGAAGAAGGAAGAGGGGAGAAGGGAGAGGGCTGCCCGCGGCGGGAGGAGGGGCGTTGCCGCGGATCCCCATATCACAAAAACAATGGTATATTTTTTTTATTTGAATTTTTAGTTAGATGCGATATGTTCATCCTGACTAATGCACCACTCCTAAAGTAAAATATAAAGATGTTCTAGTATGTTGTCGAAGCAAAGGAGGTCATTCGCATGCAACTGAACAGACGGGGTTTTTTCAAGGTTTCAGGGAGCGTCGTCGCCGGATCGATTCTCGGCATCGGCCTGGAGGCGGCGGAAGCCGAAGCAGCTCTCCCCCTGGCGATCCAGTACGCCAGGGAGACCACCACCATCTGCCCCTATTGCGCTGTCGGCTGCGGGCTGATTGTTCATTCCCGGGGCGACGAGGTGATCAACACCGAAGGGGATCCGGATCACCCGATCAACCGCGGCACCCTGTGCAGCAAGGGGGCGGCGGTCTTCCAGTTGCGCGACAACAAACAACGCATCACCGAGCCGATGTACCGCGCCAAAGGCTCCAGGGAGTGGCAGAAGGTCTCCTGGGACTGGGCCCTCGATCAGATTGCCGATCGGGTCAAGGCAACCCGTGACGCCTCCTTTAGGGAACAAAACGCCAAGGGTCAGGTCGTCAACCGCACCGATGCCATCGCCTCCGTCGGCAGTGCGGCGCTGGACAACGAGGAATGCTACCTGCTGCAGAAGATGCTGCGCAGCTGGGGCCTGGTCTATATCGAACACCAGGCCCGAATATGACACTCCGCGACGGTTGCCAGTTTGGCAGCCACCTTCGGCCGCGGCGCCATGACCAACCACTGGATCGATATCCGCAACGCCGATGTCATTCTGATCATGGGCGCCAATCCCGCCGAGAACCACCCCGTTTCGTTCCGATACGTCCTCGAAGCCAAAGAGCACGGCGCCAAGGTCCTGAGCGTCGATCCGCGCTTCACCCGCACCAGTTCCAAGGCCGATGTTTACGCGCCGTTGCGCAGCGGCACCGACATCGCCTTTCTCGGCGGAATGATCAAGTACATCCTCGACAACGAGCTGGGTCACAGGGAATATCTGCAGCTGCACACCAACGCGACCTTCCTCGTCGATCCCCTCTTCCAGATGCCGGGTGAGCTCGACGGTCTTTTCTCCGGCTACAACCTCGACAAACGCAGCTACGACAAGGCGACCTGGGGCTTTCAGCGCGACGAAAACGGCATTCCCAAAACGGATCTCAGCATGCAGGATCCGAACTGCGTCTTCCAGCTTCTCAAAACACAGTTCGCGCGCTACACCCCCGAAGTGGTGTCGGACATTACCGGCACCCCGGTCGAAAAACTTGAAGAAATCTACGGAATTTACGGGGCGTCAGGCCAGCCGGGGAAGGCGGCGACCATCATGTATGCCATGGGCTGGACCCAGCACACCGTCGGCACCCAGAATATCCGCACCATGGCGATCATCCAGCTCCTCCTCGGCAACATCGGCGTCGCCGGGGGCGGGGTCAACGCCCTGCGCGGCGAATCGAATGTTCAGGGGTCCACGGACCACTGCCTCCTTTTTCATATCCTCCCCGGATACCTGCCGACGCCCCACGCCGGCCTCAAGGATCTGTCCACCTACATCGAAAAGACCACCCCGACCACCACGGACCCCCAGAGCGCCAACTGGTGGGGGAACCGCAGCAAGTACATCACCTCCCTGCTGCGCGCCCACTTCGACCAGACCCTGACCGCCGAGGACGAATTCGGCTACCAGCTGCTGCCGAAACTCGACGAAGGGCAGAACGCTTCGTGGCTCATGCTCTTCGATCAGATGTTCCGGGAAAAGATCAAGGGCTTCTTCGCCTGGGGACAAAACCCGGCCTGCAGCGGCAGCAACGCCAACAAAGTCCGCGAGGCGCTGTCCAAGCTCGACTGGATGGTCGCCGTCAATCTCTTCGACAACGAAACGGCCTCCTTCTGGAAAGGTCCGCGGATGGACCCGGCCAAGATCGATACCGAGGTCTTCTTCCTGCCGGTGGCGGCCTCCTTTGAAAAGGAGGGGAGCATCACCAACTCGGGGCGCTGGGCCCAATGGCGCTACAAGGCGGTCGAACCGTTCGGCAACAGCCTTCCCGACTCGGAACTGATGAACGAACTGCAGCACCGGGTCCGGGCGCGCTATGCCGCCCAGGGAGGAGCCTTTCCCGCGCCGATTCTGAAACTGAGCTGGGATTACGGCTTCAAACTCCTGAACGGCAAGGTCGGCAAAATCGATGTCCACGCCGTCGCCAAGGAGATCAACGGCTATTTCCTGGTCGACAAGGAGGTCAACGGCAAACAGTTCAAAAAGGGGGATCCGGTCCCCTCCTTTGCCTTCTTGCAGAACGACGGCTCGACCTCCTCGGGGAACTGGCTCTATTGCAACAGCTACAACGCCGACGGCAACAACATGGCCCGCCGCAGCCACAGCGACCCGAGCGGCATCGGTCTCTATCCCCAATGGTCCTGGTGCTGGCCGGTCAACCGGCGCATCCTCTACAACCGCGCCTCGGTCAACGCCGACGGAATCCCCTGGGACAAGGAGAAACCGGTCATCTGGTGGGACGGGGGGAAATGGAAAGGGGATGTCCCCGATGGCGGCTGGAAACCGCTCTCCCAGGAAGGGACGAAGAAATCGTTCATCATGCTCCCTGACGGCGTGGCCTCGATCTTTGCCGCCGGGATGAAGGAAGGCCCCTTCCCCGAGCACTACGAACCCCTGGAGTGCCCGATCGAGAAGAACCCCCTCTCCGGAACCAAGAACAATCCGGCGATGAAGCTCTTCTACGAAGGGGAAGAGAAGCTCCCCGAAGATGTCTTCTTCTCCTGCGACCAGCGTTATCCTTTTGTCGCCACCACCTATCGCGTGACGGAGCACTGGCAGACCGGAATCATGACCCGCAACACCCCCTGGCTGCTGGAGATGCAGCCCCATCTCTTTGTGGAGATGAGCCCTGAGCTGGCCAAGGACCGCAATATCGCCCAGGGTGAAATGGTCAGGGTCAGTTCGGGACGCGGCAGCGTCGAGGCGGTCGCCGTTGTGACCAAGCGGTTCCGCCCCTTCAAGGTCCAGGGAACGACCATCCATCAGGTCGGTCTCCCCTGGTGCTACGGCTGGAACACTCCGAACGTCGGCGACAGCGCCAATCTGCTGACCCCGACCGCCGGCGACGCCAACACCATGATCCCTGAAACCAAGGCGTTCATGGTCAACGTCGAAAAACTGGAGGGGTGAGGACGCTATGAAACGGAAAGCATTTCTGATCGATACCACCCTTTGCACCGCCTGCCGCAGCTGCCAGGTCGCCTGCAAACAATGGAACAAACTGGATGCCGAAGCCTCTGTCAATTCCGGAAGCTATGAAAACCCCCCGGATCTGACCCCCCAACTCTACAACAAGATCCATTTTATCGAACAGCAGGAGGAGGGGGAGGACCTGCGCTGGCTCTTCATCAATCGACGCTGCATGCACTGCGCCGATGCCGGCTGCGTCAAGGTGTGCCCCTCGGCTGGGGCCCTCTATCACACCAAAGAGGGGCTGGTCGCCTACAATCAGGAGAAGTGCATCGAATGCCACTACTGCGTCAACGGCTGCCCCTTCGATGTCCCCCGCTACGATGAAAAAAAGAAGGTCACCAAGTGCCACGCCTGCAGTGACCGGATACAAAACGGCCTCCTCCCGGCCTGCGTCAAGGCCTGCCCGACGCAAACGCTCAAATTCGGCGACCGCGATGAACTCATCGCCGCCGCCAGGGGCGCCGGGAAAAAGCTCTACGGCGAGCAGGATCTCGGAGGTCTCGGGGTCCTCTATGTCCTTGACGACCAGCCGGGGACCTACCAGCTCCCCAAAAACCCGGCGATTCCCGCCTCGATCTTCTTCTGGAAGGATGTCGTCAAACCCCTCGGCATTCTCGGCTTCTGGGGGGCCATCGGCGTCGCGGCCCTGCACTATGTGACCGTCGGGCCGAAACAGGTTGAAGATTCGGATGACCTCGAAAACAAGGGAGGTGAATGATCATGTCAAGATACATCGATCGCTTTAACGCCACCGACCGTATTGTCCACTGGGTGGTCGCCATCTCTTTTTTCCTCCTTCTCCTTTCCGGCCTCGGCCTCTTTGCCCACACCTTTTTCGGCTATTTCACCCTCTTCGGCAGCCCGCAGCAGGGGATACTGGTTCACAAATGGGCCGGTCCCGTCTTTTTCTTCGCCTCCCTCCTCCTTTTCCTGCGCCATGCCGGCGATACCATCCACTTCGATGCCGATGATCGCCGCTGGATTGCCAAATTCGGCGGTTATCTGTCCCGCCAGCGCCAGGAGATACCCCAGGACAAGTTCAACGCCGGGCAGAAGCTGTTCGGAATTTTCGCCATAATCGCCGCGCTGGTCATGGGCGCCACCGGCCTGATCATCTGGGATCCGACCGCCTACGGCCGCGGACTGACCCAGTTTGCCCTGATGCTGCACGGTCTTTTCTTCACCCTCTTCATGGTCGGCATGGTGGTTCATGTTTACCTCGCCACCATCGGCAATCCGGGAACCCTCGAAGGGATGCTCTGGGGGAGAGTGACAAAAGGCTGGGCCAAAAAACACGCCAGCAAGTGGTATCAGAAAATCGTTAAGGGTTAGGGACCGCTCGGGGGCGACCCCGCCGTGGACCGGTCGCGCCGCCGTTGACAAACCGATCGACCTGAAAAAAGGAGCTGCGCTTGCTGCGATCATTGATCGTCCTCGTCCTGCTGCTCAACTTTACCCTCCCGGCGCTGGCGGGGACGCTGAAGGAAGTCCCCCTGGGGGATTCCCCGGCGCGGGGTGCAAACGATGCGCCGGTGGTGATGGTGGAGTTTATCGACTTTCAGTGACCCCACTGTCAGGCGGTCGGTCCGATCGTCCAGCAACTGATGGAGGAATACAAAGGAAAGCTCAAGCTGGTGATCAAACATTACCCCTACCGTTACCGCGACTTTTCCGCGCTGGCAGCGCAGGCGGCCGAGGCGGCGGGCGCCCAGGGGAAGTTCTGGGAGATGCACGATCTGATGCTTGAGCGCAAACAACTCGACCGCGACAGCCTGCTCGGCTATGCGCAAGAACTGGGACTGGATGTGCCGCGTTTCCGGCGGGAGCTGGACGGGCAGAAATACCTGCCGCGGGTCGAGGCCGATTTTGCCCTGGCGCGCAGGCTCGATTTTTTCCAGACCCCGACCTTCGTCATTAACGGCCGGGTGCTGGTTGGCGAACGACCGATCAAGATGTTTCGCACATTGATCGATCAGGCCCTTACCGAGGCGGCAAAACCATGACCCTGCCCCCCTTGAAAGGCCTCGGCTACAGCCGGAGGCTCTGTCAGCTCGGCCTCCTGGTCCTCCTCTTGTTCGGGACCCGGACCTGGGCGCAACTGGGCATCGTACTCCCTGCCCCCCTGGCCCCGATCGAGCTCCAGAGCACGGCCAAAATCGAGCTCGGTCACAGGCTCTTTTTCGACCGGCGGCTCTCCGGGGACGGCACCATGAGCTGCGCCGTCTGCCATCTTCCGGATCAGGCCTTTGCCGATGGCCGCGACATTTCGGGGGCGTATCCGACCACCAAACACTGGCGCAACACGCCGACCCTGCTCAACGCCGCCTACCTGAAAACCTTTTTCTGGGATGGGCGCAGTGACAGCCTGGCTCATCAGGCCGCCGAACCGATCGAGACTCCCTTCGAAATGAACAGCAACCTCCCCTATATCGTCGCCAAACTGGCGGAGATCCCTGAATACCGGGAGGCCTTTGAAAAGGCATATTCCGCCGAGATCAGCAAGGAACTGATTCTCTCGGCCCTGGCCGCCTTTGAGCAGACCCTGACCTCTCTCGACAGTCCCTTCGAGCGCTACCTGAAAGGGGAGCCGCAGCTTCTCAGCCGGCAGGCGCGCCAGGGGATGGAAATCTTTTTTGGTCCGCGTGGCGGATGCAGCCAATGTCACGCCGGGGCGATGCTCAGCGACGAGCAATTTCACAACCTCGGCGTCGCCGAAAGGAGCGACCTGCAGGAAGATTGGCAGCAGCGCGCCACCCGACGATTTGTTCTCGCCGAGAAAGGGCTGCCGATGCTGCCGCGGGATCCTGGGCGTTATGGGGTGAGTAAAGAGCCGTCGGACATGGGGTCTTTTCGCACCCCGCCCCTGCACCAGGTGGCGCAGACCGCCCCCTACATGCATAACGGCAGCATGAATACCCTGAAGGACGTGGTCGCCTTTTTCAGCCGCGGCGGGGGACATGACGCACAGAAGAGCAGACAGCTCAAATCCCCTGATTTTTCCCCCGAGGAACAGGCGGCCCTGGTCGCGTTCCTCGAAAGTCTTTCGGGAACCGTCCCCGAGGTGCACCGCCCGCACCTGCCTGGGGATTGACACCGGTCCCGAGGTTCCTTCAACCGTTGACCCTGGGCCTCAGCCCCGGGTTGACTTTAAGGAGAATACGATGCTGCAGAAACGCCTCCAACGCCTCGAGAATTTAGCCGCAGCAAAACCGGCGCTGACCGCTGTCTGCCGCTTTTACACGCGACTCTACCAACTCTTCGCCGACGCCCCCCCCTTTTTGGCCGTCGAGGCCGACCTCAAGGACGCAAAATCCCGGCAGGAACAGGGGTTCCCCCTCCTGCGCGGCGAGATGCTGCGGATCGATGCGCCTGCGGCGCAACGCTTTTTCGCCGACCTGCTGCAGGTCCTGCGCGACCACGGTCAGCAGGGGCAGGAGGAGCTTGCGTCCCTGCAAACCGCCCTGGCGGCTGGCGGCCTCGATCTGCCGAAACTGCTGCGCGCCGTTTTCGAGCGCGACCGCGAACCGCTGGCCAGAACGGCCGAGAGACTTCAGGTCCAGCCGGCTCTCCTCGAATACTCCCTGACCACCGCCCTCGGCGCGGCGCTGGAGCGCTGTCGCCACCAGGGGCTCGAAAGTGCGGTCCAGGGTTGGGATCACGGCTACTGTCCGATCTGCGGAGGGCTGCCGTCCATCGCCGAACTCAGCGGCGAGGAGGGGAAAAAGCGCCTGCAGTGCGGCCTTTGCGGCAACCACTGGGCCTTCAAGCGCCTGACCTGTATCCACTGCGGCAACACCGACCACGAAACCCTGGCCTATTTTACGGCAGAAGGCGAATCCGGCTGTCGGGTCGACGTCTGCCGCAAGTGCAGCGGCTATCTCAAAGTCGTCAACAGTCGTGAAGGCAGCGAGGACCTCCCCCTGGAGGTGGAGGATGTCGCCACCCTGCACCTCGACCTGATGGCCGCCAGAGAAGGGTTTTGCCGCGGCAAAAAAGAGACTCCGGGGAACTGAAGGAGAAGAAGGGATGAGCGAAGAGCAGCCGTTGATCATCCACCGCTATGAAAGGGGAAAGCTCCTGCCGGCCGTCCGCCCCCTGGTCGCCGAGTATCCGCTGCAACTGACCATCAACAACCGGCTTCTGGCCACCCTGATCGCCTCGCCCCACCAGCTCAACTTTCTCGTGGTGGGGTTTCTGCGCCTGCAGGGGATCATCGCCTCCCTCGACGATATCCGCTGCCTCGGAGTCTGCAGCGAACAGGGGGCTGCACGGGTGCAGATCCGCGGCGAGGTTCCGCATAATCTGCGCCCGACCCTGACCTCCGGCTGCGGCACCGGCATCAGCTTCCATCTCGATCTGCCGGAAGATCGTCCGCCGCTGGAAAGAAGACACTATCCCGCCGCGGGAGTTTTCGACCTCATGCGGCTCCTGGCGGAAAAGACCGAACTCTACGGCCGCCATGGGGGGGTCCATTCCGCCGCGGTCGGCAATACCGCCGGCCGGCTGCTGCTGCACGCCGAAGATCTCGGCCGGCACAACACTCTCGACCGGATCGCCGGGGAGGCGTTGTGCAAAGGGATCGACCTCAGCGGCTGCATGCTGGTCAGTTCCGGACGCATCTCCACGGAAATGGTCGCCAAGGCGGCCCGTCTCGGCATCGGCCTGATCGCCTCCCGGACCTCGGCCACCGAAGCGGCGGTCAGGGTCGCCCGCCAGGCCGGAATCACCCTCATCGGCTACCTGCGCGGCGAGCGCTTCGAGGTTTACACCCATCCGATACAGCTCACGCTGCCGAACTCCGCCGGCCTGATTCCGGCGACCACCGGAATCATCCTGGCCGGCGGGGAAAGCCGCCGCATGGGGAGCGACAAATCGCTCCTCCCCCTCGACGGCGAACGCTTTATCGAGCGCAGCTATCAGCTCATGGCGAGCCTCTTCGAAGAGGTTTTGATCGTCACCAATTCCCCGACGCTCTACACCGACATCCCCTGCCGCAAGGTCCCCGACCTCCATCGCGGCAAGGGAGCCCTGGCGGGGATTCATGCCGGCCTCCATCACGCCACGGAGCCCCGGATCTTTGTCGCCGCCTGCGACATGCCTTTTCTCGTTCCGGAACTGATCCGGCATCTCTGCCTGGAAAATCATGCGGCCGACGTGCACATTCCCCGCAGTCACCACGGCCTCGAACCGCTTCACGCCTGCTACGGCAAAGCCTGCCTTCCCGCCATGGAAGCCGTGCTGCAGAAGGATGGACGACGTATTGTCGACTTTTTTTCCGCCGTCAGGGTCACAGAACTCCCCGCCGAAGAATGGATGCGTTTCGATCCCGAGGGGCTCTCCTTCCGCAATATCAATACGCCGCAGGATTACTTTACCCTGCGGGAAACCCGCCCGACGATAACCCAAAAGGAGAAGAGGGTTTTGCCGGCGGAGTGAACGCGAAAAGGGGGGAGGATTGAAACGCCCCGCGACGTCGCACTTGTGCCGGACTCCGTTTCCCTGTACCTTAGGCGGCAAACCGAGACGGAGAAAACCGTTCATGAATCAGACACTTCGCGCGCCCTCCCTGGACCGGCCGCTCATCGACGCCTGCTACCTCCAGGCCCTGACCCTTTTGCGCCGCAATGCGACGCCGGCCGGCATCCTGGCGGCCAGCCGGACCGAGTCGGCCCGCGCCCGCAACTACGACACCATCTTCGGCCGCGACGCCGCCATCTGCGCCCTCGGCATGGCCGCCTCGAAGGAGCCCGATCTGATCTCCTGCGCCCGCGCCGGGCTGTTGACCCTCGGACGGAGGCAGGCGGCCAACGGACAGATCGCCAACTTCGTCCGCCCCGATTCGGGGGAGGTCGATTTCTGGTACACCGGCTGCATCGACGCCACCCTCTGGTGGCTCATCGCCCTTCACAGCTTCGACGAACGGGTGCCGGGGAGCGATCTCGGCGCACAGCTCGCGCCGCAGATCGAAGGGAGCCTCCGCTGGCTTGCCTGCCAGGAGCACCCCGCCTGGGGGCTGCTGCAGCAGAACGAAGCCAGCGACTGGGCCGACATCATGCCCCGCTCCGGCTTTGTCCTCTACACCAACGCCCTCTGGTTCCGGGTCAAGGAGCTCTACGGACTCGCCGGGGCCGGACAGACCCGCCAGAGCGCCGGCGAGCTCTTCTACCCCTTCGCCGAGACGCTCCCGACGTCCCAGCGGATGCGGCGGATGACGGATAACATCCGCGAGGGGATGCCCCCCTCCCCCTTCTTCCTGAGCTTCGTCAATTTCACCTCCTGGGGGCTGGAGGCCGATCTCCTCGCCAACACCCTCGCCCTCCTCACCGGCCTGGCCGACCCCTCCCACGGCGAACGGATCGTTTCGGCCGTGATCGAAGGGGGCGCCCACCGCCCCTATCCCCTGCGCGTCGTCGGGACCCCCATCGAACCGGGCGATCCCCACTGGCGCCCCTACATGCTGCGCCACGAGCAGAATCTCCCCTGGCAGTACCACAACGGCGGCAGCTGGCCCTTCGCCGGCGCCTTCTGGATTCTCGCCCTCGACCGGCTGGGGAAAAGGGAGGAGGCCTGGGAGGAGCTGGAAGTACTCGCCCTGGCCAATCAGGTCAACGACTGGGAGTTCAACGAGTGGTTCCACGGCACGAGCGGCGCCCCCATGGGGATGGCCGGACAGTCGTGGAACGCGGCGATGTTCCTCCTTGCCTACCACACCCTGACCGACCGCACCCCCCGAATGACGTGATGCAGGCGCTTTCGCCCCGGCATGTTCGGGTTCAATCGGCCCCTATTCGAAACGAGAATGCCCCCAACAACACAGAGAGGTGAATATCATGGTGAAGATTTTTCCAAGGATGGCCGCGACAGTCTGTTTTCTTCTGCTGGCGGCGGTTTCCTATGCCAAGCCTGCACCGCCCCAAAATCTCACAGCGATTCTCGAAGAAGTCTCTGAGCTGGAAGAACACTTCGAGGGAGGTCAATGGACTGAGGCGCGTGCGACCTTAAGCGAAATACAAAAGATGTATGCTGACGTTTACCGATCGTTCGAGAAGCAGGTGCCCGCCGACCTGCATGACCGATTCATTGCGTCGATCACTGCCCTCGGCCAGTTTCTTGAATCCGAACATGAGGAGAAATCTGAAAAAAGCTTTATTGCAATGCAGGTTCTGTTGTTCGAAATCATGGGGCATTTCGACTACAAGGTTCATCCGGTCATTCAAACGTTAAAAAAGTATATCGGAGAGGAGGCACAGGAGTCCTTGGAAAAGAAGAATTTTTCCAATGTGCTCTCGGAATTGAAAGAGGTGGTGACCTTTTTTTCAAAAAACACGGCATTGTTTCAGCAGAATGGAATTCCCAATGCCGATCTTCAATTGTTCATGTCGACCCTTGGCGAAGCAATCAAACAGGCCAGGAACAAGGAGGCAACACCGCTGAAATCCTCACTTGATGACCTGGAAAGGCAGATCGACGCTTTTCAGAAAGCATTTGCCAAGTCTTAGGGTCACCGGAATCTCCCCGGCCGTCGCATCTTGACGGCCTGGGGGCCTGGGGCCGGCGATGCGGTGTTCGACGGTTGGCGTGGTGGCGGTCAGCCCGAGGCGGCTGCCGGTCTGGCGGGTGGGTGAAATGGTACTGGAGGCTGCTGAGGGCTTTTTCAGGATGACTCAGGGAGAGGCGACATCTCTCCTGACCCGGGGGGGCCTTCCCCCGGCAGAGAGGGGCCTTGCTATCTGCGAAAATATGACCTATATTTAGCACTACATACAGCACTCAAAAGAGGTCTTAAAAATGGAACGTCTTTATGCCCGCGCCTCCGTCAGTATCAGCGACCTGAAGAAAAATCCTTCTCGAATCATCCATGAAGCAGAGGGGACCCCCGTCGCGATTCTGAACCACAATAAACCCAGCGCCTATCTCGTCCCCGCCGAGGCTTTCGAGGCCCTCATGGAAAAGCTCGAAGACTACGAGCTCTCCCGCATCGTCAAAGAGCGGGAGAGTGAACCGACTGTGCCGGTTTCCCTCGATGACCTTTAACCTCGAATTCAAGGAATCGGCGCTGAAGGAGTGGAAGAAGCTCGATGGGACGATCCGTGAACAGTTCAAGAAGAAGCTTGCCGAGCGCCTGGTCCGGCCGTGTGTCGAATCTTCCCGGCTCAAGGGAATGGCCGACTGCTATAAGATCAAACTGAAAAATGCCGGCTATCGGCTGGTTTATCAGGTAGATAACAGCCGGGTGGTGGTCATCGTCGTGGCGGTGGGAAAGCGGGAGAATCTGACGGTGTACAAGGTGGCGGGTAAGCGGGTGAGGGAGTGAGATCCAAGGCCGTTATTTTGGTCTGATCCCCGCAGCATTAGCCCCGGTGTGTTTAGCTTCAATCGTACCCATATTGAGGAACGATCAACAGAATAAATCCCATGTTTCAGCTAAAACATGGGGAGTTTCCCTTATTTCCACTGCCGGGCTCCCGGAAGTCACCGGGGGTAGAAAAGCACCCCGTTACTCCCCTGAACCCGGATAATTGACACGACAGAAAACCACGCGCCAGAAATGCTCCATGCCATGGCCGCCGTTTTCTTTGCTGACTTTCTTTTCGGCGGGATAAAAAGAAAGTCAGGCGGGTGCAGGGCGTAGCGCCTGCGGTCCTGTAAGTTGCCAGATGAATACCGGCGAGAAGAGGAGGATGGTAAACCACCAGAGGTAGAAAACATCCCTGAAAATATTGATGAGGGCGACCAGGCCCAGGGCCTTGAGAACAAATACCTGTTCGGGATGTTCACCCAGGTAATCCCAGAGTCTTTTGGAAACCTGTTTGTTCAGCACTGAGAGCACACCATGGTTGGGATTGACCCTCGCAACTTATGAACTTATGGGCATCCCCCTGCTCCGGGAGCCCTCACTTGAGTACGCGATAGATATCCTTCCGGTGCCCAACGTGGATGACCGAAACCAGAACAACATCATCATGGACCTCGTAAATGATCCGGTAATTACCCACCCGGATGCGGTACAGAGGCGGTTCTTTGGAACCGGCAAGCTGCTTACAGCCGGCTGGGCGGGGATTTTCGGCGAGGGCACGGATGGCGCTGTCGATGGCAAGGACGAGGCGACGGTCGGCCCGGGATAGCTTGATGAGGCTCTTTTGAGCCGCGGGGAGGATTCTGATTTCGAACACGGATCACTTTTCCCCGAGTCCGAGGGTCTTCCGGAATTCCTCATAGGAGACGGCCTTGTCGCGTTCCTTCAAGGCTTCCCGGACCGCCGCCAGATCGACGCGGTCCTCCAGCTCTTCCAGTAGCTCCAGGTCTTCGACAGGTACCACCGCCGCCAGTTTGCGCCCGCGACGGGTGATGATGGTCCGCTCCCCGGTGTGCCGGGCCTTCTCAAGCAGGTCGGCAAAATGCTCGCGGGCATCAGATGCAGTCAAGGTGGTCATGAGGGGCTCCAACGGTTTGGGTTTGGCTTCCGTCCAATTCCAGCAGGCGCCAGCCGCCTGCGATTCATGGCCTGGGTAAAATACCAGCCGTACAAATTGTACGTTTCGATAGCTTCGAAGTCAAGTCGGAAAAGAGGGGATGGGGAAGAGGTTCGGCCGGGTTTCAACAGAATGTTTAAATGCTGAATTCGACCCCGGTGGGGGCCCCATCCCCCGCAACCATTTCCAATCTTGACATCTTGGAAGCCTGACCCGGATGTCCAGACGCAGCCCGAAAAGCTGGCGACGAAGATCCGATTAATTCCCCTAAAATCTGGCGCGATTCACTCTAAAACCCTCCCCTTGCAGAACCTGAGCTCCTCTTCGTCCATCTCCGTGGGCGACCAACCCCAGGGCCTTGAGAACAAACCTGCTCAGAAAACTCAGAAGAGATCGCTTAGCCGCACCGCCTCGGGAAAATGGACCTGCAGCTGCCAGGCGCAGAGGGTGGCGATGACCAGCACCACGGCAAAAGGGAACCAGGTCATGCGGAAGACGCTCCCCAGCCAGTCAGGTTGAGGGGGTAGCGGAGGAGGACGTTCTCCACCCCGCTCCACAGGAGGATCTTCGTTCCGGCGAGGCCGCTCAGGCCGGTGGCGAGGAGGATGAGGGTCATGTGGAAGCGGAGGAAGAAGTGTTTTTTGAAGGTCCGGAAAAATCGGGTTTTGGGGCTGACCATGAGGGGTCCCTGAGGGGAAGGAGAAGGTCCGGCGCGTTTAGAATTCGGGTGGATGGTTAGGTCCGACTCCGAAGCAGGTGTGCCCTGACTTACTTGTCCTCCTTCAGCGCGTTCAAACGTTCCTGAGCAAGCTTTGCATTTGGCGAGCCGGCATACTTACTCACCACCTCTTCGTACAGTTTTATAGCATGCTCTTTGTTGTTCTGTTTTTCCTCGAACTGCGCAATTTCAATTTGCTGTCTCCCTGGATCGTTGGAACAGGCGGGCAAGGCGGAGCAACAGATAAACAGCAGTATCCAGAGGTATTTTTTCATACAGGCCCCTTTAAAATTATCTATCACTGCGTTGAGATGCGTCACTTTCTTCTCGGATTAAGCGGTTATAGGGCTATTTTTAGGATCAAAAATGGGCCTATAAGGGTCGAAAGAGTAGTTTTTTGTGGATAATATCTTTTAATTACAGAGGCTTGGCTTGGTCCGACCCAAATAGCCTTTAAACGTCACCGGAGCCTACCAGTGAGCAGTCGTATGTCGCTTATAAAGCTCTCCAGCGACTGTAGATAGGGTTGGATTTTTTTGTTGTAATTCGACTTGAGTGCCTCAGGCACTACGAGCCTTACCCCAGCCTCGGTCATTTCGTGAAACTGTCCCACAGACACACCCTCTTGCAAGGTCAGCAGGTGTTTCTCCTTGATCCGATCGGCTTCGTTAATAATCTGACGCCAGCGATCCTTGCAGGTTGTCTTCACAGCCAGCATTCGAAGCTGACTAGCAGGAAAGGTAGTCGTTTTGTAAAGAGCGGCAGAAGGGAAGAGAAAGTCGGGGCGCTTGCCATGTTCGGACTCGGGCTGGTGAGTAAAGTTCTCGTTCTCGACGAGCCCCTCCTCCAGAAAGATTTCGAGTGCGTGAAGCTCCAAGGACCGACCAGAGCGGGCCTTGCGGCGCTGTAGTATCGTTTGTGCGCGGGCTAAGAACTCGTCAATTGTAAGGAAACCCCTGAGCACATTCGGGAGTTCAATAGCTTCCTCGATACTACGAAACATCTCGAATTCACATTTTCTTCTGGCCAATAGTCGTGTATCAGGATTCATTCCACCCGCAGGTTTGAATTCTATGGTTTTGCTGACGATTTCAGCACCACTCGGGAAGTTCACAAGCCATGGAAGGGGAATTTCCTCCCTCTGCAAATAGCAGCTCGTTCTAACTCTCTTCGCTGTTCCGTATAGATCGGCAGTACGTTCGAGATTCGGTGCCCAGATTCGCGACTGGCCGGGGTCAATTGGACCAATGCGATCTTCGACTAAACTCTCCTCTATCTCTGTTCGGCAGACCCAGACCCGGCACTTCGACGCAGCCCCTTGCTCATCGACGAGGAATGCGAAGATAGCCAACGCCCCAGTGTTTTCTGGGTCGAGAAGGGCCGAGCCCCGACCTCCGAACCCAGTGATGCGCGCCTCGTTGCGGGTTCCAGTCCCGTGAAGTTTTTTATTGTACCAAATGGCCCGCACGATCCGCCGATCCATGTGAGAGTCGATGGAGAGGACAAATCGACAATCGGGGTTTTCTACGTCCGGCCGGTTTATTTCGGGGAAAACACGGAAGAGGAATTCCCTAGGGATGTAGGGGCCCGCTTGGTGAGTTTCGTTGGCTAAAGTGTCGTTGGCGGAAAGCCTTTTTACAAACCACACGCAGTCTAGTCCGGTGTTTTCATCCATCCAATCGGACAGGTCGGAGAGAGCCATATCAACCACCTCTTATAACATCTTGGCTTGAGCCAGAAACAATCCAACTTGAAATTCTCTCAATTAAGTCCTCAACTGAAAGCCGCTGCCTACCTTTGATCGCGCATTCCCACACTGACAGCACCCGCCACCCGATCGCTTCAAGTTCCACGAGCGTCTCGGCGTCCTTCTTTCGGTTGCGCCCTATCTTCGCGCACCAAAATTCCTGGCGGGTCGAGGGCCATTTAAATAATTGGCAGTCATGCCCATGCCAGAAACAGCCATGAATCAGGATTACTGCGCGATAACGAGGAAGGACGATGTCGGGCTTACCTGGCAAAGTTTTCACATGAAGACGATACCGAAACCCTCGTGCATGGAGATGCCGACGAACCAGCATCTCCGGGCGGGTATTTTTCCCCCGTATACCCGACATCATCCGACTTCGGGTGGCCGGGTCAACAACATCAGCCATTTGCACCCAAGGTTGGCGTTTCAACAGGCAAGATTCTTCCGTTATAGGAAATCATGGCAACAAGGGCACCGTATTGCATGACCTTGCCCGACTCACCACACCAGTTCCCACTCCCAAGATTCCAGTGTTCTATGTATTTTCTGCAGATATCCACCGCTTCCTCAGGGCTGGTAACCCATCGCCTGCTATATGGACTTTGTGGTGTTGTTTGCCCATAATCCGGGTTTCCTGTGGAGCAAAGAACAACCTCATACTTATCAATACGATCCCTTTTCAAAGCAAGAATATGCGGGGCCATGATCCTTGCCACTTCATTAACAACGGGTGAAACTACTGAGTTGCCAAACTGCTTATAAGCTCTTGTATCGGAAACCGGGATGACAAAGCTATCAGGAAAGCCCATCAATCTTGCACATTCACGAGGGGTCAATCTCCTTGGATTTTTCCCCTTGCCGCGATCAATAAGGATTTCGCTACCATCTTTATAGTAGCGGGCCGAGAGTGTCCGAGCCGTATCATTTCTGCCAACCAAACCAAAACCGAAACCGTTCCCCGCAGCCTTGTGCTTGGCTGCATAGTTCTGCAAATAAAGCCAGAGTTTGTCGGACAGAATGTACTTCATGTCGACTTTGCTCTCCGGCTCAAGAATGTCCTTAAGGGTTTTTGCTTTGGGACCTGGATGGCGGAAATCATCCCAATTAAAGCCGGTATCACCATCAAAACCGACTATAAAAATTCTTTCGCGATGCTGAGGAACAAAACCCTTGGCGTCGATTACCTTGTAATCAACCTTGTATCCCAGGTCCTTGGTTAAGGTATCCATGATTACACGAAACGTATTCCCCTTATCGTGTCGCTCAAGATTTTTAACATTTTCGAGTAAAAAGGCGGGAGGACGCAGTTCATCAAGGAAGGACGCAACGTGGAAGAAGAGGTTCCCCTGTTCTTTGCAAGCGAATCCATGCGGGCGCCCTAGAGCATTTTTTTTACTTACTCCGGCAATCGAAAAAGGCTGGCAGGGGAAACCCGCCACCAATAAATCCGGAGCAACCGGAATGTGTTTACGAACATCGTCAACAATTACGTTTATATCCCCGGCAAGTTCATGATCAACACAGAAATTGGCAAGATAGGTTTTCTGACAGTATTCATCCCACTCGCTGGTAAAAATACACTCGCCGCCATGCCCCTCGAAGGCCATTCGCAACCCACCGATTCCTGCAAACAGATCAATAAAAGTGAAGTCGCTATGTTGCTTGTGTTTGCCAAAAAACTGCAAAGCCATCTGCTCCAGAACCAGAAATTCGCTACGAGAGACACCTGTTTCTCCTGCCTCCCAACGCCTCACTGATCGGGTGGAGACACCGAGAGTTTCAGCCACTTTATCGTACCCATGAATACCAACGACCTTTTTAACTATCCAAACTGCTTCGTCTTCCATTTTTAGCTCCTCTGGGAATTTTTGTGACAATATGTCAAAACAATCCACATTGTCAAGACCCATTTATTCATAGGACCGAGGTGAAAAATGGCAGACAATCAACAACAAAAAACCGGCCTAAAGATGCCGGCATTTGATCGGTATCAGGATCATAAAGTGGGTAATTTATAGTGTCGTTAGGAACCCGCGTTTATCAGGTCGCCCGACCCCATTCACCGCGAAACAGCAATAACACCACTCTCTTCATAATGCACAGGAGATTTCGCCAGCTACACGTAACATATCAGGTCCGAACTCATTAAGAGGCCGATATAATGGTAAGCCGTTAATATTAATAGCAAAATTAGTTCTATTTTTAGTGTGTAATTCCTGATTCAATGTCTGCAATATGTCATCAGGCATATAAATAGCAATAAACCCCCACCTTTTAAGAAGATTAATCCTATTAACAGTCCAGAATTCACTCGGATCATTAAAAAAACCAAAACCTACTGATTCAAGCCGGTTTCCTGACACAACAAAACGTTCTCTTGCAGCTTCACTTTTTACGGAAATCAATATGTTGTGCGGGGCCGCCGGGATAAGAATATCTCCATAAAGTTTCAAAGAATTCATGCGCCCAGAGTTCAGTGAAAGATGAGATTTTGATGACCATATTGGCCAATTATCTGGCCCGAGTTCCATGTGTTGTACTCCGTGATTGCTTAACACCTCACTACATAAAGCTTCCATGATATCCCCTCCTCCCGCTCTTGGATTGGCTGGCGGATAAAGAAACGGGATGGTTGGCATAGTGGGATGCTGAATTTTAAAAGCATCATAAACATTATTCGAATCTATCCGTTGACCAAGCGTCACTTCACAAAGGTGGACCACTCCTCTCGCACTAGCCACATCCGGGACCTGTGCATACAAGCAAGGGCATAAATCAAGAATTCGCTTAAACGGAGCGCTGTTGGCTATTTCAGTTGGAATAGTTTCTATGTTCTCTCCCAATGGGCCACACCCACTAAGGGCTATAATTAGATTTAATCGATCTGATGGGCGAACTTTTGCCTCTGGTGAGGCAACAATGAGATCCCAATTTGCCGCACCATGGCCCATTGGGCAATGCGGGTGTAGACAGATCATGATTATTTTCCCATGTAAGGTTTTGGGCAAGAATCGGGGGTAGATTTCCGAACTTGACACCTTCTACTAAGGTCGTCGTTGGTACTGGGTCATTCGAAGGGGTCACGACTCAATTTCTGACCATGTTGATTGTTCAGACGCAACCCAGATCGTTTTTCCAATTTGTCGTTATATAAAGCAGAATGTCAGTGTGACATCGATCAAGGTGGCAGTGCCGTGGACCACCGAAGCGCCGTGCTGGTTATGAACGGAATCATCGAAATATACCGTAGGCCGTCCGATTTGAAGGATTTTTGTTCTGGACAGTGATGTCAGGGCTACACATTCTACATTTTCCTGCTTTTTTGATTTTGTAAAAAGTGTAGCCCCAACATCTATTACTACTACTCTAATTTAAAAGCTGCGCTGGACGATCGAGTTCTTTTTCGGCTGGTGGAAGCATAATCTCAGGGTCTATCAGCTGATTGCACGCAGCCCTCATGGCCTGTTAATGCAAATTCTCTCAGCTCTGATCACCTACCTGCTGCTGGCCATCTATTCCCATGAACAGCACGGTGAGCGGGTTATCATCCGGCGTGTGCGCGAATTTCGCATTACAATCGGCAATGTATTTCTTCTCCCCGTCTAAGCCAGGCATGCGCCGCACGCTCCTGCATGGCAGCTCCATGCCCTTGTTCGGCCTCTTTTTAAGACACTCCCTTCAGAAACGTCTCAAGTCTACTGGACGACTCGTACTGCCGAAGCTGATGCCAAGAAATCCCAAGTTTGGCGTCGAATTGAACTGGATCAACATAATAGAATTTCGAGTCAGACCGCAGGACGCCCTCCTTGACTAGTGCATCAAGGACACCTTTACCAATGCTGTTTCGCAGGACTCGTTGGTGCTCAATCTTATCCCGGTACTTTGCCAGTCCACCTTTACTGTGCGATGCAAATTCCGAGAAAATCCTTCGCAGTCTCCGATATTTCTCTCGAAGTGTCGGGTCGGCAAGCTCCGGCACCACTTTTCGAGCATACTTTGCAAGGGGATGAACAAGACTATGTTCGACACACTGAATCTCGATATCCCCCGCTCCAAGTGAAACCGCACCGGCGTGGCCTTGTGCCTTTCGAGCATTGATGAACAATCCAGCATTCCCCTTTGTGGCATCTTGCGTTCGTTTGGGGACGCTTCGAATAATCAGGTCAGGAGTATCAAATCGCACGACTGGCGCAAAAATGGAACAATCGCCAATCGCCTCGACTGCCGGGGTACTCGACAAATCGATATGACAAGGAAGTGTCACTCTTGTGTTTATAAGATAGGGACCAAGTGAAATAGTTTCATTATCAACAATTCCCTTAAAAATGAAGGTACGTTCTTGTTCTTTCTCTGGAAATTTTATTTCAATTGTGAGTTCGGCAGTCTTGTCATTTTCTTGATCTTGGTCCTCCCAAGATTCTCCATCTATGTTGATGGAGATTTCAACGTTAAGGTCCAAAAATTCTGAGCATGACTGTATCAGCATATTGAAACACTGGACACTGATCTCGCGTGCTTTACCAAGCTCAGCCATTATGTAAAGAAGGTGGTAAGTTGGTCGAATCGCGCTCGTATATTCATGAGCAAGTGTTCGGTATTCAGGGATGCTACTGAGCGCACAACGCGTGATCGCAACCGCAGCGAATACAACGTTGCGTACGCGGGTGTCGTCAAGAAATGGGTGTTCGGGACACCATGTTGCTACTGCTTGTTCATACCGTTCGTTTAACGCGTTGTCCTCAATAACCCGGAGGGGAAATGGGCGGGAAAGTGCCCGTGATAAGATTCTCGCACACTGCTCCTCGTTGCTAAAAAGAGACTGCCGTAACGCCTCACCATAGGATGCACCAGCGTCCGTCACGATCTGATTAATAAAATTGGGCAATGCCTTTTCTTTATGTTCCCGATCTAACAGGTAATCAGAAATCCGAATGAGAAGGTTAATTTCTAACTGGCCGCCGGTGCCATCACTCAATGCTTGTTGAATGCTATGGTAATTACGCTCTGTTCGCAGCAGTGTTCCGATGGCATCAAGAACCGGAGGGTAACCGATGAAAGACAAAAAGGTATTCTCAACCATAGCTGCGGCAGGTTGGAAGGCTGCACTGAGCCTGGTTAAGACGCCGTCGCGGGCTTGTTCGTAATTCTCTTGCTGACCAGTATCGCCCTCTATCGCGCAGGAGTCGATATAACTCTTGGCCTGATCCAGATCGAACGGATCGATCTGTACCATGCCAACATCAGCATCCTTATCCACAAGGTAGCACCAAGTGGTAAGCAGGACTTGGCTCCGACCAAAAACTACGATTGCGGTGCTAGCGGACCCCTTAGAGCGCTCGATCAAATCGTCGAGAAACGCCTCAAATCCTTGTTCTGTTGTCTTAGATCTCGCTTCGTCGATGCCGTCGATGATGATGCCGTGGGTTCCCGCGCGAAGACCTTCCAGAACGGCACCTACCTTCTCGATAGGGTAAGCGGAGGTCAGAATGCCAGTGAGAGTGTTGTCGCCGACCGGTTTGTGTTTGGCTAGGTCCAGAACCGGCAATTGTGTATCGAATGAAAGGGCGCATGCGGTAGTGGTCTTCCCTGATGCGCCCACGGCTGAAACAAGTAGAATGGACGGCTTCTCCTTGGAAAACTCGACCTTTGAAAAGTTTGGTTCAATGTAGGGGACGACCCGTTTACCTTTCACGGAGAAAGAGACGGAGGGCGTCAGAAGCTCCACCGGTTGTTTTATCGAATTAACTATAGATTTAAACGCATTGTATTTCATTTGAACCCCCTTTTTTGCCGAACAATATCAAGATGTACCCACATAATAGCGGGATTTTCGGCGCGATGCCGTATACACAACTTCTCCACTCCAAAAAATGCGGTCATTCGGAGGGGTCACGTCTCAACTTCTGACCGTGTTGATCGTTCAAATGAAACCCCCCAATCGTTTTTCCACGGTGACCTGAAAAAATCCCGCATCGTTGCGGTTATAGTACCCAACGGTTACTCCATTGAAACTCCGAGGATCCTTCACTTAACCCACCGCACCAGCAACCCCAACACTCACCGCCATGTAAGATTCGATAACCGGCAAATCCGCCTCAGCCCAATCAAGAGTATGCAACTCCCCCGCAGGCAACCAACTCACCGCAGCATGCTCGTGAAGAACAATCTCCCCCGATTCAATGGAACAAACAAGAGCATTTCGGGGTCGGACCAAGACAACTACCTGTAAAGCAGGAAAAAAGAGCCAAAAACAACCTCTCAAATGACCTTATAGGTCGATTTTTGGGGTCAATAAATAGAGTTATAATTTCTCATGCACCCGTCGGCGCACTCCCCTTGTGTCGCTCATAAGTCACTGGCCCTTTTTTGAGTCAACGAATCCCCTGCGTCCCCCAGACTCCAAGATAGAGTGTCCCCAGAGGACCTCCTGGAACGGAGACCCTCCCTGCATTTTGCTCAATTTGGGGCAACTTGGCGGGTTATACCCAAAGCATTCACAGTGTCGACACCTTGTCGATTTATCTGTACCAATAAGCAAGGCGAAACCATCACCTGGGGTGTGAAAGTTTCGGACTGAGGGGTGATTGCAGTCACAGGCAGAGTCACCTCCCCACTATTAATTGTTGCATCAGATGCACTCAATATCAGCCCATACCCAGCGTTATTTCGGCGACCCAACTCAACCAAGACAAGTACATACCGTTTAAAATTTGTTCCCGGTATTGATGGCGGCATCAGTGATGACCGATTGATGCGACGCCATAACCCCTCGTATGTGTTTTGATCTGAGATAACGGTAAGCTTAGCCTCCTCATCCGAAGTTTCGCAGGAATATGAATTATGCAGTAACGCGATCGGAATTTCTCCTGTTGGAGCATTTAGCGGAAGCATACAGCCGCAAAAAACTAAGGTCGAAAGCAAGGCGATGCCCCAATATCGGTTGGACTGGGAGCTCATTTCCCCTCCTTACTAGAGGCTTGCGAACGCAGAGGATAACCAGATATGCATAGGGGTCGCGACATCAACAGCTGACAATATAAATACCGTCCGTTTTTCCAGGGTGACCTAAAAATATCCCGCAACGTTACGGCTCTAGAACTTAGCGGTTTTTTCCATTGGGATTCCGGGTAACTTTCACTCAGCATACAGCTCCACCAACCCCAACACTCACCGCTATGTATGACTCAATCACCGGCAAATCCGCCTCAGCCCAATCAAGAGTACGCAACTCCCCCACCGGCAGCCAACTCACCGCAGCATGCTCGTGAAGAACAATCTCCCCCGCTTCAATGGAACAAACAAACGGATAAAGCGTCACGGTAAAAGTCGGATACCGATGAGTGCTGGCCGGCAAACTCTCCCCCACGCGAACGCGAACCCCCATCTCCTCCACAAGCTCCCGCCTCAAACACTCCTCGGGAGTCTCCCCCGGATCGATCTTCCCCCCGGGAAACTCCCACTTGAGGGGCAGGCTCATGGCGGCGCTGCGCTGGGCGGCCAGGACAAGCCCGTCCCGTTCGATGATGGCGCAGGTGACGTGAAGGTGTTTCATCCAACCCCTCGGGCAAAAAATCCCCACAAAAAAAGCACCCGCCTCCAATTAAGTAGATGAGTGCCGCATCCCTCGCCATCCCCGGCAACCCACCCCCTTCGACAGCTCAGCCGTCCGCCGAAACGGACCTGTTGCATTGCGTCGCCGGATCGCTCCGGCTTTGCCTTTTCGGCGGGGTGAAAGATATTTTAATGTTGCCGTAGACCTTACGACTTCAGGGAGGGGAGGTCAAGAAATTTGCTGGGAAGAGGGGCGATTTTTAATGCCTTTAATCTCTCGGGCGATGATGCTGCTCAAAGGCCGGTTTCACGCGACGACGCGACGACGCAACGAGAATCTACAATCCTGGTTTTGACCTTGACCCAAAAGCGTTGCGTCGTTGCGGCGTCGCGTGAGGCAAAGATTCTGGGTTTCTGGTTATGGATCATGCCGTGAGAATCGCCCCAAATACTCAGAAGCAACTCAAGGCACTGCAAAATCCGGTTTCACGCGACGACGCGACGACGCAACGAGAATCTACAATCCTGGTTTTGACCTTGACCCAAAAGCGTTGCGTCGTTGCGGCGTCGCGTGAGGCAAAGATTCTGGGTTTCTGGTTATGGATCATGCCGTGAGAATCGCCCCAAATACTCAGAAGCAACGCAAGGCACTGCAAAATCCGGTTTCACGCGACGACGCGACGACGCAACGAGAATCTACAATCCTGGTTTTGACCTTGACCCAACAGCGTTGCGTCGTTGCGGCGTCGCGTGAGGAAAAAGGTCTGGTTTCGGATGGTAGATTACAACCTGCAAATCAAAAGGGCAATGGGCTGGTTTCACGCGACGACGCGGCGAAGATGAATAAAACAGCTCCCCCTCCTTTGTTAAGGAGGGGGTCGGGGGGTGGTTGCCGGTAAACCTGACCACCCCCAGCCCCTCCTGAACCAGGAGGGGGGCTGAAGGAAATTCGGGACACTCCCCAGTTTTCCAGATTGTCTACTCCGCTTTGGCCAGCACATCCGCTGCCCACTGGTTCAGACTCTTGCCGTGCGCCGCGGCCATCATCACCGCGTGCGCATGGACTTCCGGGGGGATGCGCAGCATAAGCTTGCCGGAGCAGGGTTTTTGCGGTTTGCGTCCGAGTTTCTCGGACATAAGGAGGTAATCGTCGACGGCAGCCTGAAATGCCTGCTCCAGCTCCGTCACCGATTCACCGTGAAAGGTGACGATGTCGATGATCCCGGCGATGCGGCCGACAAACAACCGATCTTCGGCGTCAAACTCGACGTGCGCCGCGTAGCCGTTATAGGTAAGGGGTTTGCTCATAAGGTGACTCCTGCAGCTTCGAGAAATTCCCGCGCCGCCCGCACTTGGTAACGTTTTGCTTCCTTGCCGGGATGCGGACGATGAAAGTCGGCCCGCCGGTCATGGAGCACGAAAGCCACTCGTGACCCGGCCCCTTCGACCATTTCTGCGCCAAGGGCAAGAAACAGGGCCTCGATGCGCCGCCATTCCAGATTGGCCGGGACGGGCTGGGCGAATAACGCCAGTAGCGTTTTGCGATGCTGACTGTTCATTCATGCCTCGAATTTAGCAGATGACCTGCACGTGTGCAATCGTTTTTTGCTATCATAGGGCCATGGCCAAAAGAGCGATAGTCAAGGGCAGGTTTCACGCGACGACGCGACGAAGATGAATAAAACAGCTCCCCCTCCTTTGTTAAGGAGGGGGCCGGGGGGTGGTTGCTGGTAAACCTGACCACCCCCAGCCCCTCCTGAACCAGGAGGGGAGCAACGTCAAGGGCTGGTTTCACGCGACGACGCGACGAAGATGAATAAAACAGCCCCCCCTCCTTTGTTAAGGAGGGGGTCGGGGGGTGGTTGCCGGCAATCACACCTGACCACCCCCAGCCCCTCCTGAACCAGGAGGGGGGCTGAAGGAGAAGAGACGGGTAGGGCGAAGGGCTTTTCTTCTGGATTATCAGGGGGCCGGTGTGACATCGAGGAGGGTGGCGGTGCCGTGAACGACCAGGGCGCCGTCCTGGTTGCGGACGGAGACGTCGAGGTGGACGGTGCGCCGTCCGAGGTGGAGGATTTTCGACCGGGCGACCAGGCGGTCGCCGCTGGATACGGGGCGCAGGTAGTTGACGGTGAGCTGGCTGGTCGTCACCTGGCGGCCGGCGGGGAGGAGGGGTTCGGGGAAGAAGCAGGCGGTATCGACGAGGGTGGCCAGGAGGCCGCCGTGGGCGCTGCCGAAGTAGTTGAGGTGACGCTCGTCCACCGTCGCCTCCATCTCGGCGAAGTCGGGGCCGAAGGCGGTGATGCGGATGCCGAGGGTCACCAGAAGGGGGATGGCGTTGATGCTGTCGATGGTGGCCGGTTGCATGGAATCTCCTCGGGAGGACGCCCCCGGGCACGGGGGGGAGGGGGCGCCGGAGCCTGGCGACCTTAAAGGGTGGCGGTCAGGACCTCGATGCGGTTGCGGCCGTTCGTCTTGGCCTGGTACAGCGCCTGGTCGGCCAGGGCGACGAGCTCCCCTTCATCCGTCAGGAGATGATCCGTCGCCGTGGCCACGCCGAGGCTGATGGTGACAAACTCGGACGTCTCCGAGTCGGCGTGGGAGAGGCACATCCTGAGCACCGCTTCGCGGATGCGCCCGGCCAGGAGGGCGGCGCCCCGGCTGTTGGTATTGGGGAGGAGGGCGACAAACTCTTCGCCGCCGTAGCGGGCGACGATATCGGGGGCCCGTTCGACCACGGTCTTGAGGGCCTCGGCGATCCGGCGCAGGCAGTCGTCCCCGGCCAGATGACCGTAGCGGTCGTTAAATTTCTTGAAATGATCCACGTCGAGCATGATCAGGGAGAGGTGCGACCCCAACCGTTTGTGCCGGGAAAATTCCGTCCGTAACGCCGTGTCGAAAAACCGGCGATTGAACAGTCCGGTCATGCTGTCCGTCAGGGAATTGCTCTGGGCCAGATCCCTTTCGGTTTCCAGCTGGGCGACGAGTTTCTGGATTCTCTCCTCCGCCTCCTTGCGGTCGGTAATGTCCATGAAGACGGTGGCGAAGCGCCCCTCGCCCAGGCGATAGGCGTTGATGAAATAGTGCCGGCCGAGCGGCGGGCAATACTCCTCGAAGCTGACAGATCCGCCGGTCAGGGCGACCTGGCCGAAGATATCCAGAAAAGGGGGGGTCGGGTTGCCCGGCATGACCTCGGTGGCCCGGCGCCCCAGAATGTCGGCCACCCGTAACCCGGTCTGGATTTCGAAGGCCGGGTTGGCGCTCTGGAAATCGTAATCGACCGGCTTTCCGCCTTCGTCCAGGATGATATCGTGAACGGCCACGGCCGAAAGGGTGTGCTCGATGAGGAGACGGTGCTTCTCTTCGCTGGCCTGAAGTTTCCGGGTTTTGGCGTTGAGTTCCTTTTCCGCCAACTGCTCGATTTCCCAGGCCATAACACCGAATTCGTTGTTCGGATAGATGTATTCGCCGGACCCCGGCTCTTCCCCGGCGATGGTCGCCTTGATTTTTTTTCCCAGCTCCAGCAGCGGGCGGGAGAGACGCCGGCTCAGGACAATGCTCTGCAAAGACCCCAGGAAGACGGCGATGAGGCCGGTCAGGCCGATGAGAAAAAGAGCCTGCGATATGAAGGGGCGGAAGATTTCCGTCCTTTCCACCACGGTCACGACGATCCAGCCGAGGGAGGGGAGGGAGCTGAAGTGGGCGAGAAACTCCCGGCGGCCGAGGCGGAAGTCGAAATCCCCCTTGCTCGCCTCGCCGTAGGCGGCCGTTATCTCCCCGATCGGTTTCCCGAGGAGCGCCGGGTCGGGATGGACGATCATTTTCCCCGAGAGGTCCATGACGAAACTGTATTCCGTTTCGTATTCGTTCTGCTGGGCGATCAGGTCGACGAGCCGGTTGACGGAACAGTCGATGCTGACGACGCCGCCGTATCCGCCCCCGGCCTGCCGGAGCGCCCGGCTGGTGGAAATCAGCCGCTCCCCGGTCATGTAATCCTCGTAGGGGAGACCGATGGACGTCCCGGGTCGGCTTGCCATGGCCGCCCGGTACCAGGGACGGTCGGTCGGATCGAAGCCTTTATCGACCGGGTAGTCGTTGATCAGCATCAGTTTGTTTTTGTAACCGGAATAGATATGTCTGACGTTTTTATTGGCTTTGAGGATCGATTTGTATTGATCCAGGATTTTTCGATGAGCCTCTTCACCAAGGGACATGGCCTCCCTGACATTCTCGTTTTCCTCGAACACGAGAATGGTGTTAATTAATTCATCAAAATAACCGCTAAGTAGAATATTGATCGAATGATTTGTCCGGCTGATGACGGCGCGGGACTTGGACAATTCGGAAAAATAAAGAGTGGTCGAAATAAAAAACCCGAAGACGAGCAAAACAATCAACGCCAGAAGAGCATTGATTTTAAAGATCTCCTGCTTGACACTGTATTTAGGTCGCCGGTTACTGATAAAACCCCCTTCGCCGGTTCATTCGTCGCCGACGGATTCGGAGTCGGAACGCTTCTTTTTCCCGGTCCATCTTTTGC
This sequence comes from Desulfuromonas soudanensis, assembly GCF_001278055.1. Classification (NCBI taxonomy): domain Bacteria; kingdom Pseudomonadati; phylum Thermodesulfobacteriota; class Desulfuromonadia; order Desulfuromonadales; family Desulfuromonadaceae; genus Desulfuromonas; species Desulfuromonas soudanensis. The sequence goes on along the minus strand of NZ_CP010802.1, from coordinate 604,095 downwards.
CGGGAACGACCCAGAAAAAAAGGAGAACTTCCATAAACATCCGGAATTTGTCCCGGATCGAGGTCTTCTGCTCCGGTTCGGCCGGAGTCTCAGCCCCGGCTTCCTGATTTCGCAAAAAGTCGGCAAGGACCTCTTTTGCCCCCTCCTCATATGCGGGGGGGACCATGACCATTTTCCGGTTGAAGAGCCTGATCTGCGGCCCGATATACATCGACCCGAAATGATCGTTCTGGACGTAATAGGGGATATCCGACCCCTCAAGGAGGCTCTTGATCAGGGCCAGCTCGATTTCATTATCGGGCGAATAGAGTTTGATCAGCATGCCGTTTCCCCGCAGCGAACGAAAAAAGCACCCATCTCTGAAGAAAAGATGAGTGCTTCCGTCGGTTGACTCCCAATGGAGACCCACCCCCTTCGACAGTCCAGCCATCCGCCAGAGCGGACCTGAAACTTTGCGTCACCGGATCGCTCCGGCTCTGCCCTTTCGGCAGGGTGTAATATTTTTTTAATTTCAAAATAAACATTACGCGGTCAGGGGTTGGAGGTCAAGGCATTTGGCAGATAAAGTCCTGTTTTGTCATCTGCGCCCATCTGCGTCATCTGCGGAGAAGGGTTTTAATGCCCATAGTCTTCATGAGGCGGCTTCGATCACCTGGCGGAGGGTGGCCAGCGGCAGGAACATTTCCAGAGGCCGCTCGCGGAAAGAGATGAAGCCGAACTGCTCGTAATAAACCCTGGCCGCGTGCCCCTTGGCGTCGACAAAGAATCCGATGATGCCGATATTATCGGCAACCAGCAGAGCCTTCTTCATGGCCTCGATCATAAGGATCTGCCCGTAGCCCCGGCGCTGCCGGCTCCGATCGATGGCCAGTCGTGCCAGTTTGGCCCCCGGCGCCCTGGCGGGGTATTTCTTTGCCAGGGCCGGCGGCAAATCCTCGGCGACCACCTCGCAGGCTGTCAGAGAGAAAAAACCGAGAATGATTTTCGGTTGAGCCGTATCGACAAGAACGAAGGTTTTCGAGATCCCCTTCTCCTGCTGTTGTCGGGCCAGGGTCTGAAGAAAGGTGTTGAGAGCCGGTTCTCCGCAATCGAAGTGCTTTCGGTCGTGGTCCTTCCCCAGGTCCTCAATCCGCAGCATTGAGCCGTTCCTTATGAGCGCGGGCGGCTTCCAGCAGTTTGGCGGCGGGCACCGGAGGATTTTCCAGCGTCTCGAAAAACAACCGGGTCGATTCCCCGCTCAGCCGGATGATGTTCTCATCCTCGACGACCTGTTTCGCCCGATCGACGGCCGCCTGGACCACGAACTGGTTCATGGTCGATCCGAGAAGCCCCGCTGCCCTTTCCAGCAGGGCGTGAACATTCTCGGGGACACGGGTGGTGATCCGTTCCGTTTTTGCAGCCATAACGACCTCCCTCCAACTTTCTTCGGTTTTTTGTGGATACAGAGGGACCATAGCACACTGGCGACACAATGACAATTCAATGGTGACACTTTGGCACCAACAGGCCTCACCCCGGGGACCGAGGAAGACATTCAAGGGCCAAACCTATCCGCAGATGACGCAGATTTACACAGATGATAAATCAAGATCTGGAATCAACCAGCCCCTGACTCCTGGATCCCGGTTTCATCTGCGCCCATCAGCGTCATCTGCGGAGCAAGGGTTTTCAGCGCCCTGGTTTTCAGAGAGTGCCCACTCCGGCATAGCCAGCCCTCCCCTTCCCCTCTATACTTGAATCCATGAACCGATCCCGATCATTTTTCCGCCGCCTCGGCAAGGCGGCGGCCCTCGGTCTGCTCCTGACCGTCCTCCTGGCCGCCGTCGCTTTTATGTATCGCGACCGCCTGGTGCAGGGACTGGTGCGGCCGCTCCTCGTCCGGGAACTCTCCCGTCGCTTTCAGGTCGAGGCGACCATCGATCGCCTGTGGCTGCAAGGGGGGACGCTGCGGGCCGAGGGGGTGGAGATCACAGGCGCAAGCGCCGGAGATCTGGAACTGGAGCGACTGGAAATGGTCGGGGGGTGGGAGCTTTTCAGCGAGCGGCGCCTGCAGAAACTGGTCCTTACCGGCGGCAGGCTCCTGCTGCAACCGGCAGAGACCGCGGGCGATTCCCCTCGGAGACCCTGGCCCGAAGGAGCGCCCTTTTCCATCGACGACCTGGAAATCCGCGACGGGGAAATCCGCCTCGCCGGCGGCGCCGAACCCTGGCACGTCGAGGGCCGCGCCACCCTCGGACGGCAGTGGTCCCTGGAACTCAAGCTGCGGCAAAATGAGGTCGGAACCCTTGAACTCCAGGGGCGGGGAGACTGGGAAGGGGGGATCCGCGGCGAGATGACGCGGTTTCAATGGCGGGGCAACGACCTCCTCGGCGAGCCGCTGCGCCTGAATTGGGGGGACGGCTCGCTGACCGGAGGGGGCGGGGAAATCACCCTGGCCGAGCTCGGGGACGACGACCTTCGCCCCCTCCTCGCCCTGGCCGGCATCCGGCTCCCGGAGGCGCCCCGATGGACGGTGAGAAACCTCGTTCTCAAGCCCTCTTTTGACGGCAACAAGCTGCAGCTCGCCGTGACGAGCGGCTCCGGCGTCCTCCGGTGGGAAGAGCGGACCCTCCTCCTCGGCCCGATGCGTCTGGAGGTCGCCGGGAAAACGGGCGCCTGGCAAGTGACCGGCGGCGGGGACCTCGGCGGCAGGAGCCGCCTGAAGATCGACCTGCACCTCGGCGAAGAGCGCCTGGAGGGGAAGGTCGAACTGAAAGTGCCCGACCTTGCCGCCTGGCAGCGCCGGCAGCCCGGCCTCGGACCCTGGTCCGCAGGCGGAGCCGTGGATCTGGAGATCGCCATCGGCGGCCGGGCGGCCGAACCCCGGTGGGAGCTGCATGCTTCGGCCAAGAGGCTCAGCCTTCCCGAAAACCCCGCCCTCCCGGCCATCGACCTCGAGGCCAGGGCCCTCCTCTCCCGGGAGAAGGAGCGCTGGCGCCTGTCTGGCGGAGTCTTGAGCGGCTCCCTCACCGGGGCTCTGAGCGCCAGGCTCTCCGGGACCTTCACGGCAGCCCTGGATAAAGAGGGGTGGTCGGCGCAGCTGCCCGATCTCCGGGCCGAAGAGCTCTCCTGGGGATCCGCCGACGGCCTTGCCGCCTGCGCCGGGATTGGGATGACCCTGCAGGGGGAGGTCGCGGCCGTCTCCGGCCGGCCGACCCGGTTTGCCGTCCGGGGAACGATGGCCGGCGGCGAGGTCCTCTACGGCGCCTACTATGCCTCCCTCGACGATTTTTCGGCGCGCTGGAACGTCAAGGGAGAGAGCGAAGCCGGCGTCCATCGCCTGGAGGCGGCCTCCGTCCAAATCCCCGAGCTCGGCGAGCTCCTCTTCTCCGGCGCCTGGGGGGGCGAGGAACGGCGGCTGAAGGCGGCCCTGGACCTCCCCGATCTGCAAAAAGCGCTGGATCGCCACGCCCCCAGGCTCCTCTTCGAACCCTTCCCCAAATTGAAGGCCCTGGCCCTGGCCGGCGCCCTGCACCTCGAGGGCGCCGGTGCAGTCAACGAAGAGGGGTGGAGCCTCGGTCTCACCATCGAACCGCAGGAGCTGAGGGTCGGCTGGGGCGAGACGATGGCGGCGACGGGAGTTTCCGGGAGGTTGCCGCTCCTCCTCGGCACCGCGGCGGCGGAAAAAGCGCTCTCCGGCACCCTCTCCTGGCAGGGACTTTCCCTCGGGCCGCTGCGGTCCGGACCGGCCAGAGTGACGACCCTCGCCCGGACCGGCCGGCTGCAACTCCCCCAAGAGCTGCGCTTCGATCTGGCCGAGGGAGAGCTGGTCCTCTCCGCTATCGACCTGGCGTTGCCGCCCCACCCCCTCGAGCTCGCCGCCCGCCTGACCGTCGCCGACGTTCAACTGCAGCCCCTCACCCGCACCCTGGAGTGGCCGATAATGAACGGCGATCTCAGCGCCGATCTCGGAGAACTCCATTACCGAAACGACGAACTCGTCACCGCCGGCAAGGCCTGGATCGAAGTCTTCGGCGGCCATGTCGGGGTCGGCAACATGCGTCTCGGCGAACTCTTCTCCCCCTACCCGGTCTTCGAAGCCGACATCGATTTTTCCGCCATCGATCTCTACCGCCTGACCCACACCTTCGCCTTCGGGGAGATGAACGGGGTCATCGACGGGCACATCCATGACCTGCGCCTCTTCGGCGCCGTCCCGACCCGTTTCGAGGCGGCGCTGCAGACGCGCAAAAGCGGCAAACGCAACATCAGCGTCAAGGCCCTCAACAACCTGACAATCCTCAGCGAGGGCGGGGTGGCGGCGACCCTCTCCCGGGGAATCTACCGCTTCATCGACTTCTACCGCTACCGCAGCATCGGCATCGACTGTTCCCTGGACAACGATCTCTTCCGCCTGCGCGGCACCGCCCTGGAGGGGTCCGATTCCTACCTGGTCTACGGCGGCCTTCTGCCGCCGCGCATCGATGTCGTCACCACCCCGCAGGCGGTTTCCTTCCGCGAGATGGTCAAGCGCCTCAAACGCCTCGACCGAGCGGGGAACCGGAACGCCCCCCTTTGAAATGGGAGCCTTCTCCGGTATAGTTAGCGGGCGGACCCACAGACGAAAGGGCCGCGTTAATCCCCACCCAAGGAGAATGGTCATCATGAAAGTGTCCCTGCGTTGTCTCTTCTGGTCCGGCCTCCTTCTGGCCGTCTCCTGCGTCACCGTCAACATCTATTTCCCCGCCGAGGAGATCCGCGGCGCCGCCGATCGCATCGTCAACGAAGTCTGGAGCGATCGCCCCGCGCCCCCCGCCCCCGCCGAAGAAAAGGCGCCGGGAAGCTCCCTCTTCCGGTTGCTGCAGCCGAATACCGCCTATGCCGCCCAGGACATCGATGTCAGCACGCCGGAGATCCGCGCCATCAAGGAGAGCCTCAAGGCCCGCGCCGGCAAACTCTTCCCCTACCTGGACGGCGGCCAGATCGGCCTCGGCAACGACGGTCTGCTCAAGGTGCGCAGCACCGAAGGGCTCGACATGCGCTCCCGCGCCGAGGCGAGCCGCCTCGTGCAGAGCGAAAACGACGACCGGATGCGCCTCTACCGGGAGATCGCCCGGGCCAACGACTTCCCCGACCGCTCCGACGAGGTCCAGGAAATCTTTGCCGGCTCCTGGCGCGATCAGGCGAGCAAGGGGTGGTATCTCGAAGGAAAAGACGGCAGCTGGAGTCGCAAGTAGGCCGTCACCCCTCACCTGTCACCACCCAACGCCCAAAGATATCGAGGATACCCATGACCGATCCGCACCGGATGCCCATCGCCAGGGGGGCAGACTTCATCGAACTGCTGCCACAAATGGCCAACCGCCACGGGCTGGTGGCCGGCGCCACCGGAACCGGCAAGACCGTGACCCTAAGGGTGCTGGCGGAGGAGTTCAGCTCCATCGGCGTGCCGGTCTTTGTCGCCGACATCAAGGGAGACCTGTCCGGCGTCGCGCTCCCCGGCGGGGACCACCCGAAGGTGCTGGAGCGGGTGGCGGCCCTCGGCCTGGAGGATTTCGTTCCCCAGGGATTCCCCACGGTCTTCTGGGATCTTTACGGCGAGCAGGGACACCCGGTGCGCACCACGGTCTCGGAGATGGGGCCGCTGCTCCTGGCGCGCCTCTTCGATCTCAATCCGACCCAGGAGGGGGTGCTCAACCTGATCTTCAAGATCGCCGACGACCAGGGGCTCCTTCTCCTCGATCTGCAGGACCTGCAGGAGATGGTCCGTTTCGTCGGCGATCATGCCGCCGAGTTCCGCACCACCTACGGCAACGTCTCGGCAGCCAGTATCGGCGCCATCCAGCGCAGCCTCCTGAGTCTCGAGCAGCAGGGAGGGGCCAACTTCTTCGGCGAGCCGGCCCTCGACCTCGACGATCTGCTGCAGACCGGCGCCGACGGGAAGGGGGTGATCAACATCCTCGCCGCCGACCGGCTGATGCAATCCCCCCGGCTCTATGCCACCTTTTTGCTCTGGCTGCTGGCCGAACTCTTCGAGAGCCTCCCCGAGGCCGGCGACCTGCAGAAGCCGAAGCTGGTCTTCTTTTTCGACGAGGCGCACCTCCTCTTCGACGATCCCCCCAAGGCGCTCCTCGACACCATCGAGCAGGTGGTGCGGCTGATCCGCTCCAAGGGGGTTGGCGTCTATTTCGTCACCCAGAACCCCCTCGATGTGCCGGAGACGATCCTCGGCCAGCTCGGCAACCGGGTGCAGCATGCCCTGCGCGCCTTCACCCCCCGCGACCAGAAGGCGGTGCGGGCGGCGGCCGAGACCTTCCGCAGCAATCCGGGGCTCGACGTCGCCCGGGCGATCACCGAACTCGGCGTCGGCGAGGCGCTCGTCTCGGTCCTCGACGCCCGGGGGATTCCGACACCGGTGGAGCGGGCGCTGGTCTGCCCGCCCCGCAGCCGGCTGCGGCCGCTCGATCCCCTCGAGCGCCAGGCGGTGCGGGGGACATCCCTTCTTTTTGGCCATTACGAGCAACGGATCGACCGGGAATCGGCCTGGGAGGTCCTGAGGGCCCGGGCGGCGGCCCGGGCGGCGGCCCGGGCGGCGGCCCGGGCGGCGGAGGTCCCGCCGGCAAAGGGGCGGGGCCGCAACCCCGGCAACCCGATGGGGGAGATGTTCGAGGCGGCGGCCAAGAGCGCCGCCCGCTCCATCGGCACCCAGGTCGGCCGGCAGATCATGCGGGGGATTTTCGGTTCGATGTTCGGCGGGAAGAGGCGGTAGAGGGGACCTCCGTTCCGGTTCTCCTGGGGGACTGATCGCTAAAGAAAAAGGCGGAGCCGCTGCGGCTCCGCCTTTTTGGTCCTCTCTGGTGAAAATTTCCACTACGGGAAAAAAACGCGGTTAGAACGCCCGAACGGCTCGAACAGGCATCATGGCACTTTTGGGATAGGGAAGAGGATATCCATCCTGGAAGGAATAGAGATAGGCATCGCGGGCATCCACCTGCGAGGAGGAGAGATAATACCAGCCAAAGCTTCCGAGACCCTGAGCGGCGAGGTTGGTCCTTATCAGGACCAGCTCGTTGAGCGAGGGCAGGAACCAGTCGCTGTAGCCGTTCAAAACCAGGCTGTCGGCGACCTGCGCGGCGATATTGGCGGTGCCGCAGGAGGCGAGAATCGCCGCGGTATTCGTTGCCCCGCTACCAAGGGGTGTCCCGGTGGCAATACTGGTCCCTTCGCAGCCCCAGGGATAACTTCCCAGATCTGTCGTGGTACAGACCAGGCCATGTTCCCCGGTGCCATCGACATAAAAAACGATGCCGCCGGCGTAATTTTGGCCGAGATAGGGGGTTGTTGGCGTAGCCGTCGTGAAAACCTTCTCGGGACCGTACGCGGTACCGGCACTGTTGGTGGCATAGGCGCGGACGTAATAGGTCCGGTTGGCATAGAGGTTGACAACATCGGAGACAAAGGGGATGGCGTCTCCCCCGTCCTGGGTATGAGGATTGCCGATCGTCGGTCCGGGGTTGTAGCTCCAGGCAACCCCCTTCTGGGTGATCGCGCAACCGCCGTCATCGGAAACCGCGCCGCCGGAGGTGGCGGCATAATAACCGATATTGGTTGCGTCATCCGTGGTCACAGTCGCTACGAGACCGGTACTGACCATGTTCTGATTGCCGTAGCCGGTGCCGGTACTGTTGGTGGCATAGGCGCGAACGTAATAGACATTGCCGCAGCCGCTCAGGCCGGTGAGGGTGCTGCCGAAAAATCCGGTGCCGCTGCCATCGACGGAACAAATATCCGCCGTGGTCGGATCGGCGTTCAAGCTCCAGCAGACGCCGCGCGCGGTAACGGCCGAGCCGCCATCCGAGCTGACATAGCCCCCGCTCGAGGCGGTGCTGCTGCCGGTGATCATCGAAGTCGAAGTGCCGACCACCGGTACCGTGGGGCCGGGGTTGACCAGGTCGGTGGTGGAAAAACCGACCTCGTTGCCATAGGCCGTTCCGAGGGCGTTGGTGGCGTAAGCGCGGACGTAATAGCTGGTCAGCGGGTTGAGCCCGGTGAGGGTGCTGTTGTAGCTTCCGTCACCGGTGCCGTCGACCGTTTTGCTGTTGGCCGTAGTTGGTGCGGGATTGAGGCTCCAGCAGACCCCCTTGGCGGTGATGGCTGCTCCGCCATCGGTGCTGATGACTCCGCCGGACCCCGCCAGATTGGACGAAATGCCGCTGACGGCCTTGGTGGTCAGAACCGGCGCCACCATGGTGAGCGTCGTCAGGCTCACCTCGTTGCCGTAGGAGGTCCCGCCGTCGTTGACAGCAAAGGCGCGCACGTAATAGGTGGTGTTGGAAGCAAGTCCGGCCAGCTCCCTGCTGAAGCTCCCCAGTCCGCCGGCTTCGGTGTAGCAGCTGTCGGCGATGGTCGGCAGCGAGGTGGTGGCCCAGCAGATCCCCCGACTGGTGACGGGTGCACCGTTGTCGCTGGTCACGTTTCCGCCGCTCAGCGCGGTTGAGTAAGAGACGGCGCTGGCGGCCGCGGTCGACACCGTCGCCAGCTGCAGGAGGCCGGTCGTGAAGGTCAGGTCGTTGCCGTAGGAGGTACCCAGGTCGTTGGTCGCGTAGGCCCGGACATGATAGAGCGTGTTCGAAGTCAAGCCGGTCATAAGAGCGATGTAGTTTCCTGCGCCGACTCCTTCGCTGACACAGGAATCCGTGAGTGTTGGGTCGGGACTCAGGGAGAGGCAGAGACCACGGCCCAGAATCGACATCCCCCCATCATCGGTGATGTCCCCTCCGGAAATGGCCGTCGCCGGGGTAATGTTGGAGATCACAGCGGTGCTGATGGTCGGCACCGTCAGGTCTTTGGTCGAAAAGGACAGTTCTTCGCCATAGGCCGTACCATCCGTGTTGGTGGCAAAGGCACGCACGTAATAAGTTGTACCGGGTGCCAGCTCATTCAGGGCTGTCGAGTAACTCCCTGTACCTGCTTCGGAAAGATAAACCGTGTCATTCAAGTCGGGGGCGGCGGACTGGGAAAGGCAGACTCCTTTGGCAACGATGAACTCGTTCCCGGAATCGGCGATGCTGGCATTCACCGTGGCACCGGTATAACTGATGGCCGCGACATTTTCAGTGATTACCGACGGTAAACTCAACTCTGAAGGGACAACGGTCACATTGTCCTCCCCCGAGCATCCCGCTAAAAACGTCACCAGCACCGTGCACACTAGGCCGATAAAGCGAAATTGGCTCATTCTCAATCCTCCTGGTAAGTGCTCATTCCCGATTCTTTTTTGACCAGACTATTTTCCTGACAGTTTTTGGGTAGGAAATAACATTCCAAAAAATTTATCACCCTTTCGGCTGAATAACAAGAGTGTCGAAATAACTTCATATTCGAGCCGGGAACAGGAATGTTGTTGTTTTGTTCCATTAAAATTATGCCCGGCACCACAAGCAAACCCACCTTCTGCAACAGTTCCAACTTCCCGTTGATCTGAACGACTGTTATATTGGGTGACGATCGCCAGACATCGTTCTATCTTTGCCGCCGTGTATTCGTCGTTGCGAACTCTACGGAAACAACAGACGCCCAGCGCTCTTGATGCAGCGCTGAGCCGTCCGCGCTGCCTGAGGTCTGGAGAGGATATTATTGATACGTCAACTAAACGCCAAACTAATCAACTGTTCAACAATGCTTTCGTATCCCCTGTCCGTTTTCATTTAATAACTTCTTCGACAAACATTCTTATGTAGTCAAGAACAAGTTCTTCCGTCATTTCGGTTATCTCGAACCGTTCGGAGAAGATGGGGCTGTTGTCTGCTCCATAAGCGACAATTGCGACCGTGGTGCTATAAGGAGGTGAAGCTGAAAAATACAATGTTGGACCGATCACCATGGGAATCCCGGATCTTCTATCCAGTCCCTTGTCCAACTGTAATTTAATCCCCTTGTAATAATTTTTTTCTGAATTCAAAGACATGGATTTTTCAATATCCACTTCTGTCTTAAATCCTTTTTGTTCGAATCTTCTTTTTGCACTGCTAACGACAGGAAAAACTATTTTGCCAATAAATTGATCCACCTTCTCACGGATTTCCTGGTCCAGCTTTTCGGCCTCCTCTGTTGCGATTTTTTGTTTCGCTTTCCCGGCACCCAGCCTGATTCTCTGTTTTTCAATTGCTTTGTCGATGAAATCCACCCTGATACCTCCTGTTTTGAGGGCCTGAGAACGGTCAGGCCTTGAATGCGGACATTTTCATTTCCAGTTATTTTATATCGCCCCCATCTCTTCTCCGATTTGGCCCCCCTCCTGGTTCAGGAGGGGCTGGGGGTGGTCAGGCGTGATGACCGGCAACCACCCCCCGACCCCCTCCTTAACAAAGGAGGGGGAGCTGTTATTCAGGGGAGTTGGAGGGACGCTGTTGATTAGTCAACTAAGGGCCGAGTTAATCAACTATTCAACAACCTCCACCTGTCCTTAACTGGGAGCGTAAAGCAATCAAGCAACAATGCCCAATATCTCGAGGTTGAGGAGCGTAAAATGGAGCGTTTATTCTCTTGCTGTTTCCAGAATTAGAGCGTATCTCTCTATCCAATGTTGACAGTTTGATTTATATAGCCGTGACAGTCAAAGGAGAGTCGTATATGGCGACAAAAAAGAAGAACGCTGAGCAAGCATCTCCCGTCGTGGGGAAGAAATCTGTGGTGAGTCTCCTGACCGCGCTGACTATGATCTTGTCTGTCGCAATGGCTCTGGCGCTGCCGCCGGCGGTAGAACTGGACCGGCTCATGCTTCATGCCCAGTCTGCATTGAAAGCCAAGTCCTACAATGAGGCCGCCGATTATTTGGCTAAGGCACAGAAACTGGGCATCGCGCTGCCCGAGAATTTCGCCTTGGGTTATGCAACGGCCTTGGCTGGGCTGGAAAAAACAGATAAAGCCAAGGATGTTTTAGATAAATATTTCAGCAAATACGGGACCAAGGGATCATCTTACCAGGAAGTTCTGGAACTGCTGGTGCGCATTGAAAATCAGGAGCAAGGTAAATCCAAGACACCTGCCCAGTCGGAGTCCCAGACAGCAGGGGCGGCAAAGAAGGGGGGCGCCGACATCGCTCCGACTCGGCCGCAATTGCCCTTTGCGGTGAGCGAAGACATCTGGCAGACCATCGAGGCGTCGGCGTTTTATCGCAATTTACCGCAACCACAGGCATACAGAATCAACTACCAGACCAGCGTTCAATCGGTATACACCGGTGCCAAGAGTTCAAAACTGCCCAAACCTGGACCGAAGAGACAAAACGTTGCCATAGAGGGTACTTCCCTGGGTGACAAAGGCTCAATGCATAAGAGTCGCATTTCTTTGGATGGCAATACCAGCGTTACAGAAAACTATTTACTCGGTGGAGCCATAAGTCTCGGCAGCACCGCAGAGGGCAAGGCAGCCTCCTTTATCAAAAGTCTCGACGAGTTGAATGGGAGCCTGTTCCCGCTGCAGATCGGGAACAGGCTGTCGGTGCGTTATCAGTCTGCCTATTTGCCAGATCGCAGGTTCGATTCTACGGTCAGCTCCTCCTGTGAAATAATGAACAAGGTGCCAGCGAGTACATTGCATCCCAGGTTGAAGGGGGATGCCTGGAACATACGCTGCCAAAACAGTTATACCAGCCATTACGACAACCGGGTCAATTCATCCGTAATCGACGACTACTACCTCGAAGACCTCGGCTTGATGCTTTCAGTTGTCGGCCAGCTCAATTTTCTGCAGAAGAAGTTCATTTTGCCGCAACCGGGCGACCAGACCGTCCTTGTTGCTGAAGGAGAGTACGGAAGCCATAACACCACCACCTATATCAGTTACGACTGGTCGGTGACCACCGAAGATCAGGAGAAGGGCAAAATCAAGCCGTCCGCACAGCCAGCCTCCACAGCGGCCGCCAGCGCAAATTGGGGCCTTGCCGATCAGGATTTTTCGATTATGACCGGGCAGGGCATGATGGAAAAGGTGCGCATGGCTGAGCGCCGGGCAGATATTCTCGCGGCCGCGCAAGCCGGCGACATGGTATCGCAATATTTGATTGGCGTTTCCTACGATACTGGCGTCGGCATCGACAAAGATGCCTTTCAGAAAATCGATTGGATTACAAAAGCCGCCGAGCAGGGCTTGGTGCGCGCAAGGGGCGCGCTGGGTCTGTCCCGAATAGCCGGTATCGGCACGACGCAGGATGACCTTTCCGGTTGGACACTGCTGATGGAGGCCTCCAATGCCGGCAATGCCTTTGCCCAATACTGGGCAGCGATATTGACCTTGAGTGGGATGGACGCAGGCGGCGGGATGGTCCGCCAGTTTAGCTATCTGAAAAAATCCGATGCTAATGCCTTATTGCGTCGTTCCGCGGAAGCAGGCTTAGCCAGTGCACAATATTCCTTGGGCCATTCATACCTGCAACGCACTGAGTTCAACCGTAAGGATTTGAAGCAGGCGCGATTCTGGCTGGAGAAGGCGGCAGCTCAGAACTCAGCCGAAGCGGCGACGGCTCTCGCAAATATGCGCTAAAAGGGGATATATTTTTGAAGCTCATACGGTGAACCTGCACCGACAGCCGATGATCCTTTGCAGGATTTTTTCCCAGCCCGCCAAAGACGGTGCGACACGAAATAGACCAATGCCGCGGTGAAGGTGATCGGTCATCTATTGAATGTCCCCATCTCTTGTCCCTCTCTTGCCCGATTTAGCCCCCCTCCTGGTTCAGGAGGGGCTGGGGGTGGTCAGGTGTGATGACCGGCAACCACCCCCCGACCCCCTCCTTAACAAAGGAGGGGGTAGCTGTTATTCAAGGAAGTTGGAGGGACGTTGTTGATTAGTCAACTCAGGGCCGAAATAATCAACTATTCGACAATGTCCCCATCTCTGTAGGAGCGGCTTCAGCCGCGATCAATCGCGCCTAAAGGCGCTCCTACATTTAAAAATTTAGCAATTGCCACCCCGCCATATTCAGTAAAATCTTCAGGGGTCAAGTCTCCAAATCTCAAATTTGAGATTTGGAGACTTGACCCCTCTGATTGCACTCAACCGACCAATCAACAACGTCCGGGTTATTTTTTGCGGAGTGTACCGAGAGTGTACCATCGGAAAGTCAGTCCGCCGAGGATACTATCCGTTCAACCTCGGCAATAAAGGCTTCAGCCATAACGAAGAACTTCCGCGCCTCCTCTTCAGTATACTGTACGAATTCCTTGTAGTCCGATTCCTGGCGAGCATCAAATAAGCGGTGCAATATCCGGGAATACTCAACTGCGACCTTCCCCGTATGAACAAATTCCTTATCGAACATCCCGATCACCCCTGCATGCTTGGAGGAACGGATATCGGTCCCCTCCTTGATGAAGAGGGCAAGGACGGCATAAAATATTGAATAATAAGAACGGTTGATAACAGTACGGGTCGTGCCGTGACTATCCAGCAGCGTTTTAACATCGGACAACGTCTCTTTTGCTTCCCGCAAACGGTACGCCAGCAAAGTCTCCTTATCGGTCATACGGTCACCCCTTCACGGGTAATGCTCCGAATGATCGATGATGAACGCAAGGCGGTCTGTTCGAGTTCAAAACGAGAAACGATGAGTGGAGAGATAACCATGAAATTCTTGAAACCGACTGCCCATGTCGTTTCGTGAATCTTCTCCTTGACCTCCGGGGTCAGCGATTCCACCTCAACAAAGACATCCATATCAGATTCTGTGTCCGCATCACCACGGGCTCGGGAACCGAAAACACGAAAGTCGAGCAAATTGGTCTGGGAAGCCAACATCTCCTTAAGTTCTCGCGCAATCTTATAGTCGTTTGCAGTCATGGCTTCTCCTCGTATCTTGAAGTTCAATAAGTTCAATAAGTATACGCATATCGCTGCAGATATCGAAATAAATATGAATTTTTCGTCAGCAACCATCCCCTGAAACAAACCGGGCCGCCCAACGGAAGATTCCGCGGGCGGCCCGATGAGCAGGGACAGAGTGCTGCAGGCTAAGAACCCCTCAATTCTCCTCCGTCGCCTCCTCGCCGTGATCGCCGTGGTTCGGGCGCAAGCCGACGAGGGCGCGCAGGTCCTCGAGGATGAGGTAGAGGGCGGGGATCAGGAGAAGGGTGATCCCGGTGGCAAAGAGGATGCCGAAGCCGAGGGAGATGGCCATGGGGATGAGGAACTGGGCCTGGACGCTCGTCTCGACGATCATCGGCGCCAGGCCGAAGAAGGTGGTCAATGAGGTGAGGAGGATGGGGCGGAAGCGCCGCGTCCCGGCATCGATCAGGGCCTGGTAGGGCGCGGCCCCCTCGCGGCGGTTCTGGTTGGCCTTGTCGATGAGGAGGAGGGAGTCGTTGACCACCACCCCGGAGAGGGCGACGATGCCGAAGACGGAGAGGATGCTGAGGTTGAAGCCCATGATCAGGTGGCCGAAGACGGCGCCGATGATGCCGAAGGGGATGGCGGCCATGATGAGGAGCGGCTGGCTGTAGCTGCGGAAGGGGATGGCGAGGAGGGCGAAGATCGCCACCAGGGCGAGCTTGAAGCCGTCGAGCATGCTCCCCATGGAGTCGCGGCGCTCCTTTTCCTCCCCCTCGAGGTTGAAGGTCAGCCCGGGAAAGTCCCGGGCGAGGTCGGCGAGGATGCCGAGGCGGAGGTCGGCGAGGATCTCGCCGGCGTTGGCGGTTTTGCTGTCGACGCTGGCGCTGACGTTGATCACCCGCTTGCGCTCGGTGCGGTGGATCTGGGAAAAGCCGCGCCCCTCGACGACCGAGGCGGCCCGGGCAAGGGGGATCTCGCCGCCGGAGGGGGTGCGTATCCGCAGACGATCGAGGGCCGAGAGGGTGCTGCGTTCCTCCTCGGGATAGCGCACCATGACCTTGACCTCGTTGCGGCCGCGCTGCAGACGCAGCGCCTCGGAGCCGTAGAAGGCGCCGCGCACCTGGCGGCCGAGTCCCTCTTCGGTCACGCCGAGGGTGCGGGCCTCGGCAGTGAGGTTGAGCTTGATCTCCTTCGAACCGCGGGAGTAGGTGTCCTGGATGTCGCCGACCCCGGGGTAGTCGCCGAGGGCCTGCTGGATCTTCTCGGCAGCCTTCTCGAGGACCCTGAAGTCCTCGTGGGCGAGCTGGATGTCGATATTGGCCCCCATGTGCACCAGATTGGAGGCAAAGGAGAGGGACTCGGCGCCGGGGAGGTCGCCTGCGGCCTGGCGCCAGGCGGCGGAGATCTCGGCGGAAGGGACGCCGCGCAGCTCGCTTTTGGTGAGAAACAGGGCGACGTCGGCCAGATGGGTACCGGAGGCACCTTCGCCCCCTCCCGGGCCGCCGCCGGCGATGCGCGAGCCGACGACGGTGTAGAGATTGCGCAGAATCGAGTCGCCCGCCGGGCGCTTGCTGTCGTAGCCGTCGATGACAGTGCGGGCCGCATCGGAAATGCGCTGCGCCAGAGCGCCCGTATCCTGGGCCGGAGTCCCCTGGGGCATCTGCAGCGAGGCGATGATGAGATCGCCGTCGACCTCGGGCATGAAGTTGAACTTGATCAGGCCGCCGCGCACCACCCCGAGGGTGAGGAGGAGGGCGGCGAGGCCGAGGGCGAGACTGACGTAGCGGTGGCGGAGGTTGATCCCGAGGAGGCGCCTGTAGGGGCCGGCGATGAAACGGTCGAGAAGGTCGCCGACCCGGCGCCGGTTGGCATCGATGGCGCCGAGGAGGCCGCCGGGGGTCTCCATGCGCCGGCCGAGAGCGAGGTGGGCGGGGAGAACGAAGAGGGATTCGACCAGGGACATCAGCAAAAGGGTGATGACGACCACCGGAATGACGCTGATGAATTTCCCCATCATGCCGGTGACGAAGACGAGGGGGAGAAAGGCCGCCACCGTGGTGAGGATGGAGAAGACCACCGGCACCGCCACCTCGAGAGCGCCGTCGATGGCCGCTTTGGCGTAGGGTTTCCCCCTCTGGCGGTGTTCGTAGATGTTCTCGCCGATGACGATGGCGTCGTCGACGAGGATCCCCAGGGCGAGGATGAAGGCGAAGAGGGAGATCATGTTGAGGGAGACGCCGAGGGCCGGCATCAACAGGAGGGTGCCGAGGACGGAGATGGGGATGCCGAGCATCACCCAGAGGGCGAGGCGGATTTCGAGAAAGAGGCCGAGGATGATGAGGACCAGGGAGAGGCCGAGCCAGGCGTTCTTGGTGAGGAGGTCCATGCGGCTCTGGAAGAGTTCGGAGGTGTCGTTCCAGGTCGCCAGGTGCACCGCTGGCGGCAGGCCGGCGCGGCGGCTCTCCACGTATTTGCCGACCAGGGCGGCGATCTCCGTCGGCTTCTGCTCGCCGACCCGGTAGACGCGGACCATGGCTGCAGGCTTGCCGTCGAAGGTGGCGAATTCATCGGTCTCGGCGAAGGTGTCGCGGACCACGGCGATGTCGCCGAGAGTGACGCGGCTGCCGTCGGATCCGGCGAGGATGGTGATGCCGGCGTATTCGGGGCCGAAGTAGCGGCGCTCCTTGGTGCGCAGCAGCACCTGGGATCCGGCGGTGCGGATCGTCCCCCCGGGGAGGTCGAGGGAGGCGCGGCGCAGGGCGAGGGCGACCTGGTCGAGGGTCAGGGCGTAGCGGCGCAGGTTTTCCTCGGGGATCTCCACGGCGATCTCGTAGGGGCGCACGCCGCCGAGATCGACCTGGGTGATCCCGGGAAAAGTGAGGAGATCGTCGCGGATCGCCTCGGCCCTCTCGCGCAACGAGCGCTCGGGGAGGTCGCCGTAGACCACCACCGAGATCACTTCGCGGCGATTGAGGAGCTTGGCGATGACGGGTTTTTCCGCGTCCCCGGGGAAGGTGGTGATGCGGTCGACCTCGCTCTTGATGTCGGCCAGGACCTGATCGACGTCTTCTTCAGGATAGATCTCCGCCGTCACCGTCCCCATCCCCTCGGAGGCCGTCGACTTGATCTCCTTGATGCCGTCGACCCCCGTCAGACCGTCCTCGATCTGCAGCAGGATCCCCTCCTCCACCTCCTCGGGACCGGCGCCGGGATAGACGACGCTGACCTGGATGCGGTCGAGGGAGACTTCGGGGAAGACCTCCTGCTTGATCTCCGGCGCCTTGATGATTCCGCCGATGACCAGCACCAGCATCAGCAAATTGGCGGCGACGTGGTTTTTGGCCATCCACCGAACCGCCCCGTTCATGAGCGGGCCTTTCCGGCGACGATGCGCAGCTTCATCCCTTCGGCCGCCCCGGCAAGGGGGGTGAGGACGACGCGCTCTCCGGCTTCGAGGCCGGCGCCGATGAGCGCCTGCTGCTCCTCAAGGCGCAGCACCTCGACCTTGCGCAGGCGCAGCAGGTTCTGGCTGTCGGCGACCCAGACGGTGCCGGCGTCGCGCAGCGCCCGGCGGGGAATGACCAGCGCCTTCGGCAGTTCTTTCCCCTGGAGGGTGACGGTGACGAACATCCCGACCTCCAGGGCCGGGCCGGCCTCCGCCGACTGCAGTCCGTAGGGGTCCTCGACCTCCACCACCAGGCGCGCCATGCGGCCGAGGGCGTCGACCTCGCCGAGAGAGCGCACCACCCTTCCTGTCCACCGGGAACCGTCCACGGCGCCGCGGATGAGCGCCGGCGAACCGTTCCCCGTCCTTCCCGGGCCGGGGACCTTCAGCCAGGGGAGCTCCTCGAGAGGGAGGGGGACCAGGACCTCGGCGGCATCGGTGCCGGCGAACTGAACGACGGCGCTGCCGGCGCGCAGGTACTGGCCGAGCTCGACCTGTTCCGAGCGGATGCGGCCGTTGAAGGGGGCGACGAGGCGGGTGCGCTGCAGATCGAGTTCGGCCTGGGAGAGGGCGGCCTGCGCCGAGGCGACTCCGGCGCGGGCGTTTTTTTCCTGAGGCTGGTAGAGGACGAGGGGGTTGGGCTCCTCGCCGTCGCCGAGAGCCAGACGGTCCCACTCCTGGCGGGCGATGCGCCCCTGCCCCTGCACCGTCGCCAGCTCGACCTCCGCCTTGGCGAGGGCGGCCCGCGCCCGGTCGACGGCCAGACGGTAGTCGATCTCCTCGATGCGCAGCAGCTCCTCCCCCTTGCGGAAGAAACCGCCGGGGACCAGGCGGGGAGAGAGGGAGACGACGGCGCCGCTGACCTGGGGGGTGATCGCCACCTCGCGGCTCGGCTGCACCGTTCCGGTGCCGACGACCTCGACGACCTTCGGCCCTTCGGCGACGGTGAAGACCTCGACCAGGGCTCCGGGATTCTCCCGCACTTCCTTCTGCGGGACGGGGCGGGAGAGGACCAGGACGCGCATGCCGACGATCCCGGCGGCGATGATGATCAGGGGGAGGCCGATTTTGATCAGTTTGCTCTTGGTACTCATGAGGAAAAATCCTTTGCTTCGGAGGCAACGGAGACGACCGGAACATTCATCATCCAGTCGCCGCCGAGGGCGCGGGCCAGGGTGATGCGGTCGGCGATGAGCTGGCGGCGGGCGGCGATGAGCTGACTCTGGGCCTCGAAATGAAGGGTCTGGGCGGTGAGGACCGGCAGGTAGTCGGAGAGTCCCTGCCGGTAGCGCTCGGTGGAGAGCCGCAGCGTCGCCTCCGCCGCGCTCTGCCGCTCGGCGAGGAAGGCGATGCGCGCCTCGGTGGCGCGCCCGGCGCTCAGGGCGTCCTCCACCTCGCGCACGGCGCCGAGGACCGCCTGGTGATAGCGGGCCAGATTCTCGCGGAAGAGGGCGCGGCTGCGTTCGACCTCCGCGCGCCGCCGCCCGCCGTCGAGGACCGGCGCCGCCAGTTGCAGGAGCAGGCTCCAGAAGTCGCCGCTGATGTCGGTGCCGCCGAAGGGGGTGCTCGAGTACCCGTAGGTGCCGAGGAGATTGAAGGAGGGGAAGCGCTCGGCGATGGCGGCGCCGATGCGGGCGTCGCTGGCGCGCAGCCGCAGCAGCGCCGCCGTCACGTCGGGGCGGCGGGCGAGCAGCTCGGAGGGGAGCCCGGCGGCGAAGGCCTCGGGGGCGGTTGGCAGCTCGACGACCGTCCCGGCGAGACCGGCCTCGGGAAAGCGGCCGAGGAGGACGGCCAGGGCGTGTTCCGCCTGGGCCGCCCCCGCCTCGGGGAGGGGGCGGCGCGCCCGGGCCGCCGCCAGGTTCTGCCGGGCCTGGTAGACGTCGAGAGCGGGGACGAGCCCCTCCCGGTAGCGGTCTTCGACCCGCGCCAGGGCGTCGAGATAGGCGGCGATGGTGCTGTCGGCCAGCCGCAGCTGGGCGCGCTGTTCGACGGCCAGATAATAGAGATCGGCGACCTGGGCCGAGAGGCGAAGGTAGAGGGCCGCCACCTCCTCCCGGGAGGCCTCCTCCTCGAGACGGGCGGCGTCGCGGCGCGAGCGGATCTTGTTCCACAGGTCGACCTCGAAGGCCGCCGCCAGGGAGAGGCGGTAGCTGGTGCCGACGGCGTCCCCCCCGAAGGAGCTGCTCCCCTCGCGCCCGGCGCGCCCCTCGACGTTGAGAGTCGGCCGGCGTCCGGCCTCCGCCTGGCGGCTCAGGGCCTGGAGCTGATCGAGGCGGGCGACGGCCTGGGCAAGGTCGAGATTGCCGGTAAAGGCTTCGGCCATCAGGGCGTCGAGCCGGGGATCGCCGAAGGTCTCCCACCACCGTCCCGGGAGGACGTCCCCTCCCCCACCCTCGAGAAAAGCGGCGGGGAGAGGGTGCGGTGGTTCGGTCGCCTGGGGCGCGTGCAGGGTGCAGCCGGCGACGAGGAGCAGCAGGATCAGCAGGGGGATCGGGAAGGACAATCTCGACATCATGGGGCCTCCAGTCCGGCGGCGACGAAGTGGATCAGGGCCTCGGCCTGGGCCGCGGCGTCGCCGGTCGGAGAAATCCCCTCGGGGAGGATGGAAAAGCGGCCGCGCCGGCACATGGTGTGCCCCATCGCCCCGAGGGCGAACTGCAGACGGCCGAAGAGGGTCTCCCGGGGAAGGTCGGGGAGGGCCTCGGCGAGAGTTTCGAAGAGGAGGAGAAAGAGCGGCTGCATCCGGGTCATGAAGAGTCCGCGCAGGGCGTCGTCGGGTTCGGCAAAGGTGCGCCCCACCAGAGTCATGAAGTCGCCGCCCCCCCCTTCGACCAAAGACAGGGCCGGGAGGATGAAGGCCCGCAGGGCGTCGCGGACCGCCGGGCACTCCCCTTTCCGCCGGGCGCTTTGTACCAGGGCCTCGAGGCTCTCCCGGCGGCTGCGGTTCATGGGGTCGAGACGGCGCTCGAAGATGGCGTCGAGAAGCGCCTCCTTGGAGCCGAAGTGGTAATGGACCGCCGCCAGGTTGACCCGGGCCTCTCCGGTGATGGCCCGCAGGGAAGTGCGATGGAAACCGTCGCGGGCGAAGAGATGCTCCGCGGCGTCGAGAATCCGTTCCTTGGTATCGATGTGGTTCATCGGCTCCCTTCCGGTTGCAGGGTGAGGGGTGGGAGAGGCGATTAAAACAAACGTTTGAATCAATTGTCAAGGGATCTTTTCAGAGCGGTTGACTCTCCCTGAGCCCGGGTGTATCAAGGGAGCATCGCTCCAAGCCCTCCCCTCCACCGACCAAGGGAGTCCCCATGACCCTGCTGCTGACGATCCTCGGCGCCGTTTTCGGCGCCCTGGCCCTGGAACTCCCCGGTCTGGTCCTCGGGGGAGGACTCGGCTACCTTCTTGCCGTCGTTGTCGATCTGCAAAAACGCCTGGAGCGCCTGGAGCAAAGGGGCGCAGAGCCGCAGCCTTCCCCCGCGCCCCCCTTCGCACCGCCAGTCCCCCGGACGTTCCCCGTTGAGGCGGCGACGAAACCCGTCCCCGGACCGATGTCCTTTGCGGAAACGCCGGAGGAGCCCCGCGGCGAGGAGTTCGTCTGGACGACGGAACCCGCTCCGTCGACGTCCTTGCCGGCACTGCAGAGGCTGCGCGACTTTCTCACCTCGGGGAACCTGCCGGTCAAGGTCGGGGTGATCCTCCTCTTCTTCGGCGTCGCCTTCCTCCTCAAATACGCCGCCCAGCAGGGGCGTCTCCCCCTCGAGCTGCGCCTGGCGTCCGTCGCCCTCGGCGGGGTCGCCCTCCTGGCCGTCGGCTGGCGTCTGCGCACCCGGTCCACCCCCTTCGCCCTGGCGCTGCAGGGGGGAGGGGTCGGCGTCCTCTATCTGACGGTCTTTGCCGCCCTGCGCCTCTACGGCGTTCTTTCCCCGGGTGCGGCCCTGGTGTTGCTGACCCTCCTTGCCGGCACGGCGGCGTTTCTGGCGGTGCGTCAGGACGCCCAGGCCCTGGCCGTCCTGGCCTGCGCCGGCGGCTTTCTCGCTCCACTTCTGGCCTCCACCGGGCAGGGGAGCCACGTCCAGCTCTTTGCCTACTACGCCCTCCTCAACGGCGGCCTCCTTGCCGTCGCCTGGTTCAAGCCCTGGCGCGTCCTGAATCTGTCCGGCTACGCCTTCACCTTCGTCATCGGCGGAGCCTGGGGGTGGCGCTACTACCGCCCCCCGTATTTCGCCACCGTCGAGCCGTTTCTCATCCTCTTCTTCCTCTCCTACGTGGCGGTCGCCGTCTTCTTCGCCCGCCGCCACAGCGGCCGCGCCCCCCTCGACCCCGCCCTCGTCTTCGGCACCCCCCTGGCCGCCTTCGCCCTGCAGGGGGGGATGCTGCACCGCACCTCCTACGGCATGGCCGCAAGCGCCCTGGCTCTCGGACTCTTCTACCTTCCCCTCGGGCGCCTCCCGGCGCTGCGGGAGACGTCGCGACTGCGCCCCCTCTCCGAGGCCTTTTTCGCCCTGGGAATTGTCTTTGCCACCCTGGCGATCCCCTTCGCCTTCGACGGCCGCGTCACCGCCGCGGTCTGGGCCCTGGAGGGAGCCGCCGCCGTCTGGATCGGAGTCCGGCAGAAACGCCTGTCACCGCGGCTCTTCGGCATTCTCCTCCAGTTCCTGGCCGGCGGACTCTTTTTCGCCGAGACCGCAGGCCACGAGCCGGCGCTCTTTCTGGCCAACGCCGACTACTTCGGAACGCTCCTTCTGGCCCTGGCCGGGCTGACCAGCGCCCTCGCCCTTTATCGGGCCCGCGACACCCTGCGCGCCGAGGAGGGGGCGGCCTCCCTCCTCCTCCTCATCTGGGGCCTTCTGTGGTGGTACGGCGGGGGGCTGCAGGAAATTTCAAGGCACCTCTCCTACCGCACCCAGCCCGGCAGCGCCCTTCTGCTGGCGGCCCTCTCCTGCGGCGCCTGCCACCTCGCCGGCCGAGCCCTGCGCTGGCCGCACCTGGCCGCCTCGGCCCTGATCCTCCTCCCCGTCATGTCGTTGTCCGCCCTGGTGATGGCCGCCGATCTCCCCCATCCCCTGGCCGGAATCGGCGCTATCGCCTGGCCGGCGGCCCTCTCCGTCCACTTCTGGATCCTGCGCGGCTGCGACGACGCCCCGCGCCCCGCCCTCCCCCTCCTTCACGGCGGCGCCCTCTGGCTGATTGCCCTCCTCGGCGCCTGGGAGCTCTCCTGGCAGATCCAGCACAACCTCCACCCCGCCGGGAGCTGGCCCCTTCTCCCCTGGGGACTGGTTCCGGCGTCCCTCCTTTCCCTGGTCGGTAGCCCCGGGGCCCGCCTTTTCTGGCCGATGAAGCGCTTCGGCGACGACTACCTGACCATCGGCTGCGCCCCCGTCGCCGCCCTGGCTTTTGCCTGGATCCTCCACGCCAACCTCAGCGCCCCCGGCGATCCCTGGCCCTTTGCCTACGCACCGCTTCTCAACCCCCTCGATTTCGCCATCGCCCTGGTGCACGGAGCCCTCATTTACTACCTGCTGCGCCTGCGCGCCGCCTCCCTCGACGGCCGGCTGCGCCTTGCCCCCCCCGTCGGACCGACCCTTCTCGGCGGCTCGCTTTTGCTCTGGAGCAGCGCCGTGGTGCTGCGCACCGTCCACCACTGGGGAGACGTCCCCTTCCGCTTCGCCCCCCTCTTCTCCTCGGTGCTGGTGCAGAGCGGCCTGGCCATCGTCTGGACGCTTCTGGCGCTCTGCGCCATGGTGGCGGCGACCCGCCGGCGTCTGCGTCTTTTGTGGCTTGCCGGCGGCGCCCTCCTCGGTCTGGTGGTCCTCAAGCTCTTCCTGATCGATCTCTCCGGCAGCGGCACCCTGGCCCGCATCGTCTCCTTCCTCGGCGTCGGGTTCCTGCTGCTGGTGATCGGATATCTGGCACCGGCGCCGCCTCGTTCGGCCTCCGAATAAAAAATTCCCTTAAAGGCGTTTCAACGCTGAGTCGCTGAGACCGGAGAGACCGCAGAGAAACCTTAATACCAATGCGTTTCCTCGTTTTTCCCCTTTCTTCGCGACTCTCCCTCCCTGCGTCTCTGAAATCTAAAGCAAGACCCGGGGGTCTCGGCCCCCGACGCCGACCTACTCTTTTGTAAAGCGACTAAAGAGTAGGCAGAAAAACGCTTGACCTGCGGTCGGCATGGGTCGTAACGGTTCGGGAAGCAATCTCCGTTTGACGTAGAGACGTCCGGCGCGGCGGCTCGACCACCGGGTGCCCTGGCCCACGGCAGTGCGATCACCGTCGCTGCCGCGGGCATTTTGTTGAGGGGCTTCTGGTGTATAAGCAGAACCTGTAAAGACAACGACAAAATCTCGGACGCTGTAGCCGTTGTTGCCGTCGCTTTTGCCTTTGCTTATGGCTTTTCAAACCAGAAGCCCTTTAACAAAATGTTGATGCAAACCCCTGCAACCGGAAGACCGGCGACCGGGAATCGAAGCTGAGGAACAAGACAACACCGACCGCCTCTCAGCACCTCAGCAATTAACGGAACCAACCCTCCAAGCCATGCCCACCGCAGGTGCCAGGCATTTTTTGCTTACTTTTTGTTGCCGTTTGGACAAAAAGTAAGGCGCCTGTCGGGGCGCGACCCGACGGTTTTGCCTTCAAAGTTTTGGCACAAAAAAATCCCCGCCTTTTCGGACGGGGATTTTTTTATTCGGCAGCGTAGAAAACCGGCTCAGGAGACGAGTTCGAAGACCGCATTTTCGTCATTGAAGTTGAAGAGTTCACCGGTCTCGAGAATGTAGTACCATCCGTAGATGTTGAGAGTCCCGGCGTCGTACTTTTCCCGGACGTAGGGGTAGGTGAGGAGGTTTTTCATCTGCACCAGGATGTTGACCTGTTCGGTGAGCCACTCCCGCTCGGCGGCCGTCTCCCCGACCATCAAGCGGTCGACCCGTCCCCGCACCTCGCGGGAGACCTCGAGCCATTTCCGGACGTGGGGGATGTGATCCAGCTCTTCGGGGGGGAGGTTGAGGGCGGAACAGCCGCCGCAGTTGGAGTGGCCGCAGACGACGATGGTGTCGACATTGAGGACCTGGACGGCGTACTCGACGGCGGAGGTGGTCGCCACGTACTCCTCGGTCTTGCGGTAGGGGGGGACGATGTTGGCGATGTTGCGGATCAGGAAGAGTTCACCGGGGGAGGTATTGGTGATCAGGTTGGGCATCAGCCGCGAATCGGAGCAGCCGATAAAGAGAGTATGGGGATTCTGGGTGCGGCCGAGCTCGCGGAAGAGCTCGCGGTGGCTCTCGAAATCCTCGGCGCGGAATTTCATGTACCCCTTGAACAGCCGGTCCATCTTCGCCCCCTCTTGCGCCAGGCGGCGCTTCAATAATTCATCCATCCTATCGAAGTATTTCTGTTGCACTCGGAGCGCTTGCCAGCTGACATTCTGCCAGCTGGGAGAAGATCCTGCAAGAAAACTCAGATACGCAGGCCGAGAAAGTCCAGGGTCGACTCCAGGGTCCGGTTCATGATCTGCTCCCAGGCGACGCCGGACTGCAGGCAAAGGGCCAGGGCATCGTCGAAGACACCGACCCCCTGGGCGATATGGGCGTCGCTCCCCAGAACCAGGGGCGCGCCGTGACGGGCGGCCAGACGGGCGATCTCCCGACAGTTGTCGCGGCTCCCCTTGCGGCTGACGCAGAAGGAGGAGTTGTTGATCTCCAGGGCCGTCCCGGTGCGGACGGCGCAGCGCACCACCGCCGAATAGTCGAGGGGAAAGAGGGGACTGCCGGGGTGGGAGATGACCCTGACCCGCCCCCGCTCCATCAGCGCCAGGAGCGCCGCGGTATTTTCTTCCACCCCGCGGCCGTCGAAACCGGTGTCCTCGTGAAAGCCGGCCATCACCAGGTCGAGGCGGTCGCAGAGATCGTCTTCGAGGTCGATGACGCCGGGACCGACGATGTTGGCCTCGACACCGCGCAGGATCCGCACGCCGTGCAGCTCCTCGGGAACGAAGCGCAGAGCGGCGAAATGATAGGGGTGGGGAGCGCCGGGGAGGGCCGGGCCATGGTCGGTCATGGCCACCAGGCGCAGGCCGCGACGGGCGGCCTCGAGGGCGATTTCGCCGATGGTGCTGTAGGCATGGCCGGAGGCCAGGGTATGGACGTGCAGGTCGGCCTGGGGATCAAAGGGATAAGCCATGGGCGGTTCCTTCTTTTCGGAGGGTTTATTTCCGGGGGTGTCGTTCTGTATACCACATCAGGCTCCGCCGGGAAAGGGGGAGGCTTCTTCCGGCGCGAAAGCCCTTGTCGGCCGACCGCCGGGCATGCTAGACTCCTCCTCTTGTCAATTCTCAAAAGAGTCAACGGGAGCACCATGAGCCTTCAGGACGTTCTCCCCCGGATTAATCGCCCCTCCCGCTACCTCGGGGGCGAACTGGGGAGCATAAAAAAAGATCTCGGCCAGGTCGACGTCAGCGTCGCCCTCGCCTTTCCCGACGTCTACGAAGTGGGGATGAGCCATCTCGGCTTTTCCATCCTCTACCACATCCTCAACGCCCTCGACGGCGTGGCCGCCGAGCGGATCTACGCCCCCTGGCCGGACATGGAGGAGCACCTGCGCCTCCACGGCGAACCCCTCGTCTCCCTGGAGAGCGAGCGCCCCCTTCAGGACTTCGACATCATCGGCTTCACGCTGCAGTACGAACTCTCCTACAGCAACATCCTCAACATGCTCTCCCTGGCGGGGATCCCTTTGCGCCGCGATGCGCGGAGCGAGGACGCCCCCCTGATCGTCGTCGGCGGCCCCTGCGCCTTCAACCCGGAGCCGCTGGCCGACTTCTTCGACTGCGCGGTGATCGGCGACGGCGAGGAAGCGCTGGTCGAGCTCTGCCAGGCCCTGCGCGCATCCAAAGCCGCCGGCGAAAGCCGCGCCCTCCTCCTGGAGCGCCTGGCCGCCATCCCCGGGGTCTACGTCCCTTCCCTGTTCGAAATTGACTACAAAGACGACGGTACCCTCGAAGCCATCCGGCCGCTGCGGAACGGCTATCAAAAGGTGCGGCGGCGTTTCCTCGCCGACCTCGACGGCGCCCCCTACCCCACCTCGCCGATTATCCCCTTCATGAACACGGTTCACGACCGGGTGTCGGTGGAGATCGCCCGCGGCTGCACCCGCGGCTGCCGCTTCTGCCAGGCGGGGTACATCTACCGTCCGGTGCGGGAGCGCTCGCCGCAGCGCATCGGCGAAATCATCGAAAAATCCCTGCAGCGCTCGGGTTACGAGGAGGTCTCTCTCCTCTCCCTGTCGACGGGGGACTACGGCTGCATCCAGCCGCTCCTCAAGGGGCTGATGGACCGCTATGCCGAGGAAAAGGTCGCCATCTCCTTCCCCAGCCTGCGGGTCGGCTCCCTGACTCCGGAGCTGATGGAAGAGATCAAGAAGGTGCGCAAGACCGGCTTCACCCTCGCGCCCGAAGCGGGGACCGACCGGCTGCGCCAGGTGATCAACAAGGGGATCACCGAAGAGGACCTTCTGGCGACCACCACCAGCGCCTTTGCTCTGGGGTGGCGGCGGATCAAGCTCTATTTCATGATGGGGCTGCCGACGGAGACCGCCGAGGACCTGGAGGCGATGGTCGAACTTTCCGGCAAGGTCAAGCGCAGCGGCAAGGGGACCGAAGGGGGAGCCGACGTCAACGTCGCCGTCTCGACCTTCGTCCCCAAGGCCCACACCCCCTTCCAGTGGGAGCGTCAGCTCGGCATCGAGGAAACCCTCAAGAACCAGGGGATGCTCCGCGACGCCCTGCGCCGCAAGAAGCTGCGCCTGAAGTGGCACGAGGCCCAGCTCTCCTTCATGGAGGGGGTCTTCGCCCGCGGCGACCGGCGCCTCGGCGCGGTCCTCGAAGAGGCGGTCGCCCGCGGCTGCCGCTTCGACGGCTGGCGCGAGCATTTCAAGTTCGACCTCTGGCAGGAGGCCTTTGCCGCCTGCGGCATCGACCCCGCCTGGTATCTGCGGGAGCGCTCGGAGACGGAAATCCTCCCCTGGGACCACATCGACTGCGGCACCCCCAAGGACTTCTTCCTCGAGGAACGGCGCCGTTCCCGCCTCGGCGCCTACACCCCCGACTGCCGGACCGGGGAGTGCTCCGGATGCGGAGTCTGCGACTTCGAAGAACTGCGGATGCGCCTCTATGAGGAGGGGGAGCTCCCCCTCACCGTCGTGACCCCCGAACCCCCCGCCGGCGAAGAACGGTACAAGATCCGGGTGCGTCTGCGCAAGGGGGGGAAGGCGCGCTTCGTCTCCCACCTCGAATTCATGACCGTCATCCACCGCGCGGTGCGCCGGGCAAGGCTTCCGGTGCGCTTCAGCGGCGGCTTTCATCCGGCGCCGCGGATCTCCTTTCCCGACGCCCTGCCGACGGGGGTGGAGAGCGAGGCGGAAATCCTCGACTTCGAACTTTACCGTCCCTTGAGCGCCCGGGAGCTGGTGGAAGGGCTCAACGCCGAACTTCCCGAGGGATTCCGGGCCCTGGAAGGGGTCTCCATCGACTGGAAAACCCCCTCCTCCTCTGTTAGCATAAGGGAGGTTCTTTACCGGGTCGAACTGCCGGAGCCGGTGGCGTCGGAGCTTCCCGCGCGCCTGGCGGCCTTTCTGGCGTCCGAATCCGTCCCGGTGGAAAAAGCCAAGGGAGCTGGGACGGTGACCGTCGACCTGCGGCCGGGCGTCCTCGACCTCGAGCTCTCCGATGGAGCCCTGCTGCTGCGCCTGAGCAAGGGGAGTCCGGTCCTTCTCGCCGGCCACCTGCTGGGGATGGGCGCCGAGGATGCGCGCTCGCTGCAGATCTGCAAAACCGCCGTGGTCCTGGGCTGACGCCGCCCCCCCAACTCGATTAATTTTAATTTTTCATATATGACACTTCAACCTTTCGCACATGCAATGGAGCCGATATGGCCAAAGAGCTGGTCATCAACACCACCGCCCACGAAACCCGGGTGGCGCTGCTGGAGAACGGGCACATCGCCGAACTCTACATCGAGCGCAACCGGGAACGGGGGATCGTGGGGAACATCTATCTGGGGAAAGTGATCCGCGTTCTCCCCGGCATGCAGGCGGCCTTCGTCGACATCGGCCTGGAAAAGGCGGCCTTTCTCTACGTCGCCGACGTCCTCGATGAAATGGAAGCGGTCGAGCAACTCATCGAGGGGCGAAACCAGCACGGCAACGCCTCCGGAGAAGACGACGAACGCCCCCCCCTCCCCCCTATCGAGGACCTCCTGCAGGAGAGGCAGGAGATCCTGGTGCAGATCGCCAAGGAGCCGATTGGCACCAAGGGGGCCCGGATCACCGCCCACATCTCCCTCCCGGGGCGCCACCTGGTCTACATGCCGACCGTCGACCACATCGGCATCTCCCGACGCATCGACAACGAGGAGGAGAAGGACCGGCTGCGGGGGATCATCGAAAAGATCCGTCCGCCGGGGACCGGCTTCATCGTCCGTACCGCCTCGGAGGGGAAGAGCGAGGAGGACCTGGTCAGCGACATGGGATTTCTCATCGGCCTCTGGGAGGAGGTCCTTCGCAACCGGGAAAACCGCTCGGCGCCCTCCCTGATCCACTCGGACCTCGACGTCACCAGCAAGGTCCTGCGCGACACCCTGACCGAGGAGGTTGATCGCATCGTCGTCGACACGAAGGAGGAATACGAGAAGATCGTCCGCTTCATCGACACCTTCGTCCCCAAACTCAAGTACGCCATCGAACTCTACGAGGACGACGAACCGATCTTCGACGCCTTCGGTCTCGAGATCGAAATCGCCCGCGCCCTCGGACGCAAGGTCTGGCTCAAGAGCGGCGGCTACATCATCATCGAGCAGACCGAGGCCCTGGTCGCCATCGACGTCAACACGGGGCGTTACGTCGGCAAGCACAACCTCGAAGACACCATCCTCAAGACCAATCTCGAGGCGCTCAAGGAGATCGCCTTTCAGCTCCGACTGCGCAACATCGGCGGCCTGATCATCATCGATTTCATCGACATGGAGAAGGAACTCCACCGCGAGAAGGTGCACTCCTCCCTCGAAGAGGCGCTCAAGAGCGACAAGAGCAAGACCAACATCCTGAAGATTTCCGAACTCGGCCTGGTGGAAATGACGCGCAAGCGGGTTCGGGAGAGCATCGGCCGCACCCTCTGCGAGCCGTGCCCCTACTGCGAGGGGAAGGGGTACATCAAGAGCCGCACCACCATGGTCTACGAAATCTTCCGCGAGCTGCGCCGGGAAATCCGCGACCTCCCCGGCTACCGGGTGACGTTGTTGGTCAACCCCGACATCGCCGCCCTCCTCTCCGACGAGGAGCATGGGGGGATCGAGGAGCTCGAGCGGCGCTTCGAAAAGCAGATCACCATCAACGCCCGCCCCGGGTTCCACCAGGAGCAGTTCGAGCTGATGATCGGCTGAGATTTTTCCCTTGACAAGGAGCCGTCGGCGGCCATATAGTTCGCCGTTACCGGCATAGTCGGACCATATTAAATTGAGAGCGAGGTGAAGTACATGTACGCGGTGATCAAGACCGGAGGGAAACAGTACAAAGTATCCGAAGGAGACCTGTTGAAGGTCGAAAAGATCGAAGGAGCGGTGGGTGATTCCATCGAGCTCGTCGAGGTCCTCATGGTCGGCGGAGAAGAGGTTAAAATCGGAGCACCTCTATTGCCTGGCGCGAAAGTTAAAGCGCAAATCGTCGAGCAGGACAAGGACAAGAAAGTCCTGGTTTTCCACTCGAAGAAACGCCAAGGCTATCGCAAGACCTATGGACACCGTCAGCCCATCACCCGCCTGAAGATTACAGGCATCGAGGCCTAAGGAGGATTACCCATGGCTCACAAAAAAGGCGTCGGCAGTTCCCGCAACGGCCGCGACAGCGCAGGCAAACGTCTGGGTGTCAAGCGCTTCGGCGGAGAGCAGGTGACCGCCGGATCGATTCTCGTCCGTCAGCGCGGCACCACTTTTCACCCCGGAAACAACGTCGGTTGCGGCAAGGATTATACCCTGTACGCACTGATCCCCGGTGTCGTCAAGTTCGAGCGCAAGGACAAGACCCGGCAGAAAATCAGCGTCTACGCCGACTGATTCGTCGGCGGCGTGGCAGCAAAAACATGAAAAAGCCCGGGGTTCGCTATCGAACTTCGGGCTTTTTCATGGTATGAAGAAGTATCCCTGAATACAGCAGGGGAGGCTGTCCTCCCCTGTCGTCATGTGCCTTCCGGCCCACGGTGTCCGGACGTTGAGAGAGAAGACCGACCCATGCAGTTCGTAGATGAAGTCAAGATTTTCGTCAAATCCGGCGACGGCGGCCGCGGCTGCCTTTCCTTCCGCCGTGAAAAATATATCCCCCTCGGCGGACCGGACGGCGGTGACGGCGGCGACGGCGGCAACATCTGGATCGAAGTCGACTCCGGGCTCTCCACCCTCCTCGATTTTCGCTACAAGGCCCATTACAAGGCCAAAAACGGCTTCCCCGGCCTGGGTAAGAACATGCACGGCAAGGGGGGGGAGGACCTGACCATTACCGTTCCGCCGGGAACGCTGATCTACGACGCCGAAACCGGCGAACTCCTCGCCGACCTCACCGAACCGGGGAGCCGATTCCTTTTCCTCAAGGGGGGGATGGGGGGACGGGGGAACGCCCGTTTCATGAGCTCGACCAACCGGGCGCCGCGACACACCCAGCCCGGACTCCCCGGGGAAGAGCGCTGGCTGCGCCTGGAGCTCAAACTCCTCGCCGATGTCGGCCTGGTCGGCATGCCCAACGCCGGCAAGTCGACCCTGATCGCCACCGTCTCGGCCGCCCGCCCGAAGATCGCCGACTACCCCTTCACCACCCTGATCCCCAATCTCGGGGTGGTGCGCTACGGCGGATACAACACCTTCGTCATGGCCGATATCCCCGGCCTCATCGAGGGAGCCAGCGAAGGGCACGGTCTCGGAACCCGTTTTCTCAAGCACGTGGAACGCACCGACCTGATTCTCCACCTCCTCGATCTCTCCGATCTGCAGGTCGGTGACCCGAAGGAAAACTTCGCCGTCATCAACCGGGAACTCTGGCGCCACAAGCCGGAGATGCTGGAAAAACCGCAGCTGGTGGTCCTGACCAAGATGGACATCACCGAGGTCCGCGAGGCCGCGGAAATCATTACCCCCTGGTTCGAGGAACAGGGGTACCGGGTCTTCGCCATCTCGGCCGTCACCGGCCAGGGCGTCGAGGAACTGATCCGGGCGGTCGGCCAGGAGCTGGATGCCCTGCGCCAGCCGGAAAAGCCGGCCGACGACGCACCCTGGTCGCCTTGACAGGCAGAGGCTCCGGCGTTAGTATCTACCCCGGTTTGACTGGACTTTCGGCACCCTATCCTCAGGCATAGTCCCCATGCGCAGGAACCTCCTTTCCCACGTCCGGCGGGTCGTCATCAAGATCGGCAGCGGCGTCATCTCGGGCGATGACGGCCTCGACAACGCCATCATCGGCGGAATCGTCGGCGACGTCGCCGAACTGCGCCGACAGGGGTACGAGGTGGTCATCGTCTCCTCGGGAGCGGTCGCCGCCGGCAAGGGGGACCTCGGCATCATCGGCCGCCCCCGCACCATTCCCCTCAAGCAGGCGGCCGCGGCCATCGGGCAGAGCCGGCTGATGCGTTCCTATAAGGAAGCCCTGCGCCCCCTGGGGCTCACCGCCGGCCAGGTCCTCCTCACCCGTGACGACCTGGCCAACCGCCGGCGCTATCTCAACGCCCGCAACACCCTGATGACCCTTCTCGAATACGGCGTCATCCCGATCATCAACGAAAACGACACCGTGGTCGTCGACGAGATCCGCTTCGGCGACAACGACAACCTCTCGGCCCTGGTCACCAACCTGGTGGAAGCCCACCTGCTGGTGATCCTCTCCGACGTCGACGGGCTCTTCGACAGCGATCCGGGGAAAAATCCCGGTGCGCAGCTGATCCCCCTGGTGGAAAGAATCGGTTCCGGCATCGAGGCCATGGCCGGAGACTCCAACTCCCACTTCGGCACCGGCGGGATGGTCACCAAGATCCGCGCCGCCAAACGCGCCAGCCTCTACGGCGTCGGCACGGCGATCATCAACGGCCGCACCCCGAAAATCCTCCTCCGCTTCTTCGCCGGCGAGGAATTGGGGACCTATTTCCTGCCGGCGCGGGACCGAATGGCGGCGAAAAAACACTGGATCGCCTTCACCAAAAAGCCCCGCGGCAAGCTCTTCGTCGACGACGGAGCGCGCAACGCCCTGGTGAGCAAGGGAAAGAGCCTCCTCCCCTCGGGGATCCAGGGGGTCGAAGGGGGATTTGACCGCGGCGACGCCGTGCGCCTGTGCACCCTCGACGGCACCGAATTCGCCAAGGGGGTCATCAACTACACCCTCCCCGAGCTGCTGCGCATCATGGGGAAGAAATCCTCGGAAATCGAGGGGATACTCGGCTATAAATACGGTGACGAAATCGTCCACCGCGACAACCTGGTCCTCGACAGCCAGGATCAGGACTGAGCCGACCGCTCGACCGGAGGCCGAAAGCCCTCTCCGACCGAATCCGCCAACGATAACCTTCGGAGTCGAAACATGTCCATTCGCGCCGAAATGCTCCAGGTCGCCCGGGAGGCCAAAGCCGCCTCCCTGATCCTGGCCACCCTCTCCTCCGCCGTCAAAAACCAGCTCCTCGAACGCATGGCCGACGCCCTGGAGAAGAACACCGAACCCCTGATCGCCGCCAACGAGCTGGACCTGGCCGCCGCCCGGAAAAGGGACATCGCCCCGGCGATGCTCGACCGTCTGATGCTCGACGAAGGGCGGATTGGCGGAATGGCCGCCGGGCTGCGCGAGGTCGCCCTCCTTTCCGACCCCGTCGGCGAAGTCACCGGCATGTGGCGCCGCCCCAACGGCATTCAGGTGGGTCGGATGCGCATCCCTCTCGGGGTCATCGGCATCATCTACGAGTCGCGCCCCAACGTCACCGCCGACGCCGCCGCTCTCTGCCTGAAGAGCGGCAACGCCGTCATTCTCCGCGGCGGCTCCGAGGCCTTTCATTCCAATTCCGCCATCGGCGAAATCCTCCGCCGGGAACTCCGCGCCCTGGGGCTCCCCGAGGGGGCGTTGCAGGTCATCACCACCACCGACCGCAATGCGGTGACCGAACTCCTCAAACTCGAGGAGGAAATCGACCTCATCATCCCCCGCGGCGGCGAGAGCCTGATCCGATTCGTCAGCGAGCATTCGCGGATTCCGGTCATCAAGCACTACAAGGGGGTCTGTCACACCTTCGTCGACGCCAGCGCCGATTTCGAAATGGCCGAGCGGATCTGCATCAACGCCAAGGTCCAGCGCCCCGGGGTCTGCAACGCCATGGAGACCCTCCTGATTCACAAGGACATCGCCGAAACCTTTGTCCCCCGCATCGCCGAAATCATGCGCGGACAGGGGGTGGAGCTGCGGGGGTGCCCCATCACCCGCGAATTCGCCGAAAACGTCAAGGAAGCGACGGAGGAGGACTGGGGGACCGAGTACCTCGACCTGATCCTGGCCGTCAAGGTGGTGGACGATCTCAGTGAGGCGATCGCCCACATCCAGCGCTACGCCTCGCTGCATACCGAGGTGATCGTCACCTCCGACTACGGCAACGCCCAGCGCTTCATCCGCGAGATCAACTCGAGCGTCGTCATGGTCAACGCCTCCTCGCGCTTCTCCGACGGCAACCAGCTCGGCCTCGGCGCCGAGATCGGCATTTCCACCTCCAAGCTCCACTCCTTCGGCCCCATGGGGCTCGAGGATCTGACCACGCGCAAGTTCGTGGTTTTTGGCGACGGGCAGATCCGCTCCTGAGCCGGTCGCAAACGCGGAGTGCCATGAAAACAGGGATTCTCGGAGGAACCTTCAACCCGCCTCACCTCGCCCATCTGCGGATCGCCGAGGAGGTGCTGGAAGCCTGCGCCCTGGACCAGGTCCTCTTCATCCCCGCCGGCGCCCCGCCCCACAAGGCGACCGCCGACGATGTCCCCTTCGCCCATCGCCTGGAGATGGTCCGGCTGGCCATCGCCGGCAATCCGGCCTTTGCCGTCAGCAACATCGAGGGGCTCCGTCCAGGAAAAAGCTATTCGGTCCACACCCTGGATATTCTCCGGGGCGAGCGCCCCGACGACGACTTTTATTTCATTATCGGCATGGACTCCTTCCGGGACCTCCCCCTCTGGAAGGACTACCGCCGTCTCTTCGAGCTGACCAATCTGGTGGTGGCGGCCCGCCCCGGGGTCGCCGTGACCGACCCACTCACGCTCCTTCCCGTTGCCATCCGGAATGAGTTCTGCTATGATGTCCCGTCAAAAACCCTCCATCACTGCGGAGGTTGCCGGATTATTTTTCTCGAGGAGACGTTTCTCGACATCTCCTCGACCCGCATCCGCCGCCTGACCGCCGCGGGACGCTCGGTTCGTTACCTGGTCCCCGAAGCGGTCGCAGACTATATTGCCATCCACAGCCTCTATGGGGGCCCCGAAAGGTCATAACACTTGTTATCAAAAGATCGTGCCATTCTGTGCGCAGCCTACGCGCTGGAAAAGAAAGCCTTGGAGGTTCGGGTTCTCGAAGTCAAGGGACTCTCCACCCTCACCGATTATCTGCTCATCGCCTCCGGCAGTTCGGACCGTCAGGTTCAGGCCGTGGCCGAAGCGGTGCGCGCCGGATTGAAGGATGAGCATGCCACCCCCCCCATGGCGGTGGAAGGGATGAAGGAGGGGCGCTGGATTCTCCTTGATTACGGCGATGTCATGGTTCATATCTTCCACAAACCGGTCCGGGATTTTTACGACCTCGACGGTCTGTGGAGCGAAGCGCCCGAAGTCGAGATCCCCGAGGAATACCACTGGGAGCGCAAGGCCAAGGCCCATTGAAGCTGCGGCTCCTCTGCGTCGGCAAACTCTCCGAGCCCTGGCTGAAAGCCGGGGCGAGCGAATACCAGGAGCGCATCGGCCGCTACCTCCCCCTGACCCTCAGCGAACTGCGGGAGGAAAAGGGGGGGGGCAAAAAGCCCGATGCCCGCTACATCCAGGAACAGGAAGGGGCGCGGATCCTCGACAGGATCCCGCCCGGCGCCTTTGTCATCGTACTTGACGAAGGGGGGAGTCCCTTCACTTCGGAGAAAGTGGCCGGACTCCTCGAACACCACATGGTTCAGGGGACGGCGGAACTCGTGATGGTCATTGGCGGCGCCTACGGCCTCAGTGCCGGGGTGAAGAAGAGAGCCGACCTCCTCCTCTCCCTCTCGGCCCTGACCCTGACCCACCAGATGGCCCGCCTCTTTCTGCTCGAGCAGATCTACCGGGGCTTCACCATCGTGCGCAACGAACCGTACCATAACCGCTGAAACTCTCCCCGCGGAAGGAGTCTCCTGGATGGACGAGCAAGAACTGAAGCAGGTCAAAAAGACCCTGCTGCAGATGCGCAAAGAATTGACGCAGGGGGTCAACGATTCCTGCGCCGCCTCCCTGGAATTCGGTCAGGACGGCGTCCCCGATATCGGCGACATGTCCTCCAACGCCTACAGCCGGGAAGTCCTCCTCAACCTGAGTGAAAACCAGCGTCTGCGCATTCGCGACATCGACGCCGCCCTCGACCGGCTGGCCAATGGCGAATACGGCATCTGTGCCCGCTGCGAGGAAGAGATCCCCCCGCGACGCCTGGAGGTCCGCCCCTTCTCCCGCTACTGCGTCGACTGCAAGACCGACATCGAAAAATTCGGCGAATAGCCCGTCTAAAAAAGCCATCAAGAAGGTGCTCCTTGGCTGCCTTCCGAGAATTTCAGCCCCCCGGCCTTGCCGTTCCGGGCGACATTTACTTAACTGTTATCGGGCTTTGGCCCAGGGGAGAACCTTATGACCCTCATGTCCCTCTTGCTGTTGGTCATCCTTTTTCTGGTCTTCTTCATCTACTTTTCCGGACTCAATCCCCAGGACATCACCATTTACTATCTCCCGGACCACGAGTTCACCTACTCGGTGGCCATCGTCGTCGTCGTCTGCGTCCTTGCCGGCCTGATTCTCGGCTACAGCGCTCACGTCTACAGCGTCCTGGCCCACCTGGCCCGGCACTGGAAGCATGACCGCCAGGAGAAAAAAGCCCGGGAAGTGGCGGCCATCTATCGCGAAGGGGTCGGCCGCCTTCTCTCCGGCGACATCAAGAAAGCCCACGCCCTGCTGCAGAAGGCCCTCGACCGCGACCCTCTACGGGTCGAGACCTACATTGCCCTGGCCAACGTCCGGCTCCAGGAAGGCGAGGCGCAGGAGGGAGTCAACCTTCTGCTCAAGGCGAAGAATCTCGAACCGAAAAGCCTCGAGGTCCTCTTTAAACTGGCCAGCGCCTACGAAGAGAGCCGGCAGGACGAGGAAGCCCTGCAGACCTACCAGTCCATTCTCTCCATCGAGAGCAACAACCGAAAGGCGCTCCGCAGCCTCCGCGACCTCCACCTGCGCAACGAGCGCTGGCAGCAGGCCCTCGAAATGCAGAAACGGATTCTGAAGGTCGGACCCGGGAGCAACCGCATCGAGGAGGAGAAAAAGATGCTCCTCTCCCTCCGTTACGAGGTGGCCCGCATCACCCTCAGCGAAGGGAAAACCGAGGAGGCCCGCGCCGTCTTTCAGGAGATCTCCCAGCAGGCCCCCGAATTCACCCCGGCACTGGTTTCCCTCGGCGACGCCCTGGTGGCCGACAACCGCCAGGAAGAGGCGGCCCGGGTATGGCAGGAGGGGTACAAATCCCTCGGCAAGAGCATCTTCCTTTCCCGCCTCGAGGATCTCTACATGGACGCCGAAGACCCCGCATCCCTCCTCACCTTCTACCGCAACGCCCTGGTGGAAAAGAGCGACGACCTGATGCTGCGCCTCTTCTTCGGCAAGTTCTGCCTGCGTCTGGAGATGGTCGACGAGGCCCTGGAGCAGCTCGAGACCGTGGAGAGCAGCGGCATCGAGTTCCCCCAGCTCCACCTCCTGCTCGCCGAGGCCCACCGCCGACGGCGCCGCACCGAAGAAGCGATCAAGGAATACAAGAAGGCTCTCGGCGTCAACAACCGCCTCCCTCTCGGCTATGTCTGCGAATCCTGCGGCGAGCGCCTTGACGAATGGCAGAGCCGCTGCCAGGAGTGCGGCACCTGGGGGAGCTACAGCCTCGCCGACCGCCATACGATCCGCAACGCCCGGCCCCTCGAGGTTCGCGAAATTCACCACGGCCAGAGGGAAGCATGGAACGAGGAGTGAAAGGGCCCGTCGCCCTCGTCATTCTCGACGGCTGGGGGATCAACGACTCCTGCGAGCACAACGCCGCCTGCCAGGCCGAGACACCGCACCTCCGGGGGCTGTTTCGCGACTATCCGACCACGACCCTGCGCGCCTCGGGACTCGACGTCGGCCTCCCCGAGGGACAGATGGGGAACTCGGAGGTCGGCCACCTCAACATCGGCAGCGGACGCATCATCTACCAGGACCTGACGCGGATCAGCAAGAGCATCGAGGACGGCGATTTTTTTACCAATCCCGCCCTCACCAAGGTCATGGACGAGACCCGCAAGGGGGGAGGGAAACTCCACCTGATGGGACTCCTTTCCGACGGCGGCGTTCACTCCCACATCACCCACCTCTACGCCCTGGTGGAACTCGCCCGCCGCCATGATCTGGCCGATGTCTGCATCCACGCCTTTCTCGACGGCCGCGACACGCCGCCGAAGAGCGGCGCCGGCTATCTCGAAGAACTCGAGGCCCGACTGGCCGAACTCGGTCTCGGCCGGGTGGCGACGGTGACCGGGCGCTTCTACGCCATGGACCGCGACAACCGCTGGGACCGGGTGGAACGGGCCTGGCGGACCCTGACTCTCGGCGAAGGAGAGGTCTTTTCCTCCAGCAGGGAGGCGATCGCAGCCGCCTATGCCGCAGACCAGAACGATGAATTCGTCGAGCCGAGGGTCATCCGGCCCGCAGGCGCTCCCGCCGCGACGATTTCGGACGGCGACGGAATGATCTTCTTCAACTTCCGCTCCGACCGCGCCCGGGAAATCACCCGGGCCTTCACCGATCCGGATTTCTCCGGGTTCCCCCGGGACCGGGTTCCGGCCCTTGCGGGCTTCGTCTGCATGAGCGAATACGACGAGACCTTCGACCTTCCCGTCGCCTTTGCCTCGGAGAGCTACCCGCGGATCCTCGGCGAGGTTGTCGCTGAGGCCGGATGCACCCAGCTGCGCATTGCCGAAACCGAAAAATACGCCCACGTCACCTTCTTCTTCAACGGCGGCAGCGAGGTCCCCTTCCCCGGCGAAGAGCGGATGCTCATCCCCTCCCCCCAGGAGGTCTCGACCTACGACCAGAAACCGGAGATGAGCGCCCCCGCCGTCACCGACGAAGTCGTCCGACGCGTCGCTTCGGGGAGCTACGACCTGATCGTTCTCAACTTCGCCAATCCCGACATGGTCGGCCATACCGGCGTCTTCCCGGCGGCCCTGGCCGCCATGGCGACGGTGGACGCCTGCGTCGCCCGGGTGGTCGACGCCGTGCTCAAGGCCGGAGGCCGACTCCTGATCACCTCCGACCACGGCAACTGCGAACAGATGGCCGATGCCGAAGGGGAGCCCCACACCGCCCACACCGCCAATCCCGTTCCGCTGATCCTCGTCGATCCCCGGCGCCGGGGGACCCGTCTGCGGTCGGGGATTCTTGCCGACATCGCCCCGACGATCCTCGAACTGATGGGGCTCGACAAACCGGCGGAGATGACCGGGCGGAGCCTGCTGCACGACTGAAGATTCACCCCCAGGAGGAGGATGGATGGTATTTCTGCGGCGCCTGCGTCATGAAGTGACCGGATTGATCCAGCTCTTTCTCCCCCCCTCCTGCCCCCTCTGCGCCCGGGAGCTGACCGGTTTCGACGGCGCACGGCTCTGCACCGACTGCCGGGAGCAAATCCCCCCCCTCTCCGCGTCCCGCTGTCCCCGCTGCGCCCTCCCCTATGCCGGAGAAACCGGTTCGAGCCATCTCTGCGAACCCTGCATCCGCAGCACTCCGCCCTTTACCGCCGTCTCGGCCCTCGGCGCCTACGAGGGGACGCTGCGCCACGCCGTTCACCGGTTCAAGTATCGCGGGGAGCTCAACCTCGACCGCCCCCTCGGGGAAATGCTCGCCGAGGCCCTCCGGCCGCTCTGCGACGAGTGGCGCCCCGACCTGCTCGTCCCGGTCCCCCTCCATCCCCGGCGCCTCCGCCAGCGCAGCTATAACCAGGCGCTCCTCCTGGCCCGGGAACTCGGCAAAAACCTTTCCATTCCCGTCGCTTCGCGACTGCTGCAGCGCCGCCGCCCGACCCCGCCGCAGCGGGGGTTGCCGGCCCGAATCCGCTGTCACAACCTCCGGGGAGCCTTTGCCCTCGAGCGCCCCTTGGCTGGGGAGCGGATCCTCCTCGTCGACGATGTGATGACCACCGGCGCCACCGCCAGCGAATGCACCCGCACCCTCCTCGCCGGGGGAGGGGGCGAAGTCGCCGTCGCCGTCCTCGGCCGCGCCCGGCGCCACCACTGAAACAGCGCTCCTTTTGCGGGGGCGCGGCAAGGGAAGTCCCGTGAACGATATCCGCCATATCCTATCCCTCGACAAGGTCCTGCAGACCATTCCCAGCGGTCTCTTCCTCGTCGACCTCGACCAGCGCATCGTCTCCTGGAACCGCGAAGCCGAACGGATCACCGGCTATGCCGCCGACGAGGTCCTCGGGAAGCACTGCTCGGTCCTCAAGGGGATCCCCTGCGGCAGCACCTGCGGCCTTTTCAACGACGCCCTCCCCAAACCGATCATCGGCGTCACCTGCTCCATCCGGACCAAAAACGACGAGCGCATTATCATCTCGAAAAATGTCGACTACCTGCGCGACGCCAGGGGGGAGATCGTCGGCGGCATCGAATCGTTCATCGACATCACCCGGCGCAAACATCTCGAATTGCAGCTGCGCCACCATGCCCGGGACCTCGAAGAGACGGTGAAGCTCCGCACTGCCGAACTCGAGGAAGAACGGGCCAGACTCGGAACGGTTCTCGACACCATGAGCGATTTCGCCTACATCACCTCCGGCGATTACCGAATTATCTTCATGAACCGGGCGATGATCGAAATCTTCGGCGACCATACCGGGAAATCTTGCCACCTCGGTTTTTACGGGAGCGAAGACATCTGTCCCCGCTGCCCGATGCCGCAGATTGACGAGGGGGGAACCGTTCGGGAAGAGCGCCATCTCGACATCAACGACCGCACCTACGAAATCATCCATACCCCCCTGCAGGCGGGAAACGGTTCGACCCACAAACTCTCCGTCTTCCGGGACATCACCGAGCGCAAGGAAGCCGAGAGGAAGCTGCTGGAATCCAATCGCGAACTCGACGCCTTCACCTACACCGTATCCCACGACCTGCGCACCCCCCTGACCCCCATCATCGGTTTCGCCGAATTTCTCCAGGAAGAATACCGGGAGAGCCTCGATGAAAAGGGGATGAAGATCCTCGCCGAGATTCAGGAGCAGGGGGAGCGCATGCTGGCGCTGATGGAAGACCTCCTCACCCTGGCCCGGGTGGGGAAGATCGAACGCGGTGCCGAAGCGGTCGATACGGCAGCGGTCGTCGCCGAGGTGCTCGATCTCCTCAGTACCGACATCAACGGCAAGGGGGCACGGATCACCCTGTCGGCGCTGCCGCCGGCGACCGTCCCGGCGACCCTCCTTTCCCAGGTCTTTTCCAACCTGATCGGCAACGCCCTGCGCTACGCCGTCGACGTCGATCCGCGCATCGAGATCGGCGGCGAGCGGGACGGGGAGCGCCTGCGCTATTATGTCCGCGACCACGGCCCGGGGATCGCCGCCGAAGAACGTCCGCGGATCTTCGACGCCTTCTACCGCGGTTCCGCCGCCAAAGCCAAAAAGGGGACGGGGATCGGCCTGGCCATCGTCCGCAAGACCGCCCGCCTCTTCGGCGGCCGGGCCTGGATCGAAGAGACTCCGGGGGGAGGGAGCACCTTCTGGGTGGAGTTCACCGACCCTCCCCCGGATTGAAAAATCACCGATCGCTTCAAAAAAGAAGAGAGCGCCGAGTTTCCCCGGCGCTCTCTTCTTTTTGTCTGATCAACACAATTTTTTTAACGCAGAGGCGCAAAGAGCGCTGAGACGCAGGAAGGCCCAAAAAAATTTCGTTTTTTTTCTCAGGTTCCCTCTGCGTCCCTGCGTCTCCGCGTTGAGGCCTGTGCCTCGGTTTGACTCCCGGTCATCGCCGGCAAAACCCCCCTCAGCCGAGCATCTGCGCCATGTCCTCCTCGACGGAGCCGATCGGGCCGATGTTGAACTTGTCGACCAGGAAACTGAGGACGTTGGGAGTGATGAAGGCCGGCAGGCTCGGTCCGAGCTTGATGTTGCGGATCCCCAGGGAGAGTAGGGAGAGAAGGACCACCACCGCCTTCTGCTCGTACCAGGAAAGGACGATGGAGAGGGGGAGATCGTTGACGCCGCATTTGAAGGCGCCGGCCAGAGCCAGGGCGATCTGCACCGCCGAATAGGCGTCGTTGCACTGTCCGACGTCGAGAAGCCGGGGGATGCCGCCGATATCGCCGAGTTGGAGCTTGTTGAAGCGGTATTTGCCGCAGGCCAGGGTGAGGATCACCGTGTCCTTCGGCAGCTGCTCGGCAAAACGGGTGTAGTAGTTGCGCCCGGTCTTGGCGCCGTCGCAGCCGCCGATGACGAAGAAGCGGCGGATCGCCCCGGTTTTCACCGCCTCGATGACCTTGTCGGCGACGCCGAGAACCGCCTGGTGGCCGAAACCGACGGTGATCTCCTGGCCGGGCTTCTCCTCGAAACCGGGGGAGGCCAGGGCCTTGTCGATGACGGCGGAAAAGTCCCAGCCGTCGATATGCCGGACCCCCGGCCACTTCACCCGCCCCCAGGTGAAGAGCCGATCCTTGTAGCTTTCCGCGGGACGCTGGATGCAGTTGGTGTTGAAGATCATCGCCCCGGGGAAATTCTGGAACTCCTTGCCCTGGTCCTGCCAGGCGCCGCCGTAGTTGCCGGCCAGATGGGGGTATTTCTTGAGCCCGGGATAGCCGTGGGCCGGGAGCATCTCCACATGGGTGTAGATATGGATCCCCTTGCCGGCCGTTTGTTTGAGGAGTTCCTCGAGCATCTTCATGTCATGCCCGGAAACCAGGATCGCCTTGCCGGCGCGGGTGCCGAGATTGACCTTCGTCGGGGTCGCGGCCTGATAATGCTCCACATGGGCCTGGTTGAGGAGGCCGGTGCATTCGATGTTGACCTTGCCGCACTCCATGGCCAGGCCGACGAAATCCATCAGCCCCAGGGAACGGTCGAGGGTGCTGCCCATCGCCCGGTGAATAAAGGCATAGATTCCGTCGTCGTCCTTGCCGAGAATGTGGGCGTGGTCGGCGTAGGCGGCCATCCCCTTGCACCCGTAGATGAGGATCTGCTGGACCGAATGGATATCGGGATCGAGGCTCGGATCCTTCACCGGATGTTTCCTCCCCTCCTCCACCAGATCTGAAAGGGTCGTCTTCGGCACCCAGGGGGCGGCCCCCTCGGGGACGGTTCCGGCAAAGGGGGCGCCATTGGCCTTTTCGAAGAGGGCACGGGCCTTCTCCCGCATCGCCGCGGTCTGACGCACCACCTTGCCCAGGCTCTCGGGGTCGA
Source organism: Desulfuromonas soudanensis (assembly GCF_001278055.1). Classification (NCBI taxonomy): domain Bacteria; kingdom Pseudomonadati; phylum Thermodesulfobacteriota; class Desulfuromonadia; order Desulfuromonadales; family Desulfuromonadaceae; genus Desulfuromonas; species Desulfuromonas soudanensis. The sequence continues at coordinate 561,119 of NZ_CP010802.1, read as the reverse complement.
AGTCGACATTGGTCACGGTGGAGAAGAGGGCCTCGATCATGAAGACGTCGATTTCCCGATCGATCGCCCCCTTCTTCCGCGCCAGATCGGCCCAGAATCCCAGGCCCTTGAGCCCCCAGACGATGAGATCCTGCAGGGCTGCGACGTCGGGCTGTTTGCCGCAGACGCCGACGACGGTGCAGCCGGTTCCCTGGGCGGCCTGCTCGCACTGGTAACAGAACATCTCTGCCATCATCTCCTCCTTTATGGTTTTGGTTTGCAATCCTGTGGACGGCGCCATGAATACCGACCAAGGTTACCAGAGGACGAGCAAATTTCCAGCAGGGCCCTCCTCTCCCGTCAGGGAACGCCCCTTGTTTCCCTCGTCCTCTCATGCTATGAGTGCCCCATGACCCTCCTGTGCTGCTATGGACCGTCGTCGGATCGGAGGCGGCTTCGACCTGAAAAGAAATGAAAAACAAACTCTACGACATTTTCCACCGCCTCGCCGCCCACTTCGGCCCCCTGCACTGGTGGCCCGCCGAAACCCCCTTCGAGGTGGTCATCGGCGCTTTTTTGACCCAGAACACCGCCTGGCGCAACGTCGAACAGGCCATCGCCAACCTGCGTCAGGCCTCCGCCCTGGAGCCAGCTTCTCTCCTCGCCCTCCCCCGCGGCCTCCTCGAGACGCTGATCCGCCCCGCCGGCTTCTTCCGCCAGAAGGCCGAGAACCTCCAGTCCTTCGCGGAAATCCTCTGCCACCGTTACGGCGGCGATCTCGCCGCCCTGCTCGCCGGCGACCTGGACGGGGTGCGCGGCGCGCTCCTTTCCCTCCGGGGGGTCGGGCCGGAGACCGCCGACGCCATCCTCCTCTATGCCGGAAAGCGCCCCTCCTTCGTCGTCGACGCCTACACCCGCCGTCTCTTCACCCGCCTCGGTCTGCTCAAGGGAAGCGAGGGGTACGAGGCGATCCGGACCCTTTTCATGGACAACCTCCCCCACGAGGTCGATCTCTTCAACGAGTACCACGCCCTGATCGTCGAGGAGTGCAAGACCTTCTGCCGCAAGGGCGCCCCCTCCTGCCCTCCCTGCCCCCTCCTGGCCTGCTGCCCTTACGGCCAGTCCGCCGTCGCTCTTTAATCGATTGCATCTGCGGCAAAATCGGTCAGACTTGGCCTGTTGATCCGTTTTTTTCTGACATGAGGTCTGACGGCACCGACCCCACCACCCCCCCGCCCCTCCTTAACTAAGGAGGGGAGCCTTTACGGCAAAAGGAAGACGCCATGTCGCCGAGCACCGAGAGATCCCCGATCCGCTTCCCCGCAGCTTCCGAGATCCCCGCCTCCCATCGCCTCCCCCCCGATCTGCTGCAGGACGAGTACCTGGTCGACGGTCAGCTTCGTCGCTGGGACGGCCCCTTCGGCGAAGCCTTCTCGCCAGTCCTGCTGAAGTCCGCCGAGGGGCTGCTGCCCCATCGTCTCGGCCGTTTTCCCCTCCTCGACGCCGCAGCGGCCCGGTCGGCCCTCGATGCGGCGAAAAAAGCCTACGGCCAGGGGCGGGGGCGCTGGCCGACCATGGGCGTTTCCGAGCGCATCGCCCATGTCGCCGATTTCCTCGCCCGTTTCCGCGCCTGCCGCGACGAGGTCGTCCGGCTCTTGATGTGGGAGGTCGGCAAGAGCCTGACCGATTCCCGGAAGGAATTCGACCGCACGGCGGCCTACATCGTCGATACCATCGAGGCCCTCAAGGATCTCGACCGCGACTCCTCCCGGCTGGTCATCCGCGAGGGGGTGATCGGCCAGACCCGCCGCGGCCCCCTCGGGGTGGTCCTCTGCATGGGCCCCTTCAACTACCCCCTCAACGAGACGTTCACCACCCTCATCCCGGCGCTGATCATGGGCAATACGGTCGTCTTCAAGCCGCCGCGCCTCGGCGTCATGCTCTACCAGCCGCTGCTGAAAGCGTTTCGCGACGCCTTCCCGCCGGGGGTGGTGAACACGGTTTGCGGCGAGGGGCGAACGGTGGTCGGACCGCTGATGGCCTCGGGGGACATCGACGTGCTCGCCTTCATCGGCTCGAGCCAGGCCGCCGATGCCCTGAAAAAGGCCCATCCGGCGCCGCACCGGCTGCGCGGCGTCCTCGGCATGGGGGCGAAGAACCCGGCCATCGTCCTGGCCGACGCCGACCTTGAACTGACGGTGCGCGAGTGCATCCTCGGCAGCCTCTCCTTCAACGGCCAGCGCTGCACGGCGATCAAGATCATCTTCGTTCAGCGCCCGCTCCTGCCGGCCTTTCTCGAGGCCTTCGGAAAAGCCGTCGCGGCGCTGCACGCCGGCATGCCCTGGGAGGAGGGGGTCTTCATCACCCCGCTTCCGGAGCCGAACAAACCGGCGTATCTGGCGGAGCTGGTGGCCGACGCCGAGGGGCTGGGGGCCAGGGTGATCAATCCCGGCGGCGGCGAGATCTGCGGGAGTTACTTCGCCCCGGCCGTTTTATCCCCCGTCGATTCGCGGATGCGCCTCTACCATGAGGAACAGTTCGGCCCGGTCGTCCCCATCGTCCCCTTCGACGATATTGAGGAAGCGATCCGTTACGTCGTCGAATCCAACTTCGGCCAGCAGCTCAGTCTCTTCGGCAGCAATCCGCAAACTCTCTCGCAGCTCATCGACCCCCTGGTCAACCAGGTCTGTCGCCTCAACCTCAACAGCCAGTGCCAGCGCGGCCCCGACACCTTCCCCTTCACCGGGCGCAAGGGGTCGGCGGAGGGGACCCTGTCGGTCAGCGACGCCCTGCGCGCCTTCTCCATCCGCACCCTGGTGGCTGCCAAGGATGAGGAGCTCAACCGGGAATTGATCCGACGGATCACTCGGGAGGGGAATTCCAAGTTCCTGTCCACCGACTTTCTGCTCTGAGGCTCCGACCGAGGGGGGAAGCCTTCGCAGAGCGGGGGCCAACCCGACTGTTGAAAAATTGTGCGCCCTCTGGCAGAATTAAACCGATTTTTAAAAAACATCCCTGACGAGGTCAACACTTCATGCCTTTCCAGCTCGCCGACCTGCTGCGACCCTTCGAGGATTTTTTCAAACGCCAGGCCTCCGGGGGGATCGTTCTCTTTTGCGCGGCGGCCCTCGCCCTGATCTTGGCCAACTCCCCCCTTGCCCCCCTGTATCATCATCTCTGGGAGGCTGAGCTGACCATCGGTTTTGACGATTTCGGCCTCACCCAATCGCTGCACCACTGGATCAACGACGGACTGATGGCGGTCTTTTTCTTCGTCGTCGGCCTGGAGATCAAGCGTGAATTCCTCGCCGGGGAACTGGCGACCCCCCGCAAGGCGGCCCTCCCCATCGCCGCCGCCATCGGCGGGATGCTGATCCCGGCCCTGGTTTACCACCTGATCGCGCCGAGCGGCCCCCCGGCCCAGGGCTGGGGGATTCCCATGGCGACGGATATCGCCTTTGCCCTCGGGATCATTGCCCTGCTCGGCCCGGCCATCCCCCGCTCCCTGGCCATCTTTCTCACCGCGCTCGCCATCGTCGACGACCTCGGTGCCGTCCTGATTATCGCCATTTTTTACAGCGGCCCGATCCTCCCCCTCGCCCTGGCGAGTGCCGCGGTATTTTTCCTGTTGCTGACGGCAGGAAACCGCCTCGGCATCCGACACCCCAACTATTACGCCCTCATCGGCATCTGCCTGTGGATCGCTCTCCTCAAATCGGGGATTCACGCCTCCATCGCCGGGGTTTTGATCGGCGCCACGATACCGGTGCGCCCGCGTCACGACCAGGAGAATTTCCTCGAAAAGACCGGAAAACTGCTGGAACGCTACACCAGCCTGGAGCGGGTCGAAGGGCCCTTTCACCAGGAGGAACGGCTCGGCACCCTTCTGGCCCTGGAGCATCTCTGCCATGACGCCATGAGCCCCCTGCAGCGCATGGAACACGAGATGAACAACTGGGTCATCTTCGGTGTGATGCCGATCTTTGCCCTGGCAAACGCCGGAATCACCCTCGATTTTTCCGAACTGCAGGTGACCCTGACCAGCCCCGTCACCCTCGGGGTCGCAGCCGGACTCCTTCTCGGCAAACCCGCCGGGATCCTCCTTTTCTCCTGGCTCGCTGTGCGGCTGCGCATCGCCGATCTCCCCGACGGAACACACTGGGGACAAATCCTCGGCATCGGCCTCCTCGGCGGAATCGGCTTCACCATGTCCCTTTTTATCACCAACCTCGCCTTCTCCCTCCCCTCCCTGGCCGTCGAGGCCAAGATCGGCACCTTCGGCGCCTCCCTTCTTGCCGGACTGGCCGGCTACCTCCTTCTCGCTCACTTTCGGCGGCCACCGAAACGGTGAAACACCGGCTGTGCCAGAATTGGCGCGCAGGGTGGGCACATCTGTCCCATCCCTCCCCCTCATGTATCCTTTTGTCAGGCACCCTCCCGGGGACCCCGAGGGTGACCCATCCGAAGAATCAATAGAAGATATTGATTTCACAGCTCTTTTTATTTTTTAATCTCCCGGATGCCAACTTGGCAGCCCCCTTGCAATCGGGTATACGCAACCATTTGACACATCGGGCCGCTCCCGGGGCGGCAGCACTCTCATTGCAAGAAGGAGGCACAACCATGGGCAAAACTGTCGAAAATCCCAAACGCTATATCGTTTCCTGCCGGGTCAGCGACCGGGAGATGCAACTGCTGGCCGACCGCGCCGAGCAGGGGAACACCAACATTTCCGATCTGCTGCGTCAGAGCCTGACCGCCATCGCCGAAGGCTTCGGAGCGCCGAACCACGCCGGCGCCTGAAAAGCATCCCCCAAATCCCCCCTTCACCGGGGGGAAGCCTTTGAACCACCCCTGTCCTTCCCTCCCCCTGCTCCTCCAGCCCCCTTTTTCCTTGACTTATCCTGCTATTTTGCTAGGTTGCTAGACTTAATTTTTTCTACACCTGCGACCTTCCGGGAGACCCCGTCATGGATTACAAAGAGACCCTCAACCTGCCAGAAACCGACTTCCCCATGCGCGGCAATCTGCCCCAGCGCGAGCCGGAAACCCTCAAAAAATGGGAAGCCTTCGAGCTCGACCGCAAGATCGGCGCCGCCGGGCAGGGACTCCCCCCCTACATCCTCCACGACGGCCCCCCCTACGCCAACGGCCACACCCACATCGGTCACGCCCTCAACAAGATCCTCAAGGACATCGTCCTCAAGAGCCGGCGCATGCAGGGCTTCTACGCCCCCTATGTCCCGGGGTGGGACTGCCACGGCCTCCCCATCGAGCTGATGGTCGACAAACAGCTCGGGTCGAAGAAAAAGGAGATGACCAAGAGCCAGATCCGCAAGGAGTGCCGTACCTACGCCCAGCAGTGGGTCGACATCCAGAGCGCCGAATTCCGCCGCCTCGGCGTCCTCGGCGACTGGGAACACCCCTACCTGACGATGCACCCGGCCTACGAGGCGGCCACCGCCCGGGAGCTGGCCCGCTTCGCCGAGCGCGGCGGCCTCTACAAGGGGAAGAAGCCGGTCCACTGGTGCTCCTCCTGCGTCACCGCCCTGGCCGAGGCCGAAGTCGAATACGCCGACCACACCTCGCCGTCGATCTACGTCAAGTTCCCCTTCACCGGCGAACTGCCTGAGGAGCTGGCGACCCTCGCCGGTAAGCCCCTCTTCTTCGTCATCTGGACCACCACCCCCTGGACGATTCCGGCCAATCTCGGCATCTGCCTCAACGCCGACCTCCCCTATGTCGCCGTCGAGACCGGCGGCGAAGTGCTGGTTTTTGCCGAGGGGCTCCACCTCCAGGTCCTCAAAACGCTGGGGATCGACGACTTCCGGGTTCTGGCGACCTTCGACGCCTCACTCTTCGAGAAGAAGACCTGCCGCCACCCCCTCTACGAGCGCGATTCCCTGATCATGCTCGGCGGCCACGTCACCCTCGAGGCGGGAACCGGCTGCGTCCACACCGCCCCCGGGCACGGCCAGGACGACTACCAGGTCGGCCTCCGCTACGGCCTGGAGATCTACAACCCGGTGGACGACTACGGCCGTTTCCGTCAGGACGTGGAACTCTTCGGCGGCATGAAGATCGACGAAGGCAACGGCGCGGTCAACGACAAACTCCGCGAAGTCGGCGCCCTCCTCAAGGAGACGAAGGTTTCCCACAGCTACCCCCACTGCTGGCGCTGCAAGAAGCCGATCATCTTCCGCGCCACCGAACAGTGGTTCATCTCCATGGACGCCAACGACCTGCGCAAAAAAGCGCTGGAGCACATCAACGACGTGGAGTGGATCCCCCGCTGGGGGCGCGAACGCATCCACGGCATGATCGAGAAACGCCCCGACTGGTGCGTCAGCCGCCAGCGCACCTGGGGGGTGCCGATCACCGTCTTCTACTGTGAAAAGTGCGGCGAGGCCCTGGCCGACGGCAGAATCATGCATCACGTCGCCGATCTCTTCACCGCAAGCGGCAGCGACCTCTGGTACGAGAAGGAGGCCGCCGAGCTCCTCCCGTCCGGCACGGTCTGCGGCGCCTGCGGCGGGGAGACCTTCACCAAGGAGATGGACATCCTCGACGTCTGGTTCGACTCGGGAGTCTCCCACGCCGCCGTCCTCGAGCAGCGCGACAACCTCTCCTCCCCGGCCGATCTCTACCTCGAAGGGAGCGACCAGCACCGCGGCTGGTTTCACTCCAGCCTCCTGGCCGCCGTCGGCACCCGGGGGATCGCCCCCTACAAGGCGGTCCTCACCCACGGCTTCGTCGTCGACGGCGCCGGCAAGAAGATGTCCAAGAGCACGGGGAACGTCGTCGCCCCCGAAGAGGTCATCAAGAAGTTCGGCGCCGAGATCCTGCGCCTGTGGGTCGCCGCCCAGGACTACCGCGACGACATCCGCATCAGCCCGGAAATCCTCCAGCGCCTGTCGGATGCCTACCGCCGCATCCGCAACACCGCCCGCTATATCCTCGGCAACCTCCACGGCTTCGACCCGGAGACGGAGAGCGTCCCCGACGACGACCTCCTCGAGATCGACCGCTGGGCTCTCTCCCGCCTCGAGGAGCTGGTCGGGCGCGTCGAGCGCTCCTACAACGAGTACGAATTCCACGTTCTCTACCACGCGGTGCACAATTTCTGCAGCGTCGACATGAGCGCCTTCTACCTCGACGTCCTCAAGGACCGCCTCTACACCGCTCCGACCAAAAGCGTGGCCCGGCGCAGCGCCCAGACCGCCATCTACCGGATCCTCGACGCCCTGACCCGCCTGGTGGCGCCGGTCCTCTCCTTCACCGCCGACGAGATCTGGGAGAGCCTCCCCGGAAAACGCGAGGAGAACGTCCACCTCGCCCGTTTTCCCCGCTTCGAAACGAGCCTCCTCGACGTCGAGCTCGAAGCCCGCTACGCAAGGATTCTCGCCGTGCGCTCCGACGTCTCCAAGGCCCTGGAACTGGCCCGGAACGAGAAGCTCATCGGCCACTCCCTCGACGCCCGGGTCCTGGTCGAGGCCCCCGCCGGCGAGTGGCGCCAGCTGCTGGAGAAATACCGCGACGAGCTCGCCACCCTCTTCATCGTCTCCCAGGTGGAACTCTCCGAGAACCTCGGCGAGAGCGTCGCCGGCGAAGAGGTCCCGGGCTTAAAGATCCGGATCGAAAAGGCTCAAGGGGAAAAATGCGAGCGCTGCTGGACCTACGCCACCAGCGTCGGCGAGAGCAGCGAGCACCCCACCATCTGTCATCGCTGCCGTCCGGCCCTGACCTGAGGCCGTCCCCCATGAATCCTGGAGCTGCCGTGTCGCGCTACAAACTTTTAGGCCTCGTAAGTGCCGTGATCCTGGTCGTCGATCAGGCGACCAAGCTCTACATCGACAGCCGTTTCCTCCTCCATGAATCGGTGCAGGTCGTGGAGAACTTTTTCCACATCACCTACGTGCGCAACAAGGGGGCGGCCTTCGGCATCCTCTCGGACAGCCCGCTGCGCATCCCCTTTTTCATCACCGTGGCCCTGGTCGCCGCCCTCGGCATCCTCTGGTACCTGAGCCGCACCCGCGCCGACCAGCGCCTCCTGCACTTCGCCCTCGCCCTGGTCTTCTCCGGCGCCGTCGGCAACCTCATCGACCGCATCCGCCTCGGCGAGGTCATCGACTTTCTCGACGTCCACTGGTACCGGCATCACTGGCCGGCCTTCAACGTCGCCGACTCGGCCATCACCGTCGGCGTCGCCCTGATGCTCCTCGACATGTGGCAGGAAGAACGCAAGTCAAAAAATGAACAAAAAGAGTCCAAATAACTGCAGGAGGTTTCCCATGTATCGCTCAATCGCCCTGGTGATCATTCTGTGCTTTTTCTTTTTGACCGGCTGTCAAACCTTCAAAGGCCTCGGCAAGGATGTCCAGAAAGCCGGGAAGTGGGTGGAAAAAACGGCCGAAAAAAGCCAGTAGCAGCGCACCACCGACCACTCCGTTCCAGAAACGAGGCCGCCCCGGTTCATGCCCGGAGGCGGCCTTGTGCCATCGGCGCCCCCCGTCGGAAAAATCGCAAACACCTACCCCTGTCAAATTGATGACATCCCCCCGCTCCCATTTTTTTCTCCCCCGCTCCCTTTTTCCCCTGTATCCCCGATAACCTCGCGGCTGTTCCCCAGGTTGCGCCCTTGGTTCGATGCTTGCAGTGATTCTGTTTCAGCGCCGCACCGCGTGGCCAAAGAAAGAAAAACACTTCAAGCCACAGGGTTTTTCGGCAGGACAAAACACTTTACGGGATTGCGCCCCCTCGGGCGCGGACCGGGAACCGGACTGGGACGACACATGCCCCCTCGCAAACGCATAGGCGACATCCTCCTCGAAGAAGGCTTCATCACCGACGAGCAGCTGCAGATCGCCCTGCAGGAGCAGAAGAAGACCGGCGAACTCCTCGGTTCGGTCCTCTTCGGCCTCGGCTTCATCAGCCAGAAGGACCTGTTCAAGGTCCTCTCCGCCACCCAGCAGGTGAGCAAGAACGTTCCGGGGCAGGAGGGGCCCTCCCAGGACCTTCCCGACGAGATCGACTTCCTTGTCCAGCAGAGCAATATCCTCTTTCAGCGGAGCAGCGACCTCCACAAGACCGAACTCGACTCCCCCCACTCCCCCCTGGTCAATCTGGTGGAGAAGATCCTCATCAACGGCATCCGCCGCGGCGCCACCGATGTCCACATCAACCCCGACATGAAGGGGGTCCGGGTGCGTTACCGCGTCGACGGCGTCCTGCACCACGGGATGTTCCTCCCCGGCAAGCTCCTCAACCCCATCGTCTCGCGTTTCAAGGTTCTCGGCCACATGAACATCGCCGAAACCCGCATCCCCCAGGACGGCAGCGCCGAATTCCTCTACAAGAACCACGGCCTCGACCTGCGCATCTCCTCCTTTCCCGTCCTCGGCGGCGAGAACATCGTCGTGAGGATCCTCGACAAGACCCAGGTCCTGGTCGGAGTCGAGTCCCTCGGCTTTCTCGAAGAGGACATCGAGAGAATCACCGACTCCCTGAGCCTCCCCTACGGGATGATCCTGGTCACCGGCCCGACCGGCTCGGGGAAGACCACGACCCTCTATTCCTTTTTGTCGATGATCAACAGCGTCAACAAAAACATCTTCACCATCGAGGACCCCGTCGAGTACCAGCTCCCCCTGGCGCGGCAGGCCCAGATCAATATCAAGGCCGGACTCACCTTCGCCGCCGGACTGCGCTCCATCCTCCGCCAGGACCCCGACATCATCCTCGTCGGCGAGATGCGCGACGGCGAAACCTCGGAACTAGCGGTGCGCGCCGCTCTCACCGGGCATCTGGTCTTCAGCACCCTGCACACCAACGATGCCGCCTCGAGCATCGCCCGGATGGTCGACATGGGGATCGACCCCTTCCTCGTCTCCTCGACCCTCGACACCATCGTCGCCCAGCGACTGGTCCGGCTCCTCTGCCCCCAGTGCAAGGAAGCCCTCCCGAATGACGATCCGGCCTACCGCGCCGCCGATGCCGATCCGGCCCTCCAGACCCTCTATCGCCCCCAGGGGTGCCGCGCCTGCGATAACGCCGGCTTCAAGGGGCGGACGGTGATCTATGAGATCCTCAAGGTCAACCAGCAGATCCGGGAGATGATCAACGTCCGGGCCAGTATCGACGACATCAAGCGCGAAGCGATGAAGAACGGCTTCCGCGGCATGAACGAGGTCGGCCTGAAGAAGGTTCATCTCGGCCTGACCACCCTCGAAGAGGTGCGCAGCGTCTCCAGGTCGGTGTTCTGATGGCACTCTATTCCTACCGGGCCATCGACCTGAGCTCCACCGTTCAGATCGGCAAACTGGCGGCGCAGAGCGAATCCGCCCTGGAAAAAGCCCTGGGGATGCAGGGGCTCACCCTCATCGACGCCGAAAAATGCTGGTCTTTCAACCTCGCCCGTCTCGGCCAGGGGCGTTATACGGAGTCCGACCTCCTCGACCTCACCTACCTGCTGCGCCTGGTGGTCATCTCGGGAATTTCCCTGGTGTCCGGACTGCAGGACGTCATCTCCGGCGGAGGGAAGAAAAAACTGATCCCGGCCTTCCGTTCCCTGAGCAGCGCGGTGGAGTCGGGGATGCCCCTCTCCGAGGCCATGGCCGAGCGCGCCGACATCTTCCCCTACTATTACCTGCAGATGATCCGCGCCGGGGAGATCTCCGGCACCCTCGAGCACAGCCTGGAGTACCTGATGAGCTATCTGGAGTGGCAGGTCGAGTTCAAGAAATCGACCCGCTCCCTCCTCGTCTACCCCTCGGTGGTCCTCTCCTTCATGGGGGTTCTCGCCACGATCCTCTTCGTCTTCGTCTTCCCGGCCCTGTTGAAGGTCCTCTCCGGCCTCAAGACCGACCTGCCGCTGCCGACCCGTATCGTCATGGGAATCTCGAATTTTGCCCAGAACTACTTTCTCCTGATTCTGGTCCTGCTCATCGTCGGCGCCTTTGCCTACCGGATGCTGGTGAAAATTCCGCCGATCCGCCTCGGGGTCGACCGTATCTTCCTCCGCCTCCCCCTCATCGGCGACCTGGCGAAAAAGATCAATCTTTCGCGCTACTTCAAGACGCTGGCCACCCTGCAGGCCTCGGGACTCGACATCCAGGCGTCCTTCTCCACCGCCGCCGCGGTCGTCAACAACAGGGAACTCCAGGCGCGGCTGGCCAGGGTCACCGAGGCGATTCTCGGCGGCGGCTCGATTTCCCAGGCCCTCATCGATACCCGTGCGGTACCCGGCCTGGTGATCAGCATGGTCTCTCTGGGGGAGAAGACCGGCAACCTCGACAGCGCCCTTTCCCGGGCCAGCGACATTTTCGACAAGGAGGTCAGGGAGACGGTCAAGCGCCTCTTTGCCGCCATGGAGCCGATGATCGTCGTCCTTCTCGGAGCCATGATGCTGGTCGTCCTCCTTTCCATTTTCCTTCCCATCTACGGGATCGTCGGGAGCATCAGAGTGCGATGAAAAACAGGGGATTCACACTCATCGAAATTATCGTCGCCATGGCCATCCTCTCCATCATGGCCGGGACTCTGGTGCCCATGTTGTACAAGACCTGGGAAAGCAACGAGATCGCCGTGACGCGGGGACGGATGCTCGAGCTGAAAAAGGCCATGGTCGGCGACCGGACCCTCGTCCAGCAGGGGATCCGCACCCACTACGGCTTCGTCGGCGACAACGGCGTCCTCCCGGCCGGCATCGACGATCTTCTCACCGCGCCGGCGGGCTGGGTCAACTGGAACGGCCCCTACCTCGGCGGCTTCGACCCGGACACCTACAAAAGCGACGCCTGGGGAAACGGCATCGCCTACGCCCGGCACAATCCGACCCTGGCCGTCTCGGGGATGAGCGTTACCGCCACCTTGCGTAGCGCCGGGCCCGACCGCACCTTCGGCACCGGCGACGACATCGACGAGAACAGCGACCTCTCGCTGCAGGTCCTCGAGGCGGAAGTCTGGCCGACGGCGACGGTGCAGGGGAACCTGAGCTACACCTTTACCGCCGCCACCAGCGAAGTGACGCCCAGCTACGGGGCCGATATTCTCGCCAGCTACCACGACGGAGCTGGGACGGCAACAACGGTCACCGGGTGCATCCCCCTCGCCGTCGGCCCGGTGCAGCCCGGCGTTCCGAAAAACGTCGGCCAGTCCTTCGAAAAAAACTTCGGCATCGAACTCCCCGTGGGACGAGTGGTGCTGCGCAGCCGCCTTTTTTCCGACGCCGCCTGCACGACCCTGGCGGCAGAAACCAACGACATGGCGATCTTCGTCAGCGACGGCCTGAGCAAAATCTCCGTCAATCCGCCGACGCTCTATTACCCCATTCCTGAGCCATAGGACCCATGACGAATCTATTTATCGATCTCAGAGGCAGGTGCATCCGAACCCTGGTGTCCAAGGGGGAGCAGATCCTCTGTGCCCGGACCTTCTCCCGCACCCTGGAGAGCGCCGGAGACCTCAAGGAACTCCTCGCCGAAGTCGCCGCCCTGGCCGGGCAGAACCCCGACCACGCCCACCTCATCGTCCCCGGCGACGAGGTGAATATCAGTCTCTACAAGCTCCAGGCGATGCCCCTGGAGGACGCGGCAAAGATCGTCCAGCGCGGAATCGCTTCGGCCACCGGACTCAAAGATCCGAACTTCCGCCTCACCCCTATGGCTCCCCACCAGGACAAAGAGGTCTACCTCGCCGAACACGTTTCCCGGGTGACGGTCCTGCGCTACCTCCGGCTCTTTGCCGACGCCAAGATCCCGCTGAAATCGATCACCACCGGCCTGCAGGGGGACTTGGCGGCCTTCTCGGGGATCCGCGACGAGATCCTCCAGGCCCACGCCGTCTTCGACATCGACTCCGATTCGATCAGCGCCCTCTTTTTATCCCCGACGGAGATCCTCCACTACGAAACCGTCGCAATCCCCGAGATAAACGAGGAAGGAGGCGAGGAGGAGGTCGACGGCAACCGGCGGCTGCGGCGCAAGCTTTTTGCCATTCTCAACATCATCCACGGCATCTATTCCCAGTACATACCGGCCCACCCCCACTACCCCGTGGAAAAGGTCTGGCTCTGCGGCCTCGACGGCGGCATCGAAGGTCTGGCCGGTTCGCTCAAGGACGCCATGGACGTCGAGGTCGTCCTCTCGGACCTCCTTTCCGGGCAACCGGAGGGGAGCCACCCCTACGCCGCCCTGGCAGGGCTGGCTCGCACCCAGGGGCGCGGCGCACCACTCAACTTCATCCCCGGGGAGATTCTCCGGCCGCTGCGGCTCAAGCCGAGAACCCTCGCCCTGGCCGGAGGCGCCCTCCTGGCCCTCCTCTTCCTCGCCGTGGGGCTCGGTTTTCAGTCCCGCATCGCCGACCTGGAGAAGATGGTGCGCAGCGAAAAGGTCGAGCTCGACCAGCTGAAGAGTGCGGCAACCGCCTCCCGCGCCCTCAAGGACGACCTCCTCTTCCTTAAGGGGGTGCAGGAGAAACGGATACCCTTCTACACCATCCTCGGCGAGCTCGCCGACCGCCTCCCCGATAAGATCCTCCTCGACGCCCTCAGCTTCAGGCAGGGGGAGGCCGAAGGGGTCCTCGAGCTCCTTGCCGTCACCCCCTACAACACAGGGGACGGCAAGGAGCGGGTCTTCACCGCCTTCATGGAGGTTCTGGACACCTCGGCGACCCTGCACCGCTACCAGGAACCGACCCTCGCCATGGAGAACCTCGGCGAGAAGAAACTGATCAAAATCAAGGTCGCCTGCCAGGTGACCCCATCGGGAGAGTCAACCAGATGAAACGGATCACCCTCTTTTTTATCCTCGGACTGCTGGCCACGGGCGTCCTCTATGTGAACCGCCAGGGGCGGCTGGAAGATCTGCAGCAGGAGCTCTCCGGCATTCGGGAGGAAAAGGTCCTCCTGCAGCGGGCCGCCCTCGAAACTGGCGATCTGGCCCGGACCTTCTCCGGCGGGATCAATGTCGCCTCCTTCACCGAGCAACTCTACGCTTCGGCCCGCAGAGCCGGGATCGCCGACCACGAGGTCATCACCGGGATCGTCCGGGCGGAGAACCGGCAGAGCGGCGGCCGGCAAGGACGGTCCCGGGACCGGGGAGAGGGTCTGGAGACCAGCCGGCTGCAGGTTTCCCTGAGCGGCCGGTTCAAGGATATCGCCGAGTATCTCCGTCTGGTGCAGGGGATCGACAGCCTCGCCAGAATCTCCAGCCTCGAGATGAAACCGGGGGAGAAGGCCGTCCGGGCCGACCTCCTCATCGATCTCTACGCCCTGGAGGGAAACCATGCGCTCTAGGACATTGTTTACAATCGGAACGCTTCTCCCCCTCCTCGCCCTTCTCCTCCCCCTACCGGCCGCAGCCGGGGAGACGGAGAAGGCTGGGCCCCAGTGGCGGCGGGACCCCTTCCACTATGTCCCCCTCTCCCAGACGACAAGGGACAGGGTCAAGGTGCCCGAAAAGGGGCCTGGAAAACAGGAAGGACTCGAAGGGATCATGACCGGCGAGGGGAGCATCCGGGCCCTCTTCAACGGTCAGGTCGTCAGCGAAGGGGATCGGGTCGACGGCATCCTGATCCGGAGAATCACACCCTATTCCATCCTGGTCGAAGACGCTTCCGGCCCGAGACGAATCGATCTATTCCATGACTGAAAAGGTAGGGACACCGATGAGACACTTCTCTTCCATGATCATCTCCATTTTGCTGCTCGGGCTGACCGGCTGTTCGATCCCGCCGCTGCCGAAGGTGACCGACACCCTGGCCGCCCCGGGCTACGCCGCCCCCCAGCCCGAGGTTCCCTTCGCGGGGCCGGTCGTCGAGAGCGAAAACGCCTACCTTCGGCTCAACGGCGGAACCTACTCCCTGGCGGTGAAGGATACCGAGCTCGCCGTGGCCCTGGCCGTCCTCTCCAAAAGCAGCCCGGTCCCCATCGTGGCCCAGAAGGGGGCCACCGGCAAGGTCACCGTCAACGTCAGGAACAGGCCCCTCGGCGACATCCTGCACATCATGCTGCGCCCGCTGGGATACACGGCGATTGTCGAGGACGGGATCATCGTCGTCGGGAAGCCGAAGCTTCTGACCCGCGCCTTCGTCATCAACTATCTCATGGACAAGCGGACCTCGAGCAGCGTCACCAACGCCTCGATCTCTTCGAGCGGCGGAAGCTCCCGATCTTCGTCAGGATCCGCCTCTGACAGCCGCGGAGACAGCAATTCTTCCAGCGGCTCCCAGGGGAACGTCAGCGTCACCACGACGGGGAGCACCGATTTCTGGACGGAAACCGTCAGGGGGCTGCAATCGATCCTCTACGGCGAAGGGAAGAAGGACGGCGGCGACTCGGGGAACCGCCTCGTCGTCAACCAGCTCGCCGGCGTTCTCTACGTCACCGCCTATCCCCGAACCATGGAACAGGTCAGCCTCTATCTAGACAGCATCGAAAACGAGATCAAGCGCCAGGTCCTGATCCAGGCCCACATCGTCGAAGTCGAACTCAACGACGAGTTCTCCCTCGGCATCGACTGGAGTGCCGTCCTCGACAAGGCCGAGAAGTTTTCCGTCGCCCAGCTTATAACGCCGACCACCCCGAACAGCGCTTTCACGCTCAACTTTGCCTCACCAGGCGACTTCACCTTCCTCCTCGACACCTTTCAGGAGCAGGGAAACGTCAACATGCTGTCCAGCCCAAAGATCTCGACCTTGAACAACCAGAAGGCGGTGATCAAGCTCACCACCAAGGAAGTCACCTGGATCACCAGCACCATCTTCAATTCCACCGGTGACACCCTGCAGACCACCACAACGCCGCAGATCGACGAGGTCGGCCTCTTCCTCGACGTCACCCCGAACATCGCCGAGGGGGGAAGAATCACCATGCAGGTCCACCCGAGCATCACCGAAAAGCTAAGAGATTCCGACTCACCAGGCAATACTAACAGCAGCAAGCCGGTCATCACCGTCCGGGAGGTCGACACCATGGTCGCCGTCAAGAGCGGACAGACCGTGGTCATCGGCGGCCTGATCTCCGACCGCGTCAATACGGTCAAGCGGGGGGTCCCCCTCCTCGGCGACATCCCCTATCTCGGATATCTCTTCTCCCACTACACCCAGCTGCACAAGAAGACCGAGCTGGTGATCTTCCTCACCCCCTACATCCTCACCGACGAGAGTATCGACATGATCCGCCGCGAACACGAAGGGCGGGTCTGGGGGTGGAACGGCATCAGCAACTACGCCGAAAGCCGCCGGCTTGAAGATGCGGCGGCCAGGAACTGATTTTTCCAGCCGGCAAAACAGAGAAAAACAGAAGCGCCCTATCCCGCACCCTCGGGACGGGGCGCTCTTTTTTTATCCGTCAGGCGCAGGTAGACCAGGGCGGCCAGAAGGAAAAGAGTCCCGGCGCCGAGAAGCACCCCGAGCTCGGGGAGCTTGAGGGAGGCAATTTTGAAGACAGCGGAGAAAGGGGTGTACATCAGCACCCCCTGCAGCACCAGGGAGAGGAGCGCCGCCCCCCAGACCCAGCCGTTGCTGAAGAGGGGGACCCGGTAGCTGCTGCGGATGACGAAGATGAGGATGACCTCGTAGAGGACGACGAAATTGAAGACCATCGTCTGGCCGAGGATCAGCTGCTGCGGATCGGAGGAGGCGCCGCCGAAGCGGTGGAAGAGGGTCAGGGCGACGGCGGTTCCCAGGGAGCCGAGGACGACAAGGAGGGTCAGCTGAGGCGGGGGGAGAAGCCCTTCCTCCCGGGACTTGGGCTTTTTGCGCATGATGTCGCGACCGTAGGGGTCGACGCTGTAGGCAAGGGCCGGCGCCCCGTCGGTGACCATGTTGATCCACAACAGGAGGATGGCCGTCAGGGGGAGGTTCATGCCGAGGAGGGCGGCGAAAAAGATGATGAGGACCTCGCCGAGGTTCCCCGAAAGGAGGAGCATGATCGATTTCTGGATGTTGTCGTAGATGCCGCGCCCCTCCTCCACGGCATTGACGATGTGGGTGAAGCTGTCGTCGAGGAGGACGAAATCGGCGGCCTCCTTGGCCACCTCGGTGCCGCTCCCCACCGCCACACCGATGTTGGCCTTCTTGAGCGCCGGAGCGTCGTTGACCCCGTCGCCGGTCATGGCCACCGTATGCCCCATGGCCTGCAGGGCGGCGACGATGCGCAGCTTCTCCTCCGGAGCGATCCTCGAGAAGATTCCCGCCCCGCGCCGCAACGCCTTCTCCAGCGCCGCATCGTCGAGCCGGTTGAGCTCCTCGCCGCTGATCCCCTCCCCCTCGATGCCGATCTCACGGCCGATGGCCATGGCGGTCTCTCCGTAGTCGCCGGTGATCATGATCACCCGGATCCCCGCCACTCTCGTCCTGCGGATCGATTCCACGACGTCGGGACGGGGCGGATCGATCATCGCCTGCAGGCCGACGAAGGTCATCTCCTCCTCGGCCAGGGAGTCCCCTCCGTCACGGCGGCGCTGGGCAAAGGCAAGAACCCGCATGGCCGATGCGGCATAACGGCTGTTGACCGCCTCGATCTCCTCTCGGTGCCCGTCGGTCAGCGGCACCTCCTCCCCGCCGATGAGGGCCCGGCTGCAACAGTCAAGGACCGCTCCGAGCGCCCCCTTGCTGAAGATCACCCTCCCCCCTTCGTCCTCGACGAGAACGCTCATCAGCTTGCGCTGCGAGTCGAAGGGGATTTCGTCCCGCCGTTCGCCGTCCCCCTTGACCCCGGCCTTGAGGGCGCTGGTCAGAAGAGCCGCCTCCGTCGGGTCGCCGCTCGTCTGCCAACGGCCGTCCTCCTCGTAGAGGGAGGCGTTGTTGCACAATAAGCCGCAGCGGAAGAGGTCGGGGACAACGGTTCCGGAGATCTCCCCCTCCGGAGCGTACCCCGACCCCTCGAGAGTCACCTCGCCGTCGAGGGTCCAGCCGTGGCGCACCGTCATCTGGTTGGCCGTCAACGTCCCGGTCTTGTCGGTACAGATGACGTCGCAGCTCCCCAACGTCTCCACGGCGGAGAGGTTGCGCACCAGGGCCTTTTTTTCCAGCAGGCGTCTGACGCCGATGCTCAGGGCGATGGTCACCACCGCCGGCAGCGCCGTCGGGACGGCGGCGACCGCCAGGCTGATGGCGATAAAAGCCAGGGCGACGAAGGTCTCCACGGACAGGGCGCCGGCGACATAGGCCCGACCGAAGAAGAGGGCGAAGACCAGAACGCAGATCGCGAGGATGACATATCCGAGCTTTTTGCCGAAGGCATCGAGGCGCCGCTGCAGCGGCGTCAGCTCCTCCCCGGCCTCCTTGATCAGGGTGGTGATCCGGCCGAGCTCGGTCTTCATCCCGATGGCCACCACCACCGCCCGGCCGTTCCCCGTGGTCACCGAGGTGGCGGAAAAGAGCATGTTGCGGCGGTCGCCGAGGGGTGCTTCGGCGGAGAGAGCGGCCGCGTTCTTCTCCACCGGCACGCTTTCGCCGGTCAGGGCCGACTCCTCCACCTTGAGTCGCACCGCGTCAAGGAGACGGGCATCGGCCGGCACCTTGTCCCCCGCCTCGAGCTGGATCACGTCGCCGGGGACGAGCTCCCGGGCCTCCACGGTCCGCGCCTTGCCGCCGCGCAGCACCCTGGCATGCACCGTGCTGATTCTCTTCAACGCCTCCAGGGAGCGATGGGCGCTGAGCTCCTGGAAGAAGCCGATGACGGCGTTGGCGATAAGGATCACGGTGATGATGATCGAGTCGACCCATTCGCCGATGAGGAGAGAAAAAGCGACGGCGAAGAGGAGGATATAGATGATGAAGCTCTTGAACTGGTTGATGAAAATGACCAGGGGCTTGATGGAGGTTCTGGTTTCCAGCTCATTGAAGCCGTGGATCTCGAGGCGTGCCCGGGCCTCCTGCGGATCGAGCCCCTTCGGTCCGCTCTTCAGTTCGTCCAGAACATCCTCTGCTTCCCTGCGATAGACGTCCATTCTCCCCCCTCGACAAAAGGAACGGTCATCCGACCCCCTGATATAGCTTACCCTGCGACGGAAAAAGGGCCACCTCCCCGTGCTTCAGGTGGAAAAGTCTCTTGCAATTCCCTTCCGATCATGCTAAAAGTTTCGACCTGTTCAACCTGATAAAGAGAACATGTCGGGGTGTAGCGCAGCCTGGTAGCGCACCTGCTTCGGGAGTAGGGGGTCGGAGGTTCAAATCCTCTCACCCCGACCATTTCTTTATCGTAAGAATTCAAGAAATTAGCCCCACTCTCCAAGAGGAAAGTGGGGCTTTTTCGTTGTGGGCTCCGGTCCGTCTCCAGTTCAGGTGCGAGATTACTTACGGCAATTGGAATCTCGGCGCTGGCTCCAGGTGCACACCTTCTCGGCCTCAACCGTCCCTCAGACCCGATACTCCAGTATTTCCCTCTGAATAACTTATTGAACAAAGGATTCTTGTTCCAGCTTTTTATTATGTTTTTCTAGCCATCTGGCTAACTCTACTAGTCCAGGATGATTGCATCCTCGTGCGTTGAAAGTCTTGAGTAACCCGAGGTCAGGATCAGTCATCGAAATCAGGATGCCTTTTCCTTCGAAATCCTTTGGGTTCATAAACCAAGGTTCCCATGCAACTTTTTGCTGTTTCCAGACTTCACCGACTTGCGAAGCGATCAAAAGCCCCGCAGGATCAGGATCACAGGAAATCATTCCTGGCGCCCTTGCCATAGCCAAAAGATGAGTAACGGATCGTACCCACCAGGAAGGTGCGAACCCAGGCACCCAAATCACCCCTTCTTTTTCTCCAGAAGAACCTACAACCCGCTCAAAGCTGGTCAGGTTCTCGACCACTTTCCAGCAGGAGAGTTCTCCCTGAAATCCGGTCGCCCTAAGGATCTGTCCCTCAGTGAGAGCCACAAAACTTGGCAGCAGCCGAAAATCTACCTGTCCTTCCGGAAAAACTAAAGCACCCGGAATCTTGATGCGAACCAAGGGCGTGTGCGTAACAATACCGAACGATGCTAAGTCCAATTGGGATTCCAACCAATCCCACTCCGTACTGGTAATGTCTTTTGTGCGCCCGCGAGCAAACAGGGAAAAATCCCGCCGCGTTCCCTGAATACCTTCCTGTATCCAACCATCTAAACTGCTCAAAAGCTCATGGCGCTTGATTTTGGTGGCAGCTGAAAGGGCGTCCAATTGTGCCGCCGAGACTCGCAAATCGTCCGTCGCAAAATCTCCCCCCAGATTATCGGCCTGTGCCTTCTCCTTGTCCCGGTTACTGAGCCCTAAATGTTCCCGAAGATCCTCATAGGCGAGAAAATCAACCCACACCGTTTCCCATCCACGCTGAGTCCTGTGTTCCTCAACCTCTATCCAACTAGCTTCAAGCAAAGTCCTGAGCAATTCCTCAGCAAGGAGGATATTGGCAAAGCCGCTGGTGGCAAGGAGATTATTCCATTTTCGACGGGAAGAAGAACCTTTGATCCAGGCGCGGATGACCCCCTTCTGCTCTTCTGCAAGCATAGCAAGACTGCCAGGGGTCTCACTGACCGACCGCCTGCGCCGTTTTCCACGCAGGGTCCGCTTGGCTCCGACATCAATATTCAGGGTCTTGATTCCCTGGAGATCGGGAGTAGACCAGACCTCACTCATACAGCCACCTCATCGCTAGCTTCCTGCCGACGCGCCCAGGCTACCGGTGGCGCCCACTTGGCCGGCGCCCTCCAGCTCCGTGTCACAAAAGTCAGATCTGATGCTTCAAAAACGTTAATGTTGTGAGTGTTGGGGGTGGTCAGAACATACTGGGCGCCGCTACGCCGGAGGAAGTTACTGACCAGGTTGATATTGAGGACATCAAGATGGGCAAACGGCTCATCAATGAACACAAACCCGCCGGACTGCTCGTCCTTGTCCATCATCAGCCCGACCAAAAGGACCAGACTCTTTATAACCTTCTGGCCCCCGGAAGTTTCGTCCGTTTCTTTCTGGTCGAAACGAAATTCGACGTCGAGCCCGGCTTGAGCAAGACACAGATCGTCGTTTTCCAGTTTGGGTAAGGTGGCGATAATCTCGACCCCAGCCATCTCCCCGAGGGCGCGAACACTTTTGATGTAGCTGCGCAGGGTGGCGTAGAGCACATTGATGTATTGACCTCGCGCTTGTTCCGTCAAGGTCAAGGCCCGCACGTGGTGCTCTCGTCGTTGATCGATAATCGCCCTTTTCGTCTCATAGTCACTGTTGAGCTTCTGGGAGATGATGAGGACCTGGGGATCCTTCTCCCACTCTCGGTTATCAAGGTCTTCCTGGAGGGATTTACTTTTAGCATTGGCGCCGGCCAAGGACTTGTACTCGACCTGGATAGATTGCAGAAGGGCGGGGGTGCGCTGGTAGAGAGCAAATTTCTTCCGGTTTTGCCGGTACTGCGAAATTAAAGTGACAATATCCTTCCGCCTGGCCGCAATCTTGTCTTTAGTTTCCTTGGCCAGCTTCTCCATTGTTTGGATTTGGTTTCCAACTTTACCAGAGGCCTCCCTAAAAGTGTCATTCTCTTTTTTAGCCTTTTTCTCCGCTTCGACCGCTTCCTGCAGCCTCTCCTCTGCTTCCTTCAAAACAGTTTCCTTGTTAGGAAAATCGTTGGTGGCCTGAACGAATTCAGCCATCCGCGCCTTCAGGTTGGCATCGGCATCCCATCCCTCCAACAGCAATGTGCAATCGGTAATCTTCCCGTTCAGCTCCGACTTGAGATTTTCCAGCTTGTGGAGATCCTCTTGAAACTTTTGGACGCTCTCGTCAAGATCCTCGATCTCGGCCAGCACAGCAGCCTTGCCAAAGAGGTAATCCCTTTTCGCATCAACCGCGATGTAGCGCCCCCCGCGAGCATCTCTATAGTAACCTTTGCGGGAGACCCAGTTCTGGCTAGTGGTGAAAGCGGCCCCCGCCTGGGCATCCTCGACACGAAGGGTCTGATCCAGGCGTGAAATGATCCAGGAGGGGACCGAGGCATGAAACTCAACAGCCTCCAACAACGACCCGGGCCGTGGCGTGGGACGCTTCATCCGATCCGTAGTCACCAGACCACGATACTTCTGCTCTTCACCAAGGGACCACGCAGCGGTCTTATCCTGCTGACGATCCAGCAGGACAGTGAACGCCTCACTGCTAATCAGCCCTTCAATGACTGGCTGCCATTCCGGCAAGACAATCTCAACCACCTCGGACAGAAACTGATGAGGGATGTCTTTGACGGCCAGCCCTTCCCGGATGCGCTTCGCCGACGGCGGCAGTTCTTTAGTGTGAGTTGCCCGAAGAGCCGTTAAGCGACCGAGCGCGTCTTTGACATCCTTTTCCAGCAGTTTGATCTTGTTGATGGTGTCTGCTTGATGCTGCTCAAAGCCATTCTTATCTGCCGTCACTTTGTCCGGATCAAACCCTTGGGCTTGCTGCCTTTGAACAGCTTCCAATCGGGTCTTTTCTGCAAGAATTTTCTCCAGCTCTTTGACCGCACTCAATGCATCTTTTCGGGCCTCCCTACGCTGTTTTTCTTCGGCATCCCAATAGGTCAATTCGTCCGTGGTGTCTTGCAGCTGCCGGTCGATGCTTTGCTGATGCGTCTGCCGTTCTTCTAGATCTTTTAAGGTCTTCGTGAGCTCACGGCGGAGACTTTTCAGCTGGAGTCTCCCGGCTCGTGCATGCTCCGTTTGCTCAAGGAGCTCAAGCCTGGGAATATCGTCAAAAATCAACCGCTCCAGCTGCTCTTTGCGGCGTTTCCAGTCATTGTAGGACTCAACTTTGTTTTTGTTGCGGTCAACGTCCAGCTCCAACCTTGCCAGATCCTGTTTCAGGCCTTCAATCTCCTTCTGGATGGTCATCTGCTCATTTTTGGCTTCCTGGTACTTGTCGAGGATCTCTTGATCCCCATGCGCTTCGAAAACCAGTGTCAAGAGTTCCCTTGATTTCATTGTACAGAGCTTGTCCGTCGCTCCCTGCTCCAGGGTCAGCACCTTGCGGATGGCCCGCCCCAGTCCCGCTCGCTCCAATAGGCTTCGATAGTCCTTCTGGCCATACCAACTCTTGCCGGCTTTGGCTTCGACTTCCTCGATCTGGACATCTCCGGGCAGGACTGCATACTCACGGCTCCAATCCCCGCCCTTACGTTTCACCCGGCAGACCAGAGTGACCACGGGGGTGTAACAGGGATGGAAGGAGTGGAGTCCTCGAGCTGTCTTGTTGTTGCTTACCACCGCCCGCAGCCAGGCGACAGGCTTGTTACTCCGGCGCACATAGCGTCGATAGTCCCGATCCGAAGAACAGTCGATTCCTAGCAGGGTTCTGAGACCATCGAGCATGGTGGTTTTGCCTGACCCGTTCGGCCCGACAACCGTGAGCAGCTGACCGTCAAAGGGCAGCGCAATCCGTTCCCAAAAATCCCAATGCACCGCCTCGAAAAATTTAAACTCAAACATTGTCCACCTCCAGTACATCCAGGTCATCCTCTGCCTCGGGATTGTGGGCAGAATCTTGGAGAATATCAGCCAAGGCACCCTCAATGATCCGGGAGGCCATGTGCTTGTAATCAAATGCCAAGTCCAGAAGCGGCCCTTCCGTAATCAGCTCGTTGTGCTGGGACACAAAACCCAGTCTCTTCAACTGTCCTAGGTTAAGTTTAATGCGCTGCTTCTTGGCGAGTTTTCCACCAAAGTCAGAGACTAGGGCATTCAGTTTGACCGCCGGCCGATCGATCTCACCCTGAGAGACCAGCTTGGCGGAAGGGAAAAACTCCATCTGGTCATCCGTCTCATCCGCACTGGCGTTGAGCTGTTTCTGACGTTTCGGGATGATCAACAAAGCCCAGAGAATCACCAGAAGTGCCATCGCGTCCTGTCTGAGGCCAAAGGTGTTGGAGATATAGTTAGTATCACGCCCCATGACCGCCTGGGTGGAGGACTCGTCCAATCCGATAGCCACGTTTTCCGCAAAGGGATTCTCCAATAGACACAATCCGCACGATTTGAGTCGTGCCAGCACATCCTCCCGAAAGATTTCGTCTGTGATTAGGAGCATGACCTGTTCATCCTTGCGTGGTAACCACTGCATGGCAATTAGCCGTGCGGCCAACACCTGTGCTGGCGATTCCATCATTTCCCCACTCCTTTGCGATGCAAGAAACCTGCTGTCATTTCCTCAACTCCCCACCGACCGATCTTGACGACTTCCCCAGATTCGGCAATCTCCATGTCGATGGGTAGATCCACCAATCCCTTGACCGGATTCCCATCCGCGACATCTCCTGCCCGGCCGATCAGAGCAATCAGGGAAAGCCGGTAGGAGGTGGTACCGAAATCCTTCTTTGGCACGAGGTCCTGAAGCGGCATTGACTCTCCAACAGCGGTAAGATCCGACTGGAGGGTGCTGAGTGCGCGGAAGTCGATCGGCTCCAGCTCGACATCCTTGGCATCCTCTTGATCCGGCAGCGGCGGAATCGATTCGTCGATTTCCGATATGTCACGATGGATCAGCATTTCTTCAGCAATATCAACTGCGATATCACTGAGTACAAACCCAGGCGAAGGGGTGTGGATCATGGCTCCGTCGAGGACCGCAGCGAGAGCCTTCAGTGGTTGACCCAGTAGCCAGTGCAAAATGTCGCTGCTGGAGAGTCCGCGTTCGATGTGGACCTTGTTTTTCTCAATCAGATTCAGCTCGCTCTGAAACCGTGAAGCCATGCTGAGCAGCTTGCTCTGCCTGCGGCCGATCTGCTGGGCCAGGCGATGGGCTCCTCGGTCCAAATCAAGGTTATCGGTCACAATTTTCATGACCTCCGTGCCCTTCTCCACCCAGTTCCAGACCGAGTCGAGTTTTTTTTCAGCGGTTTTGATCCTGGATTCCGACCCGGAGACGATGGCCCGGTTGAATTCGTCGTCGAGCTCTGAGAGGCGGGACAACAGGTGCTCCAAGGTTTCTTGATTGACCACCCCCATGGCCTGACTGGCCACAATTTGGGAGGTAATGTAACCGAGCTCACTCCCCTCTTCCTGGCCGAACTTCATCATGTTCGAAAGAGCGGACAGGGCCATGCGACCCAAGGGACTTAATTGATAGCGGGAGATATCTGTTAACCAGATCAAAATGCCGCTATTGCGCAGTCTGAGCAGAGCGCTTTTTAGCTTGGTTTCGTCGACATAGGAAAACATCGACTCGATCTCCCGGGGTGACCAATGCGGATCGTCGCCACGGCTGCCGATTTCCCTCAGGATCATCAACCGCACCAGAACACTGGCTTGCGAACCACTGAACAGGGCAGAAAATGCATCGACCGACTCTTTAGCCTGCAGCAGAGGAAAGAGCATCGGGAGATCTTCCGGGATGATATCTGCTCGGAAGTATCCCGGCAAAACATCCTCCTGGTTGGTGTCCTCCGTGGGGACGTCAAAGTCACTCAAGGTCCCCTCCTAGTTTCTCCGGCCCATTTAAAAGCGAGAGGACCTCCTCCTTGTTTGCCAGAACAATTTGCTGTTCCGCCGGATGTTTCGATTCATCCAAAAATCTCAGCTGCCTCAAGACGTAAAACAGGCAGGCTTGACGCACAGAAAACACCACTTCTCCGTTAACCATGGCGAAGTCACCCGCCACCACAGCCCTCTGCTGAGGACTCAGGCCAGGGTGAGGCACGATTTTTAAAGGCACCATAGTGTGCCACTCGGCGTCTTTTTCTTTCGACCATGGATGATCCTCTTGATTCACGGGCGCCGCATACTCTTGAGTGCGCAGAATCCTTGCCAGGAGGAAATCTCGAAAGGATGAGGTGCGGAAATCAAAAGCCCGCATATGCCAGCGCCAACCGTCAGAGACAAAGGAATGGGGGGCAATGACCCGGGCATTCGGTTTTGGAGAAGACATGGACTGATAGGTGATATCGACACAGGTTGCCGACTGAACAGCCTGGGCGATGACCCGCAGCAGCGCCGGCTGGATGTCGCGGGCAGGAAGTCGAAGCTGCTCGGCATTTCCTCCGTCGAAAGCGAGTTGGGTCAAAAACACCTGCGGCGAGGTGCTGATGAACAAAGGGGAGAATGTTGGTGAGACTTGATAGGTTTTCTCTGTCAGATTATAAGCGAAATTGTCTTCCGCCAGTTTTTTGTATTGAGCCAAATCGGCACTGGCTTGCGCCTTGGAAATTCCGGTCTTCTCCATCAATGTATGGCGGTTCACCCGTCCTGACCAAAACAATTCCATTTCAATGAGCTCAAGGCGCCTGCGCGCCGCCCACTTGAGATCTTCCCTCTTTACAGAAAGTGTTTCCATTTAGACCCCCCGACGAAATTAGTCTAGTTTTTGGAATCGGTCCAAAAATTGGACTAACAATAGCAAAACAAATCGGAAATGGAAACATTAAATCCTCATCACATGCCAGCACCTGTAGCGCCATCTTGAGCTATCAGTTGCGCCTAGGGATGCAAGCCCAAATATTTCTATTTCGAATCGAATACGACAATGTCGACATTCACTCGTCAATGTCGTTTCGTTATTTTCTTGACAAGGACAATTTTTTGTGTAAAATTTCGTTTCAATAACGACAACTCAATCAAACAACGATTAACTCGAGAGGGGAAGCATTCATGGAAATCGTCATCAAGGGTACCCATGGTCAAGTTGCAACATTTTTCAAAGAACTGTGTTCAGGAGGAAACAGCTCAGAAATCCTGATCCGACTTGCTGAAGCAGGCATTTTATCGACGCTCGAAGAAAGAGATGATGATGCTATTTACCAAGTATTTGAAGGTGTGGGCTGGGAAACCTTCCAATTGGCCCACCTCCTCTTTCTTCACGGGAAGGATGATGCCAAGGGACGCTTCTTGACCCTTGAGCAACTTGAGGCCATCCCCTTGGGCAACTCGAATGCCCTATTGGAGAGAAGCATTTCCGCAAGGGTTGGAGGCGCTAAAAAAGTTTGTAAGCGCCTTGGATTGAAAGACTTTATTTTGGATATCAAAATGATGCCCAAAGGGGAAAAGCGTTACTATCTATCGTCTGACGCCATTTCAACGTTTGAACAGTTCCTTGCTGACGTTAACGAAGACTACAAAGAATGGCTTGAAGAGATGAAATACCAATACCCGAAGTAATCCAACAGCTCCGAATGCCTCTGAGCAAACAGCATGGAAGAAAAACGATGCCACTTTATGGCTTCGCAGACCCAAGGAGGTGTTCTTTGAGTGTGGGCAGCATTTCCTTTTTCAAACCTCGGGATTCTGCTGCAGGGGCACTTGTGCGAGGAAATCCTCTTGCCATTTACCGGCATCCAGGACAGAAGACCGCCGACCTCTAGCCATCTATTTATTTAGCGCACCTGCTTCGGGAGTAGGGGGTCGGAGGTTCAAATCCTCTCACCCCGACCATTTTTTTCGATAAGTTTCACCGGCTTTTGTGCCCGAACACGCAAGCCGCAAATAACACAAAAAACGCCTACGGTCCCGTTACGGTCCGGAGGCGTTTTTTCTTTTGTCCCCCCTATTCCCCTTGGAAAACCGGTTCCGGGGAACAAAGAAGCCGGCCCCGGCTCCGCCACCCGAATAATTTCCCCGCTCCCCCCGCAATTGTCCAAAGACCGAACTTGCCACACCGGAGCATCCTCTCCTTCCTGCAATTCCCGCTCTTCACTTGACGATAAAGGTCACTTCCGGGGAGCGCAACCGCACTCCGCCGGCAAGGGACACCTCCGCCTGCGCCCGATGCGGACCCCGGCGCAGCGGCCAGAGGAAGCGCCATTCCCCGGCGCCGCTGCGACCGACGACCGCCCCGTCGATGCGCCACACCGTCGCCTGCGGCGCCAGGTCCGCGGGGAGTTCAAGGGCAAAACTTTCCAGCTGGTCGGGAATGCGCGGATCGCTGGCAATGGCCAGCCCCTCGGTCGGCTGGACGAGAGCGAAGGTCGCCGGCGCGGCGTCCGGCAGCGCTGGGGTCGAGGTCCTGTCGTGCTCGGTGCAGGGGGGGGGCTGCCCCCCCGGCGCAAACCATTCCTGCAGGCTTGAACAATAAGGGCCGGCCAACCCGCCGCTTTTACGGCAGACGTTCAGGGTCATCAGGCGGGGGCTGAGAAAGAGGGGCGCCCCTTCCTGGTGCCGGGCCAGTTCGGCGAAGACCGAGCGCAGGACCAGCGCCGGTCCGGCGGCGCCGGTGACGTCGCGCATGGGCCGCCGATCGAGATTCCCCATCCAGACCCCGACCACGTAGCGGTGGTTGAAACCGATGGACCAGGCATCGCAATAGTCGGTGGAAGTTCCGGTCTTGACTGCCGTCTGCAGCGGCAGGTTGAGCACGCTGCCCCGGCCGAATTCGAGGCGCCGGGCCTCGGGATCGGAGAGGATGTCGCCGATGAGCGAGGCGCTCTCGGCCGAGAAGATCCGTTGTCGCGCCTCCGGCGGCGCCGTCCCGAGTTGGGCGGTCAGCGGGCGGTAGACGCCGCCATCGGCGAGGGCGGCGTAGGCGCGGGTCAGTTCCAGCAGGGAGACTTCGCCGTTGCCGAGGGCGAGGCCGAGACCGTAGACCTCCGCCGGGCGGCTCAGGCTGGACAGGCCGAGGCGGTGGAGGAGGTCGAGAAAAGGCTGCTGGCCGATCTTCTCGATGGTGCGCACCGCCGGCGTGTTGAGCGAATTGCCGAGACATTCGCGCAGACGCAGCGGCCCGTAGAAGTTGCGACTGTAGTTGCGAAAGGCATGCAGGCCGGTGCCGACGGCTCCGGAGATCGGCGCATCGTCGATCACCGTGGCGGCGTTCCACCCCTGATCCAGCGCCGCGGCGTAGAGGAACGGCTTGAGGGTCGAGCCGGGCTGGCGCGGAGTGAGGATTGCGTCGATCATGCTCTCTGCCAAGTGCGGGTCGTCACCGCCGCCGTTGACCCAGGCGAGGATCTCGCCGCGCAGGTGATCGAGCACCAGCACCGCGCCGTCGCCGACGTCTCGCCCCTTCAAGTCGCGCAGCCGGGTGTCGAGGATGGTCTGCACCTGCGCCTGCAGCGAGGCGTCGAGGGTGGTGTCGAGCCGCGGGCCGCGCACCCTGGCGGTCGCCGCCCCCTCGGAGGTTAAAAAACGGACGAAATGCCCGGCCGCCACCGGTAGCGTCGGCGCGTGCAGCTCCAGCGGCGCCGCCGCCAGCTCCAGCGGATCGAGACCGGGAAGTTGCCCGGCCTGCTGCATGCTTGCGGCCAGGAGCGCCACCCGACGGCGCAGATCGTCACCCCCCTCGCGCGGATTGAGCCGGGCCGGAGCGCGCACCATCACCGCCAGGGCCAGCATCTCCATCGGCGAGAGCGTCGAAAGATCGCGATCGAACCAGCCGCGCGCCGCCTGCGCCACCCCGCGCCGCCTGCGGGAGTAAGGGACCTGATTGAGATAGAATTCGAGGATCTGCCCCTTGGAAAAACGCCTCTCCAGGCACTGCGCCTCCCACCCTTCGAGCCAGCGCGACCAGAGGGTGCGCGGCCGGGGATGGAGCATGCGCACCGTCTGCTCGCTGATCGTGCTCGCCCCGCGCACCGCCCTGAAGGCTCTGACGTTCTGCCAGAGCGCATGCAGCCGTGCCCGCCAGTCGACGCCGTGGTGGGCGTAGAAGCGCCGGTCCTCGGCCATGACGAAGGCCTGGCGCAAAAGCTGCGGGATGGCCTCGAGGGGGACGATCTCCTGCAGGTTCCAGTCGTTCTCATAGGTCACCGACAACGGGATCCCGTGCCGGTCGCGCACCTGCACCCGGCGGACGTCGTCGCTGTCGGGGGCGAGACGCTCCGGCAGCGGTTGCAGGCCGATCCGGGTGGCGACGGCGAGAAGGGCGGCGAGGCCGAGGAGGATAGAGAGGGTGAGGCGCAGGCGTTTCATGGGACCTTTCGTAAGGGTACCACCCCCCGACCCCCTCCTTGGCTAAGGAGGGGGAGTTTTTTGCTCCCCTCCTGGTTCAGGAGGGGCTGGGGGTGGTCAGGTTCTCGCTGAAGTGCTTTGTTATCTCCGGGTAGCTTCGAAGGTCATCGACCACCCCCCGACCCCCTCCTTAGCCAAGGAGGGGGAGTTTTTTTCTCCCCTCCTATCTTAGGAGGGGCCGGGGGTGGTAGGTCATCGCTCTTGATCTCTTCCAAAATTCGCTCGCAGACAACCTCAATGTCCACGTAAACCTCCGAATTCAAAAAACGCAAAACCTTAATCCGCAGAGCGTTCAGATAGGCCGTTCGCTCCCGATCATACGCGATCGCATCGTCGGAGAAGTGCGAATCGCCGTCGAGTTCTATCGCCAGCCGTGCTGCCGGGCAGTAAAAATCGAGGATATACGACCCGACACTGTGCTGCCGGCGAAATTTGTAACCACCGAGATTGCTGCGCTGCAAGCGGCTCCATAGGAGTTTTTCCGCTGGCGTGACATTGTTGCGCAGTTCTTTTCGGCGGGATTTCAGAATCGGTCGATTGTGAATCATGAACCACCCCAACTGCTTTTACCACCCCCCGACCCCCTCCTGGTTCAGGAGGGGCTGGGGGTGGTCAATACCCGCTCGGCGAGAAGTGCATGAAGTCCTTCTGCCTCCCGGCGATCTCCCCGCCCCAGCGCAGCCCGGCCTCACCCAGGGCCATGACCGCCGCACCGTTGGCGCTCATCCCGCCGGGTGCGTCGGGTTGCCAGCGGCCGCCAAGAAGCAGCCGGCAGTCGGGACCGAAGTCGATGCAGCGGTCGTAGAGGCCGTTGAGTTCGGCGTTGACGTCGAGGGCGACGCCGAAAGAGTGGTTGCTGAAGACGGTGCGCAGCCCCTCGGCATCGGTCGGCCCGCGGGTCATGCCGACCCGATAGCCGGTGAGGCTGTTAAGAGGTACGCCGCTTTCGGCGAGCCGCTCAAGGGTCGCCTCGATCCGTGGTGCGAGCTTGCGGCAGAGGCGGATAGGGGGAAGTCCCGCCACCTCGATCCACCTCTGGTCCTCCTCGCAGACGCTGCAGCCGGTGGCGGCGTCGACCTCTTCCGGACGCAGGTCAGCGTAGGCAAGACGGACAGTGTGGTGATCGACGGCACGTTTTAGAGGGACGCTCCAGCGGTAGGTGGTGTAGGTGCAAGTGTCAGGAGACTCCTCGGCCGTGGCTCTCTGGGGGGAGAGGGTTAGCAGGAGGAGGATGAGGAGAGCTGGGTGCATGGGGGGCCTGTGGGGGTTGTTAAAATGGTTCCAATTGGGGACAACATGGTCCGCGAAAATGTAGTGAACTATTGTGACTTATTCCCTCTCTCCGTAAGGGAGAAAAAAGTTCAGGCTTGAACGTTCCCCTGGAGCCGATAGTTGGCCTTGACGAACTCCGTGCACTCAGCCGCGTGGGTCATGGAAATCAAGTGACCACCATCAATCAGAAGATCGACAGCTTCTGGCGGCGGGATCACGAAGTCTTGCCTTCCGTGAAGTCGTACGACAGTTGTCCTGCTCTGACCGAGTCCCTCCCACTTAAAGATGGCGGCACACATTGCCCTAAGGAATGGCGCCTCGGCGCTGGAGAACATCTGCGCCAACTCCACTGGGATCTTTCCCGCCGAAATCCGGAGCCAATCGACCGGAGCAAGCTGAGCCAGCGGATGAAGAACCGCGAGCAACCTACTGATCTCCTCTTTTCGGACAGCGCTGCCGATCAAATACAATCGGGAAATCTTCCGGATCTTGGTGATCTCGCAGGCAACCATACCGCCGAGCGACGCCCCGATCAAAGTATCGCCATCGTTGATCCGGCAAAAGTCGCACATCGAGCGTGCTATCCCACTCAGGCTTCGCTCCCCCGAGTAACGCACCCAATCGTGAGCTACAAAATCCTGAATGCTTGGCCAGGGTTCCGGGTACATCCTGCGGTCGGCGCCCATGCCTGGCAGTGCGTGAATCATGAACCACCCCCGCCCCCTCTACAGTCAAAAAGGGGTGTGTTTTGCCCCCCTCCTGGTTCAGGAGGGGCCGGGGGTGGTCAGGCGATTAACCACCCCCCGGCCCCCTCCTTAAAAAAGGAGGGGGAGCTTTATCCGGAAAATCCAACCGGGCGCAGCACGCAGCGCCCCTACAAAAACACCCGGTAATCGCTCACCTGCAACGCCTCGGCAAGCTTGCGTGCCCGCTCCTTGCCGATGGAGCGCTTGCCGCTCTCCATCTCCGAAATGTGCCGCTGCGGAATGCCGGTGGTCTCGGCGAGCCGGCGCTGGGTCAGCCCCTCGCGACGGCGAGCGCCGCGCAAGGCAGCGCCGAGCGGGTTGACGCCGTATTCGGGGAAGGCCTCGGCGATGGTTAAAATATTCGAGAAGTTTTTCATGCCGTCTTCACTCCATTCGTCGACGCAGAGACCTGCGAGGTTTTCAAAACCTCGCAGGTCTGGCCCACCCCGCCGCGATCACTCCTTCTCCACCTTCAACACCGCCGGCACCCCGCGCCCGAAGACGTCGGGATCGTACATCTCCTCGGCCTTGACCGGCAGAACGGTGAACTCACCCGGGGCGATGGCCTGGGCGACGTAGGAGAGGTGGTAGTTGCCGGCCGACAGGTATTCGGAGTAGAAGCGTGCCGCATGGTGGCGGAGTTCGCGGTGGTAGAAGCTCCAGAAGGAGTAGCCGTATTCGTGCCAGTCGTCGCGGCTGAACCAGAAGGCGCCGCCGGCGAAGGGGACCTCGCCCTTGTCGGCATCGACGTTGGAGGTGGTGGCGAGGTCGCGGTTGACCGGCTCGAGGCCGCCGGGGACCGGGTCGTCGACGACGACGAAGTTGCGCGCTGCCGGCAGCGACAGGTAGATGTCGACCCGCACCAGCTCGCCGCTTTTGATCGTCATGGGGCTGCTCAGCAGCTCCCACTTCCCATGGCGCTCGACGCTGTATTCGCGGCGGATCTCGATGCCGGCATTGGCCGGTTTGGCCGCCAGCACCAGCGGCGCCCAGGTCAGGCGCGCGGCGTAGTAGAGGCGCCCCTCTCCTTCCTTCTCCAGGCGCACCGTGGCGCTGCGGCCGGGGTCGGAGGGGAGGAGCGGGCGCTCCAGGGTCCGGGCCGGATCGGTGAAGGCGGCAAAGGCGGCGCGGCCGAACTCCTTCCCGTCGAGGCGGGCGGTCAGCTTCATCGCCGGCGTCTCTTTTTCGTAGAGCCGGCTGTACTCGATGAGGGCGTTCATGCAGAACATGTTCTCCTGGGTACTCTCCCAGCGATCGCGCTGACCGCGTCCCTGGGTGATGGTGCGCACCAGTTTGAAGGGGATGTCGGAGACCAGCCGCGCCCCGTCCGGAGTCTCGGCGTAGGCGAGAAGGGCCGAGAGGATAGCGCCGTTTTCGCGCAACGGCGAGGCATGGATGCGCGCGTAGCCGTCGGAGAGTGTTTCGCTGAAGATGAACTTGCCGCCGGTCTGGTTGGCGTGGGCGAGGATCTGCCGCGCCGCCTCGGCACGCAGCTCCTCGGTGCCGGAAACGGCGAGCAAAGCCTGCAGGTAGTGGGCCTTGCCGAAGAGGCTCATCTCCACGAGATGGGGACGGAAGCGCCCGAGGTCGGCGCGAGTCACCTTGCCGTGGGGGGCGAGGGCCGCCAGCGCCACCGCCCGCACCGTCGAAGCCATGCCGCGGTCATAGAAGGAGGGAAGTTCGTCGCGCCGCAGCAGCTCCTGCAAATAGCCGTGCAGCTTCTCCTCCACCGGGGCCGGGATGGCATGGCCGGCGGCGCGCAGCCAGTTGAAGGCAATAGCGGTATAAGCACTTAAATAAGGACTGACGTACTCGTCCTGCGGGACGTAGTAGACCATGCCGCCGTTCGGGGCCTGGTGGGCGGCGGCGAGGGACAAAGTCTCCCCGGGGAGGCCTTCGGCGCCGGGCCAGGAGAAATCGGCGGGGAGCCAGGGGCGCAGTTGCACGTAATGGGAGGCCATCACCCCCTTGGTCAGCTTCTGCTCCCAGCAGATGTAGGGGTAGTCGCGCAGGTAGTCGAAGGCGCCGAGGAGGTTGCCGATCACCGTCGGCGCCAGCACCACGCTGACGCTGCCGACGTCGGTACGGATTTCCTGCGGCACGGCGATGTGCTCCTCGACGCTCTCCGCGGTGGTGGTGCCGTAGGTGGCGGCGGTTTCCAGGACGATCTGTTTGCGCACCGGCACCGTCGCCTCGGTGAGGTCGCCGTCGAGTTTGTCATAGGCGCGGGCAGTCAGGCGTATCTCGCCGCTCCCCCGGGCCTCGACCGGCAGGCGCAGCTCGACCCGCTTGTAGGGCGGGGCGACCACCGTCAGCTCCAGAGTCGAAGGAGCTGCCACCGCCCCTTCGGCCGTCAGCTTGACCGTCAGGGTGCGCTCTGCCTTGGTGCGATTCATCACCGTGAAGCCGGCCGAGAAACGATCCCCGGAGAGAACCTGATTGGGGAGCGCCGGGCGCAGTTCGGTCGGACGGTTGACCTGGAAGCTGGCATCCCCGAGTCCCATCCGGTCGCCGGGGGTCACCGCCAGGGCGAGAATCCGCCAGCCGGTGAGGTTGTCCGGCACCTCGAAGCTGACCCGCGCCTTCCCGTCGGCGTCGGTGAGCACCGAAGGGTTCCAGTAGGCGACGAACTTGAACAGGGAGCGCATCGCCAGATCCCCCCCGCCGTCGCCGCCGGGGCTCGCCCCCTTCTTCTCGAATTTCTGCCGGCCGACCAGCTGCATAAGGAGATTGAAGTTGCGCAGATCGAGACCGTCGAGGCGATAGAAGCCCTTGTAGACGTCGTAGTAGTCACGCCCCCCCTGGATCAGGTCGAGAACCGCCTCGTCGAGGACGACGATCGCCAGCTCCGTCGACCCCAGATCGGCGTCCTGCTGCCGCGGCGCCACCTGCAGGTCGACCGTCACCTTTTCGCGCGGCTTGTAGACCTCGCGGTCGGCTGTGGCGGTGACGACCAGTTCCTTGTAGGGATCGAGCACTTCGGTCTTCACCGTACCGATGCGGAAGGCCGGCTTGCCGAGATCGACCTGGTTTTCCAGCGGCTTGTCGACCCGCGGCGAGAAGACCGTCACCGAGAGATAGAACCCGGGGACGTAGTCGGGTTCGACCGGCACCTCGATCACCGCGGTCCCTTCATCGAAGGTCTGAACCCAGCTCTTGAGGATGCCGTAGCGCTCCACCGTGATCAGCGCCCGGCAACCGGGAAAGGGGTTCTGCACCAGGTAGCGCGCCGTGTCCCCGACCTTGAGCTCCTCCTTCTCCGGGACAATCGTCAGGGAACTGCTGTTCGCCCCCTCCCAGAGGACGGCGCCGCTCCCCGTCCCCCAGCGCTCGATGCGGGTCGTATGGACGCGGCCGGCGGTATCGGCGATGGTGGCGCTGATTTCGTAGAGACCGGGGCGATCAGGGACGATGCTAACGCTCGCCGGCGCGCCGCCGGGGGGCAGGTCGAAGGATTCAAGGTCGACCCAGCTGTGCTCGTAGCGGGTGAGGTAGGCGTTCCCCGCCCCCTTGACTCGGGCGGCGGTGGTGACCCGCACCCGGACCGTAAGTTTGACCGGGGTGCCGGTGACCGGCTCGCCGAATTCGTCGACCACCAGCGCCTCGATCCGCGCCGGTTTCCCCTGCTGCAGGATCCAGTCGCTCTGACGCAGTCCGACGAAGCGGGTGCGGCCGACAAAGCGTGCCCCCGCCTCGCCGGCCACGAACTTGCCGCGGTCGTCGCGTACCGCGCTCTCTACGCGCAGCCGGCCGTAAAGGACCTGCGGCGTATCGACGCGAAAGGTCGTACTCAGATCGCCGGCGCTGTCGAGGCTGGCTTCGCTCTGATGCACGGTCTGGGTTTCGGTGTTCCCCGACCAGGTGTCGAAATCGAAATCGCGCGCCAGTCGATCCTTGCTGACAAAGGGGGTCGGCGTCAGTTGTGCGGTCACCCGGCTGCCGGCGTCGGCATAGGGGCCGCCGGCGTGCAGCCGGGCATGGGTCGTTACCCTGACCGTCTCGCCGGCGCGGAAGAGTTCGCCGTCGAGTTCGGTTCCGACCTTGAAGGGCGCCGGGGTGAAGTCGCTGACCAGCACCCGCATCGGCTGCCACTCGCCGCCGAAGTCGGAGGTGAGCTCGAAGCGGTACCAGCCGACCGGGGCATTGGTCGGCACGGTGAACTCGCCGCTGAAGGCGCCGAATTCAGAGAGGGTCAGATCCTCCACAGAAAAGGCGGTCTGATCCATCGGATCGACGACCTTGAGGGTGTACTTGGCCGCCGGCGGCGGCGCCACGAAGCGGCGATTGTCCTGGTTGCGCAGATAGAGCTTGTACTGGATGGTGTCGCCGGCCCGGTAGACCCCCTGCGCCGTCGTCCCCCAGGCGTGGATGTGGCCGAATTTGCGCCGCAGGGAACTGTAGTTCTCTTCGCCGTCCCCCTCATAGGCATTGCCGTTGACGAACTCGTTTGACAGCGGCATCAGCGCCAGATCCTCCCCCTTGTCGCAACGCACGACCAGAACGTTGCCCCGCCAGGAATTCAGGCTGTGCAGATCGGGGTCGAGCTCTTCGATGCCGGGGAGGAGGACCAGTCCGCTTTCGTCGCTGATCCCGCCGGCCAGGACCACGGGCGTCGCCGTCAGTCCGGGCCAGGCGGCGCGGTAGATGCTGAGCCTGGCGCCTACCACAGGCTGGCCGGTGGCATAATCGGTGACCCAGACCAGGGAATTGAAATGCCCGAACTTGACCTGCAGATTAAAGGGGGTGACCTGGGCAAAGAAGGAGGTGTTGCCGACATATCGCGGCGCGGGAACGGTGGAGAAAGCGCCCGCCACCGCCCCGGAAGGGGCATCGAGGAGCCGGCGCAGGTCGAGGGGGACGCGAAAGGCCGTATCCACCCCCTCGCTGAAGGTCAGGGAGTTATGCAGCCCGTCCCGTTTTCCGCTTGCGGTCAGGGACGACCCCTGCAGGTCGATCCGCTCAATATTGCGGATTTCGATCGGCACCTCGCTGTCCACCCCCTTCTCCAGGACGGAAACTCCATGACCGAAGGAGTAATCCGGGCGGTAGTGGTCGGTGAAGAACATCTGCCGGATATCCTGCGGCAGGGGCCGGTCGAAGACGTCGCGCAGGTCGGCGGCGGCGGCCAGAATCGTCAGCGGCTGATACGGCGGGCGCGCGAAGGGGAAGTATTCGTCGTAATGCTCGCCCGAGCGATGAGGCCAACCGACGGCGTAATCGCCCCCCTCGGCGCGATAGGCCAGGGTCTCCTCCTTGTCGGTCTGCGGAGGGAGGGTCTTGAGCCCGGCGCGCAGGACCTCCCGGGCGATCGGTGCGGAAAAGCGCAGGGAGACCGGAGCGTGAGGGGAGCAGAACCTGCCGTTTTCCGGAGGGGACCCCGCCGGGAAGAAGACCGCCTTGCCGGCGTTGTCCTGGCAGGCCAGACCGAGATAGGCGAACGCCGGAAAGGTGTCGAAACGCACCAGGGACCGTTGCTCGTTGCCGGGGAGGGGGCCTCCGGCCGCCGCCACCCCCGGCTCGATCAGAAGTTCGACGCCGGTATCGAGAGGGAACTCCTGTTGCGGCGCCACGTACCATATCTCTCCCGCGCGCGGCGCCTCGTCCAACAGGGACTTGGCAAATTCCCAGACGGTGCGCTCCACCCCCGGTTGCGGCAGCCCGTCGCGCGTGGCGCTGACCTCGGCGCCCAGACGCCCTTCGGCGGCGGTGGCAAAGTACAGGTGCCGCGCCACGGAGTCGACATCGACCGGCTGGTTGAAGCGCACCCGGAGGATCGGCATACCGGGGGAGCGCCAGGCGGTAAAGGAGGTGTCGACGATGCGCGGCCGGACGGTGGTGAAGGTGTGGGTGACCGTCTGCTCCAGGGTCGCGCCGTCCTCGGTGGCGATCCCCGGCGCCACATGCACGGTGTAGCGGGTGGCGGGGCGCATCGCCTCCTTCTCGCCCAGCTGGCAGGCAAGGGAGCTGGTATCGAGCCAGCGCCATTCGCAACCCAGCTCCGGATCGATCGTCACCGGGATCTCCGCCGCATCGCGCTCCATCCGGCCGACCGGCACCACCGGCCGGCTGAAGCGCAGAACCAGTTGCCGCGCCGGCGGCACCTCCTCGCCGCCCGGGTTGATGGCAAGGAGTTCGAGCGGCCCGCTGCCGCTGTTGAACTCGGCCGAATCGAACACTGCCAGCAGGGGTTGGGGGAGGGCGAGGAGGAACAGGACGGTGAGCAGGACGCGAAGCAGGTGCATGACGGGCCTCCCGAATAATGAGTTCTCTCTGCATGGCATTAAAATTTGTTCTCAAACGGGACACTAGCACAGCACCTGCCCCTCTTCAAGAAGTGATCGCGGAGAAGCAGGCCACGACCAACCGGCCGAAGAGGGATCCGCCGGGGAGGAGATCGTTCCAGACAAAGAAGCCCCCCCGGCTGACCGGGGGGGCTTCTTAAGGAATAGCTGACCAGAGAAATCGGGTCAGGTGCTTCTCTTTATTGTGCCGGCGGAGCGAAGGGGGTCAGGTCGGCAAAGAGGATGTAGGCGTCGACAAACGGCTGCTTGATCGCCAGGGTGCCGGTCATCTTGATCGCCGCCGGGTCTCCGCTTTCCAGGGCCGCCGCAAAGTTGTCGAGGGCGGCTCTTTCCTTGACCAACAGCGAATAATAGAGCTGCATCTTCTCGTTGCTGAAACCCCACATCCCCGGATCGACCGGGCATTTTTCGACCTTTGTCCACGCCTTTTCGGCGATTTTGTAGGTGGCGGTCACATCTTCGATGAGTGCAGGGGACATCGGCTGGGTCTTCAGGGCGATGACGATGTACTCCATCGGACCGTGATAGGTGGTCATCGCGTCGGTGATGAACTTGGGAAAGCCGTTGTGGGTCCGCAGCTCGAGCATGGTCATCCGCACCCCTTCCAGGGCTTCGTGGGCCAGGATCAGGGTCGCAGGATTGGCCGGCGTGACCGAAGCGACGATGGCTTCGGCGTCCTGGATGGCGTACTCGGCGGTATCGAGGTAGACCTGCCAGTTGTTGTAGTTGGGCTTGTAGTCATAGTAAGCCAATTTAAAGGCGTTCCATTCGGAACGCAAAATCATCATCCCTTTTTTTGCGGGAAGAAGCATGTCGGCCTGGTTGGTGAAAAAGAGCGGCGGAATGTAGGCCTTCTCGAGGTTGATCATGTCCTGCAACAACACTTCATCCCTGGCGCTGGCCGTACCGGCGAACAGACCGATTGCGCACAGCGCGGCAAGCAGAACTCTCATCGATTTTTTCAGCATCTTTTCCTCCTGTGGCCGCCCGGGGGATCCGTGGCGGGATTGTGATAGGGTCTTTCAGGCGACGCGGATTCCGCTGGAAAACAAAAAACCCCCACTTCCTGAAGAAGATGGGGGGAAGAAGCAATCCAGGCCCCTCTCTTCGGCATCCCGGCTATCCGCACCTGCGGACCCGTGGCTTTGCGTCACCAGATCGCTCTGGTTTTGCCCTTTTCCGAGAATTTTCCCGTAAGTTGTGTGGGAATTCTAAACGTCTATCGCGCCGCAATCAAGCACTTTATTTCAATATTACGAAAATGGAATGCATCTGCTTGCAGAGGCCGCTCACCCCGATCCCTCTTAGGGTTTCAGGGGTGAGGGACAAGCAAAGGCTCGCACTCCGGGGACTCATTCTCGAGCAGCATTTTGAACTCCTCGCCTCTGAGCACCTCTGAAAATTGCCGGGTCAACTGAGGGTCGAACTGACTCCCGGAACAGGAGAGAAGTTCCGCCACAGCGTCCTGCGGCGTCAGTTTGACCCGGTATACCCGCCGTGACGTCATGGTGTCGAAGGCATCGGCGATGGCGACAATTCGGGCCAGAACGGGGATGTCGGTGCCGGTGAGTCCATCCGGGTAGCCGCTGCCGTCATATCGTTCATGGTGGCTTCGGATGCAGTCCACAATCATCTGGATTTTATTATTATTGCTCAGCCCGATAATGCGCTCGCCCTTGATCGGATGTTGGCGAATCATCTCGATCTCTTCGCTGTTGAGCGCTTCGGGCTTGTTGAGAATCGTGTCGGGGATGCCGATCTTGCCGATGTCGTGCAAAATGCTGCCGAGTTCGAGCATCTCGAGTTCCAGCTTCCCCAGCCCCGCCCTCTTCCCCAGGGCCATGGAAAAATCGGTCACTCGGGAGGAATGTCCGTAGGTGTAAGCATCCCTTTCATCGAGAGCGATGGAGAGCGACTGAACAATATCGATAAAGAGCCTCTTTTGTTCTTCGCGTTTTTCCCGGCAACTGACGCGGTTGGAGGAGAGGAGCATCCCGATCACCCCGCCGATAATGGTCGGAAGGATGTAACCGCTCAGGGGCCTGGTCACCTCGATCAAGTTGCTTTGCAGGTAGGCAAGAAGGTTCATCGCCAGCACGGAGCCCACCAGGGTCAGGTAGGTCATCGGGTATCTGAAGACGCTCAGCGAAATGATAAACATGCCTCCCCTCCTGTCGGCAGCCCGTCGTTAAAAAACGGGCCAGTTCCAAGCAACGCACCGGAAGATCAAAAACTCTCCAAACCGGCAGCGGAAAGACGACCGGCCGACACCGAATGGCTTTTTCTCCCCGCCTGGGGGAGAGCCTTGACCGCCACCGGCTGGAGCCGTGAGTTCCCCATGCGGAAGAATCCGGCCATCTGTTCCAGTTGTGTCGCCTGGGCCGACAACTCCTCGGCCGTCGAAGCCATTTCCTCAGCCGCGGCGGCATTCTGCTGGATCACTTCGTCGAGTTTGAAAATAGCGGTGTTCACCTGTTCGGCGCCACTCTCCTGCTCCCGGCTTGCCGCCACGATTTCCTGCACCAGTTCGGCGGTTTTACGGATATTGGGGACCAGCTTCTCCAGCTGGGCCGCCGCCTTCTCGGCCACGGCCATACTGCTGGAGGACATGCCTGAGATCCGGGCCGCCGCCGTCTGGCTCCGTTCCGCCAGCTTCCTCACTTCGGCTGCGACAACGGCAAAACCCCGGCCATGCTCCCCGGCCCGCGCCGCCTCTATGGCGGCATTGAGGGCCAGCAGGTTTGTCTGCCGGGCGATCTCTTCGATGATCGAAATGTTCCGGGTAATATCGGTCATCGCCTCCGATGTCTGGCGCACCGCCTCTCCGCCCAGCGCCGCGTCCCGCGCCGCCTCTTCGGAGATGAGGCCGGTTTTCCTGGCATTTTCGGCGCTTTGCCGAACGTTGGCCAACATCTCCTCCATGGCCGAGGAGACCTCCTCGGCCGAAGCCGCCTGATGGGAGCTCCCGTCGGAGAGGTTTTGACAGGAGAGGGAAATCTGATTCGATCCCTTGGCGACATGGCCCGTGGCATCGAGAAGATTTTCGGCGATACGGCCGAGGCTGGCGACCATTTCATTCAACGCCTTGCCCAGGGTGTCCTTATCCGAGGCGAGAATCACCGAAACGTTGAGATCCCCCTCGGCAATGGATTCGGCGACCCGGGAGCGTTGCAGCATACTTTCCGCCAGGGCATTCAACTCCTTTCCGACCTCGCCGATTTCGTCCCGGTTCACCCGGTCGAGCCGGTTACTCTCGGAAACGTCTCCCTCACCGAGACGCTGCACCATGGCATGAACCCGTCGCAGGGGACGCACCAGCAACCGATCGGACAACCAGCTGATCAGGAGGGCCGAGGTCAGGAAAACGCCAAGAAACATCCCGACCTGAACGCTCGAATTTTTCCGGGCCCCGGCGCTGTTATTCAAAATCGTCTCTTCGACCCGCAGTCGAAGGGCCTGCGCCGTCCTGTCGAATTCCTGGCGCAACAGCTGCTGCTGCTGCCCCGTCTTCTCGATCCGGGCATAGAGGTTGTCATCGCTTTGGCCCGCAGCCAAAAGGCGGTAGGCCTCGAGAGCCTGATCGTTGTAGACCGAAAATTCCCCCTGCAGATTTTCCAGCTCCAGGCGCAGGAAGTCTCCCGCCGACAGGAGAAGGCCGAAGGCCTTCAGAATCTCTTCCCCCGACTTTGCGGCCTGGTCAATAGCCCCTTCGTCTCCCACCAGCACGGCATCTTCAAAGAGGCCGATCTGCTTGCTGAACAGGGCGGCAATTTCTGCCCCCTGCAGGGAGCGGGGGAAATCGACGCGCGCCATCTGTTCGAGATCGGCGACCAGCACAGTGCTCGAGCGATAGGTTATAGCCGTCGAGAAGGCAAAGCCCAAAAGCGCCAACCCCACGCAGTACCAGATCTTGGCCCGTATGTTTGTCGCATAGATCATCGTCGCAACCTTGCCCGAAGGGCGCCCCGTGACCGGGGCGCCGGAGCCTTTATTGAATGGGGAGCGCCTTGACCGAATCGTCGAGGGCGGCGCGGGAGATATAGCCGATACCCCGGGGATCGATGGCAATGAACTTCTTCATTTCGGCGTCATCCTTGACCTCGATCGGCGGCCGCCCGGTGCCGGTAAACAGCGCCTTTTTCCAATAGGTGGCAAACTGCTGTCCGGTCTTGCTGAGTACCTTGCCGGTGAAATCTTCCCTGACGGCGTAGTCATACTGGCTGTAGAGGATGATCTTCTCGCCGTTGTCCCAGGATTTTTTATTACCGAGATAGATCATCTTGGCGTCCTGGGCGCTGAGGGAAGAAACGGGGTTGTTCTTGTTGACCACCAGCACGATGTCTCCGGCGACGGCCGAGGAGGCGAAAACCATCAAGACAAAAAACGACAGGATAATTATATTTTTCATGCTCATCTCTCCTAGAAGTTGTACGACATCTTGACGGCGTAATAATCCCAATCCTGCTGCAGCTTCGAGGGGTCGTTGACCGTCGTCATGAACAGAGCCGCGCCATCAACGGTGTGGTATTCGGCCTTGATCAGCCAGTTGGGGTTGATGTCGTAGCGAACCCCGACACCGAAATCCTTGCGCCAGGCGAAAAAATCCTGCCGGTCGGGACTGGTGGCGGCAAACTCCTTGCCGTTTCGGTCGTCCTTGTCCGAATAGTAGACGTCGTAGAGGAGGGAGAGGGTCAGGCTGTCGAAAAAGGTGTAGGCACCCATCACGTAACCGGACTGGGAGGTCGCATCCGTAGCCACCCGGCCGTTGAAGGTCTGCTCCCGTTCGGTCTCCGAGTACTCGCTTGCCAAAAAGAAGTCGCCGAGGGTGTATTCAAGGGAGGCGACCCAGGTCAGCTTATTGTCGAGGGAGCCGGTGAGCCGGGTGGGCACAAGGATCTGGAGGGGATCCCCGGTCGCCACGACGGTCGGAGAAATGGAACGGTTGAGGACGTAGTCGATATCGTTTTTGACCGTCAGCACCGAGCCGCCGAGGCGCAGGCCGTCGAGGGCGGTGTTCAGGACAAGGGACGCCCCGGCGATGTAGTCGTTGTTAACGTCCAGAGTCGTGATATTGATCTGCTTTGCGTAGGCCAGAGCTGCAGCCTGCGAGCCAAGAACCGGCACCAGGGTCGGTATGACGGCCTGCCGCGTGGTGAATGTGCCGTTCTGCACCAACGCAGTATTCAGCAAGGCATCGTCATCGATGTTGATGCCGCCGCCAAAAGCGTGATAGTCGAAATAGCCGAGCGGCCCCGCCGGCAGGCTGCCGTAGAGTCCGGCGCCCTGGTAGGCGACCAGGAGATCGCGCTTGGTTTCGTCGTAGATGCTCTGCGGTAAAAAGACCATCGGCCGCAGCAGGTCGGTGTCGCGCCCTTCGTTGTAAAGGCCCAGGGGGAGTTTGACCTTACCGACCCGCAGGCCGAGATAATCGTTGTGGCTGTAATCGGCAAAGCCCCAGTCGAGCTTCACCTCGCCGTTGCCGACGTCGCCGAGATCCCGGGAGAGGAACTGCACACCGACGCGCAGGGAGTCGTTGACCTGGCTGGAGAGGACGACGCCGGCTTCGGTAAACTGGGCGGTGCCCTCTTCCGAATCGCCGGTCAGAAAGTTGTTGTCATTGCTCTTCAGGTAGCCCTGAGAAATAAAACCATGCACAGAGACGTCCGGGACTTCAAACGCCCCGGCCGACCATGGCGACAGGAAGATCAGAACCAACAGACACCGCACAGCCTTCATCTTTAATTCCTCCTTGTAGTGGAACCAATGTTCCGTTGCCAATTGACCGACTCTCCGAATAAAAAAACGCCCACTTTTCGAAACCGAAAGTGAGCGCCCATGAATTGCCTGCATGGCTCTTTCTCTTCGGCAGTCCGACCATCCGCGGGGGATTCGTAACTTTGCGTCCCCGGGTCGCCCCGGGTTTGCCCTTATCGGAGAATCAATATGTTTTCATAAGCAAATGCACACCGTATGCCATATTTTCTATATTCGGGCACCCGGATAGTGACCGACATTATTATATCTGTGATTTTCTACGGTTATCCTTGCAACTTTTTTTAACCAGAAAATTACACATTGTACGGCGACTCATCGTACATCCCTCCGAGGTGTCAAAAGACGTACGTCGTCTTCAAAGCACTTGACGCTTTTTGCTCCTCCCCTGTCCGCTCCGAAAGTTTAGGGGAGACTCAAAACTTTGACTTGCATCCGCATCCGGTCTAAATTGCTGATAGTCCCGGGGCACGACCATTTAAAAGCGTATTATCCCTGCCCTTAAACCGTCTGGACCGCCCATGAAATCCCTGATGGCCTGTCACGAGTGCGACCTGTTGCAGCGCATTCCCCCGGTTTCCGAGGGGCGGGTGGCGCTGTGCAGCCGCTGCGGCGCGGTCCTCTTTCGCCCCAAACGCAACAGCCTCGACCGGACCATCGCCTTGAACCTGACCGGAATCCTTCTCTATGCGGTGGCGGTCAGCTTCCCCTTTCTGGCCTTGAAGACCCAGGGGTTCGTCCGGGAGGCCGCTCTGCTCACCGGCATGAAGGTCCTTTACCAGCAGGGGATGAGCGGACTGGCCCTGGTGGTCGTCCTCACCTGCATCCTCTTCCCGCTGATTGAGATGCTCAGCCTCCTCTACATCCTCCTCCCCCTCAAATTCGGGGGGACGCTGCCGGGGGCCGCCCGTCTGTTTCACTCGGTCCAGGTGCTCAAACCCTGGGGGAT
This sequence comes from Desulfuromonas soudanensis, assembly GCF_001278055.1. Lineage (NCBI taxonomy): Bacteria > Pseudomonadati > Thermodesulfobacteriota > Desulfuromonadia > Desulfuromonadales > Desulfuromonadaceae > Desulfuromonas > Desulfuromonas soudanensis. The sequence goes on along the minus strand of NZ_CP010802.1, from coordinate 516,233 downwards.
GATGGAGGTGTTCATGCTCGGCATCCTGGTGTCGATGGTCAAACTGGCCAAGATGGCCACCATCATCCCCGGGACAGCCCTGTGGGCCTTCGTTCTCCTGATCTTCGTGCTGGCGGGGTCAGCCGTCAGCCTCGATTCCCATCTGGTGTGGGAGAAACTGGACCGCCGCCCATGAGTCCTGCGCCCCTGACCGCCCGAGAAGCGAATCTGATCGGCTGCCGCCTCTGCCATCTCCTTATCCCGATGCCGAAGGAGCCCGGACACTGCCCGCGCTGCGGTGCCCGGCTCCATCAGCGGCAGCCCAACAGCATCGCCCGCTCCTGGGCCCTGCTGATCGCCGCCATGATCCTTTACCTTCCGGCCAATCTGTTGCCGATCACCATCTCTTCGTCGCTGGGGACCAGCCAGTCCGATACGATCCTGAGCGGGGTCCTCTACCTGCTGAATTCCGGGTCCTGGGCCATTGCCCTGGTGATTTTTGTCGCCAGCCTCTTTGTCCCGCTGATGAAGATGGTGATCCTGGTCTTTTTGCTGGTGTCCGTGCACCGACGGTCCCGCTGGCGTCCGAAAGACCGCACCCGGCTCTACCGCCTGACCGAACTGGTCGGACGCTGGTCGATGGTGGATATCTACGTGGTGACGATCATGGTGGCGCTGGTCCGGCTGGGAGCCCTGGCCAACGTCGATGCCGGCCCCGGAGCCGCCTATTTTGCCGCCGTGGTGATCCTCACCATGTTCGCCGCAGAGAGTTTTGATCCCCGGTTGATCTGGGACCGAATGGAGGATTGTGATGAGTGAAGAGCTTTCCCGGTACGACCGGATGGAGGAGCTGCCTGAGGCGGAGATCAAACCGAAAATGGGGTTTTCCATCGTCTGGCTGATCCCCATTTTGGCCCTCGTCATCGGCGGCTGGCTGGTTTACAAGGCCTGGTCGGAAAAAGGGCCGGTGGTCACCCTCACCCTCAAGAGCGCCGAAGGGCTGGAGGCGGGAAAGACCAAGGTCAAGTACAAGGACGTCGATATCGGCCAGGTCGAGGAGATCTCCCTCAGCGAGGATATTTCGACGGTGATCGTCAAGCTGCAGATGCAGGATGGCGCCGAATCCTTTTTGACCGACCGGACCCGTTTCTGGGTGGTCCGGGCGCGGGTCGCCGCGGGCAAGGTTTCGGGGCTGGGGACGATCTTTTCCGGAGCCTACATCGGCATCGATCCGGTCAAAGAGGGGAAACCGACCCTGGAATTTGTCGGTCTCGAAGAGCCTCCCCTGGTGACGACAGACACCCCCGGGCGCCTCTTCACGCTCAAGGCTGCCGGACTCGGTTCCCTCGACATCGGCTCGCCGGTCTATTACCGGGAGATCGAAGTCGGTCAGGTGGTTCAATACGGATTCGACGAAAGCGGCCGGGCCGTCGACATCAAAATCTTCATCCAGACGCCGCACGATCGCCAGGTCACCGACAACACCCGCTTCTGGAATGCCAGTGGCATCGACATGAGCCTCGATGCCACCGGCATCAAGGTCGATACCCAGTCCTTGATCTCGATCATGCTCGGCGGCATTGCTTTTGATGACGGGTCCGATCCCCTGGCCGCTGAACCGGCGGCGGAGAACACGGCCTTTCCGCTCTATGCCAACAAGGATGAGACCACCAAGGAGAACTACACCAATCAAAATTATTTCCTGATTTACTTCAATCAATCGGTGCGGGGTTTGAGTGTCGGCTCCCCCGTCGAATTCCGGGGGATCAAGCTCGGCGAAGTGATCGACATTCATGCCGTTGTCGATGACAAGACCCGGGTTTTCCGCATCCCGGTCACCGTAGCCATCAAACCGGAACGGATTCACGGGTTCGGGGCGGCGGCGAAATCGACCCGGGAGGACCTGCGCAAATATGTCGATCGAGGGTTCCGGGCCGTATTGCGCAGCGGCAACCTGGTGACCGGTCAACTCTTCGTCGATCTCGACTTTTTCCCCGACGACCCGCCGCGGGAACTGACCTTCGAGGGGACATACCCGGTGATTCCTTCGCGGACGACGGAAATCAAGGAAATAACCGAGAGCATTGCCGAGATCGTCAAGAAATTCGAAAAGATACCCATTGATGAAATCGGCGCGGATCTGCAGCGGACGATCCTGGCGACGACGGCGACCATGAACCGGATCGAGCGTCTGGCCGGCCGGTTTGATGCCGAGACCGTCCCCGCCATGACCGAGGCGCTCGAATCCCTCCGATCGACCCTGGCCGATCTGGAAGCCGGGCTCGGCAGCGACTCGCCGGTCAACTTCCAGCTGCGCGAGGCGCTGGGGGATTTCTCCGAGATGACCCGGTCGCTCCGGGGACTGACCGATTACCTCGAACGGCACCCTGAATCATTGATCTTCGGAAAAGAGGGAGACCAGCCATGAATCGATGGATTTGCAAAGGGGTTTACCCGGCGCTGGCCGGGCTTCTCTTTATGCCGCTTGCCGGCTGCGGAAAACCTTCGCCGCCGGTGACTTACTACAACCTGGTCCCGACGGCGACGGCGGCACCGCCATCCCCTCCGACCCTCTCCGACACCCTCGCCGTGGGAGTCGGTCCGGTCTCCTTCCCCGAGTCCCTGGAGCGGGCGCAGATAGCCGTGCGCATCGACGAGCAGCGGCTCAAATTTTCCGAATTCCATCGCTGGAGCGGTTCGCTGGCCGAAGATTTCGCCAGAGTCTTACTTGAGGACCTCTCCGCCTCTCTCCCCGGGACAGCCCGGCTGGCGATCTACCCCTGGGGGCAGTATTTTCATCCGACCCGCCGGGTGATAATCGATGTGCGGCGCTTCGACGGCACCCCAGGTGGAGAAGCGGTCCTGGAAGCCCGCTGGACCGTCTCCGACGGCGAGGGGAAGATCCTCTTCGGGAGCCGCAAATCGGTGATCAGGACCTCCGCCGCAGGGGATGATTTTTTGAATCTGGTGAAGGCGCAAAGCGAGTCGGTCGCCGAACTGGCCCGGGAGATTGCGCTGGCGTTGACAGGTCCGTAAACCGGAAGGGACCCCTCTCCTGCCGGCGGCAAGGGCGGGAAACCGAGGCAATCGGGAGTATAAAAAAACACGGCAGACGGCCCCTTCCGGAGGCGTCTGCCGTGTTTTTTATCCAGGACCAGACGGGGAAAACTCCCCCGGCCCGCCCTCAAAGAGGGACGAATATCCCTTATCGACGCTCTTTGATGATCCCGTCGTCGTCGGAGATAATGACTTCGACCCGGCGATTCAACTGCCGTCCCACGGCCGTTTCGTTGTTGGCCACCGGAAACGATTCCCCATAGCCGCGCACGGCAATCCGCTCCGCTTCGACGCCGGCGGCGATCAATGCGGCACGCACCGTATTGGCCCGCCGCTCCGACAGGTCAAGGTTGAAAGCGTCGGACCCAACGCTGTCGGTAAAGCCTTCCACCAGCAATTTCCGCTTCGGGTAGGTTTTCATGAAGTCGGCGATCTTGCTGACCGTAACCACCGCTCCCCCCTTGAGTTCTGCCTTTCCCGTATCGAAGAGGACGTCCCCGAGGGTAATGACCAGGCCGCGGTCGGATTTAATCGCCTGCAACTGGGCGACTTCGGCCTCAAGCTCTTTGGCGCGCATTTCGGCAGCCCTCATCTCGGCTGCGGCCTGCTCGGCCTCCGTCGTTTTGACAGCAAGAAGAGCGGTCTGTTTCTGCGCCTCCTGGCGGGCCAGTTCTGCGGACTGGGTCGCTTCCCGGGCTTCCATTGCCGACTCCCGGGCACGTCTTTCGGCCAGTTCGGCCTCGCTGGTTCGGGCCTCAAGGAGGACCTTGGCGCGGTCGCTGCTGGCCGCCTCGATACGCTCTTCGGCTAACTTTTGAAGGGCCGTCTCCCTGGCGATGGCCGTGCGTTGCAGGGCAAGATAGGCGTGGTGGCTGACGTCGGCCGGTTCGGCATCGGCCTTCCACAGACTTTCGGCCGTCTGCAGGGACGTTTCGGCCGTCTGTAACCCCAGGGGGGCGTTTTTAACGACGACAGGGTCCATTTTCGCTGCCGCGAAAGAAGACTGGGCATTCTCCAGATCGGCATTCTTCATCGGTGCGGCACAACCGGCCAGAACGACACAGGCCAGCCCGGTAAGAGCCAGGGAAAAAACAAATCGACTGGTGCGATTCATGAAAAACCTCCAGGTAAGGGTCAAGGGTGGGGTTGGGATCAAGGCTTGGCCTTGCGTTCGATTTCCATCTTAAGGATCTGGATACTCTCCTGCAGTTCGGCAACGGTCTTCTGGGCCTTGGCGGTCCGCGCCTTGGCTTCGGCCAACTGAGCGTCAACTTCGGCCTGTTCGGCCCATTGCAGGGCCTTTTTGTTCTCTTCCCTCGCCAGTGCCGCCCGGGCTTCGGTCAGCTTTTCCCGGGCCAGGCGCATTTCCACGGGGGCGAACTCAACGGCTCCGGACGCTTCGGCCTGGTTAATGGCCGCCTCCGAAAGGGCCAGATTCTGGGTCGGCGGCGGGAAATTGGCCGCACAACCGACGAGTGACAGAGCGACGAGGGACAATAAAAGCAGGTGGAACCAGGACAGTGTACGCATCTTTCCTCCTTGTTTTCTCTGGGTGGTTTAAAGGGGTTCTATCCCCCCATGGCTTAGGTAAGAGAAGTTTCCAGCCGTCAAGGGAATCGGGCAGGCTATTATTAAAAAGACTTACAGCAATCGTGCCAAGAGAGCGGTCAGGCGCCAAGTGGCCGAAAATACAAGGTAAACAAAGATATTACTGATAACCTCAAGATGAATGATATCAAAGAATTCGTCTCATACAACAGATCCGCCAAATGCAGCGGCATCTAGGAGGGGGAGGAGGAACTCTCCTTTACACCACCGACCCGATCTCCTGGGCGAATTTTTCCCTTAAGCCGGATCACCCCGCTCGTCGGCTTGCTTTCCGAAATTCATCTGACATACTTATCAGCATCTTCAGCGCGCTTGTGCAAGATTTACGGCTCCCACCTATATCGATAGGTCCCCTTCCGGGGACAATCCACCGAGACGTCCAAGGCCCGGCGGATTTTGGGGCATCGCCTTGAACTTGCACAGCAAAAAGGTTCTAAAAAGGAGCGACGAACATGGCAGAGGGTAAGGTCAAGTGGTTCAACGACGCGAAAGGTTTCGGTTTCATCGAGCAGGACAATGGACCGGATGTTTTTGTTCATTTTTCTGAAGTGCAGGGCGAGGGTTTCAAATCTCTGGTCGAAGGTGACCGCGTGACCTTTGAGGTCACCCAGGGTCAAAAAGGACCCCAGGCGTCCAACGTCCGGAAAATATAGTCAAAGCGCCAAACCTTCACGGCTAAAAAAAAGCTAAAGGCCCCTAAGTCTTGGAACTTAGGGGCCTTTGGCTTTTTTAAACGACCGGAGGGAGTTTGTCCTAAAGCAAGGCAGCGGAGACGCCGGCAGGGAGAATCGCCGGGAAAATCCGATTTGCCGTACTCATTCCATCCCCCCGGATTGGAGGCCGCAATAGCCATCCGATCCCCCAGACATCAGGGGAGAACTCCAATTCATTCGATGAAATCGGCGGGGCCGGCAGCGCCGGGCTCGGTCTGGGCCACAGCGGCATCGAAGGTCGGAGTCAGGCGCAGCGTGAATTGGGCATTGCCGTTGCCATCGCTGGTCGGCCAGTTGTTGGCGTTTCCGATGACGATGAACTCGTTGATGTTGACGTTGGCCAGATCGTCGATGTCGGCGGGAGCCCAGAGGGGATCGGCTTCCCAGGCGGCCAGAGTGGCGGCGTCGACGGGAATCGGCTGGCGGATGTCGGTACCCACCGAGGGGGGGATGGTCCAGGTGCCGTCGGCGTTGAGGGTGGGAACGAGCGACTCGCGATAGGTCACCCAGGTGCCGTTGCAGCCGGCATTGGGCGCACCGGCGAGAGCGGCTTCTTCACTGAAGGCTCCGTCGCAGCTGGCCATCAGAGCGTTGTCGGTGTAGATGATTCCATCCATATCGAAGTAGTAGCCGCCCTTCATGTGTCCGACAGGGAGCCACTCGCCGAAGAGGTCGCGGTGGACCTGGCTCAGGCCTGTGGTGACGATATGGGTTTCGCCGGCGGAAAGACCGAAGGTGGCGCGGACGTAGGGGTTGAAGTAACCGGCCGTGGGGTGATGCTTGTCAGGAGCGCCGAAGAGACCGTGAGCCATCAGCGAGTCGAGTTCTCCCTGGTTGGCCAGGGAGCTGAGGGTCGGGGTGACGTTGGAGAACTTTTTGCCGTTTTTAAGGCTGAAGGCCAGCCCCTGGCCGGGAAGGGCCTCGGTGAAATTCCCCCCGGCGTCGACGAAGCCGAGCTGGGTGGTGTAGCCGGTGATGCGCTGGCCGGTCTGGTTGCCGTATTTCTGCAGGATGCGATAAATGTCTTCCTGGCCATTGTCGGTGACGTTGAAGGTCAGGTTGACCGGACCGTCAAGGACGGTGCTGACCACCTTGAACCGCTTGCTGGACTGGAAGGGGTCGGAACACTGCTTGAGGTCGACTCCCCACCAGTCGCTCATGGTGGTGGCGTAGGGGGTCGAGTCGGGATTCCAGCCGGCAGACATGATGCAGTTTTCGCCGGTGATGTCGTCGTCGTTGACGATGCTCAGGCCCGGACCCTGGGTGTCGCGCTCCTTCCAGGTCATGGCCCCGTTGGTGAAGTACTGGGCACCGCCGGCGTACAGGGCATAGCCGCTCGGCATGAACCCGCCGGTGGCCACGGCCCCGGTGTTGGGATCGACGAGAGATCCTTCCGGAATGTAGTTGTACTGGTCGAAGACAAAGGCCGGGTTCGCCACGTTGGTCGGAATCCCCGGGGTGACCGCAGAAGTGTCCCAGCTAGTAACCACCGCCGCCTGGGAGAGTCCGGCGGATGCAGCGACGGCCACCAGGGCCCAGACAACAGCAGTCCATCTCATCCTTTTTCTCATTTGTGTGCCTCCTTGACATGTTTCTTGCTCAGTGAAGAACCGCAAATGCTGCGGCCGGGCTGCCTGTCAGCCCCTGACCGTCGCATCCGTTCTTCAGAATGCGACTTTTGTTTGGCAGGTACAGGCTTAGGACTAGAGCAATACGGATGCCAACGTGGCAATCTTCAGTCAAGGGTCCGGAATTGTTGACGATATCAGATTCAGGCGGGATTCTGGCACCGGGGGATTGCGCAACCGGGGTTGCGGATGAAAAGGGAAAACGGACGATTCTTGGGGCAGGGAGGGGGGAGGAGGCCTTTGCAACTTCGGTTGACAGGAGCAACCGGGGTTGCGCCCCTTCAGGGGGCTTGACCTTCCGAACTGTATTTTTTTATTCGTTTACTCAGACCCTGGCGGGTGATGCCGAGAAGATCGGCGGCCGCGGAGATATTTCCTTCAGCACGCCGCAGCGCTTCGGCGACGACTTGCCTCCCGACCTCTTCGAGGGTCGGCAGCCTGTCCGGAAAGGTGAGAAAATGGCTGGAGGGATTTCCCGAAGATTTTCCCTCCCCCTCCGGAGCAACGAGGCGCTTAAAAAGTTCAAGGGAGAGACTGCTGGACTTATGCTGACCGATGGCATTAAACACCATCGCCCTTAACTCCCGCACATTCCCGGGGAAATGGTAGCCGGCCAGGAGTCCTGGCAACTCCTTCGGTACGGCAGGTTGCGGTTTCCCGAAATTTTTGGCCCCTTCGGCAAGGAACGTTTCGAGCAACAGCGGCAGATCCTCCTTGCGCTCCCGCAGGGGGGGGATTTCAAGGTGATGGGCCTTGAGACGATAATAAAGATCCTTGCGAAAGGTCCCCTGCTGCTGATTGATTTCGAGATTTTGATTTGTGGCGAAGATGAATGAACACCTGGCCTTCCGCGGCGTGTCGCTGCCGAGTGCGAAATACTCCCCTTCCTGGAGGAGGCGCAACAGTTTGACCTGGGACGACGGGTTGAGATCGCCGATTTCATCGAGGAACAGGCTCCCCCCGGCCGCCTTTTCGATCATCCCGGGGCGGTCCTTCTCGGCGTTGGTAAAGGCGCCGCGCAGGTGGCCGAAGAGGGTGTCGCTGAAATGGGCGTCATCGAGTCCGGCCACGTTCACGGCAACCAGGGGGCCATCGGGGCAGTGGGTTTGATGGATGGCGTCGGCGAACAACTCCTTGCCGACGCCACTTTCGCCGGTGATCAGCACCGGCTCGCTGGTTCGGGCAATCGCTTCGACATATTGAAAGAGGGCGCGCATCTTGTGGCTGCGGGTCTGGAAACGATGAAATACTTCAGGTTTTTCCAGGGGGTCGAGAAACCGGCGTTTGAGACGCAGATTTTCATCCTGCAGTTCCCGCAGGGTAAACGCCCGTTGAATCGCGGTGAGCAGGCGTTCCTTTTCGACTGTTTTCACATAATAATCGAAAGCCCCCTGATGCATGCAGCGCACCGCCGTCTCGACCTGGTTCATGCCGCTGAGAATAATGACCGGAATGTGGGGGTAATCCTGATGGATCATCGGCAACAGGTCCTCACCCGAGAGGTGGGGCATGGTCAGGTCCAGCAATATCATGCTGACATCCTGACGGGCCAGCAGGGCCATGACGTCTCTGCTTTCGTGGCACTTGATCACATTGCTGATCCCGGCCATCTCCTTGAGTGTCAGGCTCAGGCTGCGCAGCCAGGGCTGCTCGTCGTCAATCAGCAGCAGGGGCAGAGCCGGATAGAGCGGTTCGCAAGTCATGCTCCCTCCTGTGGCCGTACCGGGAGGGCCAGAAGGACGGTCGTTCCCCCTCCCTGAGGTGAATGGAAGTCGAGGGTGCCTCCATGATCCTGGACGATCCGGGCCGTAACCGACAGGCCGAGCCCCGTCCCCCCCTGGTCCCGCTTGGTGGTGAAGAACGGCTCGGTAATGTGAGGGAGGATATCGGGTTTAATGCCGACCCCCTCATCGCGGATCCGCAGGCAGTTGACGTTTTTTTCGCTGTCGTAATAGGTGCGCAGATGCACCCCGGCCTCTTTGCCGGCCAAGGATTGACAGGCGTTGACGACCAGGTTGATCACAACCTGTTCGATGCGTTGAAAGCTCCCCCGCAGCACCGGCATCCCCTCGCCGTAATCGGCGCTAAAATTGTGGGTCGCATTCCTGATCGTGTTGCCGACCAGACGCAGGGAGGCCTGGACGACTTCATTGAGATCGACCCCGTCATCGAGTCCGGCGGTCTCGTGACGGGCGAAATCCTTGAGATCGTGGACAATGTTTTTGATGCGGCCGGCGCTTTCGAGCATCTCGCTGAAGAGGTGGGGGAGTTCATGGTGCATCTCCGAATAGCTCAGCGCGCCGAGGGGAAAATCTCCGTTGCGCCGGAAGTGCTCCTGGAGTATCGGCGCGGCAGCGGCACAGGACTTCTGAACCAGTTCGGCGTTGAGGATGATCAGAGCGGTGGGATTGTTGATTTCGTGGGCAATCCCCGCCGCCAGTTCCCCCAGCGAAGCCAGGCGACTGTTGAGTATCGCCTCCCCCCTCAGGCGGCTCTTTTCGGTGATGTCGCTGGCCAGCATAATGACGTTGATCACTTCGCCGGTCTCGTCGTGAACCGGGAAGGCCTTGACCTCGAGACTTCTGTTGTCCGGCGTGGTGATCGTCGCCTCTTCGGCCTGACCGCTTTGGAACGACTGTATCGCCGGACAGTTGTCGCATAGGGCGGCGCGATTATAGAGGAGCTTGCAGCAGTATTCTCCCGGGACGGAGCCGAGACGCTTGTTGAAATAGCTTGATCCGGCCCCCTTGTTGGACCAGAGAACCTTCATCTCCCGCGAGATCAGGGTCAGGCCGTCGGGGATGCCATCGAGAATGATCTGGAATTGTTGATTGAGATTTTTGTATTGCTCCTCGCTTTTCCGCAGGCGGCGCTCCGCCTTGCGTCTCTGCAGAATATTGTTGACCAAAAAGAGGATGACGGCCAGGGCGGCGGCAAAACCGCCGAGGATGGTGCCGATGATTTTTGCCGGCAGGGTTTCGAAACCGAGGGGCCCGTTGATGAGCCTCGACCCCTTCGGCAAGCGCGACTGGGGAATGTTAAACTTTTCCAGCTGCTGGTAATCGAAAACAGGGACCGCCTTCTCCGGAATCAGGACATATCCCGGCGGGGGGGGATTCCCGGCCAGGATTTGCAGGGCGAGACCGGCGGCAAGCTGACCCTGCTGCCGGGGGCTGCCGAGTTGCCCGCCGATGATCCCGTGGCCGAGGCAGATATCCCAGGGGCTGTAAATTGCCACCGGACTGTTCGCGGTCAGAACCCTGTTTTTGGCGGCAAAGGAGAGGAGCTTGCCGGATCCGTCAATCAGCGGACCGTTGATAAAGACGACCTGTCCGTCTTTGAGTTTCCTGAGTCTTACCGCAAGTTCTTCCGCCGGGATATTGCTCCAGGTGGTGAACTCCAGCATCCCGGCAAAAGGGAGAGCCGCCTCCTGAAGCATCTCGGCTTCGAGGCGCCCGGTCAGATCGCGATGGCTGCTTATCACCACAACTTCACGGGTCTGCGGCTGAAGGGTGACGATCGTTTCCAGCAGCGCCGGGTAGTCCGGTTGTTCGACAACGCCGGTGACGACGGCGCCATCACCAGGAACTTCGGGAAGCTTTTTCTCGATGCCGCAGAAGACGACCGGTGTTTTTGGGAAAAGGTCCGTCTTATGGTCGATGACAAAATTCAACGCCTCGTTGTCGGAAACGAGCACCAGGTCAAAATAACTGTTTTCCAGTTTGTAGTGCAGGATGGCGTCGAGGACGTGGGTAAAATATTCGGGATCCGGCTGACGTTTGGTGTCGAGATATTCCACATGGAAATTGATCGATTCCTCGGAATTGGCGAGCACCTCCTGCATCCCCTGCATGACCTCATCGGTCCAGGGGAAGCCGGGGTGATAGGAATGCAGGATCAGGATTTCCCTGCTTTTTGGCGTCACAGCGGCCGCCGACGGCCCGGGATGGAACAGGGATGCCAATAAAAGGAGGAGAACGAACCGGAGTGGCGCTACGAGAACGGGCATGGATCCCCCCCACAGCAAAAGACAAGCGACGACCGGATTGTACGATTGATTAACCCATAAATAAATAACTTTTTCTAACGCTCCCTTCTGCGGTGCATCTCATGAGAAGGAAAAGGAAAAAGAGAACGGGCCGGGACGGCCGATAAAGGGCCGGAAATCACCTCCTCATTGACCGGGCGGATGGGAATGCCTATGATTGAGGCAATTCAGCCTGAATCAATTTAATTCCAGGAGACTACCCATTCCATGAAAAATACCCTCGCGAAGCTCCGGGAATTGCCCCCGCTGCAGAAAGCCGCTCTCTGGCTCGGAATCGCCGTCCTTGTCTACACCCTCATCGGCTTTCTGGTTGCCCCCCTCATCCTGAAGGCGGTCCTGGAGAAGAAACTCCCCCAGGCCCTGAACCGGCCGGTGACCATCGAGACGGTCCGCCTGAACCCCTTTGCCCTCTCGCTCACCATCGAGGGGTTCGCCCTGGCCGAGAAGGACGGACCGGACCCCTTCGTGTTTTTCGACCGGCTCTACGTCAACCTTGAGAGCTTTTCCCTTTTCAAAAAAGGGTTGATCCTCCAGTCGATCTCGCTGAAGGGCCCGGCGATCCATGTCCGGCGCCTGGACGAGAAGACCTTCAGCTTCTCCGATCTTCTCGCCGGTCCGGCCGGCGAAGAGCCTGCGGAGGAGAAGTCGGGACCATTCCTCTTTTCCATCAACAATATCGAGATAGAAAACGGCAGCATCCGATATGAGGACCTCCCCAAGGGGGCGAGCCACACCATCGATGCCTTCACTCTGGCCATCCCTTCGATTTCCAACCTGCCGAGCAGGGTCCAGGCCTCTGTTCAACCGCATTTTTCGGCGGTCATCAACGGCACGCCGATTTCCCTGGCCGGTGGAAGCAAACCCTTTGCCGAAACGAGGGCCACCGAGGTCGACCTGAAGATGAGCGGAATCAACATCCCGGAGTACCTGGCCTACATCCCCAACCCGACGGGGTTGACCGTCAAATCGGCGCTGCTCGATATCGACACCCGCCTCTCCTACCTCCTGATGCCTGACGAGGCGGCCCGGCTGGCGCTGACAGGAACCCTCACCCTGCGCGCCGTGGAGGTGATCGACGGCAAGGGGGAGAGTTATCTGCGCTTCCCCTCCCTCACGGTGGTGCTGGCCGATTCCGACCTTTTGAAAAAGGAAATCCGCCTGGCCGAGCTCACCCTCGATTCCCCGCAGCTCGACCTGACCCGACTCCCGGACGGATCGATCCTCCCCCTGGCTCTCCTCTCTCCTTCCGACGGCGGTGCCCCAGAAGCTCCGGCCGACAGGGAGGAAGCGCCATCCCCCTCCGACGACCCCGTCAGTGTGACCATCGACCGCTTCCGCCTCGACAACGGCGCCGTCACCTGGACCGACCAGGCCCTGGAAAACCCTGCCAGGGTCCGCCTCGACGCCATCGCCCTCACCGCCGCCCCCCTCTCCACGGTCCCCGGAACCGAGAACGCCGTCACCGGGTCGCTGCGGCTGAATCAGACGGGAAGCCTCAAGACTGACGGCATCCTGGTTCTCGACCCCCTGGCCCTGAATACCTCGGTGACGGTCGAGGGCGTGCAGCTCAAGGATTTTCAGCCCTACCTGTCGGAGGAGGCGCGCATCGTCCTCGCCGGCGGCACCCTGGGCCTCCAGGGTGATCTCGCTGTCAAGGAAGATGCCGCCGGCCAGCCTGGCCTCCATTTTGCCGGTCAAAGCTCCGTCGCCGGATTGGCCACAACCGATACTTTATCCGGAGAGGATCTGGTGAAATGGAAGGATCTCCAGGTCAGGGAGATCGCCTTTTCTTCCAGCCCATTTGAACTCACCATCGCCGAAATCCGTCTGGAAAACCCTTACGTCAAGGTCCTGATCAACGACGACGGCACCGTCAACATCTCCCATATCGCCCGCACCGACGGCAGGAAGGACGCTCCGTCAACGGCTCCCCTCGGAAAGGAGACGCCTCCTGGGGCAGAGGCAAAGATCGCCATCCAAAAGGTGACCCTCCGCAACGGCAAGGTCCTGTTTCTCGATCGCAGCATCAAGCCGGCGTACGGTGCCAACCTCGACCAGTTGAACGGCGCGATTACCGGTCTCTCCTCCAGGGCTGGAACCCTGGCGACCGTCAAGGTCGACGCCCGGATCGACAAGCAGGCGCCGCTGGCAATCTCCGGAGAGGTCAACCCCTTGAGCGAGGTGCCGTTTGCCGACATCAAGATCGATTTCAAGGATTTCAACCTCAGCCCCCTTTCCCCATACACCGGCAAATATGTCGGCTACAAGACGGACAAGGGAAAGTTGAATCTCGATCTGCGCTACCAGCTCAAGGGGAACAGACTGGAGAGCAGCAATAATGTTTTCCTCGATCAATTCACCCTCGGCGAAGGGGTGGAGAGCCCCGACGCCACCTCCCTGCCCGTGAGCCTGGCCCTGGCGCTATTGAAAAACCGTCAGGGGGAGATCTCCCTCGATATCCCGGTCACCGGCGACCTCAACGACCCCGAGTTCAGCGTCGGCGGCGTGGTGATTCAGGTCCTGGTCAACCTCGTCACCAAGGCGGCGACCTCCCCCTTCGCCCTTCTCGGCAGCCTGATCCCGGAAGGAGAAGACCTGCAGCATATCCCCTTCGAACCGGGTCGGGCCCAATTGACGGCGGAGACGACGGGGAAACTCTCCGCGGTGGCCAACGTGCTCCATGAGCGCCCCGGATTGCGGATGGATATCTCCGGCGGCGCCGCAAGCGTTCTCGACCGCCGGGCCCTGGCCCGCATCCGGATGGATAAACTCGTCAAGCTGGAAAAACTCAAGGGAACCGGAGGGAAGAAGGGAGAGGATGTCGACCTCCAGGGGATCGAGGTCAACGTCGAAGAGTATCCCCGGTATCTGAAGCAGGCCTACAGCAAGGCGCTGAAGGCGGCTGAAGATGAGGGCAGGAAAGAGCCTCTGCCGGGGAGCCCGGAGAACGAAGGGGAGGCGGTGTCGCGGATGGAGGCGTTCCTTCTCCAAGGGATAAAAATCGAAGAAGAGGAGCTGAGGCTGCTGGCTCTCGACCGGGCGAACACGGTCCTCGGTTATCTCATCGAGCCGGGAAAAGTCGAACCGGGGCGGCTCTTCGTGATCGAGCCGCACCTGGCCCGTCCCGAGGAGGAAGGGGCGCAGGAGAGCCAGACCCAGGTCGAGCTGCTGCTCAAATAGTTTTTTTCACCGACAAAAAAAAGCCCCGGGAGCGACAACGCTCCCGGGGCTTTTTTTATGGGTCCGGTTCGCTCGGGACCGTCAATCTCCCGGCAACAGCAGATCCTGCCGGAACTGGTCGGGATGAATCTCTTTTTTCGGTGCCAATCCCTGGTGAGCAACGGCGAGGAGAGTCAGGTTGCTGCACCATCCCTGGTCTATCGCCATCGATGTCGGAGTCGGGAAATCGGCGAAGAAGGTGCCTAAGTCCACGCCGGGGAGGAGTGCGGCGGCAACAAATTCCGCCCGCGGCTTAACGACCGGGTCGCCGAGACGGTTTCTCACCCCCCACCGGACGCGATAGTCGTCGCATGTTGGCGTAATCGTCAACGGCAAATCGGTGAAGGCGATGTCCCGGTCGATGTCGAAATGATATTTCATCATCGCCTCTTCAAAGAGCATGGCAACGTCTTCGTATTTGGATGAGTAACTGTAGGTTTCGTTGGCGACATCGCTGGCAAAAGAATCTCCGACAACATCTGCGGAATAGTCGATCTGCTCCGGGGTCGCCGGTACGCCCCGGTAAAGAACCTGGGCGAGGCTGAGCCAGAGCTCCGAGGTCAGAGGGGAGGCAGCATGGAGGCGCTCGGCGATCGTCACGTCGGCCAGGGAAAGGATCGCCTGGTAGGGGGTCATCTGCAGGTCGAGTGCCGGCTGGGATCCCGGCGGCAGCAGGTCGTTGGCGTGCGCCAGTTCATGGTAGAGGAGGCGGGCGAGCGGAAAGGTGAGGTCGCTGAGCTGCCGGGTTTCCGTGCCGGTGAGCGAGTACGAGGCATAGGCGTAGTCGTTGCCCTTGACGTACCGCCAGAGGTCGATGAATTGCAGGTCGGCGCCGAAATTACTGCGATAGTCGGCGGCCCTGGAGATGGTCGCCTTCTCTTCGTTAGTCAGCCAGAGGCTGGCCGGGTCGAGATAGATGGCGGCCGTCCCGGCGGAGTAGAAGGACGGACGGATGTCACTGTCGATGACGATTGCAGTCACCCCCTTGAACAGGGTCAGCATATCGGGGGGAAGGTTATTCAGGACCTCTTCAAAGCGGACGGCCATCCATGGATGGGATACAAGGACCCGGCTCATCACGTCGGGAATCGTCGGGGTGGGGGACTCGTCGCCGATCAGCGGCAGGGTGCCCAGGGTGCATAAACCCGCCATATCAGCGGTCGAGCAGGCCTTGAGAACCTCGGCATAAGAGCCGTCGGAGACATAAACCGAAATATCCGAAAGATCCGGGTCTGACCCGCCTGGCCCGAGGTCGTAGGCAGTCGTGTCGCCGCCACTGCAGGCACAGAGAAAGAACAGAGCAGCAAAACTACAGATTCGAGACATACAAGCTCCTTTCATCCCACAGGGAATCGCTAATCTATGGCATCTTTTCCCGGATGTCCAATGATTGTTCGGCCAGTAGAATCCGGCAAAAAAACAAGAGAATCCTGCTCCCTGTCAATCCTGTTTCCCGGGCAATCCGTTTGCGCGTCCCTTTCGGCCTCACGGCCCCGGACGGAGAGAGAAGGGGTGTAACTTTGGTTGTCCGGGCCGTGCCGGCGACACGGTTCTCCCTTCCCCGTCTCCAGCGAACATTTCAGGAAGACCTTCCCCTTTGGCGGTTTTGGGGTTACACCCCCAGCGACCTTTGCTTTCCTGCCTGTCAGTAAAAAATACCACTTAAATCGGCTACTTACCGAAATCATCCGCCCTTGGCACCCCCCTTGCTCAATAGAGAGGGCAAGAGACCGCTCACCTTGAAGGGGCGGATCGTGCGCGGCCGGTTGCGAGGACGGGAAGAAAGGAGGGGACGATGAGAGTCAGGGGACAGGGGAGAGCCCGGGAGGGGAGGATCATTTCTCTCGACGATTACCGGAAGGAGGAACAGCTCCCCCTTTTCGAGGGGCTTCGTCTCCGGTTGCGGCGCGGCCGCCCCGAACTGGACGAGGGCGCCATCGAGCGGCTCTGCAGCCGCATGGTCGCCGATCTCCTCTTGCAGTTCGTCGACCGGGAGGGGCTCATCGACTATGTCGAGGCACGTCTGATCGAAGGGGCGGGGGCGGCGCCGCCGGCACTCTTTGCCCCGTCCGCAGACCGGCACTGAAGGGAGGAGATGGATCATGGAAATCCGCTACTTTGTTTTTTCCGATCAGAACCGCCCCGAACCTCTCCCAACGGAGCTCTTCTGGAAGATCTACGACCGCCGCGTCCCTCTCCCGGGGGAGGCCCGGCGCCGGGTGCGCTTCGCCAGCGTCGAGGTACGCAGGGATGAAGAGGTGGTGGGCGGCGCTCCCCTGACCGCCGTGCGTTTCCGTTTTGACCGCCGGGGATTCATCCGCAGCGGCGAAACAAAAAAATACACCTTATGCTCGGCCCTGACCACCGCCCTGACCGACCTGGCCCGGGTGACTTCCGACCAGGACCTCCTCGACACCCACCGCCTCTTCCGGAAGAAGACCCGCAACCCCTTCGAGTGGGCGCCGACCCCGGAAGAGATTGCGGCCATGAATCTCTTGGTTGCGGCCGGGGAGAGGTGATGAGAACCCAAAAGGCATCTATCCGCCGATGACGCAGATGGGCGCAGATGAAGGCCTTAAACAAAAAGCATCAAAGGGTTGATCCTGTTTTATCTGCGTTCATCTGCGTAATCTGCGGACAAAAAGGTTTTCCCCCCTTTTTCAATTTGCCTCCGGCTACCCGGCAGGGAGGAAGTCGATCGGGTAGAGGATGGTCGTTTTCGGCACCCCGTCCTTCGGGCCGAAGTTGAACTTCTCGACGCGGTCGACAATCTGGGCCACCAGCTCGGGGGAAGCGAGGTCGGTGGACTCCACTTTGCACAGGGAGACCTCCCCTCCCGGTTCGATGGTGATCTTGAGCAGGATCTTTCCGCGCAAGGTCGGGTCCTTGCGCAACTCCTTGTTGTAGATCCGATAGAGCGTCGCCTTGTAGCGGTCGAAAACGATCTGGATTTCCTCGTCGGTGCGCGACGCGCCCGGTCCGTCGCTCACCCGGCGCCCTCCCTCTTCGGCGAGCCCGGCCACGGAGCTTTCAACCCGGGCAAAGCCGACGCCGCCGATCCGGTCGCCCGTCCCCCCGCCGCCGACGTTGCGGCTGACGGTGGCATTGCCTATCCCGCCGCTGGACCCCTTCCCCTGCATGGCCACCAGCGAACGCTGGGGACGGGCCTGTCCCGCCGCTCTCGGCGCATCCTTGCTCAGACGGGCCTGGCTTCCGAGCTTGGCGACGGGGGTTTCGTCCATCAGCTCGGAAAAGGTGTTTTTGAAGGCGAGGACACCCGTGCTTTCGGCCTTTTTCCGTGCAGCCTTGGTCTCGGCGACGGCGGAAGGGACCTTGGGCGCTTCCTTTTCCGGGGTTTTTTTCGTTTTGTCCGGTTTCTTCTCTTCCGGTTCCGGTTTGACCTCTTCGACGATCTTCTCGGGTACCGGTTCCGGCTTGGGCGGTTCCTTTTTCACCAGCATGGCCAGGCGCTCGGGAATTTCCACCACCGAAGAATAACGGTCGACCACCGGCACCGTCACCCAGTGGATAAGAGACCCAAAGGCGAAACAGAGGAGGAGCGCCAGGAGCATGGAGCGGCGGAAGTGCTTTTCGCTCTCGCTGTCCGAGTTCCAGGGCATGATGATCGGGCGCGAAGGGACCGGGGAAATCTCCCGCTCGATGACGAGTTCTTCCTTGCGCCTCTCTTCGCGGGCGTAGGCATCGTGGACTTCTTCGTGAAGGTCCTCCAGCTCGAAGCGGCGGGTCTCGATCCGCGCCTTGAGGGATTTCTGTATCTCCTCAAATCCCCGGATTTCCTCGGCGAACTTGGAAATACGCTCCCGAAGCCGCCCCAGATGTCCGGATCTGTCCCCGATCTGCGGCAGTTCGTTCCAAAAGAGCTCTTCGGCCTCCAGCTCGGTCAGCTTGTCGAGGGCAGTACAAACATCCTGCAAAGCCTCGAACCGCTGCTTGTCGAGAGAAAACGTCTCGAGCTCTGCCTCTGCATGAGCCAGATCGCCTTCGAGGGTCGCAATGATCCCCCGCACCTGCTCGATCCGCGCGTTCAGAGGCTCCAATTCCTGTAACAATGGGGAAGTATCCACGGAGTCCACTCTAACCCTGAGAGGCTTTCTGGATGACTGCCAGGGATATTTTCCCGTATCCGGAAAGCGTGCAGCTTGACATTATTTTCTTGAGGACACTGAACGGTATCGTTCGGTCGGCCAGGATGGTGACTTCCTGGCTGTCGACGGCCGTCCGGGTGTTGATCCCGATGATGTTGCGCTGCAGGTCGTCGAGACGCTTCATGATGGCCGGGATCTGATCGTTCCCCTGTTTCAGCAGTTCGGACGTCCCGATGATGGCATCCCCCTGAATCAGCACCGCCTCCGGAGTCACCATGATCACCACGGTTTCCCGCGGTTTGGCCTCGACGATCGAATCGGGGAGCTTGATCTCCTTGGGTGTCGTCACCACTTCGCTGGCCGAAGAGTTGGAGAGGAGAAAGAAGACCAGAATGGTAAAGACATCCATGAGCGAGGTCAGGTTGAGAAACGTCCCCTTCTTTTTGTTTCGCGACATCCGTCGCATGCGCCTCGACTCTCTCATGGGGCATCTCCAATGGATATGTTGGGGAAGAGGACCATTTTCTTGACCTCTTCACTTCCTTCCACCCGGATTTCGGCACTGCGCACCGTGTCCATGATCTGGACCAGGTAGTTATATTCGATGTCCGGTTCCATCAGAACCGTCGCATCCTCCTTCTCCGGGTAATCGGCCTTGAGGCGAATGAGCATTTCCGAGAGCTTCTTCAGGTCGTACTCATCGTCCTTTTTGGCAATCGCCGCCTCGACCGTGGCCCCGTTGGCAATTTCCAGCCCGGCTCGGCGGACGATCACTTCGATACTGAAATTCTGCTGCCCCACGGCCGCGCCGCCGGCGGTGGTCGGTACGCTCAGCTCGAGGATCGTCACCCGAGAGAAGACGGCACTGATGAGGAGAAACGGGATCAGGACCACCATCAGGTTCAAAAAAGAGGTGATGTCCAGGTCCGGTGCGTCCTTGCTCCGCCGTCGTGAATGAGATCGTCTGGCCATGATCACCCCGCCGGGAACTGACGCTTGGAAGAATTGGAGATGGAGTTGAGCGCCTTGACCGAGGCCATCTCCAGGCTGTCGACGATCTGGCCTGTGGTCGAGGTCAGCTTGGCGTGCAGGAGAAGGAGCGGGATTGCCGCCATCAGGCCGAAGGCGGTGGTGTTCATGGCCACCGAGATGCTGGCGGAGAGGAGGTCGGCCTTCTCGGCGGGGTTGGCGTTGGCCACCGCGGTGAAGGCCTCGATCAGCCCCATGATGGTGCCGAGGAGCCCGAGGAGGGTGGCGATGTTGGAGAGGAGCGCGATGTAGGGGGTGCGTTTTTCCAGCTGGGGGATGATCTCCATCATGCACTCTTCCATGGCGATCTCGATGTCTTCACGACGGCGGACCGCCCCCTGGCGCGCCAGCCCCATGCTCAGCATCTGGGCGATAGTCGATTTGTCGTCGTTGGTCATCTCCCGCGCCTGGTCGAAATCCCCCTCGGCGAGGAGCGGCTGCACCTGCCCCCACATCTTGCGGTTTCTTTGCCGGATCAGGTTCAACTGGACCCAGCGCTCGACGGCGATGGCCATGCCGACGGCAAAGACGATGAGGATGGGGTACATGAAGAGCCCGCCCTTTTGAAAAAACGCCACCATTGAATAGATGATTTCCATTACTTGATCCTCCCGGATTTATTGGTTTTGCTGACTTCGTAGAAATCGAGCTGCCGTTTGAAGACGTCCCGGTCCAC
This sequence comes from Desulfuromonas soudanensis, assembly GCF_001278055.1. Classification (NCBI taxonomy): domain Bacteria; kingdom Pseudomonadati; phylum Thermodesulfobacteriota; class Desulfuromonadia; order Desulfuromonadales; family Desulfuromonadaceae; genus Desulfuromonas; species Desulfuromonas soudanensis. Next base: position 496,170 of record NZ_CP010802.1, on the reverse strand, counting down.
CGGTTCGTCCCCCTCATTTGCCGTCCTGTTCAAACTGGTCTCCACTCCGATTTCGGAGCTCTTCCAGGGAACGATATACAGGGATTTCGGGGCTTCGTCGTTGCCGACGATGGACATCCCCGAGAGTTCCTTCGGTGCCGTTTCCTTCTCCCTCTCCACCGCCAGCACCAGGTTGGCCGTCAGCAGGACGAAACAGAGAATGAGACCTGATCTTCGAACCATATTTCCTCCTTGCCGGTGCTCCGGCCGCCTCCGATCCGCCGCATCGGGCTGAACCGGGGTCCAGGCCTTCATTGCTGGACCCCGAGCCGCAGGCGGAGATCGGCGACCCATATGGACACCTGCTCCTCTTCGGGCTTGGCCTGGCTGTAAATCTCGTACTGCTCGAGGGCGCAGGACGGATCATCGAGGTAGAGATCGCAGAGAATTCCGAGATTTTTCCTCGCCGGAAGATACTCGGGAAAAACCTTGAGGGCCGTCTCGTAGATCTCCCGCGCCTCGGCAAAGCGGCCCCCCTTGCGGAGGAGCAGACCGTAGACGTTGCTTGCCGCCGGGTGCCCGGGAACCAGACTCAAGGCGGTTTTGAGATGCCCCTCGGCCTTTTCCGGCTTGCCGGTCTCCCCGTAGGCCAGAGCGGCGTTGATATAGGGGGCGCTCACCCCTGGTGCGGCTGCGATCACCTTTTCCAGGAGTTCGATGGCCGGGTCATACTTCTCTTCCTTCAGCAGGACGACGGCGGCGGCAAAATCGCTCCGTGCTTCTCCATCCATGCTCGACATTTCACGGATAACAAACCCCTGCCGGCCATCGTCAAAGTGCGTCACGGACGTTTCCTCCGTGACGGCGGCTTTCTCCTCGACGGCATCCTTTATCGGCTTCGGGGCGGTCGCGCACCCGGCAAGAACCGTCAGCATCAGGACAAGGGCCAGGAATCCATTGGGCCTCCCCGACTGGTGTTGAATTAGGACCTGCATCGATCGGCTCCCATCGTTTCTTCTGTTCTCAATCATTGGCATATCGAATCATTCTCCGCGGCCGACCTGCCTCCTTCACTCTCCCATGGACGTTGTGCCGACAGGCTCTCCGGTCGGCTCATCCGGCCCGACCTCCACCGGCACCGCTTCCTCCACCGGCACCGCTTCCTCCACAGGCACCGCTTCCTCCACCGGCAAGGCTTCCTCGACCGACGCTTCCTCGACCGACGCTTCCTCGACCGACGCTTCCTCGACCGACGCTTCCTCGACCGGCACCGTTTCTGCGACCGGCACAGATTCCTCGACCTGTACCGGCTCCTCCGTTTCCGTTTCCACGACGGGCGGCTGCGGCCGGTCGACGGCAAAGGTGTAGGAATCGAGGGAGGCGATGATGGGGCTCTCCTCCTCCGGCCGGGCATAGCGGGCGGGGAGGACCTCCGCCAGCTTCTGCAGGCTCCGGTCGATCCACGGGTTGTAAATCCCCAGGGAAATCAGCTCGAGATTGCTCTTGTGGACGGTGATCGCCTTCTCCTCGAAGGGGTAGGCCTGCTCCTCAATGGCCAGCTCGTACTGCTCCATTTCCAGCGGGGTGAGCCCTTCGGGGCGCTCGGAACCGAGCAGGGCCGCGCTGAGGTGGGCGTAGATCTCGGCCAGATAGTAGGTGGCGGCGGCCGTGACCTCGCCGACTTCATAATCGAGAAGCCGGCTGAAATCCTTCACCGCCGCCTTCATGAGCGTCTGCTTTTTGGCCAGATTGACCTTGAAGGGCTTGACCAGCGGGACGGCGACGAATTGGTCATAGCTCAACTCGGCCAGGACCAGCGCGGCGCCGGCGGCCAGAAACCGGGTCCGCGGGGTGCGCTCGTCGCCGGCGGCCGCCTCGATGGCGACGAGAGCCCTCAGTTCGTCAAGATAGGCGTCCTTCTCCTTTTGCTCCTTGAGGATTGCGGCGATCTTGCCGCGGGTTTCCAGGTTGAGTTCCACCGGCCGGGGAAAATAGCCGACGTACCGCCGGTAGACCGTCAGGGCCCGGGGGGTGTCGCCGGATTCGACATGGAGTTGCGCCGCCGCCAGGAGGGCCTCCTGCCGTACCTCGTCGTCCGTCGACTCCCTCTCGATGCGTTCATATTCGTTGGCGGACAGGGAAAGGAGGCCGTCCTGCCGGTAGACATAGGCGAGCTTCTTGGTCACCTCGGGCTGCAGCTCGTGACCGGGGAAATTGGCGCGGAAACCGAGGAGAACGGTGGCCGTCATTTTCCAATCCTGGAGGAGGGTCAGGACCGCTGCGGCGTCGTACTCGGCGGTCGGCCGGAATTTGGAATCCGGAGCCATCGCCCCCACCCGCAGGAAGTGGCTGGCCGCCCCCCGGTAATCCTCGAGGGCCCGGGCCTTTTCCCCCTGCTTGTAGATCGACGCCGCCAGGTTGTCGAGGAGCTCACCGCGCGCCTTGTCCCCTTCGGGAAGGAGCGCCAGAACCTCCCCGTAGGCGGATTCAGCCTCGGCGTAGAGGAGGAGCTTGAAGGACGAATGGGCGACGATCAGCCAGGCCCCGCGCCGGATGTCGACCTCGGTGGCGGGGAAGGCCTGAACGAGCCAGAGCGCCGCCGCCAGACTCTCCTCGTAATCCCCGAGGTCGTAGAGATCATCGGCGGCCGCCCCGAGAACGATGGCCGCCTTCTCATGGGTCGGGAAGGTTTCGGCAAACTTCAGGGACGAACGGACCGCCTGGCGCTTGACCGGTTCCCGCTCGGCCGGCGGCAGGGCGCCAAGATCCTCCCGGAAGGCGAAAACCGCCGCGTAGCCGGCCGTGGCCGATTTCTCGTGACGGGGATAGTCGTAGGCCGTCTTTTCATACTCCACGGCCGCCTCGGCAAAGGAGCGGTTCTCCAGGAGAAGATCGGCCAGCAGGTAGTTGATGGCCGGAGACTCGCTCGCCGCCGGGAAGGAGACGAGGAATTCCCGGTACCAGTGCAGCGCTTCGGCGAAGTTGTCCGGTTTCTCCTTGGCCTTGCGCGGATCCCGATAGAGGGCGTGGTAATGATTGGCCAGATCCGTCAGGTTGGTTTTCAGATGACCGAGGACGTCCGGGCGCAGGCTCGGGTCGAAATGGCCCCAGTATTCGGCCTTGAGACCGTAGGTGGTGGCGAAAGCCTTTTTCGAATCGATGACGAGGCTGGGAAAACCCCCGGCGATATTGATTTCGATGATCCGCATGTGGAAGAGGGGCGATCTGGCGTGAAAAGGATTGCGGCTCACGAAGGCGCTGTAGGTGGCGGTGGCGTCGCTGTAGCGGCGTTTGTCATAATAATATTCGCCGAGATTTGCATAGACGCCGTCCTCGTAACTGCGCTTGCCGTAGGCGGCGAAGTAATCGGCCACGGCGCCGGCGCCGCCGATATTGGAAAAACCGAGGCTGATGACGCGGAAGGTATCCTCCATGCGCTTGGCCTCGATTTCGTCTTCCTTCTGGGCAAAGTCGTAGCCCACCGACACCTTGTAGTCGAGGAGGGCGATGAACCGGTGCAGGGCCTCTTCGTAGAGTTCCTGCTTGTAGAAGGTCCAGCCGAGCTTGAAGAGCGCCAGCTGGAAATAGGAGGAGGCGACGCCGATTTCGACGATGCTCGTGTAGGCGTCCTCGGCGTCGAGATAGCGCCGGTGGGTGAAGAAATACTCGGCGCGGCGGAACTGCACCTCATCGAGATACCGGGACTCGGGAAAGTCGCGCACCAGCCGGTCCATGACCTCCATCGCTTCCTCGATCCGCCCGAGCTCCTCGTAGGCGCGGGACATCTGGTACAGCACCTGGTCGTTGCGCTGGTAGAGGGGGTAGTCGTTGAGGAGTTTCCGGTAGAGCTCGATGGCCTCGAGGGCCCCGGCCCTTTCCAGATCGACCAGGACCGGCGCCGCCTCGTCTTTCGGCACGGTCGTTTCGGCCAGGGGGGTACCGAGGGTCGCCCGGGTTTCGAAGGCGGCCTCGGACTCCCCGGCGACGGCGGGCGGCGGCGCTGTCTCCCGGGCGGCCGCGGCCACGGGCGGCGGCGTTTCCTTCGGAGCCGGCAATCGCGCCGGAGGCCGCTCGTTCGACTTGCCGCTCTCGGTGATGAGCCCGTATTCTTTTTCGACCTTCAGATCGGCCAGGCGACGAATCGCTTCCGGCGACAGGGCGGAGGTCGGGGTTTCCTCGAGAAAGCGCCGATAACTCTCCATCGCCTTCTCGAGCCCCCCCTCGAGCTTCACGTCCTTGAGTTCGATCTGCCGGTTGCGCAACTGGGCGATCGTCCCCTGATCGTCGAGGGGAGCGCAGCCGGCAAGGAGGAGAAGAAGAAGCGCTGGCAGGAGAAGACGGCGGCTCATTGCGCTCCCTCCTGCTGGTCCTGGGCCCGGGCGGCCCGGTCGTAACTGTCGGCCAGGGCGAAACGGGCCTTGACCTGGAATTCTTCGAGGCGCTCGCGACGCCGGGTGAGTTCGCTGACGGCCATGACCTCGAGCATGTGCCCCTGGCGGGCCATCAGTTCCCCCACCTTTTCTCCGGCCGCATCGATCCGGTGCCTCTGCCGGCGGATGCCGTCGTCGTAGCCTTGAAAGCTCTGGGTGGCGGCCTGGCGGGTGCGCACGAAGGCGGTGTACCTCTTGGTCAGGAGGTCGATGGCCTGATTCAGGTCGCGAAGGTTTTTGTGGGCCTCGGTGAGACGCTGGTCGTATTCCGTCTGAATCCGCCACTCCAGCACCCCCCGGAGGCGCTTGAAACGGTCGGCGGTCCCGTCGGAGGGCCTGGCGCCGCCTGCCGCCACTGTCTGCTCCAGGCGCGCCAGGCGTTCCTTGAAGATCCTCTCCGGAGCGCTCGCCAGGTAATCGGGTCGCGGCGCCACCAGCATCGCCTGCAGGCGCTCTTCGATGCGGTCGCGCTGCTCCAGGCGCAGGCGCATCTGGGAGTCGAGACGGCGGAATTCCCCGTCGATTTCGGGGAGGAGCGGCTGGTAATAGGCACGGCGGCGGACAATGAGCTCTTCGAAAGCGTTCAGGTCCTTTTTCCAGATTTCAAGCTTCTGCCGCAACTCTTCGAGGTCGAGGTAGTTTTTCAGCGATTCCTGAAAATCGTGGGAGGCCAGGAGGTTGAGGAGGTAGTAGGTCTCGGGCGATTCCGGCAGGGCGCGCAGCCGGACCACCCAGTTGGCATCCTGTTTGAGCTCTTCCCGTGTCAGGGCCCGGAGGAAGTCCCCCTCGCGGATACTTTTGATCGAGGCGCCGAGCTTGTCGACCTCGGTGCCGAAGGCGCCCAGGGCGCTGCCGTACATGAGGGCCGCCCTGCTGTAGAGCCCGAGCTTGCCGTAGGCGTAGGGGACGGCCAGCATGGCTTCCTGCACGGCAAAATCCGTGACTTCCCCCTCGACGAGGAGGCTCCAGGGGACCAGGGCTCTTTCGAAGTCATCCCGGAAGGCATCGGCCCACCCCGAACCGAGCAGCGCCCGGTTGGAGAAGGGTCCGCTCAGGCGCACCCGATCGAGAATCGCCTTGGCGCCTGCGAAATTCTTCTCCTCCAGCAGTTTGTCGCCGAGAAGAAGGTTCGCCCTGTCCCGGATCGCCGCCGTGACGGCGTTGTCGCCGTCGATCTGCCCGGTTCGGTCGAGGGAGAGGCGCCCCTCCTTTTCCTTCCCGTCCCGGATCAGGGCGATCCCGAGGTTGTAGGTGGAAAAGCCGGCCAGACTCCTGGCTCCCTGGAGCTCCTTTAAGAGGATCGCCGCCTCGGCGAAGCGGCCGTTGGCCATGAGAATTTGCCCGTGCAGAAAGGGGAGGTCGTCTGCAAGGCTTGCGGGAACGGTCCCGGAGATGCGCTCCAGGGCATGGAGGGCGTTGACCGGCTGGTCCTTCTGGAAGTAGATCCGGGCCAGGCGATAGAGGGCCTCATTGCGCACCTCGTCGGCCACATTCCCCTCGATGACCGCCTTGATGGCGCGCCCGGCGCGGTGGTGCATCCGGTAGGCCAGTTCGAAATCCCCCACCGAGAACTCGGCCTCCCCGAGGTGGCTGAAGAGGGAATCGCGTTCCGGCTCGTCGAGGCCGTGAAACTGCCCCAGCTCCGTATCGAGCCGGGCGACCGCATCGAACCACTCTCCCTGAAAGGCGTGATACAGCGCCTCGCCGAAAAAGAGGTCCCTGAGCTCCTTCGGCGCGGCGGTGCCGGCCGCCAGCGAAGAGGTGGCGAAAAGGAGCGTTGTCAGAATGATGAGGAGCCTGGTCATGGTGTTCCTGTAAGAAGCCGGTTCAATTGCCGTCCGAAAGCCAGAAGCTGTTAACGCGTTGAGCGCCGGGAGAATCAGGAGAGCGTAGCGGTGAACGACTGTGGATTCATTTCTGCGTTCATAATTTTCCTCCTCTGCGACCTCTGCGTTAAGGCTTGTTCTGTGTCAAAGCGCTACCGGTCTTTGAAGGTGATCGCCTGCTGCGCCAGGTTGATCTCGACAATCCCGGGGCCGACCCCCTTTTCGACGGTAAAGGTCCCTGTCTGCCGAAAGTCGTCCCCACCGGCGGATTTGCCGAGAAGGGTCACCTGCAGGGCGTGGGCGCCGGTGCGGATGTTGCCGGCATAGATGCGCTGCACCCCCCCCTTGCGCAGGGCTTCGAGCTCCTTGAAGGTGTAGAGATGAGACGCGACCGCTTCACCGTCCAGCTCGATGGCGACGGAATCGAGACGGAAGGTTTCGCCGGCGGCCAGGGAGACGAAGAGTGCCACCTGGGTGTTGGACGGATAGAGGAGCTTTTCTTCGAGGAGATTGAGCTCCGCGGCGATGCCGAGAACGTCGCTCTTGATCTCCTGCACCTGTTCGTCCAGCCCCTTGATCTGCTCCCTGGAGACCTCTTCGGCAAAAGCGGGATGGAGGAGCAGAAACACCGTCGAAATTCCCAGAATTGCCGCCCTAAGATATCGGGTCATGATTCCCACCTGTAGTTGTTGTGCGCGTTAACATTCTGTTTTCTATTTTCTATTTTCTGTGTTCTGTGTTCTGTTTTCCGTGTTCTGTTTTCTGCCCTACATCTTCCCGATGAAGTTGAAAAACAGCCCCTGATGGGTGTAATCCAGATCGGTGAGGTCATCCGAGAAGGAGCTGAAGTTGTAGCCCGCCCCGACCTTGATGTGGTTGCCGAGGTGACGGTAGAGAGCGACCAGCGCCCCGCTGCGGCTCTCCCCGGCGTCGGGGAGGTCGAGCAGGCGCCCCTCGACCAGGGCGTCCCAGCGGTGGAGGAAGTGCCAGTCGGCCCGCAGCACGTAGAGGTGGGCCCGGCTGGCAAAGAACTCCCGATCGACCCGGTCCTGACTCACCTCGCCGAGGCGGTAGGCGTATTTGCCCCCCACCGTCCAGCGGCTGGTCAGGTCATACATGACGTCGAGTGAGGCGATATGACTGCGCTGGATCAGACCGCCCCCCGTGCCGGTGGCGCTCACCTGGTCGGCGGTCGGGACGTTGTAGAAAAAGGTGTATTTGGCCAGGGCATTGAGGCGGTCGTTTTTGACGGGACGATAGGCGTAGCCGAGGACCGCTTCCGTATAGTTGCCGTCGAAGAACGCCCCCTGGGAACTCTCCGAGTGGGCATAATTGAATTTGCCGAGGAGACGCCAGTCCGGGGACAGTTGATACTTGAGGCTGTTTTTCAGCAGCCAGGTGGTGCGCCGGGTCGAACTGGCATCCGGCTGCTCGGCGTCGTCCATCCGGTATTCCACGGCGCTGGCGATCTTCAGGGTATCGAACCCGTAACCGGCCCGAACCCCGGCCGCCGTCCTCTGGAGCTCGGCCCCCGTCTGATGATCGACGAGGGTGCCGAAATCGACGGAGGCCCCGAGGTTCAAGCGATCCGTGGGGGCAAGGTCCACCCCGGTGGAGTGCATCAGTCCCGACGGGACATCCCCGTGGGTGTAGCGCTCTTCGAGGTAGACGCTGGCCGAGTCCGAATAGCGGGTGCGGAAACCGGAGGCCAGGTTCCCTTTTCTGGCCCGCAACCCGTTGTCGGTACGCTCGTTTTCCAGGGCATAGTTGAGGTAGAGGGTGGTGCGGTCCGAGTAGAGGAACTCCGTCCCGAGCCGTCCCCCGGCACCCAGTTCCCCGCCGGAAACCTCACCGGTCGCCTTGAAGCGGTCGGTGACGCGGAGGCTGCCGCCGGTGCCGAACCGGCGATTGTCCTCCCGATTCCCCGAACTCCGCAACGTCTCCTGGGCAAAGCCGTAGGCACTCCAGCGCTTGTTGGTGTCATAGAGGAGTCGGACCACGCCATCGGTCCGCGACCCCAGGTCCTGGGTCAGGGGAACCACGGCGGAGTTGTCTATGCGTCTGTCGTGGCGACCCCCCGAACCGAGGGTCCAGTGTTCGCCCAACTTATAATCGAGGTCGATTTCACCGGCTTCCGTCTCCAGCCCGTCAGTCTGAAAACTCCTGTCGGCCTTGACCCGCATTTTCAACCGCTCGGTGAAGGGGAGCTCCGCCGTGCCGCCGTATTGGGTCGTGTCCCGGTCGGTGATCAGACCCGGCGCCGCATATCCCGCCTCGAGATCCTGGAGATAGAAGGTCATCTTCCCCCGGGCGTTTTTGAAGAGATCCTGGAAGCCGAGGCTGGCATCGGTGCGGTAGGCCCAGGCCTCGACACCGGGTCCGTCGAGGGGATCGGGAGCGGTGAATTGAAACCCGCCGTCGACGGACGTCGTTTCGAGGAGTCCCGGTCCTTCGCTGCGTCCCCCTTCGAGCCTGATCCACGACTGGGCGGATTTGCGCAGCGTCACATCCAGGGCATCGAGGCTCTTCTGGTCCCCCGCCTCCTCGTCCCGGTTGACGGTCGCGCCGACCTTGAGATAATCGCCGAACCAGTAATGCATCCGGCCGCCGGTGGTCAGCGTCCCCGGGTCCTCGAACCCGGGAGTGAACTCGTAACGGGCGACCAGAAAGACGGGATTGCCGCTCAGGGAGTCGCTCCTGACCAGGAGATTGTCGTCCGCCGTCGCCGAGAGGGGCTCCGAGAGGAGGAGGCGCCCCTGCAGGACGTCGATGTCGTAATCGAGGACCGGCGTGAGGTTTTTCACTCCGAGGACCAGCCCCGAATCCTTGTCGCGGATCTCGATGCGCACCCGTTCGCTCCCCTCGAGAATATCCTGGCGGCGCAGGAAGTAGAGGGAGCCTCCGGTTCCCCGGAACTCGTCCCGCCCCGCCACCGTTCCGGGTTCGGCGGCAAAACCGTCGGCCAAAAAGCGCTCCTCGCCGAAACTGGTGGCCTCGCCGGTCTGATAATGGAGGTTGGCCCCGTAGAGACCACGGTCCACGTGGGCCAGATCGTTGTCCGTATAGGCGATCTTGAAATTCCCCCAGAGTCCGTAGGTCTCCTCCTTTTTCACCCGGAGATAAAACTTGCCGAGGGTCGGAGCGCCTTCCTCGACGGTGCCGTCGTCGCCGTAGGTCGGATAGTGCACGTCGGGGTCGATGCGCCGGAAGAGCGCCTCGGGGGACTTGTCTAGGAAATTGCTGAAGATCTCGTCCACCGGCCCTTCACGGGTATCGGCGCTGGCCGTCAGGTTCCAGCCGTTGCTGAATTTGCCGTCGGTGTAGAAGGCCAGGCGCCCCTGGAGATTCAGGTCCTCGCTGTACCGGGGCTCGTCCGGGGCGAGGAGCTCGGCCGGACCCTCGGTCCTGTTGGCGGAGAGCGTCAGGTCGGCGATCCCGACGGTAAACCAGTCGCTTCTCTCCAGCGCCAGGTCCCGCAGGAAGAGTTCGCCGTTTCCCCCTTCGTCGAGGACGGCCACCTCGACGGTGTGCATCCCTTCCGGAAGGATCTCCTCGGCGATAAAACGCCCCCTGCCGTCCACCGGCACGGGATATCCGGCCAGCCAGACGCCGTGTTCGGGGGGGATGGCGTTCCCTGAGGCCTGCACCGTGCCGCCGGACAAAGGGATGTTGCCGCTGGCGAGGCGGCTTTCGCCGTAGCCGGCCAGCAGCTCCTGGCGGACATTGGCTTCGGCCAGGGCCGGATCGATCCGGTCGACGACCCACAGGGGCTGGGGGGCCGTTTCGTCGAAATGCCCCATGCGGTCGTAAACGCGGACCAGGTATTTCAAGGAACGTCCCGCCGCCGGGATCGAGGGGAAGTCGGGCGCCCACTCCCCCCTCCCCTCATAATTCAGGGGGAGGACGGCCAGGGGGTCGTCACGGTCGGACTGCTCTTCCGTGAAAATCCGGACCTCCGCCCTGACGATGAAGATGTGGTAGTTGGTGTAGAGGCGGAAGAGGATCAGGTTTTCGCCGAAGGGCGTCTCCTCCAGGTCCCGATTGGCGATGGTGCGCGGCCAGGCGGTGACGTTGAGTCGCCTCTGGAGCTTGAGATTGTCGTATTTGAATTCGATCTGCGCCTCATCGAGAGCCACGTCGGTGCAGCGCTGGACGTCGGGGATGCTTTTCCCCGGATCATCGGCCGGCTTTCCGTCGACAGTGATACGCATGAGATTGAGGCCGAAGGGGTCGGCCGGGATCACCTCGCGACTCAGCCGGGTGATGTCCACCCCCTCGTAGTCGTCGAGAACGACCAGTTCATCATAGACGACCTGGACCTCGACCCGGGAGGTGTCCGATTCGACGAAGCCGGTGTTGACCACGTCATCGGACTGGACGTAGCCGTGCCCCTCGAACTCCGCCTGATTTCCCGAGAGCCCCATCCGCTCGGCGACGGCCGCCATGGCCCGGCGGGCCCGGGCCGTGGAGAGGCCGATATCGTCCCCGTAGACTGCGGCGGTGCGCCGGTCGAGGCGGTCGTTGCTGGTGTAGCCGACAAAGCGCAGGCGGACAGAGGCTCTGTCGCCGATCTCGTCCATGATTTTACGCAGCCGCCCGGTGTAGCCTTCGGGAATCACCGGATCGCCGTTTTCAAAGAGGATCGGGTCGATCCCCCCCGAGGGGGAGTCGTAGACGCGGGTGAGCGTCTCCGCCCCGGCGGCCTCCGGGCAGAGCTGCGGCTCATCGGGGAGATCCTGCAGCGGGTCGTCGTGCCAGAACTCCACCTCGACGCGACGGTTGAGCGCCCGCCCCTGCGACGTCTCGTTGGAGGCGGCCGGCCGTATCGCCCCCCTCCCCTCGCTCTCCACGGCGACCGGGAGGGGCCCGAGGCTGTCGCGGACGGCGAGGGAGACGCGCCGGGCCACCGCTTTGGAGAGCCCAAGAGGGTTGCCGTAGATGCGCTCGCTGCGTCCGGCCAGGGGGGAGTTGTCCGTATAGGCGATGAACCGAACGGCGAGGTTTTCCTTGCCGCGAAGGTTTCTCAGCGCCTGATTTACCTGCTGCAGGAAGTCTTCGGGAACGCTCACCATCCCTTCGTCGTAATAAAGGGGGGCGATCAGGTTCCTGACCCGGGCGCGGTGGGATTGCCCTTCCTTGTAGCGCAATTTGCAGACGGTCTCGGTGCGGCAGACCTTGACGCGGCTGACCTCCCTGGGGATGATCACTTCCTTCTCCACCAGCTTCTGGCCGATCTCGTCATACCAGACCTGCACCTCCACCCGCCGGTTGAGGGCGCGCCCTTCTTCGGTGGCATTGCTGGCGACCGGCTCTCTCTCGCCGAGTCCTTCATAGGAGATCGCTTCCGGGGGGAGGTTGAGGGCGAGTTGGCAGAATTCGGCGCAGGTCCCGGCCCGCTCCCGGGAGAGCCCGGTGTTGTCGCCGTACTGCGCCTGCAGGGGGGCGCTGAGCGGCTGGGAGTCGGCGTGGCCGACGAAGTGGAGACGCACGTTGGCGCGATCGCGCATCCCTTCGAGAACGTCGCGGAGGCGGTCGAGATAGTCCTCGGGAATTGCCGCCTCCCCCTGACGGAATCGGATCGGCGGAACGACGCCGGAGAGCTTGATGGTTTTGACATCCTCTTCGACGACCTGCCGCATCTCGCTGCGATCCCCCTGATCCTCCTCGAAAATGGAGGCGTCGAGAAGCCAGGGGGAGAAGGACTGGTCTGAGGGGAGGTGCATCTCGGTCGTCTCTCCGCTGACAGCCGTCTCCCTGGTCTCGGCAGCCTCGGCGCGCGCAAGGACCCCGGCTCCGGCGGAGACGATGAGGAGGAAAAGGGCTATGAGGAAGAAGCGCTTGCGCATAGGTTCCAAGAGTTTGAAAAGGTTTGGTGAGTCTTTTGGCCGCCGTCGATGCGACGGATCGGTCGGATTCATGGCGGACGCTCTATTGCGCCCGCTCGATTGATCCCGGTCTAAAGCGGTCCGCCTCGGCGCCAGAAGACCTCGATTTCCATGTCGAGCCGATATCCGCCTTCCGAAGCTTTCCAGCGGCGGGCGATTTCCTTCTTCAGGGCCTTGAGGCGCTTTTTGACCAGCCCTTCGGGTTCGACATCGGCCAGATACGAGAGGCGCAGCACGGAGGGTCCCTTCTGCAGTTCCTCAATCAGGTGGTCGACCTTCGGCTCCCACTGGAGGCGCAGCGTCGTCTGTTCCGGTTCGAAGACACCGTCGGCGATATCCATGGTCACCACGCGGTGAATCGTGGCGCCGAAAGGGAAGCGCAGCGCCTTGCCGCGGGTGGCCCGCTGAACCCGGGGATTTTCGGTGGTCAGGCGATAACCGGTGGGAAGGGTGCGGTCGTCGAGCTTGAGAATGAAGTTGCTGCCGCGGTCTTCGTCGGGAACGACGGCGCAGGTGATATGGAAACGGCCGTGCTCGTCCGTGGTGGCGATCAATCCCCGCGCCGTGACCACGCGAACTCCGGCGAGCCCCTCTTCGCCTGCGTCCTGCTCCCCGTTGAGGTTGCGGTCGTCGAAGACCTTGCCGATCACGTCGGTACAGTCGAAGGTGGCATCGGGAGTCACCCGCACCGTGGCGGTCGCTTCGCCGGAGGCGATTCCGCCGCCGGCGGTGCTGATCACCTGCGCCCGGTTGACGTATTCCCCTTCGGATACGCCGGCGCCGACCACCAGCAGGAGCTGGATCGTTCGGGCCGAGCCGACCTGCAGTTCGAGGCCGTCCCAGAGCAGTTCCCGGCCGCTGATGCGCGGCTCCAGGGGAGCCCCGTCGAGGCGGGCGGAGCCGGGGACGTATTTGAATCCCGCCGGGAAGCGATCGACGATGCCGATATCGTAAAGGGGGACGCCGAAAACGTTGTTCACCCGGATGGTGTAGGGGACCAGTCCCCCCCTGCTGACGTTGATCAGGGCCGCAGTCTTGGTGATGGCCACCGCCGCATCCATTTCCGGATCGAGGGGGATGGGGTTGTTGAAGATCTGGCTCTGGCCGGGGACGGCGCCGTCGCTCAGCGTCAGGTGCAGGTAATAAGCGGTCCCGACCGTGCGCGGGGGGACGGAGAGGGGCGGCACCGAAGGCGTGGCCGTCGCTTCGCAGACGCCGGCGGGACTCGGCAGCGCGTCGCCGGCGCTCCCGGGGCAGGCGGGGACGGAGAAAGGCGCCGTCGAGTCGTCGCTGGTCGGGGGGATGATCTTCGAGGGGGCCGCCAGGTAACCGGTGGCCGGCGGCGTCACCTGGATGAGATAGGCGCCCCCCGCCGGGCAGGAGCCGTCGCTGAAGTTGAGGTCGAACTTGTAGAAGCCGTCCTGCGCCGTCAGCTGATTCTGCTGCGCCGGGTCATCGAAGCACAGGCCCGGCAAGGGGGCCCCGGTCGCCGCGTTAAGGAGCGCCAGGGAGGCGCCGGCGACGGAGGTCCGCTGGACCGAGTCATAGACCGCGCCGTTGGGGGAAATCGGCAGATTCAATCCCTGCAGGTTCCCTCCCGAGGGGACAAGGATGCCGCTGATGCGCTGCGGACCGTTGGTGAAGGGGGAGGCGGCGGTGCCGAGAGAGGCCGTGGCGGGGCCGGCACCGGGGGCCAGGAAGCGCACTTCATAGGGCTGCGTCGTCCCCTCGTTGGGGACCAGGCCGCTGAAACGATAGGCGCCGCTTTCGTCCGAGAGGACCGTGGCGAGACGAAGATTGTTGCGATAAATCTCCACCGCCCACCCGGCAAGAAGCGGCTCGTCGCCGTCGTCGAGCCCGTTGAGGTTGGCGTCGTGCCAGAGGCGGCCGTTGAGGCTTGCACTCCCCGGCGTGCCGCCGAGGTCGAGGGATACGGAGGCGGAGGCGCTCTGGGCGGGGGTGTTCCAGCGGACCAGGGCGGTGTTGCCGAGAGTCGTCCCCATCGCCAGGGCGGGGTCGATCCGCACCCGGAAACGGACCAGGGCGCCGGCGCCCGGCGCCAGGTCGCCGTAGAACGCGGCATAGTCGGCGGTGAGGACCGAACCGGCAAAGCTCACCCCGGCCGCCGCGCCGTTGAGGGTCCCCGAACCGGCGACATAGCTCACCTGGCTCCCGAGGGGAGCCAGATCGTCGGTCACGACAACGGCCGTGGCCGGGAGGGAGCCGATGTTGCTCACCCGGATGACGTACTCGAGCTCGCCGCCGGCTTCGGCGATCCCGCCTCCGACGACCAGAACTTCCTTGGTCACCGAAAGGAGCTGCACGTCGCCGACCACGACGACGGTCGGCTGGTCGCCGTTGGCCGGCAGGCCGTCGGCGTCCGTCGGCTCGGCCGGCAGTTCATTGGAGGTGACGCTCGCCTGGTTGCTGATCAATGTCCCCGTCGGCACACCGGCATTGACCTGCAGGTCGAAGGTGATTTCGGCGCTGCCGCCGGCGGAGACGATGCCGGCGCCGGGATTGTCCGAGGAGGTCACCGCCAGGCCGGCGATGAGGGGGGAGACGCCGCCGTCGGCCCCGAGGGGGGCGCCGTTCACGCGCAGGGAGTCGGCGACATAGACGGTATGGGCCGGGACGGTGTCGGTAAGGATCACGCCGGTGGCGGGAATGGCGCCAAAGTTGCTGATGACGATGGTGTATCGCAGCACATCCCCGGGATCGACGATGCCGGCCGAGCCGAAGTCCTGCTGCAGAGCCACGGTCTTTTGGGCGCCAAGGAGGGGGAGATTGCCGACGACGTTGCGGGTCGGGTCGAGAAGGACCGCCGTCGCCGGGTCGTCGGAGGGGACCTGGGGGAGCGGGCCGCTGCCGACGCCAGCGGCGGACAGGAAGCCCTGGTTCTCGATGATCAGGCCGTTCATGGCCGAGAGGTCGACAACCACGGCGAAGGTCACCGTGGCGACATTGGCCGCACCGGCGGCCGTATCGGCCCGCAGGGTTCCGGCCGTTGCGTTCTCCGGCGCGTTGAGCGGCAGCCCCGATTGCAGAGGGCTGACGCCGGGACTCGGATCGGCGACGACGGTGCCGTTTAAGGTGGTGCTCCCCGCCGCATAGACGGTATTGGCGGGGATGAAGTCGCGCAGGGTGGCGTTGACCGCATCCTCGGTGCCGACATTTTTGACGGTGAGGGTGTAGCGAAGCGTCTCGCCGGCCTGCAGCGCCGGCCCCCCGGTCATCACCGTGGAACTCTTCCAGACCTCGAAGGCCGGCGACGAGGTGATCAGCGTCTCCGTGGGGTCCTCGTCGCCGAGGATGGCGGGATCATCCAGGCCGTTGACGTTCGGATCGTCGCTGGAAAGGGTGTTGGGACTTGCGGTGACGAGCTCGGCCTGGTTGAGGACCGTCGTGGCGCTGGCCAGAACCGGCGCCAGGCGGATATCGAATTCCACGACCAGGGTATCGTTCGCAGCGCCCTGGGGACCGATGGCGAGGTTGCGGACATCCACCTGGCCGGTCCCTTTGGAGCCCCCGGCGGCGCTGGTGGCCGTAATGTCGGCTCCAGCCGGGACGCTGACCAGGGTCAGGGTGCCGGGGGAGAAGGCCGCGACGGCGTTCAAGGCATCGAGCTCGTCGACGATGGAGAGGGACGAAAGCCCCACCGGGCCGGCATTGGTGAGCTCGAGGGTGTAGCGCAGGGTGTCGCCGGGGGTGGCGTTGCGCCCCGGAACTTCCCCGGTGGTCAGATTCGCCACACTCTTTGTGAAGACCAGAATCGGCGATTCGGTCACGACCGCCTGGGCATCCTCGTGGTCGAGAGTCCCCGGAGTGCCGTTGGTGAGGGTGCGATCATAGGTGCGCGGAACGACGCCGACCGCTGCGGCCGGGTCGGCACTCTGCCACCGGGTCACCCCGGCGACATTGGTCAGAGTGCTTCCGTTGACGGTCTGGGGGTCGAGGGCGGCGTCGTAGCCGATGATCAGACGCTGATCGGAGGCCAGGGGACCGGCGGCTGGAAGGAGGGTCAGGCTCCACTGGCAGGCCGGTTCGGCGGTGAAGCTGACAAGGAAGTCGGTCCCCGGCACCAGCGCCGCGGAGACGGCCGTCACCCCGTCGGCCTGGAAGAACTGGGCGCTGACATTGACCGGAGCGCCGCCGCACATCCCCCCCGAAGGACCCTGGGGGAGGAGATCGGTGACGGTCGGAGTCCAGGCGGAACCGGACCCCGGATTGTGCACGTTCAGAGTAAAGGTCGCCGGGGTGCCGAGCTGCACCGTCGCCGGGCCGCTCTTCTCCAGGGTGAGTCCGTCCGGCCCGACGATGGTCATGTTGCCGGTGGTGTCGGCGGCGCCGGGAGCCCGGGTCGCCGGGTCGTTAGCGAGGCTGTTGTAGGTGTAGGAGGCGCTGTTGGAAAAGAGGAGGCCGCTGACGTTGACCGGCGTGTCGGAAAGGACCACGGTGATCTCGAGGACGATCTGCTCGCCGGCGGGAATATCGATGCCGCCTGCCGGGTCTTCGATCACCAGGGCCGTGGCGTCGCCGGTATTGACCGGCGTCCACGGCAGGGAGCCGGAGACTCGGGCGACGGAAACAAAACTCAGGTCGGCGGCCGAGGCGCTCAGGTCATCGAGGATGCGCACGTCGTGCAGCGCGACGGGGAGGGGCGCGGCGGGGACGGTGATGCGGTAGGAAAAGGGCTCGCCGACGGCCGCTTCGGGGAGCGCCGGGTTCTCCTTGTCCAGCGCCCCGGGGGTCGCCGTCGTCAGGGTGGTGGTGGCGACGTTGGTCGGGCCGTAGATCTCGCGCACGCCAGTGACGCCGCCAAGGGTCGGTGCCGCCTCGTCGTCGAAGGAATGGTAGAGGGGGACCCGGGCCTGGTTGGTGAGGGTGAGCCCGGCGCCGAGGGCGCTTTCGGCCTGGACCTCATAGACGATGCGCAGGGTGTCGCCGGCGGGGATGGCATAGGGACTTCCCGCGCCGGTGTCGAAGTTCCACAGCGCGACGCCGGTCACGGCGTCGTAGGCCGGGGCGAGATTCGGCAGGACGGTCCCGGACGTGAGCTGCATGCCGACGACGGTGATCCCCGAAGCACCGCCGCGCAAGCCGGCGGGGAAGATGTCCTCGAGGACGACGTCATAGGCGGGGGCGCTGCCGCTGTTGGTGATGTCGACGGTGTAGGTGACGACCTCGTCGGCCGCCAGCACCGTGTCGCCACCGGCGGCGACAGCCGATTTGGCGACGGCGAGGATCGGCTGCAGGAGGGCGATCGTTTCGTCATCGGTGACCGGCGCCGCCGCTCCGCTGGCGGTGTCGTAATCGAGGCGCACCGCATTGACCAGGGACATCGCTGCGAGGTGCGGATGCACGGCATTGAGGACCCGGGCGCGGTAGACGATGACGAAGACGTCGTTGACGGTGCTGCCGTCGGCGGCGTTGACGACATCCCCCAGCGTCCAGGTGACGGTGGTCGGTCCGGCAGCGGGGTCGCCGGTAACGACGATGGCGGAGTTATCCAGATCGGCATGAACGAAGGGGGCCGCGGCGGCATAGGGGGGTGCGGCATCGCCGTTGACGCTGACGATCCCGGCAAAGGCCAGTCCCCGCGGGAGGGTGTCGGTGAGGACCAGGCCGGCGTGGGCCCCTTCCTGCAGGCCGAGGCGCAGTTCGTATTCGACCATATCGCCGATGCGCACCTCCGCGTCGGCGGCGGCGAAGGTATCGAGGATACGGGTCTTGGTCAGGGTGGTGCTGTCCGGTACGGTCAGAACGGTTGTAGCCGGAGCGGTGAGATAATCGTTCCAGGCCGGCGTCTCCGTGCCGTTGCGCTCGTAGGCGCTCTCGCCGTCGAGGCCGGTCCAGCGGCCGACGGCGCTGTTGCTCAGGAGTTGGTTGGCCAGCACGCCGTCGAGAACCCGCACCTCGTAGGAGAGGGTGACGACCGTCCCTTCAGGAAGATCGATATCGGCGGTGCCGCTCTCCAGGCTCCAGAGGAGGTGCTGGGGCGCGGTCGTCCCGTCCCCGGTTTGCTGCGGAGCGCCGATACTGTTCCCCGCCCCGGTCACCGCGGCGTTGCCGCTGTAGGCCAGGCCCAGACTCAGGTTGTCATCGACGCTCAGGTCGAAGGCGTCGGCGAAGTCGTCCCCGAAAATCCCCCCGGCGGCGGTGAAGGAGAGGGTGTAGCGGAGGATATGGCCGGCCTGCGGGGGGGCCCCCGGAGCGGTGACATTGTCCACGGTCTTGGCCAGAGAGAGGAGCGGCTCGACGATGCGGATCGGCGCCGTGGTGTCGCTGCCGCCGCCGAGCGTCGCCCCGCCGGGGGTCTCGGCGTAGGTATAGGTCGCCGAGTTTGTGAAGGCGACGCCTGAGGTCGCGCCGGCGAGGTTGCGCAGGCGCGTCCGCACCTCGATCACCGCCTGTTTTCCCGCCGGGATCAAATCGAGGGAGAGGCTCAGCTGGTTCGCAACGGTGCTGTTGTCGGCGAGGACGAAACCGTTGCCGCTGACTTCGCTGGCGCCGAGGAATTCCAGGTTGTCGTTGAGGATATCGGTGACGGCGACGTCGTACAGGGCCCCGTTGACGACGGTGGCGGGGACGGCGATGCGGTAGACGATCTCCTGGCCTATGGCCGCCTCGCCGGAGGCGGGAGAGACGATGGTTTTTTGCGGCGGTACGGTGGTCGCCACATTCTGCAGACTGAAGGTCGCCGGCCCGACCGGTGCGTAAAGCTGCCCCGACTGCGCCGGCAGCGACCAGTACTCGTCGAGGGTGGCGCTGTTGGCCCAGATCTGGTTGGGGCCGAAGTCGGTGTGAAAGGCGATGTCGTAATCGATGGTGACGCACTCCCCGGGGTACACCGGGGTGTTGAGGCGAAAGGCCAGGGTGCCGCCGCGGGCCGCAGCGGGCGAGTAGAGGTAGTCGCTCCCCGCCCCTTCCACCGCCGCCGACCCGTTGATGACGACATCCGGCCGCCCCGCACCGTTCACCGGCCCGGCGATGCTGGTCTCGTCGAATTGGCCGGCCAGCGTGTCGGTGATCAGCACACTGTAGGCCGGGGCCTCGCCGGAGGCGTTGCAGGCCTGAAGACGGAAATTCATGACGTCGGAGGCGACATCGACGAAGGTGCCGCTGGGGCGACCGCTGCGGTCGATCTTGGTGATCGCGGCGATGACCGGCTGGCGCAGCGTCGCAGCGGCGCCGTCGGCCAGGGGGGTGGAGCCGGCATAACTGAGGGCGGCGCCGTTGGTCAGCGTTGCGGAGGGGACCTGGGGGATTCCGGCATCGGACAGGATGCGCGCCCGATAGATGATTTCAAGAGTCTCGGTGGTCGGGTCGCCGAAGGGGTCGTTGACGATGTCGCCGAGATTCCAGGTCAGGGTTCCGGTCGCACCGGGGGCCGGAAGGCTGGCTGCGGCAATCGGCGCATAGACGAAGTTCGAGCCGGCGCCGGAAGCCGGCGGGGCGTAGTCGGCCGCGGCATCGCCGTTGATGCTGAGGGTCTCGACAAAGGCCATGCCGGCAGGGAGGAGATCCTGCACTGCCACCGACCGGCTCAGCCCGCCGCGCAGGGTCAGCGCCAGGCGGTAGGTCAGGGTATCCCCCACCCGGGCGACGGCATCGACGGCGGTGCTCAAAGGCGGGGTGTCATAGGAGTCGGCGAGGAGCGACTTGGCAAAACTGCTGTCGTCGGCCGTGGGCGTGGCAGTAACCGCCGGGCCGGCGCAGTAATCGTTGGGCGCGCTCCATGCAGGGCATCCGGCGCCGGTGCGCTCCAGGGGATCGGCGCCGTCGAGGGAAGTCCAGTCGGCATGGACGCTGTTGCTGAAGGCGCTCGAGAGCTCCCGCACCACCGCCTGGTAGGTCAGGACAAGAGAGGCTCCGGCGGGGATGTCGAGGCTGTCGTCGCCGTTGTCCCGTCCCCAGACCAGGGGGCCGGCCGGGGCATTGAGCGGAGCGGCGACGAACCCCGAAACCGCAACGCCGCCGATTGCCGCCGTCGCCGTGAAGGCGGGGTAGAGCTCCTGGCCGGCCGAGAGGGTATCGACGAGATTGACGTCGAAGGCCGTGGCGTTGCCGGAGTTGGCCAGGGTGATTTCATACTCGAGGAGATCGCCGCCGCCGGCGGGGTCGCCGGGGAGTTTGCCCGCCGTCACGTTGCGCACCGTCTTGGTCGCCGTCAGCACCGGTTCGACCACGGTTACGGCCGCAGTCCCCTCCGTCAGCGCCTCGGAGGCACCTGTTTCGCCGTTGCTGTAGTTGAGAGTAACGGAGTTCTGCAAAGGGTCGCCGCTGTCGGTGACCAGATCGTTGTTGACCCGGGCGAAATAAACAATTCGGATGAGGGGATTGACGGCGCTCAGGCTCGAATCATCCTCGGCGTCCGTGACGACCGTGCCGATATCCCAGACGGCGCTGCCGGTCGTTTCGTCAGCCGGGAAGGCGATGAAGGCCGCCTCGGCGGGGGGGAGGCCGTTGATGGTGGCGATCCCCTCGAAGACGTAGCTGACATCGAAGGCCGCGTTGTTTTCCAGGAGGTAACTCAGGCCGGCTGCGTCGAGGCTGTCGGTGATGCGGACGCCGGTGCTCACCCCTTCGGGGAGGGCGATGTCGATCTGGAAGCTCCTGTGGGCGCCGATGGCCGGGATCGCCGCCGGCGTCAGGTCGGTCTTGGCCAGCGAGAGGGCGGAGACCGTCATCTGGGCGACGGCCGTCGTTTCGTAGTCGTTGATGGCATCGCCGCCGTTTGGGAGGGCGCCGGTCCGCATGCCGGTGGCGCTGCCGTCGGCGCCGATGAGTCCGGCGCTGTTGAGGGCGGTCGTCTGGCCGGGGAGGGAAGTCCAGCTCCCCTGGAGGGTGTTGTCGAGGACTTCGTGCGGCTCGACGACGGCGTCGACCTGTACGGAAAAGGTGAAGCTGAGGGTCTGTCCGGGGGCGACAGGGCGCGTCGGATTCCAGACGAATACCGGGCTGTTGGGGCCGAAGGTGGAGATGTCGACGGCATCGGGGGGATCGGTTCCGCTTACGCTCCCCTGGAGGAAGGTCAGATTACGATTGGTGAGGTCATCGAGGATCCGCAGGTTGTGGGCATCGGCCGTCCCCCTGTTGGTTGCCGTGACTGTGACCGTCACCCGGTCGCCGGCATCGGCGGCGGGAACGGCAAAGGTCTTGGTCAGCTCAATGAGCGGCTCGCGAATCTGGACATCGACCTGGCCGAAGGTGAGGACGACCGAATTGTCGGCTTCGTCGATATAGCGCGCCGTCGTCAGGGTCGCCGGATCGCCGTTGGAGAGGAGATCCCCGTCGTTGGTCGTCGCTGTATTTTCGACCCGGGCGATAAACTTCACGGCAAAATCGTAAGGAACGCCGGGCGTTCCGTTGGTCACCCGCTGATCGCCGAAATTCCATTCGACGAGGCCGTCGGCGCAGGTCGGGGTAAAGGTCCCCCCCGGGACAAAACCGGCCGCGGCGTAGGGCGCCGCGCCGAGATCGACCACCGGCGCTTCGGCGCAGGTCAGCCCCGCCGGAAGCTCGTCGCGGATCACGAAACTGCGCAACAGGGCGACCGGCAGCAGGGTATTGAGCTGGTACTCGATTTCCTCGCCGAGCGTCACACCCTGGGTGGCGGGTCCCACCGCGGGGGGCGTCTGGGAGAGGGCGATGATTCTCTTCGGCTGGGCGGCAACAGGAATGATCCGCACCGCGGCCGAGGCCGAGGGCGAAGTGTAGACACGGGCGCCGCCCAGGTCGCTGTTCGGCCGCTGCGGTGTGCTCTGATTGCCAAAATCGCCGCTCAGGCTGTCGTAGGTCGCCTCCACCGTATTGGTGAAGGTCTGCAGGGGGGCCGCGTCATCGTCGTAATCGACACGGTAATAGAGCGCCACGGACGCCCCCGGATCGATGCGCCGCAGGGCGCTGCTGTCGGTGTAGGAGAAGGTGAGGATCGCCGGCAGGCTGTTTTTGACGACGTTGTCGCTGATCGCTCCTTCACCGGCCTCATCGATCAAGCCGTCGCCGTCGTTGTCCAGGCCATCGGCGGCCAGGGGGAGGACGTAGGCGAGGTCCGTGGGGTCGAGCCGGTCGGTGACGATGAGGTCGTAGGCGGGAGCGCGCTGCACCCCGGAGCTGCTCGCTTCGTTGGTGGCGGTGATGCGGTAGATGTAGGAGCTGTAGGCATCGCCGTCGGTGGCCAGGGTGGTCCAGGGGGTACAAGCCGCACCCGTACCCGATGCAGACATGGTCTCGTTGCAGACTTCCTTGACCATGAGGATATTCGGCTCGGTGACCCTGAGGTCGACGCGGCGGATCGGCTCATTGGGATAACCGATGGTGCCGGAACCCAATGTATAGGTTTCGATAGCACCGGAGTTTTCGTTCTGGAAGACCGCATCAAAGGTCGAATTCATCACATTGAAGCTGTCGGCGGCATGAACGTTGGGAGCCGCACGGCTATCCACCGGTTTGTTGAGGAGGCGGGTGGTCACGTCGACCCGGAACCATTCATCCGCCACTTCAATGCGGTCGGCGTCGGCGACATTGAACCGCCAGTCGAACCAGCCCTCATCGACGGCATTCAATGGGTTCGGACTGCGAACGATACCCGTAATCAGAGGTGTGGAGTCGACATCGGGATCGGAACTGGCGATGTAAGCCTGGCCATCGGGCACTTGATCCACCACATCGATGTTCTTCACGGCAATATAGGCGTAGCCGGGGGTTTTGAATCCGAACCAGCCTCCCGTTTCAATATGGAAGGCGCACTCCTCGCCGATCTGCACTTCCTCGTAGCCGTTGGTATCCAAGGTAGGCGGATTGTTTTCGTTACAGGTGCCAAGCTGACTTTTCTTCAGGTTGAAACCGATCACCCGCGCCCAGGCGGCGTCGAGGGAGTAGTTGTTTGCACGATCAAGCTCACCGTCGGCACGGGCGATCGGCGCCGGAAACCAGAGGGGGGTGGCTCCACCGCTCAGGGTGATTTCCCCCACGACATCGGCTCGAAAGGTGAGGTCGTCCAGGATGAGCCGGGAGGGATTGGTTGTCTTGAGTACGTTGAAATTGTAGGTAACGGTCTGCCCCGGGCTGATGGTGGCGGGCGAGGTGCACTCATAAACGGTCGCCGTCGAGGGAATGGCGATGGGATCAAGGGCATCCTTGATCCAGACGTTCAGCGGAGCAGGCTGCCATTGGTCGGGCACGGCAGGCGCAGTCCCTGGCGGATGAACCAAACTGCACCCCGCCGGCGCGCTGACCACATCCATCGTTGTGCCAAAGGTGGCGAAGACATGGTAGTCACGGGCATCGTGGCCACCGTTATTGGTCACCAGGACTGGCAGAGTCAGTGTCTGGGTCGGATCGTTGGTCAGGATGAATACGCCGCCGCCGATGGCGATATCAAGATCCTCCGGGTTGGCGGCAATGACGGTGCCAGTCGGGTTGCCGGTGCCATTTCCGGTCAGGATGAGAGTCTGGGTCCCCTGGGTCGGGCAGAAGGTGTCGAATTTGACCTCAAGGGTATTGGTCAGCGGCGTCTGGTAGGTCGGATCCGTGCCGGATACCGGATACTCCTCAGGGGTGACATCAAGGTTGGCATTGCGGTCATAGTCATTGGATTTGATCAAGACCACACCGAAGGTGATCGTCAGCACATCCCCCTGACGCATCATGTCCCGATAGGTCGTACCGCCGTCGGTATAAGACGTACTGCTCGAGAGCTTGAATTCCGGCGCCTTGTTGTTGAGGTATGATATCGGATCGCTGGTGTTAATCGGGAAGGTGCCCGGCGCAGGATTGGTCCAGGCAAGGGTATCGACCCGTCCATTATAGGCGCCGTAGGGGGAGGTGACGTTAATGGTTGGGACATAGGTCGGGTCTACCACATACTCGACCGGCAGCGTATCCTTGAGGTGGTAGGCCAGGGTATCGGTGAATTTCACACTGCCGCCGGTATTGTTGGTGGTGGTGATCGTCATCGTGCCCCTGGTACCCACCGGTTGACCCGTGTTGGTGCCGGTGAGTCGCCGATTCACGGTCAGGGCGGCGTTGACAACGCCGTAACGGCCGATCAGGTTGGTGGTGGCGAAACCGCCCGTTGCACCGCTCGAAGTCTGGCTGATTCCTCCATCGGGAGGAGAGTCGACCTCGCAGCCCCATTCAATATTCGACAGGGTATTCGTTCTCGTGACCGAGCAGGAGGCGTCCGCCGTCAGTTTCCCCACCAGATAGATGGAGGTCGTACCATTATTGGCCGGCGCATCGATGAAAGTGGACGGCTCATCGTTGGCAGGGTTGCCGAAAGGATCATCAACGGCAAAATCCTGGATCGAGTTGTTCACTGGCCGGATCACACCGTCTTTGTCCCGATAGGTGGCATAACACGCGCCGGGGCCTGCGCCGTTCGCATTGGCCACAGCCGTTGCCGCGGCGGCAGTGGTGCAGACGTAATTGATTTGCATATTGCCCGGCACCATGGTGTCGTCGAAGATCAGGTCCTCCAGGGGAGCACGGCCTCCGTTAACGAACCGGAGGCGCCATATCATGTCGTCATTGTTGTTCCCGTAGACTGTGGTCGTCGCTTGTCCTTCGGTCTGCGTGGCGTCGACGTTCCAGCCGCGCTTGCTGACACTTGGAGCCGGCTCGCGAAGGGGCAAAACCTGGTTCCCGCTGCCATCCGTATCCTGACAGAAGAGAAGGGAGGTATTTTCATCAATGGCATCGTAGGAGAGTGAGGCCGAGAACTGGTAGTTCGCCGTCGAAGAGATCAACCCTTCGTCCGACCGGTAGACTTCGAAATCGACATACATCCAGTTCGACGACGCGAAGTTGCGTCGAGAATCAAGGGGGCCGCCGAGCGTCCAGGTGATTGTCGATCCACTGATATTTTCGTTGACGATTATAGGGGGAGTGCCATCGCTGACAGCCACAACAGACGCACTCCCTGCCACATAGGTCATGCCGGCGGGAAGGGTTTCGGTGATGACCAGGTTGGTGAGATCGTTGTCACGGTCATAATTGTCGACCACCAGCCGAACGGTACTCGGCCTGGTAGCCGTACTGCAGAGCTCGGCCCAACTCAGACTTATGTCGGTGCTATGCGTTATGGAGGCTGTACCGGCAGGGCAGGCAGCCCAGGCGCTGTGCCCAACCAACAGCAAGGCCATGGCACAAAATGTTGCATTGATAAGTAGGGTCTGAAGTTTTGTCACGGTTTCCGTCAGCAGCATGAGTCAGCTGCGAAGTTGGTTTTCGGTCGATAAAAAAGGAGCCCCCATCTTCAGACCGAAGATGAGGGCTCCTTGAGATTGTGCCGTCAAGATGCGTCCTCATCTCTTCGGCAGCTCGGCTGTCCATTGATCCGGACCCGTGGCTTTGCGTCCCCGAATTTCTTCGGGTTTGCCTTTATCGGAGACTAGCTTTATTCATTTATGGAAAAGGGTCTTTCTGTCCGGCCTGAATTGCCGGGGCCGACCCTGAAGAGTCACTAGCAGGACCCATGCCAGAGAGGATGTCGGCGGCCCGTCAAAGTCGTGGCGCACCCGGCGTCTTCGGAAATTATCCAGTGAGTCCCGGGATTTCATCTCCTTTTATCCGACGGTCAAGGATTAAAATTTAATCGGGGCGGCGGTGGGGGAGGAGAAGGGAAGAGTTCCTCTCAGGCTTTTGACAGGGGAGGGACGACAATTTGTGCGACCGCAGGGGGGCCGGGCGCTCCTGCCGTTGCCCGACCCGGGCGAAAGGGGAAGACGGAGGCGGAAACCCGTCCGGTAGGTGACATCCAGGCAGCTCGGCTTCGGCCGAGGAGAAAAAACCCTCGGGACGTTTCCTCCACAAAGGTTAAGGTCCCTCTTTGACGGGAATTGCTCCTTGGTAGTACAATGTAATCGAAGAGGTGGAAACATCTCTTCCCTTGGCCCTGGGGATGTTCCCTCCTGATCTCCAGGGCATTTTTTGTCCTCAAGAATCGATTCGCGGCAGAAGGCGCTATCGGCCGGAAAACGCCGGCACCGCGGGGTCATGAACGGGATCCGGCGGCTGAATCCCCTTGCGTTCCAGGGGGAGTCCGTGTTAATCCTACCCGCCGCACAGGGACTGATTGTCTGCCTTCTACCGAGGATTTATGGTCACCTTTATTGCCGTTCTTCTCGGCGCCTACCTCATCGGCGCCATCCCCACAGGAGTTCTGCTGGCCCGCTTCGCCGGCCTCGGCGACATTCGCCAGTCGGGGAGCGGCAACATCGGCGCCACCAACGTTTACCGGGTCGGCGGGCGCCGCCTCGGCATCCTCACCCTCCTCGGCGACGCCCTCAAGGGATTCCTGCCGATGCTGGCCGGGACGACCCTCCTCCACTACTCCGACCCGCAGCTGGGTTTTTTGGCCCTGGCGCTCTTTCTCGGCCACTGTTTCCCTATCTATCTCGGCTTCAAGGGGGGTAAGGGGGTCGCCACCGCCCTCGGCATCTACCTGGTTCTCGCTCCGCTTGCGGTCCTGTTGGCCCTGGCGCTCTTTGCCGCCCTCCTGTGGAAATGGCACTACGTCTCTCTCGGGTCGGTGAGCGCCGCCGGCGTCATACCCTTTCTCGTCCTGATCCTCTCCCGCTCCCTCCCCCTCTTTCTCGCCACCCTGGCGATCAGCGCCCTGGTGATCCTGCGCCACGGCAGCAACATCAAACGACTCCTTGACGGCACCGAGAGCAGGTTCAAGGCCTGAGCGCCCCTCCGTCCTTGACAGATTCGCGCCATCTCCTCTAAAATGACGAATCTTTTAATTTTTCGTCCATTTGGACAACCGCCCATGACCCTGCGCAAAACCTTCCACCTCGCCTTCTGGGGATCGCTGCTAGCCTTCGCCCTTTACCTGGGGATCGGCTTCGGCACCTTTTTGCTTCACGGCGTCGCCCCGTCCCAACCTCAGACCCTGACCATCCCCCCCGGGACCCCTTTTTCCGCCGTCGCCCGTCAGCTGGAGTCGCGGGGGATCGTCGAGAGCGGCACCAAGCTCAAGCTCCTGGCCCGCATCCGCGGCAACGGCGGCCGGGTCCAGGCCGGCGAGTACCTCTTTGTCGACAAAGCCAGCCCCGACCAGATCCTGGCCCGGCTGGTCGCCGGCGATGTGGTCCGCAGACGCTTCACCATCCCCGAAGGGCTGACGATCAAAGAGATCGCCGCCCGCCTCGAGGCCGAAGGGGTCACCGCCGCCCCCCCCTTCATCGCCCTCGCCACCGACCCGGCCCTGGCCGGGAGTCTGGGGATCGACGGGGAGAGCCTCGAAGGCTATCTCTTCCCTGAAACCTACACCTTTTCCGCCGGCGTCTCCCCCCGGGACCTCCTCGGCGCCATGGTCGAGCAGTTCCGTGCCCGCCAGACCCCCGAGCTGCTCGCCGCTGCCCAAGAGAGGGGGCTGACCCTCCATCAGCTGGTGACCCTGGCCTCGATCATCCAGAAAGAGGCCGGCAACAACGAAGAAATGCCCCTGATCTCGGCAGTCTTTCACAATCGCCTGAAGAGAGGGATCCCTCTGCAGGCCGACCCGACGGTGATCTACGGCATCGAGAACTTCGACGGCAACCTGACCCGGCTCCACCTCACTACGCCGAGCGCCTACAACACCTACCGCATGGCCGGCCTCCCCCGGGGTCCCATCGCCAACCCCGGCGAAGAGGCCCTGCAGGCCGCGGCCTTTCCGGCATCCGTGACCTACCTGTATTTCGTCTCCCGGGGGGACGGAACGCATAAATTTTCCGACACGCTTAAGGAACACAATCAGGCGGTACGACGCTTCCAGCTGCACCGCTGACCGTGCACCAACCCCGACCCGGTGATGCCATGCCCCCGAAAATTCTCATCGCAGAGGACAACGACACCATCGCCGGCGCCCTGGAGGGGCTGCTGCAGCGCAAGGGGATGACCACCGAGCGGGCCGCCGACGGCGTCCTGGCCCTGAGCCGCATCATCGCCGCTCCGCCGGACGCCCTGATCCTCGACCTTCAACTGCCGCGCCTCCACGGCATCGAACTCCTCAAGAAGCTCCGTCAGAGCCCGCGCACCCGGAATCTGCCGGTGGTCATCGTCACCGGCGTCTACAAGGGCGAACAATACATCCAGGCCGCCCGGGCTCTCGGCGTCAGCAGCTACTTGGAAAAACCGTTCCGCGCCGCCGATCTTCTGGCGGCCCTCCACCAGGCCCTCGGGACGACGGCACCCCCAGCCCCCGCCCCCTCGACGTCCCGGGAGGCGACCATGGACCGTCACCTGCTGCGCGCCTTCACCAGCCGTTTCACCGGCACCTACCTCCTCAAATGCGCCGACGGCGAGCGAAATCTGGTCTTCCTCCATGGCCTCCCGGTTTCCCTCCGCCCCGGGTTCAGCAGCAAAAGCTTCGGCGACTATCTCCATCGCCGCGGGCTCCTGTCGGCGGAGGAGTACGGCTACTACATCAGTCCCGGCGACCACAACCACGAAGTGCTGGTGTCCATGGGGTGCCTTGAGTACCCCGACCTCCTGCAGGAAAAATTCGCCTACCTCAGCAGCGAACTGGTGGACGCCTTCGCCGCTCCGCCGATGACGGTCGAAGAGATGCCGGCAAAGGCGGCCGCCGGCCATCAGGCGCTCACCGTCAACGTCCCCAACATCTTCTACCAGGG
The DNA here is from genome assembly GCF_001278055.1 of Desulfuromonas soudanensis. Classification (NCBI taxonomy): domain Bacteria; kingdom Pseudomonadati; phylum Thermodesulfobacteriota; class Desulfuromonadia; order Desulfuromonadales; family Desulfuromonadaceae; genus Desulfuromonas; species Desulfuromonas soudanensis. The sequence goes on along the minus strand of NZ_CP010802.1, from coordinate 467,422 downwards.
ATTCCGCCGCCATCTCCCGCCGGCGCGGCAGCAGGCGCTCGGCGAAAGGCTCTCCGGCCGCTATCTTGCCCCGGCCAAAAATTATTTCCGCTACATCAACTTCCTGACGCTCAGCGATGAGGAAAAGAGGCTCCTTTTCTCCCTCGACGGCTCGCGCACCCTCGGCCAGTGCCTCGGGGAAGAGACGCTTCTCCCCCCCCTGATCGTCACCCTCGCCACCCTGGAAATGGTCGCCTGGAGCGAGCACCCCCTCTCCCCTGCCCTCCCCGACTTTCCCCTGCGCACCCTCTTCAACGCCTGCCAGGAGGACGTCGAGGTCGAACTCTCTTTCGAGCAGCCCCTCGAGAGCTTTTCCGACCTCGTGGACAAGAACGAGGAGCCGGCCCCGGTCATCACCCGGCGGCCGATCCCCCCGCCTCCGGCGGCGGCCGGAGGGGACAATCCGGCGGGCAAGGTTCGGGAGACCCTCGCCCGCCTCCGGGGAAAGGATTATTACGAAACCTTCGGCATGACCCAGGGAAGATTCTCCTTCGATCTCCTCAAGACCCGCTACTTTGCCCTGACCCGGGAATTCGGCCCCGAGACGCTGATGCAGCTCTCCGGCGAGGACGCCGCCCTCGTCGAGGAGATCCTCTCCAGCGTCACCACCGCCTACAACACCCTCTCCGACGTCGTTAAAAAGGAGCGCTACGACGAACTTCTCGGCTCCGAGAAGGTCGGTCTCGGCCAGGCGGGGGACGACCTCTTTCAGGCCCAGATCCAGGCCCAGTCGGGGAAGGTTTTTCTCGAGATGGAGGAGTGGGACAACGCCGAAAAATCCCTCCAGGACGCCTGCAACATCGACCCGAAAAACGGCGACTATCTCGCCCACCTCGCCTGGTCCATCTACCGCAACCCCAAAAACCTCAGCAGCCGCGCCATGCAGGACAAGGTTCGCCAGATGCTCAACCGCGCCCTCACCCTCGACCGGGGAGCCAATGCCTACGCCTTCAAGGGGTACATGCTCTTCGAAGCGGGGCAGGATTCCCTGGCGGAGGCCGAATTCACCAAGGCCCTCAAGCTCGACGCCCGGCAGGCGATGGCCCGCAAGGGGCTGCGCGAACTCCAGGAAAAACGCGAGCAGGAGAAAAAGGGGATGTTCCGCCGCATGTTCCGCTGACCGACAATTTCTGTTATCCTTGAGCACAGAGCGGCAGGCGCTCTGACGGAGGGAACATGGGACGGTATCGGGCGGCAATAGCGGGGTTTATTCTGGCACTGGCCACGGTGGTCGCCACGGCGACGGCCTCCGACCGCTCCATGAATGCAGCCCTCGGCCTCGCCCTTCAGGAACGTTTCCCCCTCCCCTTTACCGTCGCCGCCAACCCGTCCCTCCCCGATGCCGCACTGCAACAGTTCTACTTCGACAGGGACGACGACCCGGCGTGGTTCACCCCCGCGGGGCTCGTCCCCGAGGCCGCCATCCTCACGGAGCGACTCTCCGCCGCCGCCGAAGAGGGTCTCTGCCCCGACGCCTATTTCCTCGCCGAAATCGAAGAACTGCGGGAGTACGCCGCCGAAACCCAAAGCCACCGGCTGATCGAGGACCAAAGACGCCTTGCCCGACTCGATCTTCGGCTGAGCGAGGCCTTTTTAACCTACGCCGCCCATCTGATCCACGGCCGCGTCGACCCGGCGACGGTTCACAGGGACTGGCACGCCAATCTGCGCCAGGTCGACCTTGCCGGGCTTCTCGAATTCGCCCTGGCCGAGGGGAGGATGAAAACCATCCTCGACGACCTCGTCCCTCCCCACCCCGGCTATCGCGACCTGCGGCGCGCCCTCGCCGACTATCGGCGCATTTCGGCTCTCGGCGGCTGGGAGACCCTCCCCGGCAGCGTCACCCTCCGCCCGGGGGATTTCGATCCCCGGGTGCCGGCACTGCGGCGGCGCCTGGCCCACAGCGGCGATCTGGGGGAGGGAGCCGGAGCTGAGACTCTTTACGATGCGGAGACGGCGGCCAATCTGCGGAATTTTCAACGACGGCACGGGCTGTCGGCCGACGGGGTTCTCGGCCCGTCGACCCTCGAAGAGCTCAACCGACCGGTCGAAGAGCGGATCCGCCAGCTCGAAGTCAACCTCGAACGCTGGCGCTGGCTCCCCAAGACCCTCGGCGAGCGCTACATTCAGGTCAACATCGCCGATCTGGCCCTGAGTGCCGTGGACAAGGGTCAAACGGTCCTCACCCTGCCGGTGGTCGTCGGCAACGCCTATCGCAAGACCCCGGTCTTCTCCGCCAGCCTGCAATATCTGGTCTTCGCCCCCTACTGGTTCGTTCCGCCGACCATTTTCAAGGTCGACAAACTCCCCCGCCTGCGCGCCGACCCCGACTATCTGGAAAAACACCATTTCGAAGTCGTTGCCGCCGACCGCAGGCAGGCGCTCCTCCCTCTCGAAGGGATCAACTGGAAAGAGGTCCGCGCCGAATCGTTCCCGGGATTACTGCGCCAGTCCCCGGGTCCCTGGAACCCCCTGGGACGGGTCAAGTTCATTTTTCCCAATCCCTTTGCCATCTATCTCCACGACACTCCGGACCGCCACCTCTTTGCCTCCGAAAGGCGCGCCTTCAGCTCGGGATGCATCCGCGTCGAGCGTCCTCTCGAACTCGCCCGGCTCCTGCTGCAGGATCAGCGGCAGGGGGACCCTCGCCGCCTCCTCGCCGCCATGGAGGCCGAGGAGCCGCAAAGGATCGACCTTCTCCGCCCCTGGCCGATCCACATCCTCTACTTCACCGCCTGGTCTGACGAAGAAGGAGAGGTCAATTTTCGCCGCGACCTCTACTGGCGGGACCTGGCCCTCGAAGAGGCCTTGACAACAGCGACCGCCCCCCGGATGGCGCCGGCGCCCCCCCTGGCCGGTCTCCCGGAAAGCCCCCCCCAACCGCCGACCTTTTTTCAGGTCGAACACTGAAGGTTCCCCTTGAAGAAAAGGATGAACCGGAAGTCCGTACCCGGAAGGAGAGATTAACCGGATGTTTTTCCGCCAGAGCGAAAACTGCTGGCAGGTCGCTGAAGCCGACCGGATCTCTTTCCTCGTCGACGGCGACGCCTATTACGGCGCCCTGGCCGATGTCTGCGAGGCGGCCCGGCAGACGATTTATATCGTTGGCTGGGACATCGACAGCCGCATCTGCCTGCGCCGCGGACCGAAGGCCAAGAAGGAGAATCTCGGTCGTTTCCTCGACCGGCTGGCCCGGGAAAAACCGGGGCTGCAGATCTACATCCTCGAATGGGACTTCGCCATGCTCTATGCCCTGGAGCGCGAGTTATGGCCCCTGTTGAACCTCGGATGGCAGCACCACGAACAGGTTCACTTCGAACTCGATGACCGGCATCCGGTCGGCGCCTCCCATCATCAGAAGATTGTCGTCGTGGACGACCGTGTGGCCTTCGTCGGCGGCCTCGATCTGGCGAGCCGCCGCTGGGACACCTCCGAGCATCGCCCCGATCTCCCCGAACGGAACGATGCCGGCGACACCTACAGGCCCTTTCACGATATTCAGATGATGGTGGACGGTGCGGTCGCCACAAAACTTGGCGAACTCGTCCGCCGTCGTTGGGACCTGGCCACGGGCGACCTCCTGCCGGCGCCATCGCCGGAGGGGACGGATCCCTGGCCGGCAGGCATCCGACCCGACCTGGAAAAGACCGCCGTGGCGATCCTCCGAACCGAGCCCGGATACGACGGCGAACCGGTCGTCCGGGAGATCGAAAGATTCTATACCGACGCGATCGCCCGCGCCGAAACGTTTATCTACATCGAAAACCAGTATCTGACCTCCCACCTCATCGGCGAAGCCCTGGAGGAGAGCCTGAAGAAGGAGGACGGCCCCGAGGTCCTCATCGTCCTCCCGAGAAACTGTTCCGGCTGGCTGGAGGAGAACACCATGGGATCCCTTCGGCAGCGCCTTCTGAACCGTCTCCGTCAGGCCGATCGTCATGGCCGGCTCAAGGTCTGTTTCCCTCACCGTGCCGACCTTTCCCCGGAGTTCATCAACGTCCACAGCAAGACCCTTGTGGTCGATGAGGCCCTGCTGACCATCGGCTCCGCCAATCTCAGCAACCGGTCCCTGGGTTTTGATACGGAGTGCAATCTGGCCCTCTTTTCCTCCGACCGGGGCCCTGTCTCGAAGGGGATCGCCCAATTTCGCAACCGACTCCTCGCCGAACATCTCGGCACGGACCCCGAACGCGTCGCGGAAACCCTTTCCCGAACCGGGTCCCTTCTGGCCACCCTCGAGGCGCTAAACAAGGGCGATCATTTTTTGCAGGAGCTGCCGGAAGCTGAACCTCCCGCGGATCTTACGGCCAGCGAGATTGCCGATCCCGAGCGCCCCGTCGGGCTGGATCGCCTCATCGAACACCTGGGGATCGCCACCGACCCGGGGGAGGGGGAAAAGGACCTCCGCAGCAAAGCCTGGCGTTTTGCCGCCGTTGTCGCCCTGGCGATGCTGCTGGCCGTCCTCTGGCGCTGGTCGCCGCTCAAGGAATGGCTGACCCTTGAGGCCCTGCTCGATCTCGCCGGCCGGATTCGCCGGAGTCCCCTCTCCGTCCCGATTCTCCTGGCCGTCTATGTCCTCGGTAGCTGTCTGATGGTTCCCGTAACCCTGATGATCCTGGCGACGGCCCTCACCTTCGGCCCCTTCCAGGGCTTTACCCTGGCCTTGGCAGGGAGCCTCCTCGGCGGCCTGGCCAGTTATCTCCTCGGCCGCCTCCTCGGTCGGGATGTTGTGCGCAAGCTGGCGGGGAAGAAGTTGAACCGTTTGAGCCGCAAGCTCGCCCGACGGGGGTGGCTGGCCGTCGCCCTGGTCCGGGTCGTACCGATTGCCCCCTTTACCGTCGTCAACATGATCGCCGGCTCGACCCATATTTCCGCCCGCTCCTTCCTCCTCGGCACGGCGATCGGCATGGGGCCAGGCATCCTGGCGATCATCCTCTTCGGAAAAGGGCTGGAGCAGGCCCTCCGGGATCCCGACTGGGAGACCCTGACCCTGGCGGCCATCGCCCTCGTCGCCGCCCTGCTCATTCTGTTTTTCGCCAAACTCTTCCTGGTGCGCAAGGATGAGAGTCGCGATGAATAGACCGGAATTGAAACTGGCAACATGGAACATCCACCGGGCCGTCGGACGGGACGGCCGGCGGGACCTGGCTCGAACGGCGCAGGTCATCGGCGAGTTGGCGGCGGACATCGTCGGCCTGCAAGAAGTGGACAATCGGATCCACAGCCGCGGAAGCGACCTCGAGGCCCTGCAGGAGCTGACCGGCATGGCGATCGTCGCCGGACCGACCCTGCAGCGGCCGGAGGGGGATTACGGCAACGCCCTGCTGACCCGTCTGCCGGTCCTGGAGATAAATCGCCACGATATCAGCGTCCGGAAGCGGGAGCCGCGCGGCCTCCTCATCGTCGACCTGAACTGGCAGGGGGAACGAATTCGCGTCGCGGTCACCCATCTCGGCCTCGGCCTCCGGGAACGCCGGGTTCAGATTCGCCGCCTGATCGACTGCCTGTCGCAAGGGGACAAACAGGCGCTGATCCTCATGGGGGATTTCAACGAATGGCTCTTCCTGGGCAGCCCGATGCGTTGGCTCCACGGCCGCTTCGGCTCTTCCGTTTCACCGGCGACCTTCCCCTCCCGCTTCCCCTTTCTGCGCCTCGACCACATCCTTTCCGACCCCCCCGAACGCCTGACCGCAAAAAAATCCCACAATTTCCCGCTGGCCGTGACCGCCTCCGACCATCTCCCCCTGACTGCATGCTACCGAAGGTCCTGATCGAGGGCCGCACCGACGCATCCCGACACCCGGGAGGTGCCAAATGGCCGGATCCGGTCAGGCTGCCCGGGTGAAAAAAAAGAAGCCTCCGAATCGTCGAGATCCGGAGGCTTCAGAGATTGGGGAGGGGATTTATTCAGCGGCGGGACGGCCGGCGGCTACCAGACACGGACCCGGCCGGTGTCAACGTGAACGAAGCCGGAGTCGGGATAATAGCCGACACCGCCGCGCCCCAGGGAGACGGCGGTACGCCGCAGCTGGGCCAGGTCGCACCCGGGGAGACGGATATCGATGGCCTTCCCCTCCATGTGCAGGCTGTGGCGGGCGACGCCGTCACTTCGCCGGGCCAGTTCGGCATTGGTGGCCGGAGAACGATACCCGGAAATCACCTGAATGGCCCCTTCGCCGGATTCCTTGCGGCATATGACGTTGAGGATATCGAGTAGCCCGGGATCGATGGGGAGGACCTCGTCGGTACGGTAATCGCGCAGCAGGTGATCGATCTCCCGCAATGCGTCGTCGAGATAGCGCCCGTTTTCCCAAAAAACGGCGTTGTTGAGCCGTTCACCGGTGTGGACGTTGAACAGGGAGATGACGCGGGGAGCCGCGGTTTTCCCGCCGGGGAGAGCGAAGGCCGGCACGGGGAGGGCCAGGGCGGCGCCGGCGAAGAGGCCGGCCTTGAGAAAAGAGCGGCGGCTGACAGAATTCCGCTCAGAAAAAAGATGATGCATGAACAAACCTCCGGGCGTTGAGAGTGTCAAAAAAGTCAACGTCCGCTATTCTTTGCAAAAAAAATACCAACGGCGCACCACAATATGGCAGAAACTGTCGTTTCAGACCACCCGGACCGGGGCGAAGCCCCCCCCGGCGGTGCGCAGGTTGGTGACCTGCCCCTGGTAAAGGCGCGCCGCCACCCCGAGCACCCGGCGACGGTAGACGTAGAGCCTGAAGTCGGTTTTCATCGCCTCCCCGCCGTCCGAGGCCGGCGTCATGGAGGGGGGGACCAGGCGCTGCACCAGGGTCTCCCGGGGATCGAGCTGGTCGAAACGGTTGCGGGAAACCTTGCGGCCGAGAAGCACGCCGCGGCTGCCGAAGCGGGAGACCGGCTTGAAGACCCAGCCGTTGCGCTCGGCCCACACCCGCTGGGGATCGAGGTCGGCAAGGAGCCGGCTCTCGGGGACGGTGGCGGCAAGGAGGGCGCGCTCCCTCTCGTCGAGGCCGAGGTCCTCCATGAGGACCGGATCGGACCAAAGAGTCAGGCGGCGCTTGTCGGCCAGGAGGGCGTAGCTGTAGGGGTTGGGGGAGAGGCAGACGGTTCCCGCGCGGTAGGCGGCGGCCAGCCCGGCCATCTCCGGGCGCTCGAGATAAAAGTCGCAGTGGCGGTTGTAGACGAAATCGATCCTTTTGCCGCCGAGGGTGACGCCGCCGGCATCGGCCTGCAGCTCATGGGGATCGGCGATGCTTGAGGGGACACCCCACTCCTCGAAAAGGCGGGTGAAGGCAAGCATCTCCCCATAGAGATACTGGTCCTGAGGCTCCTCGTCGATAATGGCGATGTGTTCCGGCCGCTCCTTTGCCCCGCGACTGTAGCGCTGCATCTCCTCGGCAAAGGAGTCGAGAAATTGACGTCGCAGGCGGCCGACGAGGGGACCACGCGCCAGCTCCCCCTCCGGAAATTGGGCCAGATAGGCGAGAAGGGCGCCACCGGCGTTGGTGTTGACCTCGATCAGGTGCACCCCGTCCGGTCCGAGATGAAAATCATACCCCATCATCACCGAATCATGGCCGGGGCAAAAGCGGGCGATTTCCGGGACCAGGGGGAGGACGGCCTGACGGTAGGCCGTCATCTGGCTGAGACCAAAGAGGGTGCGCACCAGACGGATCATCTGCGCCAGGGCGGCTCGGGGGAGGGTGGCGGTGGAGGCACTGATCGCTTCGCGATAGATGGACAAGGAGACTCCTCGGAGGACGGTCCGGTATAAGGGATCATGCAATCCCCCTATGATGCCACATCCCCCGGGGGATGAAAACCTCGAAAGCGCCTAGCGGCGCTCGCCATCCTCCACCCGGACCAGCAGTCCCCCTTCGAAGGTCAGGAGTTTGAAAAACCTCCCCGGCCCGAGATCATAGGTCCACCGCTCCACCTTCTCCTCCCGGACCTTCGCACCGCCTGCGGACTCCTGGCGGGTGATGCCAACCAGGTCGCGGCGCAGGGGCTCGCCGTATTGCTGCAGAATCTCCGCCTGGGTGGCGCCGGGCTCCGGAAAGAAGGTCGGTGTCCGGAGAGCACCGGGACCCTCGATCCGATCCCCGTCCTCGATCCGCTCCAGGCGGTCGCCGCGAAAGAAAAGGGTCTTCAGCAGCGATCCCGATCCCTGACGATAGCTCCAGTGCTCGATCGTTTCGGTGATTTCCCCGACGACCCCCTCCCCGGCCGACCTTTCGGTCACGGCGGCAACGACCTCCGAGAAGGTCGGTTCCCCACACTTGGCGGCCACCTCCCCCTTGCTGTCGCCGATCGACACCACCTTGTTGCCGCAGCGCATGGCCAGGGCCAGGCTCCCCGTCCCCAACAGCAGGGCGGCGACCACCATCCCGCCAACGATCCGTTTTCCCTTCATGATCGCTCTCCTTGTCTCATCGGCCATCACCTGCAACCGACCAGGAAATAAGATATTAAAATTTTCACTGACATTATCCTATCATTCGCCCCCTGTCAGTCCTTTTTTGACGGGAAAACCCCTGTGCCGGACAAAAAAACTCCTGCCCTGGGGCAGGAGTTCAGTAGTCGTGCCGAGCGGGTCTTCCCCGGGCAGGGACGATTTCCTCTTCAGGACCTCCCGAATCAGTACGTCTCGAATTTCGAATCGAAGCGATCGTCGTTCCTGAATTCATCGGACTTTGGCTCGCCCCTATTGCCACCGGGGAGAAGAGCCCTCTTCTCTCGACCCTCCCCCGGCCTGGAACCCATTGTGACCGCCTTCGCCCCGAATTCCGCGCTCAACCCGTCATCGAGCTTGAAATCAGCCATCAGCTGCTGCAGCTGGTCCGCCTGCCCGGAGAGTTCCTCGGCGGTCGAGGCGATCTCTTCCGAGGCCGAGGCATTCTGCTGGATGATCTGGTCGAGGCGCTGGATCGCCTGACTGATCTGCGTGGCGCCGAGGTCCTGCTCTCGGCTGGCGGCGGAGATTTCCTGCACCAGTTCGGCCGTGCGCCGGATATCGGGGACGATCACCTGCAGCATAGAGCCGGCCTTCTCGGCGACGGCGACACTCGACGCTGACAATTTGCTGATTTCGGCGGCGGCGAGTTGGCTCCGTTCGGCGAGTTTGCGCACCTCGGAGGCGACAACGGCAAACCCTTTGCCGTGCTCTCCGGCCCGGGCCGCCTCGATGGCCGCATTGAGGGCCAGAAGGTTGGTCTGCCGGGCAATCTCCTCGATGATGCCGATCTTTTGGGCGATATCCTTCATGGCCAAAACCGTCCCCTGCACCGCCTCGCCACCGTCCTCGGCGTCGCGGGCAGCCTTGACGGCAATTTTTTCCGTCTCCAGGGCATTGTCGGCATTCTGGCGGATATTGGCCGCCATCTCCTCGATGGAGGAAGAGGCTTCCTCGGCCGCCGACGCCTGGTCCGCCGCCCCCATGGACATCTGCTGCGAACTGGCGCTGAGCGCCTGGCTGCCGACCATGACATTGTTGCCGGCCTGACGGATGCCGTCGATGAGGATCATCAGGTCCCCGCGAACCTTTTTCAGGGCTCCCCGTATGCCGTCCCTTTCGTCCCTGGGCTGAATGGCAAAGGTCAGGTCTCCGTCGGCAAGCCGCGTCAGGGCGGCGACGACCTCCCCCTGCAAATTGTCGGCAAACCGGTCCATCGCCCGTGACATCTGCCCGATTTCGTCTTTGCTCTTCATATTGAGCCGGTGGTCGAGATGTCCCAGCTCCAGTTCCCGGATCATGGTCACGGCCCGATTCATCGGCCGGTTGATCGACCTGTGGATAGCAAATCCCAGAACCAGGCAGACGGCCAAAAGGACGATCCCCAGAGCCACAACGATGCCGGTCGTCAGCTCGATCTGACCCCGCCTTCCGACCGTCTCGGCTTCTTCCCCGGCGGCAAACAGGGTGTCCTGGCTGTCGTTGATCAGGTCGATGACCAGGGAGCCGTTGGCCTCGTTGATATTGGTGAAAATGGCATCCACCCGGTTCAGAGCCTCCATTCCGGCCAGACTGACCTGCATCTCCAGTTTCAGATAGGCGAAATCGGAACGAAATTCCTTCATGTAATGTTTGCGATCCGCGCTCTCTGCAAATTCGCCGAAGGAAAAGATGTCCCCCTCGGCCGGATTCTCGCTGACGGTGTAACGCATCCAGGTCACGACCGGGTTTTCGGCCAGAACCTTCTCGATCGCCAGGGCCGGCGTATCAAAATCGAAACTTTCGATATTCGGCAGGATCTGATTGCCGATGGCCCGCAAAAGGGTATTGAACGACACATCATAGAGGTCGAGGATAATTTGCCGCGAAGCAAGGCTTGCGGTTTGCAGCTCCTCCTCGACATGGGCGAAGTTGCTGTTGAGCATCTCGATGGTAGAGAAATTGGCCTTCTCGAGAGAGCCGGTCACTCCGCTGACGATCCGGGTGTTGCTTTTCTCGATGCCGACCACCGAGTAGAGGGCAATGGCAACAAAGGCGACGAGGAGGGTCCCGGTAATCATCAACAACAGCTTTTTCAGTATTCCCATGGCGACCTCCTTATCGTTTTGCCCAGATTCGATGGAACAATTTCCCCCCTTCTCCCGGGATCCGGGAAAAGGGGGGAAATTTTTTACCAGCTGTAGGTCTTCGGATCAATCTTCCCTTTTTTCATGAGCTCGATGGAAAAGATGAGCTGACCCTCTTCGAAGAGGCGCATGTTCGCTCCCGACCCGAAGGCGGAACTCGACATGATGGCCGCTTCCCTGATCTTTTTCCGGATCCCCTCGGGAACCGCCTTGGAGGCGGTGAGAACATTGTCGGGATTCTTGGCCAGCGAGATGCCGGGGATTTCGTAAGAAACCAATCCCGGGTAATCGTTCTTGTTCGCCTCCCACCACCAGTTTTTGACCACCGCGGCGCTGGCGCGTCCGGCCTTGACGGCACCGACGGCCGCGCCGTGATTGGCCACGCCGAGTGCCGCCCGGCCGCCGGTGGCGGCCATGGCACTCGACTCGCCGGAAGAAGCCCCCAGGGCAAAAGCGATTTTCTCCGGGGAATTTTCGAGAATCTCCCCGGGATCGGCGTCCTGGGGAAGAATGAGAATGCCGGAATAGAACTCCTTGCCGTTGACGTTCTGCGCCAGGGGGGTGCCGATCCCCCGGGCGGCAATGATCGCCTGGACGAAGGAGCCGACGTAGACCAGGCTCTGATCCTTGGAATCGAAGGCCGCTAGGATTTCCGGATAACTCTTGGCGATGCGCGGGCGGATCGAAACTCCGGATTTTTCCGAGAGCGCCTTGGTGATTTCCTGGGCCTGAGGGGCCTTGGTTTTCCAGTCCGGCGGGAACCAGCAGGTAATGGCGTCGGCCGCCAACAACGGCTGTACCGCAGCAAATAAAAACAGGGTCGCCAACAGGGTGATGATCGTTTTTTTCATCGTCTCTCCTCCGTTTGAGTGATGTGACCTTGCCAACCGATGTTGCGGCGAAGCTGGCACAATTGAAGCCCCAGGGTCTGTCGAATACAAAAAGAGCCCGCCCCAAAGCCAGAGGCGGACTCTTAATAAATGGAATCATTAAGACCTCTCTTCGACGGCTCGGCTGCCCTCGTGGGGCCCGTGGCTTTGCGTCCCTGGATCGCTCCAGGTTTGCCTGTTCGTGAATGATCGGATTTTACGATAGGCCGAATGCCATCGGCCAGTCAAGAAGAAATTGTCTCTTTCGTCGGGAGGACGAATCATTCCAAGTATCTGAATGTCCGCATTTATTTGCAGGCACGCGGAACTGTTTCAGGGGAGAGGGCGGTTAACCCGGCGGTCAAAAAAGCGCGAATGTTTTCCTTGTCGCAGGCAAAAAAACACCCCGGCACGGCGGCCGGGGCAAAGGAGAAATTGGGCGAAAAAGGCCTCAGTCGAGGGTTTCCGCCAGAAGGGAGATGGTGTGGGCGGCGCGCACCGGGGCGCCGCTCTTCTCGAGGCCGCCGCGGATCTGCATCATGCAGCCGGGGCAGTCCATGGCGACGCAGGCAGCGCCGCTCCCCTCGATGTCCTTGAGCTTGTCTGCAAGGATGCTGCGGGCGATCTCCGGGTGGCTGGTGAAGGAGTAGGAGCCGCCGAAGCCGCAGCAGCGGTCGGCGTGGGCCATCTCCACCAGCTCGCTCCCCGAGCCGGCGAGGAGGGCCCTCGGCTGCTCCCAGACCCCGGCGCCGCGTTTGAGATGGCAGGAGTCGTGATAGGTGACCTTCAGTGGCTCCCCCTTGCCGGCAAAGGCAGCGGCGCCGTCGAGAACGTCGACAATGAATTTGCTGGCGTCCATGGTGATGGCCGAGAGGCGCTCGGCTTTTTCCGCCCACACCGGGTTGTCCCGAAGGTGGTCGACGAAGTCGCGCTGCAGAGCCATGGAACAGGTCGGGCAGGTGGTGAGAACAAAATCGGGGTTTTCCTCGAGCATCGCCGAAACGTTCTGTTCGGCGAGCTCCACGGCGGTTTCCTTGTCCCCCGAATAGATCGCCGGGATGCCGCAGCAGTTCTGCTTCTGCGGGTAATAGACCTCGACGCCGAGGTGGTTCATGACCCGGACCAGGTCGACGCCGAGTTCCGGATAGAGGAAGTCGTTGGCGCAGCCACCGAAGAGAGCGACCCGGTAGCGCGGCTTTTCAACCTTCTGGGGGATGGCATCGAAGGCGTCGCGCAGCGGCCTGGCGGCGATGGCCGGCAGGGTGCGCCACTCGGTGAGGGAGGAGAAGAACATCGGCAGATGGCGGATGGTGCGCTCGCCTCGGGTCACCGGCTTCTGCAGGAGGCTGGCGGCGCGGATGAGCGAGTGGAAGAGCTTCCGGTTGCGCATCACCTTCTTGAAGACCAACGTCTTGCCGACGCCGATCCCCTCTTCGTCGCCGACGGTCTCCCGCAGGTGGAGGATGATACTTTCGAGATCGATCTTGCTCGGGCAGACGGCGACGCAGGAGCGGCAGCCGATGCAGGCGCGGACGATCTCGGCGGCGGCGTCGAGGCCGTGGAAAAAGGCGGTGAGGATGATGCCGATGGCGCCGATGTAGATGTGGCCGAAGACGTGGCCGCCGACGGTCTGGTAGACCGGGCAGACGTTGGCGCAGGCGCCGCAGCGGATGCAGCGCAGGGCGTCCTGGCAGTGGGGGGATTCGGCGAGGGCGCTGCGGCCGTTGTCGAGGAGGACGATGTGCAGCTCCTTCTCCTCTTCGCCGCAGGGGACGGCGCCGCGGATCCAGGTGACGTAGGAGGTGAGGAGCTGGCCGGTGGCGTTCTTGGGGAGGACGCGGATCACCTTGGCTGCGTCCTCGAGGGTCGGAACGAGCTTTTCGATTCCGACCAGAACGACGTGGATCTTCGGCAGGGTCGAGACGAGGCGGGCGTTCCCCTCGTTTGTCACCAGGGCGATGCCGCCGGTCTCGGCGACGGCGATGTTGGCCCCGGAGATCCCCATGTCGGCGTCGAGATACCCCTGGCGCAGCTGGGCGCGGGCGACCTTGACCAGGTGCCCGATCTCGGGGGCCTCCGTTTGGCCGGTGACTTTGGAGAAGAGCTCGGCGACCTCCTCCTTGAACATGTGGATGGCCGGCATGACCATGTGGCTGGGGCGCTGGCCGGCAAGCTGAATGATCCACTCGCCGAGGTCGGTCTCCAGGGCCCTGACCCCGGCCTTCTCGAGGGCCTTGTTGAGATGGATCTCCTCGCTGGCCATGCTCTTGCTCTTCACCGCAAGCTTCACGCCCCGCGCTGCGGCAAGGTCGGCGATGTAGTCGTTGGCCTCGGCCGCGGTGCGGGCCAGGTGGACTCTGGCGCCGGACGCCTCGGCCTTGCCGATGAACTCTGCGAGGTAGCTCTGGCGATTTTGCCGGACATCGTCCTTCATCGCCGCGATTTCGGTGCGCAGTTCCTCGAAGTCGAGACCGGCAAAGGCGTTCTGGCGCGAGACGACGAAGGCGTCGCCGAACTTGTGCAGGGCGTCCTGCAGGCGGGGGGTGGCAATCGCCTCGCTGACACGGGTCTTGTATTTGCGGCTTCTCTCTTTGTTCATGTTGTTTCCCCTTGAATATCGGACCGATCGGTCGGATCGGACCGATCGGTCGGATCCTTTATTCCTACATCTCGAAGAAATCGCCGGAAATCCCTTCGACGAGCAGGATGTGCAGCTCGCAGGGGCCGTGGACGCCGATGGTCAAAACCCGCTCGATGTCGGCGGTGCGACTCGGACCACTGATATAAGCCAGGTAATTACGGGGCGCCAGCTGGTGAAAGCGCCGCAGGATCGGCACGGCGGCCAGGCCGTCGGCGACGATGGTCGCCGGGTCGAGAAGGACGAAGTGGCGCTCGGGGAGGGTGGTGGCGAGGCGGATCGCCTCGGCGGTACTCTCGAGAACGACGCTGCCGGTGTCGGCGAGGGCGAAGTTGGCACCGGTAACCCCGGCGGCGGCGGAGGCCGCCTGAGGGCGCAGATCCCCTTCGATCACCTGGCAGCCGGCGAGGCGAAGTTTCTCCCCCAAGTCCTCCCGCTGGCTGCTGGCAAAGGGGGGGAGAAGGAGGGGGCCGCCGGCCCGTTCGGCAATATAGGCGACCGCTCCGGCGATATCGGAGAAGGCGACCACCTCGGCGCCGATTCTGCCGGCGACCTGAACAAACTGCTGTCGTAACGCGTCCTGGGACATGGGACCTCTCTTCCGACGAAGGGCACCGCCCTCCGCCTATTGTCAATTGGTCTTACCACTTTTGAGATATCCTAGCCAATTGCCCTTTTCAGGTCAAGTCTAAAAAACCGTTATTTTCACATCCGACCCCCGAAAGAGCCCCCTTACGCCGCGGCGGGCCGTGCAATCCGCCCCTGCGCTCCAGCCGGACATCGCCGGCAAAAGTTCCGCATCCCTTGCAAATCGGCTGAATTGTGCTTCAAGGAAGAGAGGTGGAACGGTTTGAGTCAACCATGACAAATTTGACTTCTTTTTGAATCAGAAGCTATATTGTTGTTTTATTTCATTTTATTTCCCAATCAGGAACCGTTTGACTCGATATTAAGTCAGAACCCTACTTCTCTTTGCAGCCAGAATCGACTAAACAGCAGTTTTAAAACAGCTTTCCCAATTGGAACGACCCTTGCTCTTATAAGTTACCATCTTTCCCCACCGCAAGCCGGAGGTCCCTTATGTCCGAAGTTTTCTTGTTAAACGCTCTGCGTACCCCGTTCGGCTCCTTCGGCGGCGCCCTGGCCGATGTGCCGGCACCGACCCTGGCCGCCGGGGTGATCGGCGCCCTGCTCAAGGATCAGCCCTTTGCCTTCGACCGGATCGACGAGGTGATTCTCGGCCAGGTCCTGCAGGGCGGGAGCGGCCAGGCCCCGGCCCGCCAGGCGATGCGCCAGGCCGGACTCCCCGACAGGGTTCACGCCATGACCATCAACAAGGTCTGCGGCAGCGGACTCAAATCGATCATGCTCGCCGCCGACGGCATCCGCCTCGGCGAGTCGCAGCTGGCTCTGGCCGGCGGCATGGAGAGCATGTCCCTTGCTCCCTACGCCCTGCAAAAGGCCCGCTTCGGCCAGCGCATGGGGCACGGCGAAATCCTCGACCTGATGATCTACGACGCCCTGCAGGACCCCGACTCGGGGCGGCACATGGGGGAGATCACCGAAGCCTGGGTCGCCGGCTACGGCCTCACCCGCCAGGAGCAGGATGCCTTTGCCGCCCGCTCCTACCGGCGGGCCCGCGCCGCCGTGGTAGACGGCCGCTTCGAGAGGGAAATCGTCCCGGTGGTGAAGAGCGGCCGCAAGGGGGAGGTCACCGTCGATCGCGACGAGGAACCGTTCCGGGGGGACCCGGAGAAACTTTCGACCCTGCGTCCGGCCTTCAGCAAGACCGGCACCCTCACCGCCGGCAACGCCTCGACCATCAACGACGGCGCCGCCCTCGCCCTCCTCGCCGGAACCGATGCCGTCCGGGAGTACGGCCTCAATCCCCTGGCGAAAATCGCCGCCGCGGCCACCAACAGCCTTGCTCCCGAGCTCTTCGGCGAGGCGCCCGTCGAGGCGATCCGCCGGGTCGTCGCCAGAGGCGGGATCTCTCTGGATCAGGTCGGTCTCTTCGAAATCAACGAGGCCTTTGCGGCCGTGCCGCTCATCGCCATCCGCCAGCTCGGCCTCGACCCCGAGCGGGTCAACGTCAACGGCGGGGCCTGCGCCATCGGCCACCCCGTCGGCGCCAGCGGGGCCCGTCTGCTGACCACGTTGCTGCATGAGATGCAGCTGCGCCGGGAGCGCTACGGCATCGCCACCCTCTGTATCGGCGGCGGCGAGGCCGTGGCCGTCCTCATCGAACTTCTCTAGATTCCAGGAGCTCCGAGCCACCATGAAACCGATCTACACCGAGGCAAAAGAGGCCCTCAAAGGGCTGGTGCACGACAACATGACAATCGCCGCCGGCGGCTTCGGCCTCTGCGGCATCCCGGAGAACCTCATCGTCGCCCTGCGCGATTCGGGGGTCAAGGGTCTGACCGTGGTGAGCAACAATGCCGGAGTCGACCAGTTCGGGCTCGGCCTCCTCCTGCAGACCCGCCAGATCAAAAAGATGATCTCCTCCTACGTCGGCGAAAACGCCATCTTCGAGAAACAGTATCTCAGCGGCGAACTCGAGCTCGAACTGACCCCGCAGGGGACGCTGGCCGAGAAGCTACGCGCCGGCGGCGCCGGCATCCCGGCCTTCTTCACCCGGACCGGCTACGGGACGGTCCTCGCCGAGGGGAAACCGGTGCAGAGCTTCGGCGGCAAGGAGTACGTGCTCGAAGAGAGCATCGTCGCCGACCTCTCCATCGTCAAGGCCTGGAAGGCCGACCGGGCCGGCAACCTGATCTTCCGCTACACCGCCAGCAACTTCAACCCGGCCTGTGCCAAGGCCGGCCGCCTCTGCGTCGCCGAGGTCGAGGAAGTAGTGGAAATCGGCGAAATCGACCCGCACCAGGTCCACGTTCCGGGGAACTACGTCGATCGCATCCTCATCGGCGCCCGGCACGAAAAGCCCATCGAACAGCGCACCCTGGCCGGCCAGGTATCGGTCAAGGGGTTTTCGCCGATCCGGCAATGGCAGGCCCAGCGCATCAGCCGGGAGTTTACCGACGGCATGTACGCCAACCTCGGCATCGGCATGCCGACCCTGGTCGCCAACTACATCCCGGAGGGAATCAACATCACCCTCCACGCCGAAAACGGCCTCCTCGGCGTCGGCCCCTTCCCCAGGGAGGGAGAGGAGGACGCCGATCTGATCAACGCCGGAAAGCAGACCGTCACCTGGCTCCCCGGGGCGGCCTTCTTCGACAGCTCCGAGTCCTTCGCCATGGTGCGCGGCGGGCACATCGACCTTTCGGTCCTCGGCGCCATGCAGGTCTCGGGAAGAGGCGACCTGGCCAACTGGATGATCCCCGGGAGCATGGTCAAGGGCCCGGGGGGAGCGATGGATCTGGTTTCGGGGGTGAAAAAAATCATCATCATGATGGATCACTGCGCCAAGGACGGCTCGGCCAAAATCCTCGACGAATGCACCCTGCCCCTGACCGGCAAAGAGGTGGTCGACATGATCGTCACCGACCTGGCGGTCTTCAGCGTCGCCCGTGGCCGGGGCCTGACCCTCCTCGAACTCCCCCCCGGGGCAACCCTCGAGATGGTGCGGGAAAAGACCGGCTGTCCCTTCGAAATCGCCGCCAACCTCAAGCATTGGTAAGGAGAGAGACCATGCCCAAAAAAATTGCCATCGTCACCGGCGCGGCCAGCGGCATCGGCCTGGCCGTTGCCCAGTCGCTGGCGGCCACCGGCCACCAGGTCGTCATGGCCGACATCAACCAGGAGACGGGGAGCCGCGAGGCGGCAGCGATCGGCGCCCTCTTCGTCCGCACCGATCTCTCTTTGCGGGCCGACTGCAAGAAACTGGTCCAGACGGCCCTCGACAACTTCGGACGCGTCGACATCCTGATCAGCAACGCCGGCATTCAGCACGTCAGCCCCATCGAGGAGTTCCCCGAAGACAAATGGGACTTCATGATCGCCCTGATGCTCACCGCCCCCTTCCTCCTCACCCGTTATTGCTGGCCGTCGATGAAGGAGAACGGATGGGGACGGATCATCCACATCAACTCGGTGCACGGCCTCATTGCCTCCCCCTTCAAGAGCGCCTACATCTCCGCCAAGCACGGCGTTTCCGGGCTGACCAAGACCACGGCCCTCGAAGGGGGTCCCTTCGGCATCACCGTCAACTCCATCTGTCCGGCCTACGTCCGCACCCCCCTGGTCGACGGGCAGATCGCCGACCAGGCCAAACTCCACAACCTCTCTCCCGAGGAGGTGATCGAAACGATCATGCTGAAAAACGCCGCCGTCAAGCGCCTCATCGAGCCGAGCGAAATCGGCGATCTCGTCCTCTATCTCTGTGCCGACAAGGCCGCCTGCTTTACCGGCTCGATGCTGACCATGGACTGCGGCTGGACCGCCACCTGAGATCGACCCCCTTCCGAGGCGAGGATCCATGGACAAGGAACTGCTCGAAATCGTCTTCGACAACCTCTACAACGGCATCTACCTGGTCGACGGCCAGGGTGTGACGATTGCCGTCAACCGCACCTTCGAGGAGATGTCGGGCTTTACCAACGCCGAACTGGCGGGAAAAAGCCTCTACGATCTGGTCGGCCCGGACAACTACTTCACCGGGTCGGCCAGTCTGCTGGTGCTCGAGCGCAAAAGCCCGGTCACCGCCACCTACTCGACCAAGACCGGCCGCAAGCTGCTGGTCAAGGGGCGGCCGATCTTCGACGACCGGGGGAAAATCAGGCTGATCGTCAATACCATCTGGGACCTCACGGTGGTCCAGTACAGCCAGAAAATCGATGCCGATACGGCCCGCAGCCAGTTCCTCTCCGAAGAGGACATCATCACCTGCAGCGAGCGGATGAACGAGGTCATCGACCTCGCCCTGCAGGTGGCGATTACCGATTCGACCATCCTCCTCTCCGGGGAGTCGGGGGTCGGCAAAAGCCTCCTCGCCAAACTGATTCACCGCTCCAGCGAACGCAAGGGCAAGCCCCTGATCCAGGTCAACTGCGCCGCCATCCCCGAATCCCTCATCGAATCGGAGCTCTTCGGCTACGAAGCCGGCGCCTTCACCGGGGCCGACCGCCGGGGGAAGCCGGGCTTTTTCGAGCTGGCCGACGGCGGGACAGTCTTTCTCGACGAGATCTCCGAACTGCCGATCCACATCCAGTCCAAGCTCCTCTGGGTCCTGCAGGACCGCAGCTTCTTCAAGGTCGGCGGGCGGGAGGCGACGACCGTCGATGTCCGGATCATCGCCGCCAGCAACAAGGATCTGGCCAAACTGGTGGCGACGGGGGGCTTTCGCGAAGACCTCTATTACCGGCTCAACGTGGTGCCGATCCCCCTCCCCCCCCTGCGGGAGAGGCGGGAGGACATTCCGGTGCTGATCCGCTACTTTCTCGGCAAATTCAACCGCAAGCACCGTTGCTACAAGGAATTCTCCCCGGCCCTGGTCCGCCAGCTCGCCGCCGGCCAATGGCCGGGAAACATCCGCGAACTGGAAAATGCCGTGGAGCGCCTGGTGGTGACGTCGCGCAGCGACCGGATCGAACCGACCCGGGCCTTCGGCCTGGCCAGCGACCCGCTTCTTCACCCCGGCCAGACCCTCAAGGAGATGGTCGCCGGCTATGAAGCCGAGATCCTGCTCAAGGCGCAGCAGGAATACGGCACGACCCGCAACATCGCCGCCGCCCTGGGGATCAGCCAGGCCACCGCTTCGCGCAAACTGCAGCAGGCGCTCGAGGACAAGGAGAGGTCGGCAAAAGCCGAAAAATAAAAAGACAGCGTTTTATTTTTTGCTTGACCGGTTAAAACCCTTCGCTTATGGTAAGGGAAATAATTGGCCTTACCAATCACCACTTTTTACGGCACCCCCGATCCCGAGGTGCCCTGAGGTCGCGGCAGACCCCCCTGCCGGCGCTTATTCAACCCTGACAAAAGGAGTCGCACGATGAAAAGATCTGGCCTGATCCTCAGCTTGATGGTGGCCCTCTCCCTGGTCCTGGCGCCAGGCGCCTTTGCCGCCAAGCGCGAAAAGTTCGGCGCCGACAAGCGTCACGAGGAAGTCAAGAAGGAGCTGCGCACCATCAAGACGAGCAAGGAAGAGTTCAAATGGAAGATGGTCATGCCCTGGTCCAAGGGACTCCTCTTCTACGACATGGCCCAGCACTTCGCCGACAGCGTCGCCCTCGCCTCCGGCGGCCGCCTCGAAATCAAGCTCTTCTCCGCCGGCGAACTGGTCGGCGCCATGGAAAGCTTCGACGCGGTGAGCAAGGGCTCCGCCGAAGTCGGCCACGACTGGCCCGGCTACTGGAAAGGGAAGAACGAAAACTTCGTTTCCTTCGCCTCCGTCCCCTTCGGACTCGACACCGAAGGCTACAATATCTGGCTCTACGAGCGCGGCGGCCTCGAGCAGATGCAGGAGCTTTACGGCCGCTACAACCTCTACGCCTTGCCGGGGGGTAACGGCGGGCAGGAGATGGGCTTTTTCTCCAACAAGAAGGCGACCAAGATGGCCGACTTCAAGGGGATGCGCGTCCGCACCCCGGGGTGGTACATGGATATCATGAACAGCCTCGGCGCCTCCGTCACCCCCCTCCCCGGCGGCGAGGTTTACCTGGCCCTGGAGCGCGGCGTCATCGACGCCGCCGAGTTCAGCTCCCCGGCCATCAACTTCCCGATGGGTTTTGACGAAATCACCAAATACGTCATCGAGCCCGGCGTTCATCAGCCTTCGGTGCAGTGCGCCCTCTTCTTCAACAAGGATGCCTACAACAAACTCCCCGCCGACCTGAAGTGGATCGTCGACATCGCCGCCAAGGAGACCCAGCTCTGGTCCACCGCCTGGCAGGAAAACCTGAACATCGATGCGATCAAGCTCTTCAAGGAGAAGGTGGAATTCGTGCGCATGGACGACGAGGCCATCACGGCCTTTGCCAAAAAAACCAAGGAATACCTGGACGATCTCAAGACCAAACATCCCGACGTGAAGAAAACCCTCGACTCCCAGGAGAAGTTCAAAGAGGATTTCTCCCAGTGGCGGGAAGTTCGCAGCGGCCTGACCCCCTGGCCCCTGGAGGATTTCATCAAGGGCAAAAGGCTCCAGTAATCAGCGTTGAACAAGGGCGGGGGCAGAGCGCCCCCGCCCTCTTCCCAAAAGAGGAAGCGTACCATTAAACCAATGCGAGGCTCTCATGCTCCAGATTGCCAAATGGATAGATTCTCTCAACGAGAAGATCGGATTCTGGTCTTCGTTCCTGATTCTCCCCCTCATCGGCGTGGTCGCCTACGAGGTGGTGATGCGCTACGGATTCAACGCCCCGACCGCCTGGGCCTTTGAATTGACCGTATTTATCTACGGCGTCCATTTCATGCTCGCCCTGGCCTATGCCCACAAGCACGATGGCCATGTTTCCATCGATATTTTCGAAGCGCGACTCTCGCCCCGCCCCCGGACCATCCTGCGCATCGTCGCCAACCTGGCGTACTTCATCCCGACGGTCGGTCTGCTGGCCGTGTGGTCGATCATCTATGCCAACACCTCCTGGCAAGGGCGGGAACTTGCGTCCTCCTCCTGGGCGCCGGCCATCTATCCCTATAAAATACTCATGGCCATCGGCTTTGTCCTCCTGCTTTTGCAGGGAATCTCGAAGTTGATCCAGGATTTCCGTTCCCTCCGCAACTAATGGATCAGCAGCAGGTCCGCCTCTGGAGACGTCTTTTATGACCCCCGAAATTCTTACCATTCTCATGTTCCTTACGCTGGTCGCCTCAATCGCCATGGGGCACCCCCTGGCGATCACCCTGGCGGCCGTGGCCACCATTTTCGGCTTGATCGACTACGGCTTCAACGTCCCGGCGCTCCTCGACCTCTTCGTCAACAACGCCTGGGGAATTTTCCTCAACTACACCCTTGTCGCCGTCCCCCTCTTCATTTTCATGGCCCAGGTCCTCGACCGGTCCAAGGTCTCCGAGGGGCTCTTCGATGCTCTCTATATCGTCCTCGGCGGTCTTCGCGGCGGTCTCGGCATCGCCGTCGTCGTCGTGTCCACCGTCTTTGCCGCCACCACCGGGATCATCGGCGCCTCCGTCGTCGCCATGGGACTGATGGCCGGCCCGGCGCTGCTGCGGCGCGGCTATGACCGCAGCCTGTCGGCGGGGATCATCTGCTCCTCGGGGACGCTGGGGATTCTCATTCCGCCGAGCATCATGCTCGTCGTCTACGGGGGCCTGACGGGGATGAAGGAAACCTCCGTCGGCAACCTTTTCGCCGCAGCCATCCTTCCGGGACTCTTTCTCTCCGGCCTCTACCTGCTCTACGTCGCCGTTCGCTGCGGAATCAATCCGAAGCTCGGACCGCCGATCCCCCTGGAAGAGCGCACCTTTTCCGCCGCCCAGAAAATCACCATGACCATGAAAAATTTCGTCCCCCCCTTCGGCCTGATCCTGATCGTCATGGGGACCATTCTGGCCGGCGTCGCCACTCCGACCGAGGCCGCCGCCCTCGGATGCGTCGGCGCCCTGATCCTCGCCGCCTTCAGCCGCAAGCTCAACTGGGACGTCATCACCCAGGCGTCCCTGTCGACCGCCCGGACGACCGCCATGATCATGGCCCTCTTCATCGGCGGCAAACTCTTCAGCGTCGTTTTTCTCAGCATGGGGGGGGGCGATGTCGTCGCCGACACCCTGCTCGGCATGGACGTCAGCCCCTACGTGGTCCTGGCCATCATGATGGCCGTCGTCTTCTTTCTGGGGATGTTCATCGACTGGGCCGCTATTCTTCTGGTGGTGGTGCCGATCTTCACCCCCATCGCCATGGACCTCAACTTCGACCCCCTGTGGTTCGCCATGCTGATCTGCATCAACCTGCAGACGTCCTTTCTCACCCCCCCCTTCGGCTACGCCCTCTTTTATTTCAAGGGGGTCGCCCCGCCGGAATACACCATGGGGGACATCTACCGCGGGATCGTCCCCTTTGTCGGCATTCAACTCGCCGGCCTGGCGGTGATGGTCGTTTTTCCCGAGATCGTCACCTGGCTCCCCGGCGTCTTCTTCGGCGGAAACTAGAGTCCCGGACGAAGACGGGACAGGTCCCCAAACGACATCTATGACTGCGGAGTGAACTCATGTTGCCGAAAATCAGAAAAATCGTTTACGCCACCGGCCTCGGCCCCGCCGCCCCGTACGTCTTTCGCTACGCCCTGGCCCTGGCCCGCCTGCACAAGGCGGAAATCGTCGCCGTCAGCGGCATCGAACCGCTCTCTCCCTTCGCCCAGAGCCTGGTGGAGCTGCACATCTCCCACGCCATGTCGGAAGAAATGCACAAAAAGGGACGGGAAGCGGTGAAGGAGAACCTGCGCCGCCGTATCCGCGCCCTCTGCGAAAAGGAGGAGAACGGCGATGGGCCCGAGGGGTGCGGAGTGAGCGATATCCGTATCGTCGAGGGGCAGCCGGCCCAGGTCGTTCTCGCCGTGGCCGAGGAGATCGACGCCGACCTCATCGTCATGGGATCGCACCGCCACACGGTCCTCGGCGAAGCCGTTCTCGGCAACACCACCAGCAAGGTCCTCCACGGCACCGGACGGCCGGTGCTGGTAGTGCGCATTCCCGAAGGGTACAGGGAAGAAGGTTTTTAAGCCCTCTTGCCCCTCACCCCATGCCGTAGCCCCCGAACATATTCAGGAAGCCAAGGACGCCATGATTTCACAGACCGCCATCGAGCACCTGATCGAAAGGTTGGGGAAGGAAAACGTCTACCACGAAAAGGAAGACCTTCTCGTCTACGGCTACGATGCCACCCCGGGGGTCCACCACCTCCCGGAGGTCGCCGTCTTCCCCACCAGCACCGAAGGGGTGCAGGCGGCCATCGAGATCGCCCGCCGCGAAGGGCTCCCCATCGTCCCCCGCGGCACCGGCACCGGCCTCTCGGGAGGGTCCGTCCCCGCCGAAGGGGGGATGGTCCTGTGCATCTCGCGCATGGACAAAATCCTCGAAATCGACGAGGAGAACCTCACCGCCACGGTCCAGGCCGGGGTCGTCACCCTCGATCTCTTCAACGCCGTCGCCGCCAAGGGGCTCTTCTACCCCCCCGATCCCGGATCGCAGAAGACCTCGACCCTCGCCGGCAACGTCGCCGAAAACGCCGGCGGCCTGCGCGGGCTCAAGTACGGCGTCACCCGCGACTACGTCATGGCGCTGACGGCCATTCTCGCCGACGGCTCGATCATCAGGACCGGCGGCAAGGCGGTCAAGGACGTGGCCGGCTACTCCTTCCGCGACCTCCTCGTCGGCAGCGAGGGGACCCTGGCCTTCATCACCGAGGTCACCGTCAAACTCATCCCGCCGCCGCAGGACAAACGCACCCTCCTCGCCTACTTCGACGACATTCGCACCGCCGGAGAGGCGGTGTCGAAAATCATCGCCGCCAAGATCATCCCGGCGACGCTGGAAATCATGGACAAAATGACCATCAACTGCGTCGAGGACTACGCCGCCATCGGCCTCCCCCGGTCCATGGCCGCCCTCCTCCTCATCGAGGTCGACGGCCATCCTGTCGTCGTCGCCGAAGAAGCCGCCGCCGTCGAGGCGATTCTCAGGGAGGTCAGGGCCGCCGAGATTCACGTCGCCAAGGACGCCGCCGAGGCCGCCAATCTCGCCGCCGCCCGCCGCACGGCGCTGTCGGCCCTGGCCCGGGTTTCCCCCACCACCCTTCTCGAAGACGCCACCGTCCCCCGCTCGCGCCTCGCCGAAACCTTTGCCGAAATCGAGCGCCTCACCGAAAAGTACCGCCTCAAGGTCGGCACCTTCGGCCACGCCGGCGACGGCAACCTGCACCCGACGGTCCTCTGCGACGAGCGCGACCACGACGAGATGGAGCGGGCCCACGCCTTCTTCGCCGAACTCTACGACATGGTTCTTTCCATCGGCGGCACCGTCTCCGGCGAGCACGGCATCGGCCTGGCCAAGAAGGGGTACCTCAGGCAGCAGGTCGGCGACGGCGGCATCGCCGTCATGAAACGGATCAAGGCCGCCTTCGACCCCGAAGGGATCTTCAACCCCGGCAAGATCTTCGACGACGAGGGGCCCGGCGCCAGGGTCAACGTAGAGGAGGGCTTCCGTGTCTCCCGATAAGCCCCTGGGCAATTTCGCACCGAAAGATGCGCCGAGCTACGAATCGATCATCCAGTGCATGCGCTGCGGCTTCTGCCTGCCGACCTGTCCGACCTACGCCCTCACCGGGCGGGAACGCTCCAGCCCCCGCGGCCGCGTCGCCCTGGCCCGGGCGGTGGCCGAGCAGAAACTCGAGTTCACCCCGGCGATAAAAGAAGAGGCCTTTTTCTGCCTCGACTGTCGCGCCTGCACCACCGCCTGCCCCTCGGGTGTGCACGCCGGGGAGATCATGGAGACCTGTCGCGCCCAGGTTCAGAGCATCTACCCCCTGGAGGGGATGCAGAAGGCCTTCCGTTCCTTCATTCTCGAAAAGATGCTCCCCTCTCCCGAGCTCCTCGAGACGGCGATGATCCCGGCCCGCATCTACCAGAAACTCGGCATCCAGTGGCTCCTCCGCCACAGCGGCGCCCTCAAACTCGCGCCGAAGTGGATGGAGAAGGCCGAGGGGATGATCCCCGAGCTGCACAAGCCGCTGCGCCTGCAACTCCCCGAGGTCATCCCCGCCGGCGGCGCCAGGCGCGGCCGGGTCGGCTACTTTCTCGGCTGCGTCATGAGCCTGATGTACGCCGAGGTCGCCCGGCAGACGGTGAAGGTGTTGGCCCACCAGGGGTTCGAAGTCGTCACCCCCAGGGACCAGAAGTGCTGCGGCGCCCCCCACCTCACCGAGGGGGACCGCGACACCGCCCGCGCCCTCATGCTGCACAATCTCGAGCTTTTTCTGGCGCAGGACTTCGACTACATCGTCACCGACTGCGCCGGCTGCGGCAGCGCCCTCAAGGAATACGAGGAGATGCTCGAGGGGCGCGCTGACCACGGCAAACTTGCCGCCTTCCGCGCCAAGATCCGCGACGTCTCCGAACTCCTGGCCGAAGTCGGGGTGCGCAGCGAGGGGCTCAAGCCGGTCAACGCCTCGGTCACCTACCACGAGCCCTGCCACCTCTGCCACGCCCAGGGGATCAGCGCCCAGCCGCGAAAGGTGATTCGGGCGATTCCCGGAATCGACTTCCGCGAAATGAAGGAAGCGAGCTGGTGCTGCGGCTCGGCGGCGACCTTCGGCCTCAAGTTCACCGAAGAGAGCCAGAAGATACTCGACCGCAAGCTCTCCAACGTCGTCGAGACTGGCGCTGAAATCCTCGTCAGCGGCAACCCCGGCTGCCAGCTGCAGCTCGCCTGGGGGGTCAAAAAGGCCGGCCTCGACACGAAGGTCATGCACATCATTGAACTTCTCGGCGAGGCGACCCCCGACTAGAGTTCTTCTGCCCTAAAAGCGTTGCGTCGTCGCGGCGTCGCGTGAGGCAAAGGTCCTGATTTTTTGGTGAGCGGTCACCCCCTGAAAGGGTCGCCTGCCATGACCTTGGGAAAAACCAAGGGCGGGTTTCACGCGACGACGCGACGACGCGACGAAAATCTTTTTCTGTAAAGATGAAAAGCCCGGCTTCCCTTTGTGGAACCGGGCTCTTGGCTTCGTCCCCCTTGACTTTTCCGGTGCTCGGCGTGACACTTGTCCGCCTGTGAACATTCATTTTCAACGGAGAGACTTGAGAGAGCTGAGA
Organism: Desulfuromonas soudanensis; assembly: GCF_001278055.1. NCBI lineage: Bacteria > Pseudomonadati > Thermodesulfobacteriota > Desulfuromonadia > Desulfuromonadales > Desulfuromonadaceae > Desulfuromonas > Desulfuromonas soudanensis. The sequence continues at coordinate 440,594 of NZ_CP010802.1, read as the reverse complement.
GCCGGAGAGGACTCCTGATTTTGAAGACTTTTCTGGTGTCATCTTCCTTCTTCCTTCTTCCTTCTCCCCCCGAAAAACAATAATTCCCTGGAACCGGCCCCCACCGACCGCCCTGGAGTGTTATGACCAATTTGATCCTGATCGGAGTTTTTGTCGGGCTCGGCCTCCTCTTTCGAAGGCTGGAGGCGTTCCCCAAGGAATCGGCGCAGGTGCTCAACATGTTCGCCCTCTACGTTTCACTGCCGGCGCTGATCCTCCTCAAGATGCCCCAACTCGAACTGGGGAAGGAGGCGCTCGTGGCGGCAGTCGTCCCCTGGGGGATGCTCCTTCTTTCCGTGGTCCTGATCCTGTTGGCATCGCGGCAGTTCGGCTGGAGTCGCGCCAAGACCGGTGTGCTGCTCCTCGTCGTGCCGGTCGGCAACACCTCCTTCATGGGGGTGCCGATGGTCAATGCCTTTTTCGGGTCGGCCGGCATTCCCTACCTGATCGTCTACGACCAGATCGGCACCATGCTGATCTTCTCCCTCTACGGCTCGCTGATCCTCGCCATGTACGGCAGGGAGGGGACCCTTAAAATCTCCTCCGTCGCCCGCCGGGCGCTGACCTTCCCGCCGACCATTGCCGCGGTGGTCGGCCTGGCGCTGCGCCCCTGGCCCTATCCCGAAGCGATCGCTTCGGCCCTCCACGGCGTCTCCCTGAGCCTGACGCCCCTGGTTATGACCGCCATCGGCCTGCAGTTGCGCTGGCGGCTCAATCCCAGCGTCTTTGCCCCCTTGAGCTATGGGCTCTTTATCAAATTGCTCATCGCCCCCCTGGCGGCGCTGGTCGTCTGCCGCCTGCTGGGGATGAACGGCCTGGCCGTCGACATTGCCGTCTTCGAGGCCGGCATGCCGCCGATGGTGACCGCCGGCGCCCTGGCGGTGGTGGCGGGAATGGAGAGCGAGCTGGCCATCGCCCTGGTGGGGGTCGGGATCATCGCCTCCTTTGCGACCCTGCCGATCCTTTATCTCTTGCTGTAGCGCCCGCCCCAAGGACTGTCTCCAGAAGACTGGCTACGAAAAAAAAGGCCGCCTCTCCATCGGGAGAGGCGGCTGTTTTTTCGACATAAACCGGAGGTGGTTCTGGCGGCCAGTGTCCTAAATGAGGAGGCCGGCGACGATTCCGGCGGTTTCTTCGGTGATGCGCCGACAATTGGTCAGATGTTCGCGGCTCTTCCACTTGAAATCACGGGAGAGGGCGCTGCAGCAGGTCGCCCGGTTGCGCTCCTTGAAGGCTGCCACCAGGGCGGCGCTCTTTTTACCTTCTCCCCGCAGCCCGAGAGCCATGACGCCGCCGGAGATGGCGCCGCACAGGCACTTGCTGCCGCCGATGCCGCCGCCGAAGGCTTCGGCAACCGCCATCAGCTGCGGATCGTCGATCCCCGTGGTCGCCTGCAGCACCGCCTGGGTGCAGTTCTTCCCGCCGGCAAAGAGCCGTCCGGCCTTTTCTGCCGCCGATTCGTCGAACGCTTCGGCGCGCTTGATTCTGAATATCCTGGCCAGCATGATTTCTCGCGGAGGAAAATGGAGTTCGGGGTGGGAATCTAATGAAATGTCCAGGGGCCATGGTAACCGCTCCCAGCCCAGGCGTCAAGAGCCTTCCCGGTACTGGACGCACCTCAGCTCATATTGCCGCACTCGAGGCAAACCAGCTCGTTTTGCATCACAAGCCCCCTCTGGGTGCAGTTTCCCCCCGAGCCGCGGGCGAATCGGCGAGGCTTTGTCGCTTCGATCCATTCCGGCAGAAAGAGGGCGTATTCGTGCCTCTTCCGTCTTCTCGTCGGCAGATCCTCGGCGTTTTCACACCGGCGGCAACGGATTTCGATGAGACCCGTTTCCCTGTTGTACCGCTCGGTGATCTCCTCCTCTTCCATCGCCTCTCCTATCAGGTCCGGCACCCGGACAAAGGCTTCCTCCCTCGGATCGCCAGTCAGGGCGCGGCGGGTTTTTCATGCCTTGCCCAGGTCTCGTCGGGATCAAAGACGGTCAGGGCGCCGGCTGCTTCGGCTGTCCCTTCCCCGAGATCTTTTTCATAGATCACCCCGGCCTGGTTAACGATGAAGGTCATAATCCCCGAAGCCCCGTACTTGGCCGGATAGGCGACCAGGGCGAAGCCGAGGACCATCTTGCCGTCGGCGACATAATCGAAAGCCCCCCCGTCGGCATGCGGCCCCTGCCCCTGGAGAATCTTGAAATAGTAGCCCTGAAAGGGTTCCGGAGGGTCTTTTTCCAGAACGCCCTCATACCCCTTGGCAATCGCCCTGGCGATGAGGGGGCCGAAAGGACTCTCTTTTTCCCCCTCCGCGGCCGGCCAATAGAGCCCATCCTTCTTCCCCTGGCTGCTGGAGAGCTTCTGGGCGAACTCCTGGGTGCCGCCGTTGAGCTTCATGCAGGCATACTCCCGCTGGGCGTCTGTATAGGCCTGCATCACCTCGAGGGTGTGCAGCTCGTTTCTGCCGATCCGCCGGTTGAGGATTTCCTCCTTTCCGGCCTCGGTATCAAAAAGCCAGGCCTCCCCCCGAGCAACAACGGGGATCGGGAAAGGATAATCCTTGCTGCCGACGAAAAGCACCGCCTTCCCTTCCGCCACCGTTTCGAGCCTGTGCTTCTCCGTGTATGCCTGCAAAAAACGTGATCGGCCGTATTGATCGGCGACCGGGTCGCCGGAGGAAACAAGATCCTCGGCTTCGGGGCCGAAAAGAGCCAGCAATTCGGCATCGTCATTGTTCCGGGTCGCCGCAGCCAGGGCATCCGCCGCCTGCTGCGGAGAGTCAAAACGTTTCTGACCCGCACCCTCGCCGGCCAGAGCGGGAGCGATCATGAGCATGAGCAGGATCGAGAGCAAGGGGATCCACCCTAACGTTTTGAAAAGGGATGCTTGCCGTCCTATCATTTGCGCCTCCTTCGGCTGAAAGGGAGTGAGGTTTATGGTTTTTTCGGATCACCGACCCCTGCGTCCCTAGTCGTCACTGCCGCTTCTCTTCCCACGACCATCCCGGTCATCGGCAGTCCGGCCTTGTCGGCTGGTCCGTCCGCGTTCGCTCGAGTCTCGTTCCCTCCTCCCCTCCCCGACGCGGTCGAAAACGTTGTCGCGGCGGGGCGTTTGCCGTTCGACCCTGGTCCGTTCGACCTCCTGGCGGTCGCCAGTGACCTTTTTTGTTCGTTCCTGCACCTTGCTCTGATCACGGTCGCGCTCAGAGCGGTCACGGTCAGTCTTGACGGCCCGCTCCTGACGCTCGACCTTGACTGCCGGAGACCGTTTAGACGGCGGATTCTGCACCCGTGGCCCTTCCTGCCGGTCACGCTCGACTCTCGCCCGATCATTCCCCCCCCTTTCCCGCTCGGACCTCGCCCGGTCGAGCCCTCCGTCCCTGCTTCTCACCCGATCGCCTTGTTCGGGAAAACCACGGCGGTCGCGGCCGAAATCCCTCGAATGTCCGGGGTACTGACCATATTTTCGGGCGGTGCTCTTATCGCGGTAGGCGACACCGCGCCGATGATCGGGGGCATGGTGCCAGCGGTCGGTCCTGGTAATCCACCGGTCGTGCCTGACATATCTTGGCCGCTTGTGCACATCGACATAAATAATGCGGCGGGGCCAATCGAAATAGCTCCAGGAGCCGAAGGTGAAACTGAAGTAGGTGCCGGGCCAGTAATTGATCCCGACTCCGAGGCTCACGCCTGTGGGCCCCCAGTAATAGGGGGGGTAGTCGGGATACCACCAGGAACCATAGACATAATAGGGATCATAGTACGGCACGTAGATCACCCTGGGGGCGGCCGGCTCGATGATGATCGTCTCCCTTTCGACGATGACCTTCTGCTCCGAGGTCGTCGCCAGATGCCCCTGGGCCAGGGCCTGACCCCGCAGTTCCTGGACCATCCCCATGACCTCCCCCTCCTGGGCGAGAAAGGCGTTGCCGAGATGGGTGGTCTCGGTGATATGTTCGCTCATCAGTGCCAGAACGGAGGGGAAATGACAGAGCGCCTTGACGCTGGGATCCCAGTCCCGGCTCAGGAGCGCATCGTCCAGAGCCTCCCCTTTGAGTCCCTGATTCCGGTTGACCCAGCGGTCAGCCTCGATGACTTCAATGGGGTAGGTCGAGGCCATCAGGATCTGAGAGAGAAGAGCGTCCGGATAGAGGGCGATGGGCGCCAGCATCTGGGCAAGCTCCTCGCGGCTGTACTGTCCGGACGGCTCCTGGTCGCCGTATTCCTGAACATAACCGTCCTGGGCCAGCGCTTGCGGCGCCGGAAAGAAGAGGCAGAGAGCGAGAAGAGGGCTGACGAAAAGTCCGATGATCCGTTTGAAGAGGGTGTTTTTCCTCATGACGACCTCCTGAATGCCGGTGCTGCTCCCCATGTTTTCGATCCCCGATTTCAGTGGCGGAAGAAAAGTCACTGCTGTTGCTGAAAACAACAATAACCCCGAAATAAGGATGAAATGGGGAAGAAATAGGGAAATCGCTTCCCGTTCATGGAGGACCTGCCGATTCCGAAAAAAACAGTGGTGACTCTTCAGCGGCGGGACGAAGGCTTGCCCTTCTCCTGTTGCGCCGCCAGCCGGTCGGAAAGCGTCCCGACCGCAACGGCAAAGGCCTTGGAACGGTTCCAGGCCAGAAGGGCCCGGAAATTGGCATATACAAGGTACGCCGGTCCGCCGGGACCCTCGGGGAGGATCAGCGAGGCGTCGAGATCGCGCCGCGGCAGGGCCTTTCCGTTTTGGCGCCGCACCCCGAGGGCCTGCCAACCCCTAAGGGGGAGACTTTTTTCCAGCCCGGTCAGGTTAAGGTCGAATCTCTCCGGCACGAGAACGGGACGCCCCCAGGTCAGGCCGTCCTGCCACCCGACCCGGGCGAGATAATTGGCCGTCGAGGCCAGTACGTCCGGAACAGAACTCCAGATGTCGATGCGACCGTCGCCGTCGGCATCGACGGCATAGCGAAGAAAAGAAGAAGGCATGAACTGGCATTGTCCCATGGCCCCGGCCCAGGAGCCCTTCAGATCCTTGAGGGAGATATGTCCGGCATCGAGAATGCGCAGGGCATCGAGGAGTTCCCGGCGGAAATAGGCGCTGCGCCGCCCGTCGTGGGCCAGGGTGACCAGGGAACGGATCACAGGATAGCCTCCGGCGTGTTCGCCGTAGCTGCTCTCGATCCCCCACAAGGCGACGATGAAGCGCCTCCTGACGCCGTACTTTCGTTCCACCCGGCCGAGCCAGGTCGGATAGCGGCTCAACATCCTGGACCCGTTGACGATCCGCTTCTCGTTGACCCGGTCGGCGACATAGTCTTCCAGAGTCTGCGTCGACTCCGGCTGGGTGCGATCGAGTTCGATGACTCGCGGCAGCGGTTCTTCGATATCGGTTAGCGCCGCCTCCACGGTTTCTGGCGAGATTCCGGAGGAAATGGCTTCCGTCCGGAGCTCGTCCAGCCAGACGGCAAAACTGCTTTCCGCCCCCAAAGCCGGAGCGCCGCTGGCCGACAGGAGGCAAATACAGGTGATGATCGGACCGAGAATACTCATGGGATGGGCCCTCCGATTCCGGCGCGGGGAGATTGATGAAAGGCTAAGGGCGGGGTGCGATCGCAGACCTTCTCCTTAGTGTAACTAATTTCTGTCAACTGTCAGAGTTGACGCAACTTTTCGGCTCCGGAGAACCGTGGAATACGCTGAGGGTGCGGTGAATTCCCTATTATTGGAGTATTTTGTTTTCGTCCGTTCAACCCACCTTCCCCCGGGATTCCCAATTTCCTTGGTCATTAAAAACAACATAAACACCTTTATATGAGATAACTATTTGATAAAACGCCTTTTTTAATCGAATAATAATATCCAGATAGAGTAATTATAAAACAATGTTATTATTTTCTTGACAGGGCGATTCCCTTCTGTTTAATTTGGATTACAGTAATTCATAATTATGAATTACGCCATCAAACCATTCACTTCATCCGGGATCTCCTATGAGTAAAAACATTCAGATTGCCTCGCCAGCTCTTTACCAGGAAGTTGCCGCACGCCTCAGGGAGCGAATCTATACCCAGGACCTGAAACCTGGCGATGCGATCGACGAACAGGCTTTGGCTGCCGAATACGGGATCAGCCGCACGCCGATGCGCGAAGCCCTCAAGGTTCTCCATGCAGAGCGCCTCGTTGTTCTCGAACCGCGACGTGGCTGCTTTGTCGCCGAGCTCAAGGAACAGGACATCGATGAACTTTTTCCCTTAATGGCTTTGCTGGAGGGGCGCTGTGCCTATGAAGCGGTCAAAAAGGCCAAACCAGCAGACATAAGGCGGGTGGAGGAATTACACAAGAAGCTTGAAAAATACGCGGCGGCGAACGATGTCGATAAATATTTCGAGCAAAACTGTCTGTGCCACGAACTGGTGCAAAAGCTCGCGGGCAATTACTGGCTGGAGCGAGTCATCAATGATTTGCGGAAATTTCTGAAATTACTCCGAGGGCGGCAGCTGCAACTGCCGGGACGGTTACAGGAGTCTCTCTCCGAGCACCGCATGCTGCTGGCCGCCTTTCAGAACCGCAACCCTGCGGCGGCTGAAAAAATCATGCACGATCATCTGGTGAATCAGCATGCCGCCCTGATCATTTTTGACAGGGAGAAAAAGAACAAGGCCGTATAGGTGCCGGTATCGCCGATGCCGGTTTTTGCGATCACACAAAACAGAAAGGGATGATGTCATGGGCTACAGATATTTAGTACTTGGATTTCTGCTGGCGGCGTTCACGGTGATGGGCCTCAATGTTACGACTCCGGCCTTTGCTGAAACCAAGACGATCAAGATTTCCCACCAGTTCCCGGGCGGAACCATCGATGAGGGGGATTTTCGCGATCGCCTCTGCCGGAAATTCGCCCAGGAGGTTGAGAAGCGGACCAACGGCGAATTGAAGTTTGAAATTTACCCCTCAGGTTCGCTGGTGAAATCCAAGCAACAGTTCAATGCCATGTCCATGGGATCGCTGGATATGTCCCTGTACCCGCTGGCCTATTCCGGTGGTCAGATTCCGGAAACCAACATCACCCTCATGCCGGCCCTCATTACCAGCTACGAACAAGGTGCGGCCTGGAAGACTGCCCCGATCGGCAAGGAACTGACCCGGATCGTTGAAGAAAAAGGCGTGAAGATCCTGACCTGGGTCTGGCAGGCCGGCGGAATCGTTTCGAAGGACAAGCCGATCATCGTCCCGGACGATGTCAAGGGACTTAAAACCCGTGGCGCGGGCAAGGCGATGGACGAGATGCTTGCCGCCGCCGGCGGGGCGATCACCAGCATCCCCTCGAACGAGGTCTACAACGGCCTGCAGCAGGGAGTGCTGGATTCCGCCGTCACCTCGAGCGGATCGTTGGTCAGCTTCCGTTTGTATGAGCAGGCCAAACATGTCACCACAGCACGGGACAAGAGCTTCTGGTACATGTTCGAGCCGCTGCTGATTTCGACGGCCACCTTCAACAGCCTGACGCCGGAACAACAGAAGATCGTAATCGAGGTCGGGGCCTCCATGGAATCCTTCGCCATCGCCGAGGCCAAAAAGGACGACGAAGAAGTCGCCAAGGCCTATGCCGCCGGAGGCGCGACCGTGCACGACATGGACGAAGCGGCCTTCCAACAATGGCGCAAAATAGCCAAAGCCAGCGCCTGGAAATCCTTCGAGGAAAAAGTCAAGAACGGCAAACAGCTCATAGAAATGGCGGAATCCGTCAAATAGAATAATGACAGCGCCGCCCCGCAGTCGGGGCGGCGCTTTTTTCGGGAGAAGGCGAAATGAAGACATGCTGGCGTGGTTTCAGCCGCGCGGTGGGGCAGGTCAATACCCTGATGGGATACCTCTCCGCGGTCATGATTATCATCTGTACTATGGCTCTGACCTACGAAGTCGTCGTCCGTTACTTTTTCAATGCACCGACGAGTTGGAGCCTCGAATTCAACATCTTTATGCTGGTGGCCTCGACCTTCCTCGCTGCGGCTTATACTCAGATCAAGCGCGGCCACGTCGGCATCGGGATGTTGGACAGCATCATGTCGGCACGCTGGAACCGCTGGCGCTACCTGGTCGCTGACCTGGCCTCTCTGATTTTTTGCAGCTTCGTCAGTTATTACACCTGGAAATTCTTCTATATGGTCTGGGATCAAGGGTGGGTCACCGAATCGCCCTGGGCCCCGAAGCTCTGGATTCCCTACTTCTTCATGGCCTTTGGCCTGACATCTCTTAGCGTCCAGTGCCTGATCCAGATCATTGACGAGCACCTGGTTTCGCTGGAAAAGGGAGAATGAGCATGGGTGTTTTCGAACAAGGCCTCTTGTATGCGGCGACAACGTTGATCCTGCTGTTCAGCGGCATGCCGATCGCTTTCGCCCTCGGCGGGGTAGCCGTAGCGTTCATGCTGATCTTCATGCCTGCCATGAATATCCAGATGATCCCGGAAATCCTCTTTTCGGAACTGGACAATTTCACCCTGCTGGCCATCCCCCTGTTCATCCTGATGGGGGCCGCCATCGGCAAGACCCGCGCCGCCGAAGACCTATACGGATCGGCGCATCGCTGGATGTACAAACTCCCCGGGGGCCTCGGCGTCGCCAATGTCATCGGTTGTTCGGTCTTCGCCGCCATGTGCGGTTCGAGCCCGGCGACCTGCGCCGCCATCGGCGGCATGGGGATCCCGGAGATGCGCAAACGCGGGTATTCGTCGGGGCTGGCTTCGGGACTGATTGCCGCCGGCGGCACCCTCGGCATCCTGATCCCGCCGAGCGTCACGCTGATCATCTACGGCGTCATTGTCGAGGTCTCCATCGGCCAGTTATTCATTGCCGGGATCATCCCCGGGGTCCTGCTGACGCTCTTCTTCGGCTTTTACGTCATCTACGCCATCCAGAAAGAGAAAAAGTTCGCCTTGACCTCTGACGAAGGGAGCATAAGCCGCGAATTGCTGCAGGAGGAGAGTTTCACCTGGAAGCAGCGCTGGGAAACCCTGCCGCGTCTGGCGCCGTTTCTGATTCTTATCGTTCTGGTGATGGTGGCCATGTACGGCGGCTTCGCCACCCCTTCGGAAGTGGCCGGAGTCGGCGCCTTGGCGGCCCTGGTCATGGTCGTGGCGATCTACGGCGTCTACCGCTGGGAGGATATCAAGGTGATCCTCAGCGGGACGGCCCGCGAGAGCTGCATGATCATGGTGATCATTGCCATGGCTTTTTTGTTCACCTATGTCATGAGCTACCTGCACATCACTCAGAGTGCCGCCGAATGGATGGTCTCGCTGGACATGTCCAAGTGGGTCTTCCTCTTCTGGGTGAACATCCTGCTGCTGGTGCTCGGATTTTTCCTGCCGCCTGTGGCGATCATTCTGATGGTGACGCCGGTCATCATGCCGGGGATTCTGGCCCACGGGTTCGACCCCATCTGGTTTGGGATCATGCTGACCATCAACATGGAACTCGGCCTCATCACCCCGCCGGTCGGACTCAACCTCTTTGTCATCAACGGCATCGCTCCGGACATCACCTTCAAGGAGATCACCTGGGGTGTCCTGCCTTTCATTATCATCATGGGTCTGTTCATCGTCGTGCTCGCCGTCTTTCCGGACGTCGCGATGTGGCTCCCCAAGCTGCTGTATAAGGGAGGATAGATGAACCCGCGATCATGGACCACGCAGGCCGACAGCCGCCGCCGACGTCTGAAGCGGGCCGGCGAAATATGCCGCGGCAAAGTGGTGCCGGCCGATGCCGTGACGGCGCTGCTCGAAGCCATACTCGAGCCGGGAGACCGGGTCTGTTTGGAGGGAGACAACCAGAAGCAGGCGGATTTCCTGGCGCGGTGTCTGTCCCGGGTGAATCCGGAGCGAGTGCATGACCTGCACATGGTGCAATCGGTCATCGCCCTGCCGGAACATATCGAACTCTTCGAGCGGGGCATTGCCCGGCAGGTCGACTTCAGTTTTTCCGGGCCGGTCGGGACGCGCATGGCGCAGCTGGTGGCGGAGGGGAAGATCCAGATCGGCGCCATCCACACCTATCTCGAGCTCTTCGGACGCTACTTCATCGACCTGACGCCGCAGGTTGCGCTCATCGTCGCCCACAGCGCCGACCGCGAGGGGAATCTCTACACCGGGCCCAACACCGAGGACACCCCGACCATCGTCGAAGCGACGGCGTTCAAAAGCGGCATCGTCATCGCCCAGGTCAACCAGATCGTCGACAAGTTGCCGCGCGTCGACATCCCGGCGGACTGGATCGATTATATCGTCGAGGCACCCACCCCCCACTTCATCGAGCCCCTCTTCACCCGCGATCCGGCCCAGATCGGCGAGATCAAGATCCTGATGGCGATGATGGCCATCAAGGGGATCTACGCCGAATACGGGATCAATCGCCTGAACCATGGCGTCGGCTTCGATGCGGCGGCCATCGAACTCCTGCTGCCGACCTATGCGGAGAGTCTGGGTCTGAAGGGGAAAATCTGCCGGCACTGGATGCTCAATCCCCATCCGACCCTGATCCCGGCCATCGAAGCGGGTTTCGTGCAGAGCGTCTATTCGCCCGGTTCCGAGTTGGGGATGGAAGCTTACGTCAGCGCGCGTCCCGACGTCTTCTTCACCGGTTCCGACGGCAGCCAGCGGACCAACCGCGGCCTGAGTCATGTGGCAGGCCACTATGCCTGCGACCTGTTCATCGGCTCGACTCTGCAGATGGATCTCGACGGCAACAGTTCGACGGTGACCCTCGACAGAATTACCGGTTTCGGCGGCGCGCCCAACCTCGGCTCCGATGCCCGCGGCCGAAGGCATGGCCAGCCGGCCTGGCTCAAGGCTGGCCGACAGGCCCAGGAGCGGCCGGCAGCGATGCCGCGGGGTCGGAAACTGGTTGTACAGATGGTGGAAACCTTCCGCGAGCAGATGCAGCCGACCTTTGTCGAACGGCTCGATGCCTGGGAGGTCATGGAGAAAACCGGCATGGACCTCCCGCCGGTGATGGTCTATGGCGACGATGTCAGCCACATTGTCACCGAGGAGGGGATTGCCAACCTCCTCCTCTGCCGGACTCTCGAAGAGCGCAATGAAGCGATCCGCGGGGTGGCCGGATATACTCCCGTCGGCCAGAAACGGTCGCGCGGCATGGTCGAAAATCTGCGGGACCGGGGGATTATCCAACGCCCGGAGGACCTCGGAATCGATAAACGCCTGGCCACCCGCGACCTCCTGGCCGCCCGATCCATCAAGGAACTTGTCCACTGGTCCGGTGGGCTTTACCAGCCACCGCAACGTTTTCGCAACTGGTAGGCGGACAAGCCGGTGATTGCTTAAAAAAGGACTCGCAATGGAACATCTGAAGTTCGAATTTCAAGCCTCGGCGCAGGGGAGAATCGGGCGTCCCGTAGTCCTGGTCGGGGTTGTCTCCTCGGGGAATCTCGAAGTCATGGTTGAACACGCTGACTTCAACGGCTGCTGCCAGATCACGGTGAGCACCTCCGCCCGGGGTTTTGGCACGATCTGGCAGGCCGTCCTGGAGGATTTTGCGGCCCGCCATGATCTGGCCAACCTGAGGATCTCCATCAATGACGGAGGAGCTTCACCGGCGGTGGTCAGCCTGCGCCTGGATCAGGCCGTGGAAGAGTACCAGGGGAGGACGTCATGAGCGACCTGTCCGGCCTGAGACGGGGCCACAGCTATTATGAAGCCAACGCCCGGGGTCGTATCGCCCGATTGCTGGACGCCGACAGCTTTGTGGAAATTCTCGGCCCGGCCGAGCGCCTCACCAGCCCTCACCTCGAGTCCCTCGGACAGCCCTGCGCCTTTGATGACGGTATCGTCATCGGCCGCGGCCGTTTGAACGGCAACCCGGTCCTGATCGCCAGCCAGGAAGGCGGCTTCATGGGCGGGTCGGTCGGAGAGGTCCATGGCGCCAAGCTGACCGGCCTGCTGGAACTGGCGGCCAAGGAAAAACCGTCGGCCGTTCTGCTGCTTCTTGAATCCGGCGGGGTGCGCCTCCACGAGGCCAATGCCGGACTGATCGCTATTTCCGAGATCATCCGCGCTCTGCTTGCCGCCCGGGGGGCCGGGATTGCGGTCATCGGCCTGATCGGCGGAGTCTACGGCTGCTTCGGAGGCATGGGGATCGTGGCGCGATGCTGTGACAGCCTGATCATTAATGAAGAAGGTCGTCTCGGGTTGTCCGGACCGGATGTGATCGAAACCACCATGGGTGTCGAGGAATTCGATGCCAGCGACCGCGCCCTGGTCTGGCGCACGATGGGCGGCAAACACCGTTACCTGCTCGGGGAGGTGCAACGCCTGGTGGAGGACGATATTGCCGCCTACCGCCAGGCGGTGACGGAGACCCTCGCCCAACCGGTGCAGGCCTTGTCATTGCCGGGACTGGAAGAGGAACACCGGACCCTCAAGCACCGTCTGACACGTTATGGCGCCTGCCAGGACAGCACTGAAATCTGGGGCGACCTCGGGTTTGACGACCCGCCGCAATTACCCCTGCTGGATATCGAGAGTTTTCTGCAGGCGGCCAACCGGGTCTGTCGGAGGGAATCATGACCATCACGGCATTGCTCAACGAACTTTTCCCCTCAGGCCATGCGGTCACGGCCGCGGACGGAGTGATCACCGGCCTGGCCACAACCCCCAAAGGCGAAATGGCCGTGCTGGGGACCACCGACCATCTTGCGGTGGGCGTGGAGACCGCCTTGGCCCTCGCCGACTTCGTCCTGGAAATTGTCAGGGACCGGCCTGGCCTCCCCATTCTGATGCTGGTCGACACTCAAGGCCAGCGCCTGAGCAAAAAAGATGAACTGCTCGGCATCAATGGTTACCTGGCCCATCTGGTGAAATGCCTCGAATTGGCCAGAATGAACGGTCACCGGCTTCTGACCCTGGTTTATGCCGAGGCGGTCAGCGGGGGCTTTCTCTCCTTCGGACTGATGGCCGATGAAATTCATGCCCTTCCCGAGGCCAGGGTGCGGGTGATGAACCTGCCGGCTATGGCTCGGATTACCAAACTCCCCCTGGAACTTTTGCAGGAGTTGAGCGGGTCTTCGCCGGCCTTTGCTCCGGGAGTTGAAAGTTTTTTTCGCCTCGGAGGAGTCCAGGAAATCTGGACCCGACCCTTGGCCGAACAGTTGAACAAGGCGCTCGATCGGCCCCCTGGCGGCGACAGCCGACGGGAGGAAGGACTGGCCCGCCAGGGGAGAAAATTGGCCGGACCGGTCTCTCGCCTGGTGACCGCGGCCTAGAAATTGTCCCGAATCGTCCGGGGGAGAAATGACCCACCCCTGCGACTTAACCGACAATCGACTTATTTCAGGAGGTGCCTGTGATTCCACAGATCAAAACGATTGCTTATGCCACCGGACTGGGCACTGGAGCCCCCTATGTCTTTCGTTACGCCCTGAGTCTTGCCCGGCAGTACGATGCCAAAATCGAAATCGTCTGCGGCATGGCACCCCTCAACACCCAGGCGCAAAGAATTGCCGACACCTACCTGGGGGATAAAAAGTCCGATGAATTTCACCGCCAGGCCCGCGAACGGGTCAAGGGGGAGATTAAAAATCAGGTGGAAGCGATGTGCCGATCGGCAATTATCGATGACCCCGACGGATTCAAGTATGTCGGCACCATCAACGTGATTGAGGCCACACCCGACCAGGCCGTTCTGCAGTGCGCTCAGCGCGTGGGCGCCGATGTCATTGTCATGGGGACCCACCGCAGAACCATGGATCAGGGGGCGCTCCTCGGATCTTGTGCGGTCAAGGTCCTGCACAAATCCACCATCCCCGTCTTTCTGGTCAGGATTCCCGAAGGGTACGCGGATCTGCCGAGCAAGTCGGGAGCCCCGGAGATCATTGAATTTTGACCGGAGTCCGTTGACGTCCATTGGTCGGGTGGCCTGACAAGCCAGCCCTCCTCGGAGAAACTAACGGAAATCCCGAGAATTCAACCGGCAGAGAGGAAGGAGCGAAGGAAATTTCCCTGGGCGATATTTGTTGTATACAAGAATAACTTTTTGGTATACAAAGACTGGGCGATATTCAGAAACCGGAATGACGGCAGTGTCCGCGGGTATCGTTTGACATCCCTGGCCGAAAATCTGCAACTCAATGGGTGAATCGAATGAACAGCATCGCTTACGCTTTAATGGCCTACGGGCTCACCGCCCTGATATCGCTGGCAGTGGTGGGGCTGATCGTCGTCATCAACCGCCTGATGGGGAAATCCGATTCCGGCAACGAGCAGGAGGCTGACTGATCATGGACCAACTCATCCATCTTTTCCCGGGCATTGGCTCCTTCTTTGTCGATGAACCGCTCGTTGCCATCTCCCGAGTCGTTTTGATTGTTTTCGGCATGGTCCTGGCCTACTACGGTTTCAAACGCACTCTGGAACCTCTGATCATGGTCCCCATGGGTCTCGGCATGATTGCCGTCAATTGCGGCGTCCTTTTTCTCGACGGCGGTGCCACGGGAAACATCATTCTCAATCCGCTGGCAAGCGACCCCGACACCCTGATCAACCTCCTGCAGGTCAACTTTCTTCAGCCGGTCTACAATTTCACCTTCAGCAACGGACTGGTGGCCTGCCTGGTCTTTATGGGCATCGGTGCCATGAGCGACATCAGCTTTCTCCTCATGCGTCCCTGGGCCTGCATCATCGTGGCCATCTTCGCCGAAATGGGAACATTCGCCACCCTGGTTATCGGGCTCAAGCTCGGGCTGCAGCCCGGAGAGGCGGCCGCTGTGGCCACCATCGGCGGGGCTGACGGACCCATGGTCCTCTTCACGTCCCTGATGCTCGCCAAGGACCTCTTCGTTCCGATTTCCATCATCGCCTACCTTTACCTGAGTCTGACCTATGTCGGCTATCCCTACCTGGTCAAGCTCCTTATCCCCGCCAGATATCGCGGCATTGAAACCGATTTTGAAATGGGCTTCGTCTCCAAAAAGAAGAAATTCATCTCCATCCTGGTGATCAACACGGTCCTCTGCCTGCTCCTCCCCGTTGCGGCACCGTTGATCATGTCCTTTTTCATCGGCATGGCGATCAAGGAGGCGGAAATCGAGCCTTTGCACGCCCTGCTGGAAAGCACCATCCTCTATGGCGGGACCTTCTTTCTCGGGCTCCTTCTCGGTGTCCTTTGCGATGCCAAAACCATTCTCAACCCCAAGGTGGGCATCCTCGTCGTCCTCGGCATTGTCGCCCTGACGATCTCGGCTCTGGGCGCCATCCTTGGCGGTTGGATCATGTACCTGGTCACCAAACGCAATTTCAACCCGGTCATCGGCATTGCCGGAGTGTCCTGCATGCCCACGACCGCCAAGATCGCCCAGAAGATTGCCATGGAAGAGAATCCCTACTGCATGATCATGCCCTTAGCGATGGGCTCCAGCCTCAGCGGACTCATCGTATCGGCCATCGCCGCCGGGGTTTTCATCTCCACCATCGGCATGCTGACCCCCTGAGGTTCTGTCCGTCGGTTTCATAATTCGATCCCGTTTTAGTGCCCGAGTCGGTCTTGATCCTTTGTCTCAAACAAGGAAAGCGGCAATGAAAGAAACAAAAAGGTGGGACACGCGGAAGACCGATTATCTGGAACGGATGAGCGGTGCGACGCCCTATATCCACAACGGCAAGGTGGTGGCGGCCGCAGAGACCACCCGGGTCCTTGAAGCCGTCATCCGCCCCTTCGATCGGGTCAATATTGAAGGGAATAATCAGAAGCAGGCGGATTTTCTCGCCGAAGCGCTGAGTAAATGCGATACCCGGCGCATCCATGATCTGCATATGGTGCAGTCGGCCGTGCCGCTGCCGGTGCACCTCGACCTGTTCGAGATCGGCATCGCCAAAAAACTGGATTTCGCCTACAGCGGACCGATGGGAGGGCGCCTGGCCGAGGCCATCAAACAGGGGAAACTCGAACTTGGCGCCATCCATACCTATCTGGAACTCTTCGCCCGTTACTTTATCGACCTGACGCCTCGCGTCTCCCTGATCTGCGCCTATGAGGGGGATGCCGACGGCAACCTTTACACCGGGTTCAACACCGAAGATACGCCCGCCATCGTCGAGGCCACCAAATTCAGCCAGGGGATCGTCATCGCCCAGGTCAACAAACTGGTGGACAAAGTCACGCGGGTGGATATCCCCGGCGAATGGGTGGACATCGTCATCGAATCGCCGAAACCCTTCTTCCTCGAGCCCCTCTTTACCCGCGATCCGGCCAATATCACCGATACTCAGGTGCTTATGGCGATGATGGCGATCAAGGGAATTTACGGTGAGTACGGCGTCAAGCGCCTCAATCACGGCATCGGCTTCAACACGGCGGCGATCGAACTGATCCTCCCCACCTACGGAGAAGAACTGGGCCTTAAGGGGAAAATCTGTACGCAGTTTGCCCTGAATCCGCACCCCACCCTGATTCCGGCCATTGAGAGCGGCTGGGTGGAATCGATCCATAGTTTCGGCGGCGAACTCGGCATGCAGAAATATTGCGAGGCCCGCGGAGACGTCTTTTTCCTCGGTCCCGACGGCACTATGCGTTCCAACCGGGCCTTCAGCCAGACCGCCGGTCATTATGCCTGCGACCTGTTCATCGGCGGGACCCTGCAGATCGACAAGTACGGCAACAGCAGCACGGCCACGGCGACGCGTGTGGCCGGTTTCGGGGGCGCCCCCAATATGGGTTGTGACGCCAAGGGTCGTCGCCACCCGAGCGACGCCTGGCTCAAATGCGGTGCGGAGTTCACTTCCCAGCAGGAGTACCTCGGACCCATGCCTCGCGGCAAGCGCCTGGTGGTTCAGATGCTGGAGAGTTTCGGGGAGAAGATGGTCCCCTCCTTCGTCGACGAACTCGATGCCTGGAAACTGGCCAAAAACGCCAAACTGGCGCTGCCGCCGGTGATGATTTACGCCGATGACCTGACCCACATCCTCACCGAAGAGGGGATTGCCTTTCTGCACAAATGCCGCAATCTCGAAGAGCGGATGGCGGCCATCCGTGCTGTCGCCGGCTATACGGAAGTGGGCCTGGCGGCCAAACCGGCACAAACCCAGGCGTTGCGGGACAGGGGGATCATCCGGACTCCCGAAGACCTGGGCATCGACCGGAGCCGGGCCAATCGTTCGCTTCTGGCCGCCAAGAACATCAGAGAACTCGTGGATTGGTCCGGCGGGCTTTACGATCCACCCGCCCGGTTCAGAAATTGGTAGCAACCGGAGGTCCTGCATTATGGCAAAACAGCTGCATGAACTCATCTTTGAGTTGAAAGCGGAAAAACCCCGGGACTTTCCCGCGGATTTCCTCCATTTCGGCGTGGTCGGTTCCGGTGACATGGAAGTCATCATGGAGCCCCGGGACCTCTGCGGTGCGGTCAGGGTGAAAATCGTCACCCCGGTCACCGGCTATGCCGAAGTGTGGCGGCGCGTCCTGGAGCGATTTGTCAACGACACCGGAGTGGCCAACGCCGTCCTTGAGATCAATGACAACAACGCGACTCCGGTCGTCGTCTCGCTGCGACTGCGCCAGGCGCTGTCGGAAATATCCGGGGAGGATCGGGATGTCTAGCCGATGGGACAGCCTTCAGCAACGCAGTTTCCTCGAGTGCAGCGCGCGCACCCGCGCCCTCGGCCTGGTGGATGCCGGCACCTTCACCGAACTGGCCGGACCCAGGCACCGGTTTTCCAGTCCGCATCTCCCCCTGCTCGGCGAGGCGGTGGAATTCGATGACGGCATCGTCACCGGCGTCGGCCTGCTCGGCACAAAACCCCTGTTCGTGGCTTCCCAGGAAGGGCGCTTTATCGGCGGATCCGTCGGCGAAGTGCACGGAGCGAAGCTGGTCAACATTGTGCGCCTGGCCCGCAAGGCCTACGACAGGATGCTGGCCGCCAACCCGGAGCTCCCCGAGGCAAAGCGCCCGGCGGTGGTCATCTCCTTCGAAACCGGCGGCGTCCGGCTGCATGAAGCCAATGCGGGTCTGCTGGCGCACGCGGAACTGATGGATCAGTTTCAAGACTGCAAGGGGAAGGTGCCCATCGTCTCCTTGATCGGCAGCCGGGTCGGTTGTTTTGGCGGCATGGGTTTCGTGGCGGCGGCCACCGACGCGATTATCATGAGCCAGTTCGGACGTCTCGGGCTGACCGGCCCCGAGGTCATCGAAGAAGAATTGGGGAAAGACGAGTTCGATGCCTCGGACCGGGCCCTGGTTTACCGGACCACCGGCGGCAGGCATAAATACATCATGGGCGACTGCAATTTCCTGGTGGCCGACTCCATCGCCGCCTTCCGCGCCGCCCTGCAGAAAGTCCTGGCCAAACCCTATGCGGAGATAGCGGCCCTGAGCTGTATCGGCAGCCTGGAAAAGATCCGGGCTCAGCTCAGGTGGGTTGACCTTTGTGTCGCCACCGCCCCGAAAGACGCCAGGGATGTCTGGAGAGCCGCGGGGAATGAAAATCCCGACGACCTGACGGATATGCCACTCGACGAGTTTCTGCAAACGGTCAAACGCCTCACGAACCTCTGCTAGGGGGATAACATGGAAGATCTGATCGGCCAGGGGCGTGCCGCCCTAGAGATGATCGTGGATCCCGAAAGTTTCCGGGAGGGGGAAGTCGGTGACCTGCGGGTGACCGACGAGGATTTCGGCGCCAGCGCCGTCATCGGCACCGCCGCGCTCAACGGCGAGGCCTGCACGGTCATTGCCAGCGACGCCATGACCGCCAATCCCAAATTCCCCGTGGTCTACGCCGGCATCATCGGCCTGGAAGAGGGGTATAAAATGGCCCTTGCTGTCTACCACAGCATCAGGGCCGATCGCGACCGGCCCCTGGCCGAAAAACGCCCCCTCCTTCTGATCGTCGACACCCCCGGCAACGGCCCCGGCAAGCAGGAGGAGATCTTCGGCATGAACAAGGCCACCGGTGCCTACCAGCTGGCGCTGGCCGAAGCCCGCAAAGCGGGGCATCCGATCGTGGCGATCGTCGTCGGGCGGGCCATCTCCGGCGGATTCCTCTGCCATGGCCTGCAGGCCGACCATGTCTTGTCCCTCGGCCCCCAGTTCCATACCATGATCCACGTGATGCCGATCACCAGCATTTCCCGCATCACCAAGCTCGATATCGAGTGGCTGCAGGAACTGGCCAGGGACAACCCGGTCTTTGCCGCCGGCCCGGACTTCTTTTATCAGCTTGGCGGTGTGGAGGAGCTCATCGACAGCATCGAAGCCATGCGTGAGCGGGTCATTGCCCATGTCGCTGAAGTGCGGGGGAAAAAACTCGCCGGCAGGGACGAGGAGCTCGGTCCCTGGGGACGGGGTCTCCTGGCCGCCGAAAGAGGGAGCCGTCTGACCCGGCGCAAGGTTATGCAGACAATGGATGACGAGTTTGCCGCAGTATCCGGAAGATATCTGTCTTAACCTGCTGGGGCTCGGTTCCTCTAACGGGACGCTGGGAAAGGATGGGGCATGTCGGACCTGTTGAAAAATCTTGCGGACATGGTGGATGAATTCGCTACGGCGCCGACCCTGGAAACGGTGGACCGGCGCACCCTCGCCGACAAGGGGATTGCCGGCGCGACGGCCGCGCACGTCATCGAGGAGATTCATACTCCCTACAATCTGGCCTTCGTGAGTTTCACCACCGGGTCCACCGCCTTCCAGAATATCGTCGGCGTCACCCATGCCGAACTCCCCGAAAGAGCCAGGGCGTCCCTCAAGGCCTTCCGGCTGGCGGGGGTCTCCCCCGGCAGTCATCTCCTGGTCTCCTACGCGCCGTTGGTGAATGTCTTTCCGACGGCGGCCCTGACCGAATTCGGCCTGACCTGGAACTTTCCCCAACGCTCCAGCCGCGATGCCTTCATCCTGACGTTGTGCAGGGACAAGCCGGCCGTTGTCCTGGGTGAATCCAGTTTTATACGCGCCTCGCTGGAAGAAGCCCGCACCCTCGGGCTGGCAGACCGGATCCCCCGCGACCTGATCCTCTTCACGGCCGGCACGACCCTCGACCTGGAACTCCTGCCGATCGCTGAAACCTTTGGCTGGCAGGTGCACGATCTCTACGGCTGCCAGGAATTCGGCTGGCTGACCCTGGACGGCATCCCGCTGCGCGACGATATCGGCCTCATCCCCTCGTCCCACCAGGAGCATTTCAGCGAACTTGTGGTGGGCGGACTGCCGATGGGGGACAGCTTTCCCATCAGCGCCTCCGGCCATGTCTGCCGGGTGGCCGGACAGCCCGCAGGAGAAATCATCACCTATCGCCGCCAGCGCACCCATCCGGAATATGAAGTCTATGTCAGTGCCACCACTCTCGGTTCGGCAGAAACGGTGGGCCGCGTTGCCAGGACGATCCTGCGCATCAAGGGGCGGGTCGTGAAGGTCCGGCCCGATCTGAAGCTCGGTGCACCGGAGAGCGTCCTGGAGCTGGTGCCGGCCCTTGGCGCGCGGGGCTGTTGCCCGGAGGTGGCGGCCGTCTTCACCGGACCCGGGAAGACCCGGATGTTTGATCTCATGGTCCAGGCCCAGCTCGAACTGCAACAGACGGCCAAAACAGACCCGACCTGGCACAAGACCCGCTGAACGCCACGGCTTAAAAACTCACGATCGAGGGAGAGCATGAACCTGAAGCGGCACACCCTGCTGGACATCACCGACAGCGGACGAGACGCCATTCTCGCCGATTTGGCGGGAAGCGCCCCCGACGGACCGCTGCTCAGGGAACGCTATGCACCCGTTCTGCTGCCGGAAATGGCGGGGGCACGGGTCCCGGGCGTGGTCCGCCGGGAAGAGGGGCCCCTGCGCCCCGGTTGGATCCCGGTCGGCTTCAGTGCCCCTCTCCCCGGTCGAGACGGGCGTCTGCGGGTCGCCGCCTTTGTCCGTCGGGAGGATATCGCGACGACAACGAGTCCCTACGAACTCCTGTTATGGCCCGGTCCCCCACCCCGCAATCCATGCACCGGGGCCCTTGCGGCGGCCAGGAGAGAGGCCCGGGCCTTAGGTCTTTGTCTCGGAGTCTGGGGTTCGGCCGCATCGGAGCTTTATACGGGATTGCCCTGCACCCACCAGGACTCGGACCTGGACCTCCTGGTGGCGCCTGCCCCCCGGGAGGCGCTCTTTGAATTTCTCTGCAAAATCGCCGACATCGAAAGGGACTTTGCCCTGCGCATCGACATCGAACTCGACCTGCCCAATGGCTACGGGGTGCACCTGAAGGAACTCTTCGGCGAGGGACAGACGGTTCTCGGCAAAAGCCTCGCCGATGTCGCCCTCTTTCCCCGGGAAAGGCTATGGACGGAACTGCCGCAGGAGGAGTTGCCAACCAGCCTGCCCATGACAGGGGGTGGCCATGGCTGAGCAGATCCAGGAAGAATTCGGCCGTCAGGCCACCCGTATGGCTTCGGCGCCGGCGTTTCAGGATGCCCGGACCCTGCGAAGCATCGGCGCCGCCCTCGGTCCGGCCCCGGCCGGTCGGGTTCTGGAGATCGCCTGCGGACCCGGCATCGTCGCCGAAGCCATCGCTCCGCTCGCCTCCGAACTGGTCTGCCTGGACGCCACCCCCGAAATGCTGGCCCTGGCCCGGGCGCGTCTGGAGAAATCCGGCCGGTCCAACGTGACCTTTTGCGAGGCTTTCGCCGAGGCCCTCCCCTTTTGCGCCGCCGAGTTCGACGTCATCGTCACCCGCCTGTCCTTTCACCATTTTACCGATATCCAGGCGGTTCTTGCCGAGTGCCGCCGTGTCCTGCGCCCGCAGGGGAGGTTGATCGCGGCGGATATCCTCTCCTCCCCGGACCCGACGGAATCGAGGCTGCATAACGCCCTTGAACAGTTGCGCGATCCGACGCATGTGCACATGTTCTCAAGGGAGGAATTTCTGGCCGCCCTGCGTTTCGGCGGCTTCGAATCGACGGCGGAGGAAGATTGGCAACAGCCGCGCAACTTTTCCGAATGGGCGCGAATCGTCTCGGTGCCGGGACGCACCGAACCGATCCGCGAGGTCATGGGGGCCTTGTCCCGAGCCGGTCTCCAGGCGGGAATTCAATTGCACGAAGCCGATGGCGACCTCCGATTCACCCACAGCTGGATCCTTGTCACCGCCGTATCCGGTATAACGGAGAACGGATAACAGGGAGGATTTTTATGCCTGTCCTTCGTCCTTGAACTGACTCGAATAATAACTCACAGGAGGTTAATTGTGGAAATCAAAGCAAGAATGCCGGGTAAAGTGGAAGCGATAAACGTCAATGTCGGCGATAAGGTGGAGAAGGGGCAGAAAGTCATCGTCTGCGAAGCGATGAAGATGAAGAATCCAATTCCCAGCCCCTGCGACGGTACGGTTACGGCGATCAAGGTCGTGGCCGGTGCCCGCATCAATGCAGGGGACGTCCTTCTGATCATCGAATAACAGGCCCGAGCCTCTACGGCCGGTTCAACATCGGCTCCACGGGGCCATGCCGAGAAACCTTAAAACGTGAGGTCACCCATGGTGAAGGGGCCAATCCCGTTACGTCGTTCAGAGCGACTGCGGGAAATAATCGAGGAGCGCATTGCCACCGGTATCTACCTGCCGGGCATGCCGCTTGACGAGACGGAACTGGCGACGGAATTCAAGGTATCAAGGACGCCGGTTCGCGAAGCGCTGATGCAACTGGCTTTTTCAGGGCTGATCGTCATGCAGCCGCGGCGCAGTGCCGTCGTCGCCGAAGTCAGCCCGCAGCGCATCTGCGAAATGTTCGAGGTGATGGCCGAACTCGAAGCGATGTGCGGGCGGCTTGCTGCCCGGCGCATGACCGATGCTGACCAGCATGCCTTGCTTGAAGCCCATCAGGCCTGCAAGGAGGCCGGAGAAAAGAACGACCCGGATGAATATTACCGGCGGAACGAAGAGTTTCATTCCGCCCTCTATGCGGCCAGCCATAACGGCTTCCTGATCGACGAATGCAAAAACCTCAAACGTCGGGTGAGTGCCTACCGGCGCCTTCAGCTGCGGGTAAGGGACCGGATGAGAACCTCCCATGAGGAGCATACCGAAGTCTATATGGCGATCGTCACCGGTGACGGCGAACTGGCGGCAAACCTCCTTAAAGATCATATTATCGTGCAGGGCGAACGTTTCGCCGATCTGATCTCAACCCTGTAGTGGGTTGGATTCAGTTTAGGCCTGTCGTTTCCCGGGGAGGACCACCATGAACAAACAGCCGAAAACACATCCCGGCCCAAGGTTTTTCCCCCGGCCGATCGATCGTCCTTCCCCCCGGTCCATCGGCCTGGCCGCCCTGCAGTCCCTCCATCAGGAGCTGAGCGCCTACCCCAAACCCGGGCTGGTCAGCCCTGTCGACAGCGGCAGCCACAGTGACATGGACGCCGCCACCTTTTTCCGCAGTCTCTTTTCCCTGCGCGGGTATTTCCGCGAGATTGCCCTGGCCGGCATGGGCAACGCCCCTTTTGCCGCCTTAAAGGAGCTCGGCATCGCTGCCGAAGAGCGGATGCTCAAAGCAACGCGGGGGGTCAACACCCATCGCGGGGCGATCTTCAACCTCGGGCTTTTGGCCGCCGCCGCAGGGCACCTTCGGAACGCCGACCTGTCGCTGCAAAACGAGGCACTGGCGGTAGTCGTCCGTGAGCGCTGGGGGGAGGCCATCCGCCTGCATGGCACCCGGTTGCCCAGGATCAGTCACGGCAGTCAGGTCGCCGCAAATCACGGCGTCGGGGGTGCCCTCCTCGAGGCATCCTCCGGTTTCCCCCACGTGTTCAAGGTCGGCCTGCCGGCGCTGCAAAAAAGTCTCCATCAAGGTGCCGACCCGAACAGCGCCGCGGTCCAATGCCTGTTCGCTCTGATGGAGGTCCTCCCCGATACGAACCTTCTCTATCGGGGGGGAGAGCAGGGGTTGACCTTCGCTCAGGAGTCGGCCCGGGCCTTTCTCGCCGCCGGCGGGGTTCATCGTCCCGGCTGGCAGCTTCATGCCGGCGCCATCCATCGCGAGTTCGTCGCACTCAATCTCAGCCCGGGGGGGAGTGCCGACCTTCTCGCCGCGACGCTGTTCGTTTACCGCCTGCAATCTTAGGCTCTGGCAAAACGGCGGCGAGCCCGCAGCCGTTTTGAAACACCCCTGAAAAGGATGAAGCATGAAAGGGCTTGGCATTCTCTGCTCCGGACAGGGGAACCAGCATCCGGAGATGTTCGACCTGTTGGACGGGGACGAAGCGGCCGGCAAGGTTCTCCATCTTTCCGCCAATCTCCTGGGGAGCCCTCCCGATGCTCTGGCCAGGAAAGCGGATCCCCGGGAGCTCTTCCGGAACGCGCTGGCCCAGCCGCTGATCTCCTCCCTGCAACTGGCCACCTGGGCAGCACTGCGGAACCGCCTGCCGACGCCCCGCGTCTTCGGCGGCTACAGCCTCGGCGAGCTCCCCGCCTATGGCTGTGCCGGAGCCCTGAGCACAGAGGAAACCCTGTCCCTGGCAACCCGGCGGGCGGCCCTGATGGATGCGGCCTCTCCTCCGGCCTCCGGCCTCTCCGCCCTGCGCGGGCTGGGACGTGCCCAGATCGAGGGACTCTGCCGTGAAACCGGGGCCGAGATGGCCATCGTCAACGGGCCAGACCATTTCATCGTCGGCGGATCCGAGGAGATCCTGACCCTTCTCGAGTCCCTCGCCCTGGAAACGGGCGCCCAAACCGTGCGACGCCTGCAGGTCGGCGTCCCCTCCCATACCTCGGTCCTCGCCGAAGCCGGCCGGGGCTTTCACTCCCTGCTGGAAGCCTCCGCCCTGACCAACCCGCCGGTTCCCATTCTGGCAGGGATCAGCGGCGCGGTGGTTCGGCGCCGCGAGGAGGGCATCGCTGCCCTGACGCAGCAGATCTCCCAGACGCTCAACTGGGCGGCGTGCATGGCCGCGGCCTGGGAGATGGGCTGCAGGGTCTTTCTCGAATTGGGCCCGGGGACGGCCCTGACAAAAATGGTTCAGGACGTCTACCCGGAGGCCAAGGCGCGCTCGGTGGATGAATTTCGTTCGCTTAAAGGGGTGACAAGCTGGGTTCTGAAACATTGCGGATAGAAGGCGGGGTGGACAGATGTCCTTGATGACGATCATGGCGATTCTTCTCGGCGGCGTCTTCGCCGGCTTTCTCACCGGGCTGCTCGGAGTGGGCGGGGGAGTCGTGATGGTGCCGACTCTCTATCAAATTTTTCTCGCCCAGGGCGTAACCACGCGCACAGCCTTTATGACCGCCGTCGCCACCAGCCTCTTTGTCATGATTTTCAGCGGCGCCTATGCCGCCTACATCCATCGCCAGAATGGTCTGCTCGACCGAAATCTTGTTTTGTGGACCGGCTTGGGGACGATCTTCGGCGCCATATTCGGTGCCCATTTACTGATCGTCAGCGACGACCGATGGGTGCGTTTCGGTTTCGGCATTTTCCTCTGGGCGGTGGCGGCGTCGATGTATCTCCCCACGGCCAAGGAGCGCCTTAAGGGTCACATCCCCTCCACCGGCTATAAAGCTGGATTGGTTTTGACCGGCATTTTGATGGGGATCGTTTCCGGACTCTTCGGGATTGGCGGCACGACGCTGGTCGTCCCGGCGCTGGTGGTTTTTTTCGGCGTCACGATCCATCAGGCCATCGCCACGGCCACGGCCTTGATCGTGGTCACCGCCCTCTCGGGGGCGAGTTCCTACCTGCTGGCCGGTTTCAATGACCCGCAAACCATGATTCCCGGCGCCGGGTGGGTGCATCCGCTGGCGGCATTGGTCATGATCCTGGGCGCCTTTACGGCCAGCCGCCTGGGCATTCGCATCGCGATGCGCATTCCCCGTCCCCAGCTCAAGGGCCTCATGGTCGTCTTCCAGTTGATTGTCGGCGCCCGGTTTATTTTTTTCTGATTCTTCGACCCTCAGGGAGGTGACACCATGGCAAAAGCGATGCGGATTCATGAAACCGGCGGGCCGGACGTCTTGCGCTGGGAAGAGGTCAGCATAGCGCCTCCGGGCCCCGGCGAAGTGCATTTGCGCCACAGGGCGGTGGGACTGAACTTTATCGATGTCTATCATCGTACCGGGCTCTACCCCCTGCCCTTGCCGGCAATTTTAGGCCTTGAGGGAGCGGGCGAAGTCCTGGCGGTGGGCGCAGATGTCAGTGATGTGCAGCCTGGCGACCGGGTGGCCTATGCCGGCGTACCGCACGGGGCCTACGCCACCGAGCGGCTGATCCCGGCCCATCGCCTGGTCAAACTGCCGCCGCAGATCAGCGACGAGCAGGCGGCGGCCATGATGCTGCAGGGGATGACCGCCCAGTACCTGCTGCGGCGGACCTATCCCGTGCGTGCCGGGGACACTATTCTCCTGCATGCCGCGGCGGGGGGCGTCGGGCTGATCGTCTGCCAGTGGGCCAGGGCTCTCGGGGCCACCGTTATCGGAACGGTGGGGAGCCGGGAAAAAGCGGCCTTGGCGCAGGCCCATGGCTGTACCCATACCATCCTCTATCATGAAGAGGATTTTGTCGCCCGGGTCAAGGAGCTCACCGAGGGGCGGGGAGTGTCGGTCGTCTACGATTCCGTGGGCAAGGATACGTTCTTAAAATCCCTGGACTGTCTGCGGCCGCTCGGCATGCTCGTCTACTTCGGCCAGTCTTCCGGGAAGGCCGAAGCGCTCGATCCCGGACTTCTCGGCGCCAAAGGTTCGCTCTTTCTGACCCGCCCCTCGCTGATGGCCTATACCGCCAACCGGGAGGATCTCCTCGCCAGTGCTGCCGAATTGTTCAGCATCGTCATTTCGGGAGCAGTCAAAATCGAGATCAACCAGACCTATGCCCTTCGCGATGCGGCGCAGGCTCACTCCGACCTGGAATCACGGAAAACGACGGGATCGACCTTGCTGATTCCCTGAACCGGCGATCCCTGACCTGCAATTCAGCAATGAAAAAAGAGCCTCCGAATCGTCAAGATTTGGAGGCTCTTTGTCTTCCTGCCCGATTTTTCCAATCATCCGTCAACCCCGGCACGCAGAAGCCAGGGGTCTAATATCCGGCTATTCCCCGGAGCTGAATCCCGTCTGAATCTCCGCCAGTTTGCGATAGAGATCGAAACGGCTGGCGGTGAGCCGGTTCCCCTGCTCCATGAGCTCGCCGGAAACCTCGGGATCGGCCTTCTGCAGGACCTTGTAGCGGTTCTGCTTGAGGGCGTAGTCGGAGAAGGAGATGGTCGGCTCCGGACTGTCGAACTGCAGGGGGTTCTGCCCCGCCGCGGCCAGCGCCGGATTGTAGCGGAAGAGGGGCCAGTGGCCGGAGGCGACGGCCTGCCGGCAGGTGTCGACGGCGGTGGTCATGTCGATACCGTGGGCGATGCAGTGGCTGTAGGCGAGGATCAGCGACGGCCCGTCGTAGGCGTCGGCTTCGAGGAAGGCCTTGACAGTCTGGGCGGGGTTGGAGAGGGAGACCTTGGCGACGTAGATGTTGCCGTAGGTCATGGCGATGAGCCCCAGGTCCTTCTTCGGCATGCGCTTGCCGCCGGCGGCGAACTGGGCCACGGCGCCGAGTGGGGTCGCCTTGGAGGCCTGGCCGCCGGTGTTGGAGTAGACCTCGGTGTCGAGGACGAGGACGTTGACGTTCTCCCCGCTGGCCAGGACGTGGTCGAGGCCGCCGTAGCCGATGTCGTAGGCCCAGCCGTCGCCGCCGTGGATCCAGACGGACTTCTTCACCAAATAGTCGGCCAGGGAGAGGAGCTGTTTCGAGTCGGCATCGTCCTTTTTTGCCAGCGCCTTCTTGAGGTCGGCGACGAGGGCGCGCTGGTCAACGATCCCCTCCGGGGTGCTCTGGTCGGCGCCGGCGATACCAGCCGCCAGGGAGGAATCGACGCCGGCCCGGCCGAGGAGCTCGAGGGCGTACTGGTTGAACTTGTCGATGGTCAGGCGGTAGCCGAAGCCGAACTCGGCGTTGTCCTCGAAGAGGGAGTTGCACCAGGCCGGGCCGAGGCCGTCCTTGCGGGTCGTCCAGGGGGTAGTGGGGAGGTTGCCGCCGTAGATCGACGAGCAGCCGGTGGCGTTGGCGACGAGCATCCGCTCGCCGAAGAGTTGGGAGCAGAGCTTGACGAAAGGGGTCTCGCCGCAGCCGGCGCAGGCGCCGGAGAACTCGAAGGTCGGCGGCAGGAGCTGACTCCCTTTCAGGCTTCCGCGGTTGATCAGGGCGGCATCGGTGTCGGGGAGAGCGAGGAAGAATGCCCAGTTGGCCGCTTCCTGAAGGCGCAGCGGCACCTGGGGAGCCATGTTGATCGCCTTGCGCCCCTCGACGGTCTTGCTCCTGGCCGGGCAGTTGTGGACGCAGGCGCCGCAGCCGGTGCAGTCCTCGGGCGCGACCTGCAGTGCGAACTTTTTGCCGGCAAGCTCCTTCCCCCGGGCGTCGCAGGACTTGAAGGTTGCCGGGGCGCCGGAGAGAGCGGCCGGCTCGATCACCTTCATGCGGATGGTGGCGTGGGGGCAGACGAAGGAGCAGATCCCGCACTGGATGCAGAGCTCGGTGTCCCAGACGGGGATTTCGATGGCGATGTTGCGCTTCTCGTATTTGGCGGTGCCGGTGGGAAAGGTGCCGTCGCAGGGCATGGCCGAGACGGGGACGGCGTCGCCGAGGCCGTCGATGATCGGCCCGAGGGTGTTGCGGACGAAGGCGGGAACCTCTGCTCCGAGGCCGGGCTTCATGGAAAGAGTGCTGTCGGCCAGGGCCGGAACGGCGACCTCATAGACGTTGTCGAGACCGGCATCGACGGCCCGGTTGTTCATGTCCACGACCCTCTCGCCGGCCTTGCTGTAGCTCTTGAGAATGGCGTCGCGGATCTTCTCCACCGCCTTGTCGACGGGGATGATCCCGGAGATCTTGAAGAAGGCGCTCTGCATGATGACGTTGATGCGCGAGCCGAGGCCGATCTCGTTGCCGAGACGCACGCCGTCGATGACGTAGAATTTGAGTTTTTTGCCGATGATCTGCTTCTGCACTTCGACGGGGAGCCTGGCCCAGACCTCGTCTTTGCCGAAGGGGGAGTTGAGGAGGAAGGTCCCCCCCTCCCTGGCGTTTTTCAGCATGTCGTACTGCTCGAGAAAGGCGAACATGTGGCAGGCGACGAAATCTGCGGAGTCGACCAGATAGGGGGAGCGGATCTGCTCCCCGCCGAAACGGAGGTGGCTGGTGGTCATGCTCCCGGCCTTCTTGGAGTCGTAGACGAAGTAGGCCTGGACGTTGTTGTCGGTGCTCTCGCCGATGATCTTGATGGAGTTCTTGTTGGCGCCGACGGTGCCGTCGCTGCCGAGGCCGAAGAACATCGCCGCGTAGGAGCTCGCCGGAATCTTGAAGGTCTCGTCCCAGTCGAGGCTGCTGCCGGTGACGTCTTCAATGATGCCGATGACGAAGTGGTTCTTCGGCTTCTCTTTTCCGAGGTTGTCGAAGACCGCCTTGACCATCGCCGGAGTGAATTCCTTGGAGCCGAGGCCGTAGCGGCCGCCGACGATGACCGGGTAGCGCGGCAGGGAAAGGATCCCCTCCTCCATTGCCTCGCCGATGGCGGTGCGCACCTCGTGGTAGAGCGGCTCGCCCTGGGAGCCGGGCTCCTTGGTGCGGTCGAGAACGGCGATCTTCTTGACGCTCTTCGGCAGCGCCGCGGCGAAGTGCGCCAGGGGGAAGGGGAGATAGAGGCGGACCTTCAACAGACCGACCTTCTCCCCCCGGGCGGCGAGATGCAGCACGGTCTCCTCGACGCAGTCGGCGCCGGAACCCATGATGACGATGACGCGTTCGGCGTCGGCGGCGCCGACGTAATCGACGAGGTTGTACTGACGGCCGAGGCGCTTAGCGAACTTGTCCATATGTTTCTGAACGATGGCGGGAATGGCGGTATAGAATTTGTTGACGGTCTCGCGCCCCTGGAAGTAGACGTCGGGATTCTGGGCGGTGCCGCGCAGCACCGGGTGCTCGGGGGAAAGGGCGCGGGCGCGGTGGGCGCGCACCAGCTCGTCGTCGATCATGTGCCGCATGTCGTCCGGGGTCAATTCTTCGACCTTCTGGATTTCGTGGGAGGTGCGGAAGCCGTCGAAGAAGTGCATGAAGGGGACGCGGGACTCCAGGGTCGAAGCCTGGGCGATGAGGGCGAAATCCATGACTTCCTGGACGTTGTTGGAGCAGAGCATCGCCCAGCCGGTCTGGCGGCAGGCCATGACGTCCGAGTGATCGCCGAAGATGTTGAGGGCCGCCGCCGAGATGGCGCGGGCGCTGATGTGGAAGACCGTGGGGGTGAGCTCGCCGGCGATCTTGTACATGTTGGGGATCATGAGGAGCAGCCCCTGGGAGGCGGTGAAGGTGGTGGTCAGGGCGCCGGCCTGCAGAGCGCCGTGCACGGCTCCGGCAGCCCCCCCTTCCGACTGCATCTCCACGACCTTCGGGACCGTCCCCCAGATGTTTTTCTGGCCGACGGCGCTCTTGGCGTCGGAGATCTCCCCCATCACCGAAGAGGGGGTGATCGGATAGATGGCGATGACCTCGTTGGTGGCGTGAGCGACGTGGGCGGCGGCGGTGTTGCCGTCGATGGTGACCATTTTCCGGGACATCGGGTACTCCTTTGCGTTTGAATGGATGGACGGGGTCCGCCTGACCAAAGGCCATTTGACGCCGAGACGGGGAGGCGCAGAGAGGGCAAGTATCGGAGAAACACCTTATTGAAGGTTTTCTCTGCGTCCTCAGCGCCCTCTGCGACTCTGCGTTGAAATTTCGTTGGGGATTATGCGTAGGTGGCGCTGGCGTGGCGTTTTTCTAAAGCTGGATGCTCTTCGCAGAGCTCGAGACTGCGGCGCAGAAGTTCGGAGATGCTGGTGTGGCTGCTTCTGGCGCGTTCGACGAGAAGGCGCATCTCCTCGTCGTCGACGCGACAGGAGACGATGAACTTTTTCGGTTGCTTGACGGTGCGTCCCATAACTCTGCCTCCCTTGGAGCCTGTCGACAGACTCCTCGATCTTTTTCTCGGTTTCAGGCGGCCTGGCGGGCGAAGTCCCGGCGGCTGAAGGAGTATTCGAAATGCATGTGGTCGGTGTAGGTCCCGGCGAGGATGGCGGCCACGTCTTCGGTAAAGACCAGCTCCTCGTCCGTGGGGATGACGATGACCTTGACCGGTGAATCGGCCCTGGTGATGATCGTCTCGCGCTTCCGGGTCATGGTCTGGCGATTCTTTTCATGGTCGAGATGAATGCCGAGGAACTCGAGTCCCTCGAGGGTCTTCTCCCGCACCAGAGGGCTCATTTCGCCGACCCCGGCAGTGAAGACCACTGCGTCGAGGCCGCCGAGAGCGGCGGCGTAGGACCCGACGTACTTGCGCAGCCGGTACCCTTCGATCTCGATGGCCAGCCGGCTGCGCTCGCACCCCTTTTCGGCGGCGGCGATGACGTCGCGCCGGTCGGTGTAGGCGCCGGTGATACCGAGTATCCCCGACTTCTTGTTGAGGCAGGAGTCGAGCTCCAGGGCCGTGAGCCCCTCGCGTTCCATGATAAAGGCGGGGATGGCCGGATCGATGTCGCCGCAGCGCGTCCCCATCACCGCCCCCTCGAGGGGGGTCAGTCCCATGGAGGTATCGATGGAGATTCCTCCCTTGATGGCGCAGTGGGAGACGCCGTTGCCGATGTGCATGGTGACCAGTCGGCAGTCGGCAGGGTCCTTGCCGAGAATGGCCGCCGCCCGCTTGGAGACGTAGAGATGGCTGGTGCCGTGGAATCCGTAGCGTCGCACTCCGTGTTTTTCGTACCATTCGTAAGGAAGGGGGTAGGTGAAGGCGTGTTTCGGCATCGTCTGGTGAAAGGCCGTATCGAAGATGGCGACGTGGGAAACTTCGGGAAGGACCGCCTGGGCGGCTTCGATCCCGGCGATATTCGGAGGGTTGTGCAGGGGCGCCAGGTGCTGCATCTCCTTGATGGCGTTCAGGACGGCGTCGTCGATGACCACCGAACTGGCGAACTTCTCGCCGCCGTGGACCACGCGGTGCCCCACGGCCGAGACTTCGGAAATATCCTTGATGACCCCATGGGCGGCACCGACCAAAGTCTTCAGAATCAGCTGCACCGCCACCTTGTGATCGGGACACTCATGCTCCTGGCGGAAAGTCTCCCGCCCCGGCACCTCATGCACGATGAAGGAATTTTCGATCGTGACCCGCTCCACCATACCCTTGGCGATGACTTCCTTGCGCTGCCAGTCGAAGAGCTGGTATTTCACGGAGGAACTGCCGCAGTTCAGGGCGAGAATTTTCATGGCATCAACTCCTTGGAAGCGGACTGAGGTACAGCGGCATTCGCCTAATGTGGTAAGACCACTTTGCCAAGCTAAAACATGCCGTATACCGGTGTCAAGCAATAAGTGTCGGAAAAATGGAAACCGCGGGGGAAATTAGCCCTAAGTACCATATATCACAGATATTACTTCCCCTTCGCCAGGGCCGAAAGACTCCGCATTAAAGGGGAAACCTCCCCTTGTCCCGATTCGCCAGAGGCAAATTGCGGTAAGTGGTCAGATCCTTATACCATTGATTGGTGCAGCTGAAATACGAAAGGCCCGTCACTCCTTGGAGTGGCAGGCCTTTGGTTATAACGGCTGCCTCGGTGCGTCGCCTCCTTCAGGGAGGAATCCGTCAGTCGTGGCGCTGCGTCGCCTTGAAGCGTTTGAGCCACCCCTGCAGCTCCTCTTCCTCATGCTCGAGCTCGAAGGCATTGATCAGGCCACGGCGAACCGCCAGCGCCACCGCCCGGTTGCGCAGATTGAAGGCCTCGCCGAATTTTTCGCCGTGGAACTGTTCCTGGTCGAGGCCGAGCTTGTTGTAGAGGGAATTGAGGCGGCTCTGCACCCCGCGCCGGGAAAGATAGCGACGCTGGGCGATGAGGTTGTCGGTGAGTCCCAGGGAGATGTCGACCAGGGCTTCGTACTCGATGTCCGAGAGGGCGGTCTGGCTGTGTCCGGTCCGACCCTGTACCTTGCGGACCTCGGGGTCGACCCAGCACTGGTCGTCAATGAGAACGGTGCGGATGGCCGTCGAAATCCGCTCCCGGGGGTTGGACTTGAGGATGTAGCCGTAAACCGTTTCGGGGGGGACGATCCGCGCCAGGGAGCGAACGTACATCTCGTCCTTGAACTGGCTCCACAGGACGATGCGCGCCTCGGGCTTTTTCTCCCACAGTTCCCGGGCGAACTCGATGCCGTTGAGTTCAGGCATCTGGATGTCGCTGACCACCAGCGGCAGCTCTTCCCGGAGGGCCATCTCGAGGGCCACCTTTCCGTTGTGAGCGCGCTCGATAAGGAAGGGTTCGTCCCATTCCCGCAGGATCTGTTCGAGAAATTCGAAATCCTTGGGATTGTCCTCGGCGATGAGGATGGTGAGGGTTTTCATCGGGTCTCCTTTTCCCCTTCGAGAGGGAGGGTCAGTTCAAAGCGGGTCCCCGTCGAAAACCGCGACGGGCTCCAGGCGACGGTGGCGCCGATCCCCCGGGCCCGCTCCCGGATGTTGTAAAGGCCGCGTCCTCCGCGGCCGAAGCGCTCTGCCGGTTCGAAGCCGGTGCCGTTGTCTTCAACGGAGAGGACGACCGTATCGCCGCGGCGGTCGAGGTTGACCTCGTAGCGGCTGGCGCCGGCGTGCTTGATGACGTTGTGAATCGCCTCGACGGCGATGCGGTACAGGGAGAGGAGAGCCAGGCGGGAAAGGCCGGCAGTCTCGACTTCCGGGGCGCTGTAGAGATGGTACCGGGGGAGGGTTCCCTTGGCGAGGTGGCTCTCGAGGTGCGATTGAAGGGCGGCGCCGAGACCGAGGATGTCGAGGGTCTGGGGGTGAAGATCGTCCATCACCTCCCGCAGATTGGCCATGGCCCGCTGCAGATCCTCGGCGAGGGCGGGAGCCCCGGGACAGTCGATCCCCTCGAGATCGCGGCGGATCGCCGAGAGATCGGAAAGAGTCTGGTCGTGAATGTCCATGGCGATGCGCCGCCGCTCCTCCTCGGCTCCCTCGAGGAGCTTTTCCGTTCCGACGACCCGGATCAGGCGCTCGGTCATGCGGTTGATGGAGAGGGTGAGGCCGTCGAGTTCGTCGCGCACCTTCGGCGGCGGGGTGGGGGGAGAGAGATCGCCGGCGGCGATGCGGCCGGCGCTTTCCGAGAGGCTCTGAATCCGCCGCAGAATGCGGCGGGCGAAATAGAGGGAGAGGAAGATCCCCACCAGGATGGCGGTTCCGAGAACGACGATGGAGACGAAGGCGGTACGGGCCACCAGTTCATCGATGTCCTGATTGTGTACGCCGCGCAGTTTCTGCCGCTGATTCTGGCTTGCCTCGGCCAGGGTGCTGAGCTGGGGACGGAGCAGGGCGACGGCATCGAGAATCCGCTGGGCGTCCAGGCCGTTTTCGGGATTGAGATCGTACTGCGCCTGCTTCAGCAGGGCGAGGGTCTGATCGGGGAGGGGGAGCAACTCGGTGATGCGCTGCAGCGCCGCGGAGAGATAGCGGTAGAGTTCGGTCACTTCCGCGAGGCTGCCGACCTCAAGATAGGGGTCGCGACCGAGGTGCTGCGCAAAGCCCTGCATTCGCTGCGTTGCCAGATCGGCCTCGGCAAGGGCGATGAAGACCGTTCCGAGCCTCCGCGCTTCCTGACGCTTCACCGACAGGTCCCAGTAGGTGTACTGGAGAAAGCTGAGAAGAAGGGTCATCAACAGCAGGATGGTGGCCGGAGCGAGAATGATCTGATGTTTGAGTGCCAGGCGCATAAGGCAAAGTTATCACAGGATTTTGATAAATACACTGTGCTTTTGCACAGGGAGCGGCGACCGCAAAAAAGAGTCGAGAAGAAATGAGCGGAGGAAAAAGCCGCACCTTAAGCCCCGTCTCTCTGCGCCGATGCTCAAGTGCCGCCCCCAAAGGCTTCTTCAGCCTCGAGCCGCAGCAACTGGGGGAAATCGAGGTACCGGGGAGAATGATGAAAGACCAGGAGGCGCGCCGCCCGCGCCCTGCGGCCGATTTCTCCGGCCAGGGCGGCGGTGAGATGGTTGCGCTCCACCGCCCGGGAATGGTCGCGCCGAGCGAAGGTGGCTTCGATCGCCAGGAGGTGGGCGTCGGCCGCCAACGCCTCGATCGCCCGGAGGTTTTTTTCCGAGGGGGAGGCGTCGGTCACGTAGCAGACCTTCATTCCCCGCTCGGTATGGGCGATCTGCCGGCAGAGTTCCTCCAGCTCCACCGCCTGCGACCCGCCGGCGGCAAGGGGGACGGAGACGACCTCCCCTCCCCCGTCCCCCTGCCGCACCCGGTCCTTGAAGCGATTCAGCCAGGGACCGGGGGCGTAGCCGCGGCTCTCCAGGGCGTCCTTGTGCACCGCCACGTGCAGCGGCTCCTCGAGAAGGAAGGCCAGCGAGACGATTCCGCCGTGGTCCAGGGGGATACACCGCACCCGCCAGACCGGAGTCTCCATGAGGATCCCGCCGAAGCAGAGCCAGTCCCGCCCCGCTTCGGCCCGAAACCCCCCGGCCGCCCGGAAACGGACTTCGACCCCCGCCTCCTCTCCCCACTCGCGCACAATTACCGTCAGCGGATAGCTCTCGATCAGGTTCCAGGTGTAGCCGGCCAGGCGGTGACCGATCTGGGCAGCAAACCCCGGCGGACCGTAGAGAAGCAGGGGCCTCCGGCTGCAGAGAAAGTTGCGCAGCAGGAGGTCGAAGCCGATCAGATGATCGATGTGGCCGTGGGAAACGAAGACAGCCGAGAGTTTGAGGATTTGGCGGGTGCTCAGGGAATGGAGATCGCCGCAATCGAAGAGGAGAGCCTCGCCGCGGTGAGCCAGGCGCACGTAGAGAGCCGGATCGCCGAAGGGGCCGTTGACCAGCGTTGGGTAGAACACGGATCGCATGATTCTCTCCACCCCTCCCGGCCACGGCCGAAAAGGCGCGGGCCCCGGAATCGTCCGGAGCCCGCGCCCTCGATCATCTCAAACGGGACGCCGTTACTGCGCCCGGACCGCGGCATAGAGGAGACTCTCGCCGCGCCGGATCAACAGTCGCAAAACCTGGCCGCTCTTCACCTGGGCGAGGGCGGCACGGTAATCCTTGAGGGCGGCGATCTCCCGGCCGTTCATTTCGAGGATCAGGTCGCCGGGACGCAATCCGGCCGCGGCCGCCGTCCCCGAAGGATCGATACCGGTAATCAGCACCCCCTTCCCCTCCTCGATTCCGTACTG
The DNA here is from genome assembly GCF_001278055.1 of Desulfuromonas soudanensis. Taxonomy (NCBI): domain Bacteria; kingdom Pseudomonadati; phylum Thermodesulfobacteriota; class Desulfuromonadia; order Desulfuromonadales; family Desulfuromonadaceae; genus Desulfuromonas; species Desulfuromonas soudanensis. Next base: position 404,333 of record NZ_CP010802.1, on the reverse strand, counting down.
GCGTGCGATTTCAGGCGTCAGGTCGGTGACGGCGATGCCGAGAGCCCCCTGGCCCGCCTCCTGGACCTGACCGCCCTCCACCTCTTCCTCGAGACGACCGACGGTCACCGTCAGTGTGCGGGTCTTGCCGTTGCGAAAGACCTCGATTCTGGCCAGGGTGCCGACGGGGGTGTCGGCGACCTGCCGCGGCAGATCGTTGAGGGCGTCCACGGGGTTGCCGTTGAAGGAAAGGATGATGTCTCCGCGCTTGATCCCCCCCTTTTCCGCCGGGGAGTCCTTGGCCACTTCGGAAACCAGGGCGCCGGTGGCGTCCTGGAGACCGAAGGAAGCGGCCAACTCCTCCGTGACCGTCTGGACGCTCACCCCGAGCCAGCCGCGGACGACGTGCCCCGTCTTCTTCAGCTGGTCGATGATGTTCTTGGCGGCGTTGACCGGAATGGCGAATCCGATCCCCTGGCCGCTGGCGACGATGGCGGTATTGATGCCGACCACCTTGCCTTCGGTGTTGAAGAGCGGCCCTCCGGAATTGCCGGGGTTGATCGAGGCGTCGGTCTGGATGAAATCATCGTAAGGGCCGGCGCCGATGACCCGCCCCTTGGCCGAGACGATGCCGGCGGTGACCGTCTGTTCGAGTCCGAAGGGGTTGCCGATGGCCATCACCCATTCGCCGACCCGCAGGGATGCGCTATCGCCGAGGTCGGCCACGGGGAGATCCTCGCCGGTGTCGATCTTCACCAGCGCCAGGTCCAGTTTACGATCGAAGCCCTTGACGGTGGCGACGAAGGTTCGGCCATCGGCGAGCTTGACCTTGATCTCGTCGGCACCATCCACCACGTGGTCGTTGGTCAGGATGTAACCGTCGGCGGAGATGATGAAACCGGATCCGAGGGAGCGCTCCGGCCGCATCGGCCCGGGCTGCCCCTGAAAGAAACGGTCGAAAAATTCCTCGAAAAATTCATTGCCGGGGGTGCGGGGGCCGGGAAGGGCCGGACGACGCACCTTCGCCTTCTTGCTGGTGCTGATGTTGACCACCGCCGGCTTGAGCTCCCGGGCCAGGGAGACGAAATCAGGGAGGACGGCCGTCGTCGCCAGGGACGGCGACGGCAGCGCCAGAGCCAACACCCCCGCCACCAACAGGATCCATCTGTTACCGTTGTTCCACATGAAGTCACTCCTCTCGAGAAATTGCAATCCTGCCCTATTTAATCATCGGGACCCGACTTGTCAATGGCTCGGCTGCAGCAAACCGCAACGGGGGGAGGCCCCGGCTCCTCCCCGCCCTTCTCCGCCGACCGGCCCCGCCCCCTTCTCTGCGGCGAGATTGAGGTTGTCCTATCCTGACCGGACAGGTTATAATCTTCCTCTTGCCTGGAAAAAGGAGTCGCATGTGTTAGCACCATTGATTCTGACCCTCGGCGACCCGACGGGGGTCGGCCCGGAAATCATCCTCAAGGCCCTCCTTTCCGGGGGACTGGACAACCTCCGGCATCCGCTGCTGGTCGCCGGCGATGTCGCCGTGCTGCAGAAGGCGGCCGATCTCTTCGGCGCCGAGACCGCCCTGAGCCCGGCAAAGGGGTTGGGCAGCCACCGGCTGAGGGTCGGGACGCGCACCCTGGAGATCAAGGCCCTCTCCCGGCTCCCCGCGGATAAGCTTGCCTACGGCAAACCCGACACGGCCTGCGGCAGGGCCATGGTCGCCTACATCGAGTGGGCCTGCGACCGCTGCCTGGCCGGCGAAGGGGCAGCCATGGTCACCGCGCCGATCAGCAAGGGGGCGATCCACGCCGCCGGGAGCCCTTTCCCCGGTCACACCGAACTTCTCGCCGAACGCTGCGGCGTCGACAAGGTGGTGATGATGCTCGCCGGGGAGCGCCTCAAGGTCTGCCTGGTCACCACCCATCTGGCCCTGGCCGAGGTGCCGCAGGCGCTGAGTGCCGGGGACATCCTCGAGACGATCCGCATCACCGACGGCGCCTTCCGCCGCCACTTCGCCCTGAAAACGCCGCGCATCGCCGTTCTGGCCCTCAACCCCCACGCCGGGGAGGGGGGGATGTTCGGCGACGAGGAAGGACGCCTGATCGCTCCGGCCATCGCCGAAGCCGTCCGCGGAGGGATCGCCGCCACCGGCCCCCACAGCGCCGACACCCTCTTCCACTTCGCGGCCCGCGGCGATTACGACGCGGTGGTCTGCATGTACCACGACCAGGGGCTCATCCCCCTGAAGCTCCTCCACTTCGACGACGGCGTCAACGTCACCCTCGGACTCCCCATCGTCCGCACCAGCGTCGATCACGGCACCGCCTACGACATCGCCGGCACCGGCAAAGCCAGCGAGGCGAGCCTCCTGGCGGCGGTGAAAATGGCGGAACAGATGGCCCAAAGCGGTCTCCCGTCACCCCCTACCCGTCACGGATTAAACAATGGTTGACAAAATCGTCATCAAAGGCGCCTGCGAGCACAACCTGAAGAACATCGACGTCGAGATCCCCCGGGAGAAACTGGTGGTGATCACCGGCGTCTCCGGCTCGGGAAAATCGACCCTGGCCTTCGACACCATCTACGCCGAGGGGCAACGCCGCTACGTGGAGAGCCTTTCGTCCTACGCCCGGCAGTTTCTCGAGCAGATGGAAAAGCCCGACGTGGAGAGTATCGAGGGGCTCTCTCCTGCCATCTCCATCGAGCAGAAGACCACCTCGAAGAACCCCCGCTCCACCGTCGGCACCGTCACCGAGATCTACGACTATCTGCGCCTCCTCTTTGCCCGGGTCGGCACCGTGCACTGCCACGGCTGCGGCAAGGAGATCGCCTCCCAGACCGTGGAGCAGATGGTCGACCGCATCATTGCCTTTCCGGAGAAGACCCGCCTCCTCCTTCTGGCGCCCATCATCCGCGGCCGCAAGGGGGAATACCGGAAGGAACTCAGGCAGCTGCAGGCCGACGGCTTCGTGCGGGTGCGTATCGACGGCGTCATGCACGAACTCTCCGAACCGATGGAACTCGACAAGAAAAAGAAGCACACCATCGAGGTGGTCGTCGATCGCCTGGTCATCAAGGAGGGGCTGCAGGGGCGCCTGGCCGACTCCCTGGAGACCGCCCTGCGCCTGGCCGACGGCATCGTCCGGGTCGAGGTGATCGACGGCGAGAGTCAGCTCTATTCGCAGCAGCACGCCTGCGTCGACTGCGGAATCTCCTACCCGGAGATCACACCGCGGATGTTTTCCTTCAACAATCCCTACGGTGCCTGCCCCGCCTGCACCGGACTGGGAACCCGGATGTACTTCGACCCCGACCAGGTGGTCCCCAACCCCGCCCTCTCCCTGCGCGAAGGGGCCATCGCCCCCTGGGAAAGCCGCAGCGGCGTCTATTACCAGCAGCTCCTCGAGGCCCTTTCCGACCACTACGGTTTCGACATCAACACCCCCTTCGAGAAGCTCCCGGAGAACCTTCGCCGGATCCTGCTGACCGGCTCGGGGAAGGAGGAAGTCCGCTTCTTCTTCGACCAGGGGGGGCGTCGCCACTTCTACAACAAGGTCTTCGAAGGGGTGGTCACCAACCTCGAGCGGCGCTACCATGAGACCGACTCGGAGGCGGTGCGGGAGAACCTCGAACGGTTCATGAACGTCATGCCCTGCCCGACCTGCAACGGCGCGCGGCTGCGCCCCGAGACCCTCTTCGTGCGGGTGGCCGGCAAAAACATCTGCGAGGTCACGGCCCTGGCCATCAGCGAGGCGGAACGTTTCTTCGCCGACCTGCACTTTTCGCCGAAGAAGGCGGAGATCGCCCGGCGCATCCTCAAGGAGATCCGCGAGCGCCTCTCCTTTCTCGCCCATGTCGGCCTCGACTACCTCTCCCTCGACCGCAATTCGGGGACCCTCTCCGGCGGCGAGGGGCAGCGCATCCGCCTCGCCACCCAGGTCGGCTCCTCGCTGGTGGGGGTCCTCTACATCCTCGACGAACCGTCCATCGGGTTGCACCAGAGGGACAACCGCCGCCTCCTGGAGACGTTGAAACGACTGCGCGACCTCGGCAACACCGTGCTGGTCGTCGAGCACGACGAAGAGACGATCCTCGAAGCCGATTACGTTCTCGACATGGGACCGGGAGCGGGGGTCCACGGCGGCGAAGTCGTCGCCCAGGGGACACCGCAGGAGATCCTCGCCAATCCCGCCTCCCTCACCGGGCGCTACCTCTCGGGAGAACTCTCCATCCCCCTGCCGGCGCAGCGCCGCACCACCGATCGTTTCCTGCAGATCAAAGGGGCCCGGGAAAACAACCTCAAGGGGGTCGACGTCGCCATCCCCCTCGGGGTCATGACCTGCGTCACCGGGGTCTCGGGGTCGGGGAAATCGACCCTGATCATCGACACCCTCTTCAAAACCCTCTCCCAGCGCCTCTACCGCAGTCGCGACAAGGCCGGCAAGGTCGACGAACTCCTCGGTCTCGAACTCCTCGACAAGGTCATCGACATCGATCAGTCCCCCATCGGCCGCACCCCCCGCTCCAACCCCGCCACCTACACCGGGGTCTTCACCGACATCCGCGACCTCTTCGCCCGCCTCCCCGAGGCCAAGGTGCGGGGGTACAAACCGGGGCGCTTCTCCTTCAACGTCAAGGGGGGGCGCTGCGAGGCCTGTCAGGGGGACGGCATCATCAAGATCGAGATGCACTTTCTCCCCGACATCTACGTCCAGTGCGAAATCTGCAAGGGGGCGCGCTACAACCGCGAGACCCTCGAGGTCAAATACAAGGGGAAAAGCATCGCCGAACTACTCGACCTGACGGTCAACCAGGCGGCGGTCTTCCTCGAGAACATTCCGCGGATCAAGAACAAGCTGGAGACGATCCGCGACGTCGGCCTCGGCTATATCAAGCTCGGCCAGAGCGCCACCACCCTCTCGGGGGGGGAGGCGCAGCGCGTCAAACTCGCCAAGGAGCTCGGCAAGCGCGCCACCGGGCGCACCATCTACATCCTCGACGAGCCGACCACCGGACTGCACTTCGCCGACATCCAGAAACTGCTCGACGTGCTGCAGCGCCTGGTCGACACCGGCAACACGGTCCTGATCATCGAACACAACCTCGATGTCATCAAGACGGCCGACCACGTCATCGACCTCGGCCCGGAAGGGGGGGGCGGGGGAGGAGAGGTCATTGCCTGCGGGACCCCGGAGGAAGTGGCCCTCTCGTCGCGCTCCCACACCGGCCGCTATCTCCGTCCCTACCTGCACCTCTAGTCCCCTGTCGGACTAAAGGACCCTCCGAGGCCTGGGGACCACAGGTGTCTTAAAAGGGCCACGGTTCCTCCGGCAGCGAGGGAGGGCCTGCGGTCAAAAAACCGGCACCCGCCGCCAGAGGGCAGAGTCGCCAAGGGTGCGTTTTTGCGGCCTATTTCTCATTAGATCCAGGCGCCCACCGGCAATTGTCCGGAATCTTTACCCTCTCTCCAAAGCTTGTTGATTTACCCGATGTTCGGCACAGATCCTGCAAAGTTTTCAACCCAGCTTCCGGGTTCACCTGATCGACCCGTCCTTTTGCCCAATGCAAATACGGAGTCTGTATGCTGCTCAAAGCCTTAGCCGTTCTGCTCATCCTCTCCCTCCTTTCGGCCTGCGCCCAGCAGGCGGTCTTTCTGTCCGATCCCCCCGGCGCCCAGGTCTTCATCGACGGCCGGGCCATCGGCACCACGCCCTGCAACTACAAATACAGCAACGGCGCCGGCGGGAGCCTCGAGGTGACCCTGCAGAAACCCGGGTACGACCCCCTTCGCCACGACGTGCAGGCCGACGAGGTCGACAAGGCCGCCCGCAACAGCTGGGTGGCGGCGGGACTCCTGATCCCCATGGGGAGCCCGCTCTTTCTCGGCACCTTCTTCACCAAAAAGCTCAAGGACACCTACGAATTCGTGATGAAGGAATCGACCCCCCTGCACACCGCCGGCATCGACAAGGCTCCGGTGCCAACCCCCTTCTGACCCTCCCCGGGAAACAGCGACCCTTTTGCGGGAGGCCCTCGGGCCTCCCGCTTTTCGTTCTGCGCACCTCCTCTCCGCCTTTTCGCGGCGCCCGGCGCCGGAAGGGACCCTCCCTCCGAGGTTGACAAGCCGGCGGTAATCGATACAATGGGTTACGTTTTAACCCCCATTGGCACCTGCCCGAAAAGGAGTTGCATCATGGCCGACCTGCACGGCAGCAAGACCGAAAAAGATCTCCGCGAAGCCTTTGCCGGCGAGTCCCAGGCGAACCGCAAATACCTGGCCTTTGCCAAGGAAGCCGACCGGGAAGGGCATCCCCAGGTCGCCAAGCTCTTCCGCGCCGCGGCGGCGGCGGAAACCGTTCACGCCCACGCCCACCTCCGCGCCCTGGGGGGGGTCGGCTCCACCGAGGCCAACCTCCGCGAGGCGATCGGCGGCGAAACCCACGAATTCACCGAGATGTATCCGGGAATGATCAAGGACGCCGAGGCCGAAGGGTTTGCCGTCGCCCTGCGCTCTCTGACCTTTGCCAACGCCGTCGAAAAGACCCACGCCGCACTCTACCAAAAAGCTCTCGACAACCTCGGCCGCAATTCCTCCGTCGACTACTACGTCTGCCAGGTCTGCGGCCATACCCTCGAAGGGGTTCCCCAGGGTCCCTGTCCGGTCTGCGGCGCCGCACCGAGCGCCTTCCACAAAATCGATTGACCCCACCCCCTTCAAGCACCCAGGCCGGGCCCGGGGGGGTCCGGCCTTTTTTCTCGGCGGCCGACAAGTCCGCCGACGACCAGATCCCCGCAGCGAACCGGCTTCAAGGGTCCAAAGAGGTCATATCATGGACAAATGCCCGATCTGCAAAGAAATAGCCAGGGGGAAATACTGGTGCAGCGCCTGCAAGACGGTCTTCGTCTGCCCGGCGCCGACTTGCGGTGCCGAGATCAGCAAGCGTGACGCCGCGGAGTGCCCGCGCTGCGGCCTCCTCTTTGCCGACTACATCGCCCACCGCAAGATGTACCGCCAGTGTCCCAAATGCAAAAAACGTCAGGGCCTGTCCGAACCCCAGTGCAAACACTGCCGCTACTGGTTCAACTGCCCGACCTGCGGCCATCGTGTCCCCTCGACCAGCATGCTGACCTGCCCCCGCTGCGCCACCAGTTTGCACTGAGTCAACCGGGCGATCCCGCCCCCATCCTTCTGCGGAGGCTCCGTGCTCGATCTCTTCCTCGGGAGCCTGCTCATCCTGGCCTCTCTCTATTCCGCCGGACACACCCTCCTGCACAAGCGCGATCCGCGGGCGGCCCTCTGCTGGATCGTGCTCTGCCTCTTTGCTCCCGGATTGGGACCCGCCCTCTACTGGCTCCTCGGGGTCAACCGGATCCGCACCCGGGCCCGCGACTGGCAGATCCGCGGCCAGGGGATGCCCTGGGCCGAAGCCCCCCGGTGTTCCTGGGACGCGGAAATGTCCGGAACCCTCCCCTTTCGCGCCGAAAACTTCGCCGCCCTTCTCAGCCTCTCCGACACCGTCACCCGCCGCCCCCTCCTCGAGGGAAACCGCCTCTTTCCCCTCCACAACGGCGAAGAGACCTATCCCGCCATGCTGCAGGCCATCGACGAAGCCCGCAGCTCGGTGTTCCTCTCCACCTACATCTTCGACAGCAACGGCAGCGGCCAGCGCTTTGTCGATGCCCTTGCCGCCGCCGCCGCCCGGGGAGTCGATGTCCGGGTCCTGGTGGACGCCCTCGGCGAACGCTATTCCTGGCCCCCCATCCGCTGGAGATTTCGCCGCTCCGGGGTGCGCATCGTCCGCTTTCTCCCCCCCTCCCTGTCCGGTCGGGGGATCCATCTCAACCTGCGCAACCACCGCAAACTCCTCATCGTCGACGGCCTGACCGGGTTCACCGGAGGCATGAACATCGGCGACCGCCACCTGGCCGCCGGCAGCGACCCGCGGCGGGTCATCGATCTCCACTTTCGCGTCCTGGGACCGGTCGTCGGACAGATGCAGGAAGCCTTTCTTGAGGATTGGCACTTCGCCACCGGAGAGACCTTTTCCCCCCAGCCTCCCCCCCCCGCCGTGACGGGAGGGGAAGGGTACTGCCGCGGCATCAGCGCCGGCCCCAACGAGGACTTTGAAAAGCTGATCTGGCTGGTGATCGGCGCCCTGGGGTGCGCCCGCCGGCGGGTGCGGATCATGACCCCCTATTTTATCCCCGATCGCTCCCTCATCGCCGCCATCAACACCGCCGCCCTGCGCGGCGTCGAGGTCGAAATCCTTCTCCCCGAGCGCAACAACCTCCCCTATGTGGGGTGGGCCTCCCGGGCCTATCACTGGGAACTTCTCCAGTACGGCACCCGCATCTATTACCAGAGCCCTCCCTTCGTCCACAGCAAGTTTTTGCTCATCGACGACCAGTACGCCCTGATCGGCTCGGCCAACCTTGACCCGCGCAGCCTGCGCCTCAACTTCGAGTTCAACGTCGAGGTCTACGACCGCTCCCTGACGGCTCTCCTTGGCGAACACTTTGATCGGGCCAGGGAGGGAGCAACTCCGACGACCCTCGCCTCCGTTGATGCCCGCCCCCTGCCTGTGAAACTCCGCGACGCCTTCGCCAAACTCTTTTCTCCCTACCTGTAAAAAAAAGCGGCCGTTGCGGCCGCTTTTTCATTCGGGGATCGTTTCGTCCCCCTCCTTTTTTTCGGCCTTCCGCACGGGAAGGCTGCAACTCTCGGAGAGTCAGGTCTGGACACCCAACTTGGGAAGAATCCAGCGGTTCAGAACATACCAGGCGGCAAAAAAGCCGAGAATACCGAGAATTTCCATCATGACCTCCTTTGATTGTATTTCGACTATATATCAGATCTCCAATATTTTTCCACCTATTTCTCCTTCTCCCCCGCCTTGACGGATGGAAGAGGGGCGTTATAGTCCTGCCATGGATTCAACCATCAGAGCAAGGGAGATCATCATGACACAGAGAATGATGCGGCGGGAGTTTCTCACGGCCTCCGGTCTCGGGGCTGCGGCCCTCCTTCTTGGCGGGACGGCCATGGCCGCTCCCTCTCCCGAGGCGCTGCGGGGACTGGTCGAAATCGACCAGAACCTCTTTCTCGGTATCAACCGCGGCGGAGATCCGGCCAAGCGGTCGGTTCTGGAGAAGAAGCACGCCCCGGTGATCGAGGCCCCGGCGACGGTCAAGGCCGGGGAACCTTTTGCCGTGACGGTGACCGTCGCCGAGATCCTCCACCCCATGGGAGCGGCCCATTATATCGAGGGGATCGAGCTCTTTGCCGGCAACGAACCGGCCGGTCGGATCCGCTTCTCTGCGGATTTGAGCCTGCCGCAGGCCACCTTTCATCTCAAATTGGCCAAGGGAGTGACCCTGGTGGCCCGCCAGTACTGCAATCTGCACGGACTGTGGGAAAGCCGACTCGATCTCAAGGTGACCTGAGGTCCCCGGCTCCGCTGCGTTGCAGGTGCTCGCGGATGAGGGGATTGACCTGCGCCGCCTCGGTCACCGGCGCCATGTGCCCCCCCGGGACCCAGACCCGGGTGCAGCGGGGGAGGACGCCCCCCAGAAGGTCGGCGACCCGGAGAGCGGGTAGACGGCTCTGCCGGCCGGCCATGAGACAGATCGGAAGATCGAGGGTGCGGCAGTCGTCGAGAGAGAGGGGGTCGTCGAGGAGGGCCCGGAAATCGGCCGGGGCCTTGACAATGGCGGCGGCGAGCAGTTCCCGGGTCCGCAAGGAGGTGGCGGCAAAGCTCCCCTCCCCCCCCCAGTAATCGATGAAGCGGGCCGCCGCCGCCAGGGGATCGCCGGCTCCGAGAGCGGCGGCCAGATCCCGGGCCATCTGCAGCACCGGTTGCAGGGCCGGGTCGTCCCGCCGCAGCAGATGGAAGGCGACCGGTTCAAAGAGAGCCAGGGAACGCACCCTCTCCGGCCGGTCATGGGCGAGGCGCAGGGCCACAGCGCCGCCATAGGAGTGGCCGACTAGATGAAAGGGCTCCCCCTCTTTGAGGAGCCCGGCCAGGCCGCGCTCGACAAGAGCGGTTTCGTCGGCGAGGGAAAAGGTGTCAATCCCGGCCGGAAGGGGCGTCGCGCCGTATCCGTAGAGATCGAAGGCGATGACGCGGTATTCCCCTTTGAGCAGCCGCGCCAGGGAACGCCACTGGTCCTTGGAACTCATGGAGCAGTGGAGAAGGATAACCGGGCTGCCACTCCCCGTCTCCCAGTAAGCGGGGGTGACCGTTGCCGTCATTTTCAAGGGGCTCCCCTCCCAATCCGTCCTTGTTCAGCCGACTTGCAGCTGATTGACCACGTCGATGACTCCCGGCGTGTACCAGCAGTCCTTTTCGGCGGCGTCCTTTTCGATCTCCGAACCGACCTGACCGCGCAGCGTCACGACGCTCTCTCTCACCTCGATGCGGAATTTTTTCGGATCGACGAGAAAATCCTTTTCCATGATGGTGGTCAGATTGTCCTTGAGCTCCTCATCGTTATCCTCCTCCGGCGGATGGACGACCAGGAGGTTGCGCACGTCCGTCACACCCCGCACCCACCAGCTGAGAACCTCGCAGAGCCGCACCTGGACCAGGGAGCGGACCGAGCCGCGCAGGATGACGCCACCGCGGGTATCGGTCTCGATGTCGATCTGAGCCTCTTCGATGTTGCGCTCGGCGACGAAGGAACGGCGGATATGCTCGGCGATTTCCAGGTCCCCCATGGGGTTGGGGGTTTCGACCCGGAGTTCGTCGTGCACGGACTTCACCCCTTCGACTCCGCCGGCAAGACGGACGGCAACCCGCTTGGCCGCCACCGTCGGCACCTTCCCTTGCAGGGTCACATACCCCCCCTGGCTGCCGACAAGGAGCTGACTGTTGTGAAGCCGGACCCGCGGGTCCTGGCTGAGAACCCCTTCGACCTGCGCGATGATGTGACGATCGCTGTTTTCCATCGTCTCCCCTCCCTTTCCGGGCGCCCCCGGCCACGGTGCAGAATGCCCCGAAACGGGGCTGCCTATCTGCAGTGTAGCGCGGTTTTTTCCCTTCTCAAGGAGCTCAGAAGAGGAGAACGGGACAGCGGACGTTGTGGAGGGCGTAATTGGCGACGGTGCCGAAGAGGACATCACGGATCTCGCCGCTGCCGCGGCGGCCGAGGATCAGCAGATCGAAAGCCTCGTCATTGGCGATTCGGCAGACCAGCTGACGCGGCGCTCCGGACTCGAGGCGCACCTCGGCCTGGAGGCCCGCTTCCAGGAGTTGCAGCTGCAACCCCCGCAGCAGCTGCTCGCCGGCCTTGAGGGCGCTCTGGCGGATCATCTCCCGCTGGAAGTCGGGGATCATCCGGTAGGCGAAGCGCTCGACATCGATGACGTGCAGCAAAAGCAGCGGATCCGGGAATCGCTCCCGGTGGGCGATGATCGCCGCGATGGTATGGGCGGTGGTGGCGGAACTGTCGACGGGAACCAGGATCCTGACGGTCATGGGCATACTCCTGGAAAGAAAAAATCAGCCGCCGTAACCGTAGATCAGCCGCGGCAGAAACAAGACCAGATCGGGCCAGAAGGTCAGCACCATCAGGATGGCGATCTGGATCAGCAGAAAGGGGAGGACCGCCCGGGAGACGTAGAGGAGGTCGCGGTCGGCCACCGCGCCGGAGATGTAGAGGCTGACCCCCAGCGGCGGGGTGCAGTAGCCGATGCCGAGGTTGACGGTCATCAGCAGCCCGAAGTGCATGGTATCGATGCCGAACTTGTGGAGCAGGGGGAGGAAGATCGGCGTGAGAATCAGGGTCGCCGAGATGATGTCCATGAACATGCCGATGATCAGCAGCAGGATGTTGACGGCCAGGAGAAAGACCCAGGGGCTCTGGATGTTGGCGACCACGGCGTTGGCGATCTTGTCCGGTATCTGCTGAAAGGTGAGGTATTCGCCGAAGACCGAGGCTCCGGCGACGATCACCAGGAGCGTCGCCGAGGTCACCGCCGAGGAGACGATGACCTTCTTGACGTCGCCCAGGCGCATGTCCCGGTGGATGCAGATCTCGACGAAGAAGGCGTAGAAGCAGGCGACCACCGCCGCCTCGTTGGCGGTGAAGAGGCCGGAATAGATGCCGCCGAAGATGAGCACCGGCAGGAGGAGAGCCCAGACGCTCTCCCTGAGGGTCGCCATGACCTCCGCCAGAGAGGGGCGCGGCTTGGTCTTCACCCCCTGACGCCGGCAGAAGAACCAGGCATAGAGGGACATGGCGATCATGATGAGAATCCCGGGGATGAATCCGGTGAGAAAGAGAGCTTCGAGGGAGTCGTTGCTGACCATGGCGTAGAGGATCATGGCGATCGAGGGGGGGATGACCACGCCGAGAATCGGCGCCGTGGTCATGATGCCGATGCTGAACTCCTCGTCATAGTCATTTTCCATCAGGGCCGGAATCATGAAGCCTCCGATGGCGACCACCGTCGCCACCGTCGAACCGGAGATGGCGCCGAAAAAGCCGCAGGCGAGGACTCCGGCCATCGCCAGGCCGCCGGGGAGAAAGCCGACCAGGACGTTGGCGGTCTTGATCAGCTTCTGGACGATGGTGCCGGTGGTCATGATGTTGCCGCAGAGAACGAAGAAGAGGACGACGATCAGGGCGAACTTGTCCATGCTGCGGTAGAGGACTTCGATGACGATCTGCGGGTCGAGGCCGACCACCCACACCAGGCCGACCAGGCCGGTGAAAAAGAGGGCCATGAAGACCGGGACCGTCGCCGCCAGGGAGCCGAGGAGGAGCGCGAATATGAGGAGGTAGCTGTTGTCCATGATCACCCTTCCCCTGCCGAACCGCGCCAGTCTTCAACCATGACCAGCAGAGTGCGGATAAACATCATCCCCCCCATGAGCGGCAGGACGGCATAGAAGAGCCATTCGCGAATCTGCAGGGTGGCGGTACGGGCGTATTCGTCATGATAGACGGAGACGGTCATCTTCACCCCCAGGTAGACCATCAGAAGGGCAAAGACCAGGACCGCCAGGTGACTGAGGAGGGTCAGGGCCTTCTTGGTCACGGGAAAGATCTGGGGGACGGCGTCGATGCGGATCAGGGAGCGGCTGCGGATGGCGACGCTGCAGCCGATGTAGGTGGTGAAGAAGATCACCTTGCGCACCACCTCGTCGGACCAGTAGAGGTTGATGGAGGTCGTCTTGCGCAGGATGACGTTGGCCATGGCCGCCAGCAGGGCGAAGGCGACGGCGACAAAGAGGGACCAGTCCTCGACGAAAACGAAGGCGCGGTCGACGGCCTTGAAGATTCTTTTCAGCATCTATTGTCCCAAAAAAAGGGCCGGGGAGATCGCTCTCCCCGGCCGCTGTTGTCTGCCATGATCCCGGGGAAATCAGTCCCCCAGAGTCGAGCGTACCCGGGCCAGATAATCGGCACCGATTTTCTGCCCCCAGGTTTCATAGACCGGCGCGGTGAGTTTCACCAAAGCGGCCTTATCATCCTCCGAAAGAACGAAAAATTCAACCCCCTTCGCCTTGGCCGCGGCGATCTGCTCCTCGTGCTGGGCGCGGGTGCGGACGCGGGAGGCGGCGCTCTCCTCCGCGATGACCTCGAGGAGGATCTGCTGCAGGTCGGCGGGGAGCTTTTCGAACCACTGGCGGTTCATCAGGTGGATGAAAAGCCCCTGGGCGTAGTTGACTTCGGTGAAAAACTTGGCGACCTCGAACTTTTTGGTGATGTTGCAGACTGTCGGGGTGTGGTCGAGGCCGTTGATCACGCCGGTCTGCAGTGCCTGGGGTACGTCCGGCCAGGGCATGACGGTGAACTTGAGCCCCCAGGCCTTGTAGATGTCCGTGTTGACCGGCGCCTGGGCGATGCGGAAGTTGACCCCGGCGGCGTCCGCCAGGGTGCGCACCGGCGTCGTCGTCGCCCAGCCGTAGGTGCCGTAACCGGTGATATCGGGGACCATGATCCCCTCGGCGAAGGCCGCCTCGCTGAACGGTTCCCAGAGCTCGGGGGTGTTGCGGAAGGCGTCGAGCTTGTCGAAGGTGTCGACGACGTAGGGGAGATTGACGATGCCGAGGCGATCGGCGACGTTGGCCGCCGCCACCGAGGAGCTGAGCATCCCCTGCACGGCGCCGAGCTTGAGCTTGCTGATAACGTCCTTTTCCCCGCCGAGCTGGGACAGGGGGCGGAAATCCACATAGAGCCGGCCGCCGCTCTTCTCCCAGACCCGGTCGCGAATCCGATAGCCGACGCCGACCCCCTCGATGGCCGGATGGGAGACATTGGAGAGAATATAGGTGTATTCGGCCTTGGACGGGTCGAAAGCCGGCTTCCAGGTGGCCAGGGGATCCTGGGGAGCGGCGGTGGTCGCCGCCTCCGGAGCCTTGGCCTCCTTGGCCTCCTTGGCCGGGGGAGCTTCGTCCTTCTTGCAGGCAACCGGGGAAAGCAGCAGGGTGAGTGCCAGCAGCACGATCCATCCTCTTTTCATCTTGAGCGCTCCTTTTACAGGATAATGGGATTGGCGAGCGGCCAGCTTAGCACAAACGCTGTTTGTTTTAAAAACGGTTTCTCGGTTACCTAGCCCCTGTTCCGGCCCTTATTTTCCCGGACAAGACAGCCGTTCGGCGGGGCGGAACACCCCCCGACAAACCCCGCGACTCAGCGGCCGAGGGCGGAGCGGACCCGGGCGAGAAAATCTTCGCCGACCTTCTCCCCCCAGCTTTGGTAGACGGGGATGCTCAGCTCCCTGAGCTTGTCGCGATCCTCCGCGGAGAGGGTGAAGAATTCGACTCCCTTTAGTTCGGCGGCGGCGATCTCGGCGTTCTGCTGCGTGCGGGTGAGGCTGCGGGCACGGGCGCTCTCGACTTCGATGGCCGCAATCAGGATCGCCTGCAGGTCGGCCGGGAGCTTGTCGAACCAGGCGCGGTTCATCAGGTGGATGTAGAGCCCCTGGGCGTAGTCGAGGCGCGTAAAGTAGCGGGCGACGTCGAATTTTTTGGTAATGGAGCAGACGATGGGAGTGTGATCGAGACCGTTGATCACCCCGGTTTGCAGCGCCTGCGGGACATCGGGCCAGGGCATGACGGTAAACTTGAGCCCCCATGCCTTGTAGATATCGGCGTTGACCGGGGCCTGGGCGATACGGAAGTTGATCTCCCGAGCATCCTCCAGGGTGCGCACCGGCGATGTGGTCGCCCAGCCATAGGCGCCGTAGCCGGTGAAATCGACGACCTTGACCCCCTGTTCGAGGGCCGTAGCGCCGTATTCGGCGAAGAGCGCCCGATCGTTGCGGAAGGCTTCGAGCTTGTCGAAGCTGTCGACCACGAAGGGGAGGTTGACGACTCCCAGCCGGTCGGCGACGTTGACCGCCGCCACCGAGGAGCAGAGCATCCCCTGCACGGCGCCGAGTTTGAGCTTGCTGATCACGTCCTTTTCGCCGCCGAGCTGGGCCAGGGGGCGGAAATCGACGTAGAGACGGCCGCCGCTCTCCTGCCAGACCCGGTCGCGAATGGCAAAACCGACGGCGATCCCCTCGATGGCCGGGTGATCGACGTTGGAGAGGGTGTAGACAAAGGAGGCGCCGGAGGGGTCGAAGGCCGGCTTCCAGGCCGCCAGGGGATCGTTGCCGGAGGGGGCCTCCTGCGTCTTTTGTGCCGGGGCGGAAGGCGCCTCCCTGTCGCAGCCGCCGATCAGGAATACTGCAAAACCTGCCAAAAGCAGAAACGCCCACTGAAAAGACCGATGCACCATCGCTGTTCTCCTTTGGCAAGACATTGAAATGTGTATGAAATCCGGTAGTATTGGAGTTCGTTTACTCAGCGGAAGCATAGCGGCGGGACAGGGGAGGGTCAAGGGAAAATTATTTCGGACGAAATGGTCCCCGGCTCCGCCCCAAGGGACATTCCCCTTGACCCGATCTGATTTTTAATATATATTTTTTTTCGAATATTTAAAAGGGGGACCTTCGATCATGCGCATCACCCTGTTCATTTCACTTCTTTTCCTCGGCATCCCCATTCTCGGAGAGGCCGCAGACGTCGACCTGCGCCAGGCCCTGCGCGAGGCGGTGGCCGCTCGCCCCTTCGTCGAGGCGTCACGCCAGGAGGCGCAATCCGCCCGCTCGGCCGCCGACGCCGCCCGCAGCCGTTATTTTCCCCGGGTCGTCCTCAGCGAGACCTTCAGCGCCACCGACGAACCGGCGGGAAGCCTCTTTGCCACCCTCAACCAGGAACGCCTGATCCTCTATCCCTCGGCCGCCCCCTACAACGACCCTCCCACGACCCGGGACTTCGAGACCCGACTCACCCTCGAGCAGCCGCTCTTCGATCCCGACATCTCCTACGGCGCCCGGCGCGCCGCCCGGGGGGCTGAGGCCGCCGAGGCCGGCGCCCGCTGGAGCGCCGAAGAAGCGGCCTTTTCCGCCTTTCAGGCTTATCTTGCGGTGCAGAGTGCCGGATCGGCCCGCCAGTGGGTCGAGAGTTCGCTCAAGGAAGCCCGGGAAACCGAGCGTCTCGCCAGACTGCGCCAGGAGTCCGGGCTCGGCCTCCTGGCCGATACCCTGCGGGCCCGGGTTGCTCTGGCCGAGGCCGAGCGTCGCGCCCTGAGCTCCGGCAACGACCTGACTCTGGCACGTAAAAGGCTGGCGCTGGCCCTCGGGCGCAGCGGCGGCGAGGCCGACATCGCCGCGCCTCTTTCCGCCGAGGAATTCGCCGCCGTTCCGGCCGTCGCCGGGGGGGAACGGGCCGACCTTTCGGCCCTGACCCACCAAGCCGAGGCCGCCGATCTCGCCTATCGTCAGAGCCGCGCCGCCTTTCTCCCCCGGGCCGGGCTCAGCGCCGCCTACGCCCTGCACGATGAAGAAACCCCCTTCGGCGCCGAGGGGAGGGCCTGGAGCGTCCGGGCCGGATTGACGTGGGAGATTTTCGACGGCCTGGGAAAATCGCACCTGAAACAGAGCGCCGCCGCCGCCAGAAACGCCGCCCTAGCGAGACGAATGGAGATCTCCCGTCAGGCCGAATTCCACCGGGAAGAAGCCCGACTGCGGGCCGAAGAGGCGCGGTTGCAGCTCGCCTCCGCCCGCCAGGCACTCGAAGCCGCCGAGGAAAGCCGGCGCCTTTTGCTCGACCGCTACGACGCCGGCCTCAGCAATCTCAGCGACCTCCTGGCCCTCCAGACGGCCCTCGACGGCGCCCGTTTCGAGGCGGTCAACGCCGAAAGCCGCCTGATTCTCGCCCTGGGGAACATCCGTTTCCAGAGTGGAACCTTTATCGAATCCCTGCTTCCTGCCGAGGAGAATTCCCCGTGAAAATGACCGTCCTCTTTATAACCCTGCTGACCACCGCTTCGCTCTTCGGCTGCGGAGGGGAGATCGAACCGGGCCGGACCGCCGCCGAGGCGCCGGTGATCACCGGCCTCCCCCTGGCAACCGCCGTCGTGTCCTCGGTCTCGCAGGCGAATTTTCATGTGGGAACCGTGGAGAGCCCCGATCGGGGAACCCTCGCCGCCCAGATCGACGGACGCATCCTGAAGATCGCCGTGCGCCCCGGCGACCGGGTCGAGAAGGGAGACCTCCTCATCACCCTCGCCGACAACCAGGGGGGAGAGCGCCTGGCCGAAGCGGAAGGGGCCCGCAAGGGAGCCGCAGCCCGGCTGGATCTGGCAAGAAAAACCGAGGCCCGTTACCGGGAACTCTTCACGCGCAGCGCCGTCACTCCGCAGGAAATGGACCGGATCGACGCCGAACTGGAGATGGCCCGCCAGGCTCTGGCTCAGGCGACGGCGGCCGTCGAGGTCGCCCGCACGACCGCCGCCCATTCCCGACTCAGGGCCCCCTATTCGGCCCGGGTGGTCCGCAAGCTCATCGAGGAGGGGTCGACGGTTTTTCCCGGCACGCCGCTTCTGGTCCTCGACCGGGCCGGAGCCTGGCGGGTTCGGGTCAATCTTCCCGAATCGAGCCTGGCCGAAACGACCCTCGGCACCCCCTTCACGGTGGAAATCCCCGCCCTCGGGGCAAGAGTCGGCGCCCGGGTCGGTGAAATCCTCCCGGCCGCCGACCCCGGCACCCGCTCTTTTGCCGTCAAACTCGACCTCGACCAGGTTGCCGGACTCAGCGCCGGGCTCTTTGCCCGGGTCTCGGCCGAAGCCGAAGCGGCGGAAACGCTCCAGGTCCCCGCCACCGCCCTGGTTCACCGCGGCCAGCTCACCGGGATCTATGTCGTCGAGAAGGGGATACTGCGCTACCGCCTCGTCAAGACCGGACGCACCTTCGGCGACCAGGTGGAAATCCTCTCCGGTCTCTCCGCCGGCGAATCCTACGTAGCCGACGAAACCCGGCGGGCCCGCAGCGGCTCCCGGGTGGAGGGCTGATTCATGGCGGAGAATAAGCATCACTCCTTGGCGACACGGATCGTCGACAAGTTTCTCGAGGGGAACCTCTCGATCATCCTCATCGTCCTGTCGCTGCTGGCCGGAGCCGCCGCCCTCCTCCTGACCCCCCGGGAAGAAGAGCCGCAGATCGTCGTCCCCATGGCCGACGTCTACGTCCATATGCCGGGCGCCAGCGCCGAAGAAGTCGAAAAGCAGGTCTCGACCCGCCTCGAAAAGCTCCTCTACCAGGTTGACGGCGTCGAATACGTCTACTCCATGTCCCTCCCCGACATGGCGGTGGTCACCGCCCGTTTTTACGTCGGCGAGGACCGCATCGATTCTCTGGTCAAGCTGCACAACAAGATCAGCACCCAGGTCGACATCATCCCTCCGGGGGTCAGCGGCTGGGTCGTCAAGCCGGTGGAGGTCGACGATGTGCCGATCGTCAACCTTTCCCTTTACTCCAAAGAGGCCACGGATTTCGAGCTGCGCCGGGTCGCCGAGGAAGTCGTCGACCGCCTGCAGTCGGTAAAAAACACCTCGATCACCACCGTCATCGGCGGTCGGGTCCGGGCCATACGCGTCGATCTCGACCCGCAGGGGGTGAGCGCGCGGGGTCTTACCCTCCTCGATATCCGCCGGGCTCTCGACGGCGCCAATCTCGAACTCCCCGCCGGCAGCTTCCAGCGGAACAACGAGGAGATCCTGGTGCGGGGCGGCGCCTTTTTCCGCTCCGCCGCCGAGGTCGCCGACCTGGTCGTCGGCGTCAACGAGGGGGTCCCCGTCTACCTGCGGGACGTCGCCACGGTGGCCGACGACATGGCCGAGGCCGACACCTACACCCGGCTCCGTTTCGGTCCGGCCGGCGATGCGGCGGCAGCGGCCGAAGGGCGCGAGCACCAGGCGGTCAACATCGCCGTCGCCAAGAAGAAGGGGACCAACGCCGTGGTCGTCGCCAAAGAGGTGATCGCGGCGGTGCGGGGGATGGAAGGGACGATCATCCCCGACGGGATGGAGGTGCGGGTCACCCGCAACTACGGCGAAACGGCCGACCACAAGGTCAACGAGCTCATCACCCACCTGGTGATCGCCATCGTCACCGTCCTCGCCCTGGTCTTCTTCGCCCTCGGCTGGCGCGAAGCGCTCATCGTCGCCGTCTCCATTCCGATCATCTATTCGCTGACCCTCATCGTCAACTACTGGTTCGGCTTCACCATCAACCGGGTCACCCTCTTCGCCCTCGTTCTCGCTCTCGGTCTTCTGGTGGACGACCCGATCGTCGACGTGGAAAACATCTACCGCCACTTCAAGATGAAGAAGGAGCCGCCGCGGGACGCCGTCCTCTCGGCCATCGACGAGGTCCGCCCGCCGGTGATCCTGGCGACGCTGGCGGTCATCCTCTCCTTTTTGCCGATGCTCTTCATCACCGGGATGATGGGCCCCTACATGCGCCCGATGGCCATCAACCTGCCGCTGACCATGATCATGTCCCTCCTGGTCGCCTTTACCGTCACCCCCTGGATGAGCTACCACGTCCTCAAGGGACAGTACGGCACGGAAGAGAAGGAGTACGTCCTCGAGGAGAGCCGCATCTATCGGGTCTACGGGCGCCTGATGACCCCCTTTCTCGAATCGAGGGGGAAGGCCTGGACCCTGGTCGGGGTTGTTCTTCTCCTCCTTTTGGGATCGATGGCCATGCCGGCGCTGAACCTGGTGCCGATGAAGATGCTCCCCTTCGACAACAAGAACGAGTTCCAGCTGGTGGTCGACCTCCCCGAGGGGACGACCCTCGAAACGACGGACGCCGCCGTGCGCGCTCTCGAGGATTATCTGGCGACGGTCAACGAGGTCACCGACTTCGAATCCTACGTCGGCACGGCGAGCGCCATGGACTTCAACGGCATGGTGCGCCACTACTACATGCGCCAGGGGCCCAACGTCGCCGACATCCGGGTCAACCTGGTGAACAAGAGCGAACGCGCCCAGCAGAGCCACGCCATCACCCTGCGCCTGCGCGACGATCTGACGCGCATCGCCGCAGACCACGGCGCCCTCCTCAAGGTGGTGGAAGTTCCCCCGGGACCGCCGGTGATCGCCACCCTGGCCGCCGAGGTCTACGCCGAACCGGGGATCTCCTATGGCGACCAGATCGCCGCCGCCGGCCTGGTCCGTGCCCGGATGACCAGCGAAGACAAGGTGGTGGATGTGGACGATACGGTGGAATATCCCCAGCGCCGGCTGCACTTCGTCCCCGACCGGGAAAAGGCCGCCCTCTCCGGCATCAGCAACGACGAAATCGCCCGAACCCTGGCCCTGGCCCTCGGCGGCGACGCGGTCGGCAGCGTTCATGTCGATTCGGAACGCAACCCCCTGGCGATCCTCCTGCGCCTCCCCCTCTCCCGCCGCTACTCGGCCGCCGCCCTGGAAGGGCTGCAGCTGCGGAGCCGAACCGGGGAGCTGGTGCGCCTTTCCGAACTCGGGGCCTTCGTCAGCCACCCCCTGGAGCCGACGATCTATCACAAGAACCTGGAGCGGGTCGTCTACGTCTTCGGCGAGACGGCGGGGAAGAGCCCGGTCAACTCCATTCTCAACCTCTCGGGGCACTTCAAGGACCACCCCCTCCCCCTGGGGACGAGCGTCGTCTGGAGCGGCGAGGGGGAATGGAAAATTACCCTCGATGTCTTTCGCGACCTCGGCATCGCCTTCGGCGCCGCCCTGGTCCTGATCTTCATCCTCCTCCTCATCGAAACCGGCTCCACGGCCATGCCGCTGATCATCATGGCCGCCATCCCCCTGACGATGATCGGCATCATGCCCGGCTTCTGGATCCTCAACCTGATCCTCGATTCCCCCGTCGGCGGCTACAACACCCCGGTCTTTTTCACCGCCACGGCGATGATCGGCATGATCGCCCTGGCCGGAATCGTGGTGCGTAACTCGATCATCCTCATCGACTTCATCCACCACGCCCTGCGCCGCGGCACCCCCCTGAAGGAGGCGATCGTCGAGAGCGGCGCCGTCCGCATGCGGCCGATCCTCCTCACCGCCGGAGCGGCACTCCTGGGGAACTGGATCATCACCCTCGACCCGATCTTCTCCGGCCTGGCCTGGTCGATCATCTTCGGGGTCTTCGCCTCCACCGCCTTCACCCTGGTGGTGATTCCCGTCGTCTACTGGCTCATCTACGGCAAGAAAGCCGAACAACACGCAAGGAGATTCCAAAAATGACCATCAACCGTTTTCTGCGCCTGATCGCCGGGTTTTTCGTCATGGCAAGCGCCATGCTGGCCCACTACCATTCCCCCTACTGGCTTTTTTTCACCGCCTTTGTCGGCCTCAACCTCTTTCAGAGCGCCTTTACCGACTGGTGCCCCATGATCACCATCCTTCGCAAACTCGGCGTCAAGGAGGGGTAAGGAGAGGCTCTTCGCGAAGGGGAGAGGAGCTGAGCAGAAGCTTCAATCAACAACAAAAGGGGGGAGGCGATGCCTCCCCCCTTTTGTTTTGGCCCCGCCCGATGGCGACCTGTCGGGGAAATCGTGGCGGCAATCCCGCCAATTGCCGTAAGGTCCCCGGGGTTCCCGTTCTTCCTGATACGCCCCGCAATCGGGAACATTAGTGTAATTTCAGAGACCTGGGGGGAAAAGACCCTCCCTGTCCAGGAAAAATCAAGATTGGCCCGCCCCTTGCTATATATTAACCGGGACTTATGCTCCGGTCCTTTTCAGGACATTCCCAAGAAAAGTGCTCTCTTGCCATGAGGAGAAAGACGAGTACGGGTATCAACAAAGAGAGAAAAAGGAGGCGATCATGCAATGCGAACTGCTGGAGACCTGCGGATTTTTCAAGGAGTATCAGGGAACCCTTGATCTGGCCTGCCGCGGATTCATCAAGACCTACTGCAAGGGGCCGCAGATGAACGAGTGCAGGCGCAAGGAATACCGCCAGGCCCACGGAAAACCCCCTGTCACGGAGATGATGCCGAACGGCCAGACCATGCCGAAGGAATACCGGAAAAACGACTGATCCGGTCGTGCCGAGGGTTGCCGGAAAAGAGAAAGCGCGGAGAGAGCCTCCGCGCTTTTTTCAATTCTGCCTTCGGCCATTTCCCCGTCGGCCGATCTTCAGCTGGCGATGGAGAGTCGGGTCCTTTCGAGGGCCCGGGCCAGCTGATCGCAGCAGCTGGTGCCGCTGCGGCAGACAATGCCGCGCAGCACTTCGATCACCCGGTCGATGCGCTCCCCCTGGATCAACCGGGAAACCGCCTGCAGGTTGCCGTGACAGCCGCCGATGAACCGCACCTCGACCACGATGTCGCCGTCGAGCTCGATATCGATAAATTTGGCGCAGGTCCCCTGGGTGGTAAACGTCGTTTTCATCGATCCCCTCCTCGCACTTCCGTCCGTTGCTGCAGACGTCTCTGTTTCGGCAGAGCTATAGCACGGACGCCGGGACGGAGCCAAGATAAAATTCATCTTTCCATATACTCGGATCTAAATTTTCAGGCCCTATGGGAGGCGAAGAGATCCCCCAGTTCCCGCAGGCGCCCGGCCAGGATCTCCAGCTCGGAGATTTCACTGTTGATGATCTTGGAGCGGTCGGCGTTTTTCCGCAGCCGTTTTTCCGATGTTTCAAAGTGAACGAAAACCCGCTGGGTGGTCTGCATCTGGAAGCGGGTCGCCTCGGTGATCGCCTGGATCTGCCCCTCGCGCTCGCCGAGCCCCTTGTGGAATTCCCGGTTGGCCCGGACCTGCTCCTCCATTCCGCGGCC
Source organism: Desulfuromonas soudanensis (assembly GCF_001278055.1). Lineage (NCBI taxonomy): Bacteria > Pseudomonadati > Thermodesulfobacteriota > Desulfuromonadia > Desulfuromonadales > Desulfuromonadaceae > Desulfuromonas > Desulfuromonas soudanensis. The sequence goes on along the minus strand of NZ_CP010802.1, from coordinate 381,238 downwards.
GATCTGATCGGAGGCCCCCTTCATCTGGTTGACCCCTTCCTGAATGCGGGCAATGGCGGTCTGCTGTTCCTGGATCGCCCGGGCGATCGCCTTGACCGACTGCAGACTCCCGCCAGCGTCGTTGAGAAGGGCCCTGGCTCTCTCCCCTTCCCGGCCGGTCAGGGCGGAAATTTCATCGGAGGAGGTGGAGGCGTCGCGGGAACTGGCGACGATCTTGCGCAGGGCCTCCCCCGTCGACAGGGAGAGTTCCTTGCCGCGACTGATGCGCTGGCCGGTGGCATCGACCGCCTCCGTCACCTCGCGGGTATCCTCGCCGATGGCCATGACGATGCGGTGAATGTCCTGGGCGCTGGTGGTGGTGCGGTCGGCCAGGTCGCGAATCTCCTCGGCGACCACGGAAAATCCTCGTCCCTCGTCGCCGGCCTTGGCGGCGATGATCGCCGCGTTGAAGGCCAGCAGTTCCGTATCGGAGACCAGTTCCTTGATGACCTCGATGATCTTGGCCACCTCGCCGGTCTGCAGGGAGAGGCGCGCCATCGCCTCCTTGGCCCGCTGGCTCTCCTGCTCGATGCGCTCCATCTCCTCGATGGAAATCTTCACTACGTTGAGTCCGCTTTCGGCGTCTTCCTTGACGGCTTCGGCCGCCTTGGCGCTGGCCTTGGCTCCGGCGCGGATCTTCTCCAGCGACTCGTCGATGGCGTCGAGGTTCTGGGCGGTCCCTTCCACCGAATGGGCGATCTCGGCGGCCTGAATCCCCACCTCCCGCACGCTCGAGGCGACCTCGTCGACGCTGGTGGTCGTTTCGAGAAACTGGGAGGTGGAGTGATCCATGGCGGAGGCCATTTCCTCGAGAGAGGCCGAGAGTTGCCGGGAGATCGCCGATTCGTCCTGGGTGCGGTGGGAGAGGGTCTCGATCTGGGTGGCGATCTCCTTCTGCTTCTGCTCCATCCCCTCGACATCGCGGCGCGTGGCGCCGGCGGCGGCGAGTCCTTCCTGGGCCCGCTCCGAGAGGTACTGGCTCGAATCGGCAAGCCCGCGGTAATGGGGGACGAACTTGTCGACGGTGCTCAGCAATTCCTGGACCAGGGAGTCGACCTGGCCGACGGCGGCCTCGATTGCGGCCTGCATCCCCTCGACGGTCTCGCCGGAGAAATCGATTTCGCCGATCATCGGCCGAAAAAGGACCAGCTGCTGCCGTAACTGTTTTTTCAGCGTCACCCGCACGAACTGGTACATGGTGGCACCGACGGCAAAGCCCATGATCACGCAGCCGAGGACGAAGGGGAGGGAGCGGGCCTCCGGGCCGATGATCAGGGAGATGGGAAAGGGGAAGACCAGACCGGCCATGATCCCCGCCATATGGGTGAAGAAGAAGACCTTGCGCAGGTAGGAAATTTGGATATTGCCGGCTTCAGCCATGGAGCCTCCCATTGGTGATCGGAAATCACGTTTATGATTAAAATTCGAACCCTTAGCAAATAACACAGAAACCCTTCCAAGGCAAGGATTTCCCCTGGCCCCCTTCCCCTGACCCGCCTCCCTGTGGTAGCATCGCCGACGATGAAAATTCCTCTCCTCTTCGACAGTCATGTCCATCTCGATGCGCCGCCGCTGGTGGACCATCTCCCCCGGGAAATGGAACGGGCCGGTGCGGCCGGAGTCGGGAACTTTCTCATCCCCGGCGTGGCCCGCCGCAGCTGGCCGGGGGTACTGGAGACCGCCCGGGCCGTCCTGGGGGCCTATGCCGCCCCGGGGCTCCATCCCGGATCAGCCGCCGACTGGAACGACGAAGCGGCAAGGGAGCTGGCCACCCTGCTGCACGATCCCCTGGTGGTGGCCATCGGCGAGATCGGTCTCGACCGTCTCCTGCCGGAGCCCGGGGCCGCTCTCCAGGAAGCGGCGCTGCGCGGCCAGCTGCAACTGGCGGTGGCCGCCGGCCTGCCGGTGCTGATTCACTGCCGCCGCGCCAGCGCCCGCCTGCTGGCCATCCTGCGCGAGGAGGGGGCCGAAAAGGTCGGTGGGATCTTCCACGCCTTTTCCGGCAGCCCCGAAACGGCCCGGGAAGCCATCGCCCTCGGCTTCGCCATCGCCTTCGGCGGAACCCTCACCTTCCCCGGGTCCCGGCGCGCCGCAGCAGTCCTGCGCGCCATCCCTCCGGAGTGGGTGGTCCTCGAAACCGACGCCCCGGACCTCGCCCCGCACCCCCACCGCGGGACCGTCAACCGCCCGGCCTATCTGCCGCTGGTCGCCCGGTGCGTCGGCGAAATCCGCAACTGGAGCGAGGCCGAAACCGCCCGCATCACAGCCGCCAACACCCGCCGGGTTCTGCGCCTCGAGAAGAGATCTGCGGCCGGCATTCCCCCCTCCCAGAGCAGAGGAATTTGACGTCCATGGATCAGCACCGTTTCAGCCGCATGCAGCTCCTCGTCGGCAGCGCCGGGATCGACCGCCTGGCCTCCGCCTCCGTCGCCGTTTTCGGCATCGGCGGGGTCGGCAGCTACGCCGCCGAAGCCCTGGCCCGGGCCGGCGTCGGACGCCTGACGCTGGTCGATTTCGACGACATCTGCCTGACCAACGTCAACCGCCAGATTCACGCCCTCGACGGCACCATCGGCCGTCCCAAGGTCCTGGTCATGGCCGAACGCTGCCGGGCGATCAATCCGGCCGCCCTGGTCGAGCCGATCCAGTCCTTTTACGAGGCGAAAAACGCCGAGGAGCTCCTCGGCCGCGGGTACGACTACGTCCTCGACTGCATCGACCACATCACCGCCAAACTCCATCTCATCCAGAGCTGTCGCGAGCGGGGGCTGCCGATCATCGCCTCCATGGGAGCGGCCAACAAGCTCGACCCGAAAAAGATTGCCGTCGCCGACCTCTTCGACACCCAGAAGTGCCGCCTGGCCCGCATCATCCGCAAGGAGCTGCGCAAGAGGGGGATCGTCTCGGGGGTTCCGGTCGTCTATTCCACCGAAGAGTTTCGTCCTCTCTCCGGCGAGACGGCGGTCTGCGCCGCCAACTGCATCTGCCCGAGCAGGGAGGACCAGCGCTGGAGCTGCGGCGACCGGCGGGTGATTCTCGGCAGCTCCTCCTACATCCCCCCCCTCTTCGGCCTGACCATGGCCGGCGAAGTGATCCGCACCCTCCTCGGAGAAGGGACCCCCTGATGGACTCGTTCCCCCTGCAGGTGCTGGCCCTGATCGCCGTCGGCTTCGTCTCCGGGTTTCTCAACATCCTGGCCGGCGGCGGCTCCCTTCTCACCCTGCCCCTCCTCATCTTCCTCGGCTTGCCGGCCACCGTCGCCAACGCCACCAACCGCGTCGGGGTCCTCTTCCAGAACGTCTTCGCCGTCGACGCCTTTCGCCGCCGGGGTATCTTCCCCGCCCGTCTCGCCCTCTTCTGCTCCCTGCCGGCCATCGTCGGCAGCTTCCTCGGCGCCCGGCTGGCGGTGGACATCGACGAGGTTCTCTTCCAGCGTCTCCTCGCCGTCATCATGATCGGCATCCTCGTCTTCACCCTCGTCGATCCGATGAAAAATCGCCGCCGGGAAGAGCTGGTCATCACCCCGGGGCGCGCCGCGGTGCTCCTCCTCTCCTTCTTTGCCATCGGCGTCTACGGCGGCTTTATCCAGGCGGGGGTCGGCTTCCTTATCATTCCGGCCCTCATGCTCCACGGCGTCGACCTGGTCCGAACCAACGCCGTCAAGATCATCGTCGTGCTGATCTTCACCATCCCCGCCCTGGCGGTCTTCCTCTGGCACGACCAGGTGAACTGGCCCCTGGGAATCGCCCTGGCGGTCGGCAACAGCGCCGGCGGCTGGGTCGCCACCCATGTGGCGGTGAAAAAAGGTCACGACTGGATCAAGCGCGTCGTCTCCCTCACCGTCCTGGTCTTCGCCCTGAAGCTGCTCTTTGCTCCCTAGGAGCCTGTCGGACTATCCATGAGCCGGCTGCAAAATCGTCTATTAGGTCCACATCCGAGCTCCTTTTCGACCAATAGAGACGACTATTGGACCTCAAACGAGCTCGAATCTGTCCTCAAATATCCAATTTTTCGCTTCGCCCCGTATAGTCCGACAGACTCCTAGGAGGAATTCCGTCATGCCCGAACCGTTGCCGACCCGGTTTGCCCCCGCCGAACGCGCCTCCGGCGCCGACCTCCGGCGCCAGGCCGCCTATTTTTCCGAGACCTCCCTCCCCCGTCAGCTCCTTGAACGGGTGCCGTCGCTGCTGGCTATTCTCAATGCCCAGCGGCAGATCGTCTTCGCCAACCGCGCCCTTTTCGAGGCGATCGGCGTCGACGGCGAGAAGGCTCTCCTCGGCCTCCGTCCCGGCGAGGCTCTCGGCTGCCTGCGACCCACTGAAGAAGACGGTGGATGCGGCACCGGCGAGGGGTGCAGCACCTGCGGCGCGGTCCTGGCCATCCTCGCCGGCCTCACCGGCCGGGACGAGACCCGGGAATGCCGCATCACCCGGCGCATCCCGAACGGGTTCGAAGCTCTCGACCTGCGGATCTTCGTTTCTCCCCTCCACTTCTCCGGCGAGGAGTTCGCGGTCTTTGCCGCCAGCGACATCAGCGACGAAAAACGCCGCCGCGCCCTCGAGCATATTTTCTTCCACGACCTGCTCAACGTCGTCGGGAGCATTCGCGGCTTCGCCGAACTCCTCACCAGCTACGATCTCGAAGACAAGGAAGAGGTCTTTTTTCAGATCCATGCCGCCGCCGGACAGGTCATCGACGAAATCCAGGCACAGCGCACCCTGCTCGCCGCGGAAAACCGCGAGCTGCGACCCCGGATCGAGCCGGTGGCCGTCAATCTCTTTCTCGAGCAGATCGTCGCCACCTGCCGGGGGCAGGAATCGGCCCGGGACCGGCTCCTGGTTCTGCGCCCTCTTGACGCCGAAGCGCTCCTGCACAGCGACCGAGCCCTCCTCGGCCGGATCCTCGGAAACATGGTCAAAAACGCCCTGGAGGCGACGCCCCGGGGGGAGACGGTCACCGTCGCCGTCGACCGGCAGGGGGAGGCCTTCGCCTTTGCCGTTCACAACCCCGGGACGATTCCGCCGGAAAACCGCCACCAGATCTTTCAGCGCTCCTTCTCCACCAGGGGGAGCGGCCGGGGACTCGGCACCTACAGCATGAAACTTCTCAGCGGCTATCTCGGAGGGGAAATCTCCTTTACCAGCCTCCCGGGGGAGGGAACCACCTTCCGCGCCGTCTACCCGTCGCTTCGGGAGGGGTAGACGGCAATCTCACCTAAAACAAGGGGCGCCACCGTCTTCTCGGTGGCGCCCCTTTCTCGTCTTCTTCTCCCCGCCCTCCCCTTCAGCCGAGGAGACTCCGCACCTTCTCGGCCACCGCCGCCGCCGTGAATCCGAAGTGCTCGAAGAGGGCGGAAGCCGGGGCGCTGGCTCCGTACCCCGCCATGGCGATCACCGCTCCCCGGTCGCCGACGTAACGATCCCAGCCGAGGGGGGAGGCCGCCTCGACGGCGAGGCGCGGGGCGCAGGACGGCGGCAGGACCGACTCGCGGTAGGGACGATCCTGGGCTTCGAAGATCTCCCAGCTCGGCAGGGAGACGACCCGCACCCCGATCCCCTCTTTTTGCAGAAGTTCCCGGGCCGCCAGGGCGAGCTGGACCTCGGAGCCGCTGGCAATGACGATCCCCTGCAGAGCTCCCTCTTCGGCCGCCAGAACGTAACCGCCGCGCCGAAGTCCGGACGCCGGAGCGAAAATCCCCCGATCGAGGAGGGGGAGGTTCTGGCGCGACAGGATGAGTGCGGTGGGGCCGCGACGATTGGAGATCGCCGCCCGCCAGGCCTCCGCCGTCTCGTTGGCGTCGGCGGGGCGGATCACCGTCAGGCCGGGGATGGCGCGCAACGCCGTCAGCTGCTCCACCGGCTGGTGGGTCGGGCCGTCCTCGCCGAGGCCGATGGAGTCATGGGTGAAGACGTAGATCGGCGCCAGACCCATCATCGCCGCCAGGCGGATCGGCGGCCGCATGTAATCGGAGAAGATGAGGAAGGTGCCGCCGAAGGGGATCAGGCCGTCGGTGTGGGCCAGGCCGTTGAGGATCGCCCCCATGGCGTGCTCGCGCACCCCGAAGTGGATGTTGCGGCCGCTGCGCCCCGGGGCGAAGGCCCCTGCGCCGGAAAGGGACGTATTGTTGGAGGGGGCCAGGTCGGCGGAGCCGCCGAGGAGAAAGGGGATGCGTCCGGCGACAGCGTTGAGGGCCAGGCCGCTGGCCTTGCGGGTCGCCATCGCCTCGGCGCCGGGGGGGAAAACCGGCAGGTCCTGATCCCAACCGGCGGGGAGCTCCCCCTCCCGGGCCGCGAGCCAGGGAGCAAAAGGGGTCGGATCGAGATCCTGGCGCCGCCCCAGTTCCTCCCACCATTGTCTTTCCATCTCGGCGCCCCTGGCAACGGCCCCCCTGAGGTGCTCCCGCACCGCCGCCGGAACGACGAAGGAGAGCTCGGGGTCCCATCCGAAGGCGGCCTTGGTCAGGCGCAGCTCCTCGGTCCCCAGCGGGGCGCCGTGGGCCTCGGCGCTGTCCTGCTTGTGGGGGGACCCCTGGCCGATGTGGGTGCGGGCGATGATCAGCGACGGCCGGGGATCGCCCTTGGCGGCCTCGAGGGCGCCGTCGATCTCCGGCAGATTTTCCCCCTCGACGTGCTGCACCTGCCAGCCGTAGGCAAGAAAGCGCGTCGCCACCTCCTCGCTGAAGGAGAGATCCGTCCCCCCCTCGATGGTGATACGGTTGTCGAGGTAGAGATAGATCAGATTCCCCAGCCGCAGGTGGCCGGCGAGGGAGGCCGCTTCGGACGCCACCCCTTCCATCAGGTCGCCGTCGGAGCACAGGGCGTAGATGCGGTAATCGAAGAGGCCGGAGTCGACCTCGGCGGAGAGAAAACGGCTCCCCATGGCCATGCCGACGCCGACGGCAAAACCCTGGCCGAGGGGACCGGTCGTCGTCTCGACGCCGGGGGTATGGCCGTATTCGGGATGGCCGGGGGTGAGGCTGCCGATCTGACGGAAGCGCTGCAGATCCTCCAGGGAAAGATCGTAACCGGTGAGGTGGAGGATGCTGTAGAGAAGGGCCGAGGCATGACCGCAGGAGAGGAGGAAGCGGTCGCGGCCGGGCCAGCGGGGATTCTGCGGATTGTGGCGCAGATGGCGGCTGTAGAGGAGGTAGGCGATGGGGGCCGCCTCCATGGGGGTCCCGGGGTGCCCCGAGTTGGCCGCCTCGACGGCGTCGGCGGCCAGCAGGCGGATGGTGTCGATGGCGTGACGGGCGAGTTGCGGGTCGAAGGCGGGCTGTCTCATGGAATCTCCTCTGGAGAGGGGGGAAGTTTCCATTGAAGCAGGATCGTCCCTCCTTTTCAAGGGGGGAAAGGGTCGGGAGGGGATAAAACGTAATCAGGGCCGGTTCTTGAGGGGAGGCATCCCCTTGAACCGGCCCTGATCACGTAGTGCGAAGGTACTCAACGAAGAAGGTATCGCCGGCCCGCCTGCCACAACAGGCCTTCGATGGTTCCGATCATAGTTGGAAAGGACGAGGATTTCCACGGGGATTCCCGTAAAAATCCGGGGAGACTCCTGCTGTCGCCACCTGTGCGGAAGCACAGTTTTATCCTGGGAGCCTGTCGGACTATCCATGAGCCGGCTGGCTCCTAGACGCCGAACCCGCAGTGCTCCACCAGGAGCGCCACCTTCTCCTCCCGGGAGCCGTGCCAGCGGGAGAGGAGCCGTTCGGCGAGGGTCACGCCGCTTTCGGCGATCTCCTCGATTCCGTCGAGATAGATCGTCTCATCGAGTCCGCGGCCGTTTCGGGCCCCCTGGCGCGCCAGCCCGGCGCGCGCCAGAGCGAGGACCTCGACGGCGACCTCCTTCAGTGTCCGGTTCCCCATGGGGGTCCTGAGGCCGCGGCGCCACGACTGGACATAGAGTTCGCCCCGCTCCTCCTGGGTTTGCCGGGCGAAGATTTCCCAGCACGCCGAAAGCGCCTCCTGGTCGTAGAGGAGTCCCTTGACCAGGGCCGCGACCGCCATTGTCAGGTGCGGCGGCAGGCTGTCCGGGGTGCGAACCTCGATCTGCGGGCGCAGCCGCGCCTCGGGAAAGAGGGTCGAGAGGTGGAGGTCCCAGTCGCCGAGGGTCGCCGTCTCCCCGGAAAACCCCTGCTGCAGGTAGCGGCGGAAGGTGAGGCGCTCGCCGGTGCAGGAGAGGTAGCGGCCGCCGCGCATGATGAAATACATCGGCACGTCGAGGGCGTAGTCGACATAGGTGGAAAAACCGGCGCCGTCGGCGAAGAGTTGGGTGAGAAGCCCGGTGCGGTCGGGGTCGGTGCGCGACCAGATTTCGCCGCGGGTGGAGAGGAAACCGCTCGGCACGCCGCCGCGAAGGGGGGAGTTGGCGAAGAGGGCGTAGAAGAGGGGGGAGAGGGCGAGGACGAGACGGAGCTTGGCGATGCAGTCGGCCTCGTCGGCGTAGTCGAGGTTGACCTGCAGCCCGGCCGTCTGCTTCATCATCGCCTGCCCCAGGTCGCCGGTCTGGGCCATGTAGGGGCCCATCACGCCGTAACGCTCCTTGGGGAGCCAGTCGATTTTCTCCAGGGGGGTGAAGGGCTGCACCCCGAGGCCGAGAAAGCGCAGCCCCAGGGGGGTCCCCTCGGCGACGATCTGGGCGATATGCCGGGAAAAATCGCCGTTGCAGCAGTGGATGTCGGGACAGAGGGCGCCGGAGAGTTCGAGCTGCCCCCCCGGCTCGAGGGTGATGGAGGAGCGCGCGCCGATCAAGGCGATCAGCCGCCCTTCTTCCCGGATCCCCTGCCAGCCGTCGAGGCGTTCGAGGCGCAGCAGGAGGGCCTCGATGCGGTCAAAGGGGGCCGCCTCGCCGCTGTCGGCGTCGATGACCAGCTTCTCCATTTCGGCGCCGATCCCCCAGGACGGGCGGGGACGGGCACCCCGGGCCAGATAGTCGACCAGGTCCCGATGCGATTCGACGGGGCGCTCGAGATGTGGCTTGACCAGTGTCGTCATGTCAGTGCGAACCCTTTCCCCGCGGGGAAGACGGTGCCCGGAAGCGGGCCGAAAGGACTGCCCCTGCCGTCCATGATACCATCGCCGTCGAAGATGCCAAACCGCCGGAGCTCCTCAGGACTGAAGATAGGCGGTGATCGCCGCTCCGATCTCCTCGAAAATGCGGGAGAACTCCTTCTCGTTGCGCTCCAGCAGGGTGATGCGGAACCCCTGCTCGGCCGTACAGAAGGAGGAGAGGGGGACGACGCAGATCCCCGTGGAGGCCAGCAGGTAATAGACGAAGCGTTTGTCGAGGGAGACCCCGGGGGCGGTGACCAGCCCGTTCACCAGCGCCCGGACCTCCTCCACCTTGATCGGCAACGTCTGCTTGTGGGTCAGCTTCCCCTTTTCGAAGACGACGCTCATGTAGAAGGCGCCGTTGGTGCGGTTGACCTTGATTCCGGGGACTTTCCTGAGGATCTCGTAGGCGACGTTGGAGCAGCGCTCGTAGCGGCTCTTGCGCTCCTCGAGATAGGCCGGATACTCGGGATGGCTCATGATCGGCGGGATCGCCTTTTGCGGCAGGGTGGTGGAGCAGACTTCGACCATCTTCGAGTTGAGGATGCTCTGCACGTACTGATTGAAAACCGCATCCTTGTCGGCGTTGTAGACCTCGATCCAGCCGCAGCGGGAGCCGGGCCAGGGGAGTTCCTTGCTGATCCCCTTCATGGCGATCGCCGGGACGTCGCCGATCAGATCGGAGATCGGCTTGGTCGACTGGCCGTTGTAGACGATGTTGTGATAAATCTCGTCGCTGATGATAAAGAGGTCGTACTCCTTGGCGATGGCGATCATCTCCTTGAGGATCCGCTCCGGGTAGACGGCCCCGGTGGGGTTGTCCGGATTGATGATGAGAATACCCGAGATCGCCGGATTGTACTTCACCGACAGGCGCAGATCGTCGAGGTCGGGATACCAGTTGTTGTCCGGGTCGAGACGGTAGGAGACCGGCTTCTGTCCGGCATGGGACGCTTCGCCGGAGGAGTGGGTCGAATAGGTCGGCGAGGGTCCGATGACCCGCGCCTCGCGACGGAGGAGGCCGTAGACCTTCTGAATGGCGTCGCCGAGGCCATTGAAGAAGATGATGTCTTCCGGGGAGATCTGGGTCTTGCCGCGGCGGTTGGTGACATCGCAGAGGAAGGTGCGGGTCTCCAGGAGGCCGCGGGTCGGGCAGTAGCCGTAGGAGCAGTCCTTCATCGCCAGATCGGCGACGATCTTTTTCATCCAGGCCGGGATCTTCTCCCCCTTGGCCACCGGATCGCCGATGTTCTCCATGTTGGTCTTGATTCCGAGCTTGTTGAGCTTCTCGGCGATCTCGACGATGGCCCGGATTTCGTAGGTCAGTTCCCCCGCCCCGATGTGCACGATGTTGTTCCGCATGTCGTTTCCCCTGCTCCCCGTTAAAATTGGTCCGGCCGCTCTGCTGCCAGGGTGAATCGTATAGAAAAAGGCCATGAGCACCTTGCCCATGGCCTTTGTGAATCGCTGTCAGGGGCGGTCAGCCCCCATCACCAAGGCATCGGGCACAGGCCGGACTTGCGGCCGCTGCGATCCCCGCTCGGCCTCCCTGTGTCCTGCTCGGCTGTCCGAACCCTTTTCTCTCCATCGGCAATCTCCGTAAGGCATGTGGGTATCACGGCAGGGCGGCAAAGTCAATCGTTTCCTCGCCGCCCAGAGGGGCCGTCAGTCCTCGACCCAGAGGATGGCGTCGCGATGCAGGTAGAGGACTTCGTCGGGGAGAAAGAAGATGAAGAAGCGCAGCGGCTGGTTGAGGTAGTCCTTGACCCGCTGGCTGCCGTCGGGGAGGTTGGCGTAGAGGAGGGCTTCGATCCGATCGCCGTTCACCGTGGTCACGGCCACGGCGTGGCGTTCCCCGAGGAGCATGAGGGGGTCGGCCTCCTCCGTGGCGCCGACGCGGGCCTGGAGGATGTGGGCGATATTGACCAGACGGGTCCCGAAGGCACCGCGCAGCGGGAGAAACCGCTCGGGCCCGAGGAGGAGATCGCCGACCCGCTGCGGCCCGAAATGGTGGGCGCCGTAGAGGTTGAGAAAGACCTCCCCGGCCAGGGGCGTCCCGTCGGAAAGAACCAGCCGGACGTCCCGGGTCTCCTTGGCGATCGTCTGTTCATCCATGGGCGCCTCCCGCCGGCAGGGGAAAGAGAGATTTGTTGTTGGCGAACTTGTGGGCCTCCTCCAGGCCGATCTTCTTCTGCGTCAGCAGCCCCTGGATCGCCTGATCCATGAGCTGCATCCCGTCCCCCTTGCCGGTCTGGATGATCGACGGCAGCTGGAAGGTCTTCCCCTCGCGGATCAGGTTGGCGACCGCCGGAGTGACGGTCATGATCTCCAGGGCGGCGCAGCGCTTGCCGTCGACGGTCTTCAGGAGGTTCTGCGCCAGGACCCCCTTGAGGGACTCGCCGAGCATGGTGCGGATCTGCTCCTGCTGATTGGTGGGAAAGACGTTGATGATCCGGTCGACGGTCTTCGAGGCGCTGTTGGTATGGAGGGTGCCGAAGACCAGATGCCCCGTTTCGGCGGCGGTGATGGCCAGCTCGATCGTCTCCAGATCGCGCATCTCGCCGACGAGGATGATGTCGGGGTCCTCCCGCAGCGCCGCCCGCAGGGCGGCGGCAAAGGAGCGGGTGTGTTTGCCGACCTCCCGCTGGTTGATCAGGCTCTGCTGGCTGACATGGACGAACTCCACCGGATCCTCGATGGTGAGGATGTGCTCCTTGCGTGTGCGGTTGATGTGGTCGATCATCGCCGCCAGAGTCGTCGACTTGCCGCTCCCCGTCGGTCCGGTGACCAGGACCAGGCCCCGCTTGTGCTCGGTCATCTTGAGGATGGCCGGCGGGAGGCCGAGCTGCGCGGCGGTGAGGATCTTGGTGGGGATCAGGCGGAAAACGGCGCTGATACCGAGGCGGCTGTAGAAGATATTGGCCCGGAAGCGCGACGCCAGGGCGGGGACCTCGTAGGCGAAGTCGATGTCGTTGGCCTCTTCGAAGTCCTTGCGCTGGGCCTCGGTCATGATCTCGTAGAAGAGCATCTTGTTCTGGTCGTGGGAGAGCTTCTGCGGCAGGAGCGGGACGAGGTCGCCGGCCGACCGCATCAGGGGCGGGTTCTGGGGGGAGACGTGGAGATCGGACCCGCCCTTGTCGCGCAGGGCCTTGAACAGGGCGTCAATTTTTGCCATGGAAGGGAGATCCTATTATAAAAGGGGTGGTTTCCGGCGGCGGCGCCGTCCGGGGGGAGGGAATCGCCCCGCAGCCTGGATCTGCAAGAAACGAACCCCTTTGCCGCCCCCTCTTTCTCCCCCATTTTTTGCCGCTTCGACATCCCGGGCGGCCGGCTTCCTGTCGGCTTTTTGACGCGGCGCCCCGGAAGCGGCCGAAGGGGTCAATCCCCGAAGGTCCCCTCCCAGAGCCCCCGGAAGAACTGGCGGGCGTTGCTGCCGAGGACCCGACTGTCGTACCCCCCCTCCTGGATGACGACCGTCGACAGGCCGAGCTGGCCGAGCTGGCCGAGGAGGCGGCCGTTTTCGCGAAAGTCGGCCCCCTTGAGGCTCCAGGTCCCCGTCGGATCGCCGTTGGCGGTGTCGAGTCCGAGAGCGATGACCAGAAAGGCCGGCTTGAAGCGCTGGATGCGCTTGATCGCCTTCCCCGGCGCCACCCGGTAGCCGACGCCGTCGAGGTGCTCGGGGAGGGGGATATTGAGGTTGTAGCCGAGGCCGCGCTCGATGCCGGTCTCGTCGTCGAAGCCGTTGAAGTAGGGGTAGGCGAAACGCGGGTGGCCGTGGATGGAGACGGTCAGGACGTCGCGGCGGGAGTAAAAGATGTCCTGGGTGCCGTTGCCGTGGTGGTAGTCGATATCGAGGACCGCCACCCGGCCGTAGCCGCAGAGTTCTTCGGCGGCCAGCGCCGCGTTGTTGAAATAGCAGAAACCGCCGAAGGCGCGGCGCTCGGCATGGTGCCCCGGAGGCCGGATCAGGGCGTAGGCGAGGCGCTGTCCCTCGAGGGCGCTGCGGGCGGCGGTCAGGGCGCAGTCGGCGGCCCGTTTGGCGGCGAGAAAGGCGTTGTGGGTCAGGGGTGTGAAGGTATCGATGCAGTAGTAGCCGGCCTTGACCGCCATCTCCTTCGGCGGCCGGGCGGCGTTGCGGATCGGGAAGACGTAGGGGTAGAGGGTCTTCCCTTCGGAAAGTCCGGCGCACATGGTCTTGAGGTAGTCGACAAAATCGGCGGCGTGGATCCGCTTCAGGTGCCGCTCGGCGAAGCGCCGCACGGCGATACGGTGGAAGAGACCGGTCGGCTCGATCTCGCGGAGGATGGAGCGGATGCGCACCGGCGATTCGACATAGCCGCGCTCGCGGATGTGGTGGATGTCGTGCATGTCGTTGACCACCAGGGCGATCTGCCGCTCCACCGGGTGCGGGCCGTTCTGGGCCGGCTTGGGGAGCTCCTTTTTATGGTAGCGGAATTCCCGCAGCAGCACCGGGTCGTCCCGAAAGGAATCGACCACCTGATCGATGTAGGACTTGGGGCAGAGGTGGGAGTACTTGCGCTCGAGAATGGCCCGGACGATCTTGCGGATGCGCTGCGCCGGGAGCTGGACGTCCTCGCCGAGGTCGTCGAAGACCAGGAAGGGCGGGTTGTCGTCCCCTTCCTTGACGGGGGTTTCGTAGGCGGTGTCGACGAAGGGGCGGGCGCCGTACTGCTCGTAGAATTTGAGCCGCGCCCTGTTCTGGGCGAGGATCTTCGGATCGCGACAGAGCGCCGGGTCGTCCGGCAGGCATTCCATGAAGATGCCGATCACCCCCAGCGCCCGCGCCTCGGAGCGCAGCCGGGCGTAGAGCGCGCCGCCGATGCCGCGACCGGTCATCTTCTCCGCCGCCGAGATGTACTCGAGATAGCAGAATTTCAGATCCGGCGCGTGCAGCAGGAGCGCAAACCCCTTGACCTCCCCCCGGTCCTTATCGTCCTCGGCCACGGAAAGTATGGAGCGGAAACGATATTTCAACGGGTTGGTCAACTGCTCGGGGAGTTTCTTGATATCCTTCTTGTCGAGCTCCGGAAACTGGTCGCGGAGAATCTGCTGGACCTGGGCGATGGCCTGGCGGTTGACCGGCAGGCTTGTATCGTAGATGCGGCGAATGCGGAACATGGGGGTTCCTCGGGTTAGGGGAGAGGGATCGCCCGGCGGCGATTGTTGCACAGACTATTTGTAGCATGAATTTCCCCCGGCGCACAGGTGCGTGAGGAGGCAAGGGAGGGAAACGTCCAAAACATCTCCCGGTCGTTAAAAATTAGCGTCCATGCAGATTTTCTGTCAATGGTGCTTGACAGATCCGATCCGGAAAGGTATTTATGACCGAGTTGGTCATCATTAAGAGGGAGGGGGCGACGGTGGGCTGTATGGTGAATCGTTTTTTCCGGATGTACGTCGACGGGTTCCGCTCCATGGTGCTGGGGCGCACCCTGTGGACGATCGTCCTCCTCAAGCTCTTTGTCATGTTCGTCCTTCTCAAGACCTTTTTCTTCCCCGATTTCCTCGCCACGAAATTTTCTACGGATGCGGAGCGGGCCGACCATGTGCTGCAGAACCTGACGCAGCGCTCGCCCCGGTGACAACATCGAACGCGCGGAGCCTGAAATGCGCCGCGCCAGCACAGGAGGTATTTCATTGTGATTGATCAGATCGATCTCGGCCAGGTGAACTGGGCCAGGGCGCAATTTGCCCTCACCGCAGGTTATCACTGGATCTTCGTCCCCCTGACCCTCGGGCTCTCCTTTTTGTGCGCGTTTTTCGAATCGATCTACGTGCGCACCGGCAACGAGGAATGGAAGCGCTTGACCCGCTTCTGGATGACCCTTTTTGCCATCAACTTTGCCATCGGCATCGCCACCGGCATCATCCTCGAATTCCAGTTCGGCACCAACTGGTCCAACTATTCGTGGATGGTCGGCGACATCTTCGGCGCCCCCCTGGCCATCGAGGGGATCTTCGCCTTCTTCATCGAAGCCACCTTTTTTGCCGTGATGTTCTTCGGCTGGAACCGGGTCTCGAAAAGGATGCACCTCTTCTCCACCTGGATGGTGGCGGTAGGCGCCAACCTGTCGGCCCTGTGGATCCTGGTGGCCAACGGCTGGATGCAGAACCCGGTGGGGATGAAGTTCAACCCCGACATGGCCCGCTTCGAAATGCAGGACCTCTGGGCGGTCATCGCCTCGCCGGTGGCCATCAGCCACTTCGCCCATGCCACCGGTTCCGGCTTCCTCCTGGCCTCACTCTTCGTCGTCGCCGTCTCCTCCTGGTTCCTCCTCAAGAGACGGCACCTCCTCTTTGCCAAACGCTCCATCGCCGTCGCCTGCGTCTTCGGCCTTTTCAGCTCCCTCTTTGTCGCTTATACCGGCGACGAGCACGCCTTTATTACCGTGCGAACCCAGCCGATGAAACTGGCGGCCATGGAAGGGTTGTGGGACGGAAAGTCACCCACCGGCCTGATCGCCATGGGGATCGTCAACGGCGCCAAAAAGCCCGGCGACGACCAGCCCCCCTTTCTCGCCTCCGTGGAGATCCCCGGTCTGCTGACCCTGATGGCGCACCGCAGTTTTACCGGCTTTGTCCCCGGCATCAACGACCTGGTCTCCGGCAACGCCGACCAGGGGATCGAAGGGATCGACGCCAGAATCGAACGGGGGCGCCTGGCCGTCTCCGCCCTCGGCGACTACAAGGCGGCGCAAAAGGCCGGCGATGGGGCGCTTGCCCAGAGCGCCCTGGCCATTTTCGACGACAACCGCGGCGACCTCGGCTACGGGTACCTCCGCTCGCCGGAAGAGGCGGTGCCGCCGGTGGCTCTGACCTTCTACGCCTTTCGCCTGATGGTCATCGTCGGCACCTTTTTCATTCTCCTCTTCGTTCTTTTTCTGTGGCAGTCTCTGCGCGGTCGTCTCGAAAAGAGTCGCTTCCTGCTGCGCCTGGGGGTGATCTCCCTCTTCCTCGGCTACGCCGCCCAGCAGGCCGGCTGGATCGTCACCGAAGTCGGGCGCCAGCCCTGGGCGATCCAGGGGATGCTCCCCGTGTCCGTGGCCCGCTCCAACCTCGATTCGGCGACCGTCGCCACCACCTTCTTCATCTTTCTCGCCCTCTTTACGGCGCTGCTGATCGCCGAGGTGAAGATCATGACCAAACAGATTTCCATCGGTCCGGAAGGAGCATAAGGGATGTTCGGGAAACTCGATTTGTCGACCTTGCAGCAGCTCTGGTGGATCATCACCTCGGTTGTCGGTTCGTTGTTCGTCATGCTCACCTTCGTCCAGGGGGGGCAGACGCTGGTGCTGACCCTCGGCGGCGATCCCGAAGAAAAAAACCTCATCGTCAATTCCCTCGGCCGCAAATGGGAGCTGACCTTTACCACCCTGGTCCTCTTTGGCGGGGCGCTCTATGCCGCCTTCCCGCTCTTTTACGCCTCGAGCTTCGGCGGCGCCTACTGGGTGTGGATCTCCATCCTCCTGACCTTCGTCATTCAGGCGGTCAGCTACGAGTTCCGCCGCAAGCCGAACAATTTTCTCGGGGAGCGGACCTACGAAATCTTCCTGTTGATCAACGGAACGGTCGGCATTCTCCTCATCGGCGCCGCCGTCGGCACCTTTTTTACCGGCTCCAATTTCGTCCTCAACGACTACAACCTCGTCCGGTGGACCCATCCTCTGCGGGGGCTCGAAGCCGCCTTCAGTCTCTTCAACCTCTCCTTCGGTCTTTTCCTGGTCTTTCTCGCCCGGACCCTCGGCGCCCTCTATCTGGCCAACAACCTCGGCCACGAGACCCTGGTGGCACGGCTGAAAAAATCCTCCTTCAGCAATTTTCTCGCCGCCCTCCCCTTTTTGCTCTACGTGCTGATCCGCCTGCTGACGATGGACGGCTTTGCCTTCAATCCGGGGACCGGCGCCGTGACCCTGGAAGCCCACAAGTACCTGAACAACCTCCTGCAGATGCCGCTGGTGCTTGTTCTTCTTCTGGCGGGGCTCCTGCTCGTCGTGGCCGGGGTGGCGCTCAACCGTTTTACCCCCTCGGTGCGCGGCATCTGGCCGGCGGGGTTGGGGACCGTACTGACCTGTTTGGCGATCTTCTCCCTTGCCGGGTTCAACAACACCCCCTTCTATCCGTCCAGGGCGGACCTGGCCAGCAGCCTGACCATCTACAACGCCTCGAGCAGTCACTACACGCTGACCATGATGTCCTACGTGGCCCTGGCCGTCCCCCTTGTCCTTGCCTACGTGAGCTGGGTCTGGAAACAGATGGACGGCAGCAAACTGACGGTCGAAGAAGTGACCGCCGACAAGAAAAGTTATTAGGAGACTCCCCATGCTGATGATTTTCTGGATCGCCCTGATCGCCGCCTCGTTTTTCATCGCGGAAAAAGTTCTCAAGCGCCTCGACCTCCTGTAAAGGTCGGGTCGATTCCTTGGAACGCAAAACGGGGGCCGGAATATCCGGCCCCCGTTTTATCGTCACAGGGCGAACCCCTGGCCGCCGGGTTTTACCCCGGCCCCGCCGGAGAGGGAGCAAAGGGGAGGCTGAGAAAAAAGGTCGTCGCATCGGGTTCGCTGTCCACCCACACCCGCCCCCCGTGGGCTTGGGCGATCTCCCTCACCAGGGCGAGCCCCAGCCCGGTCCCGGCCGGTCGGTTGCTCCCCTGCAGACGATAAAAGCGCTCGAAAATCTTCTCCCGCTCTTCGGCGGGGATGCCGCTCCCCTGGTTCCGCACCCAGAGCAGGACCCCGTCGCCGTCGCTCTCCCCCCCGAGGACGATGGTGCTTTCGGCCGGAGAATACTTGACCGCATTGTCGAGAAGGTTGGTCACCGCCTCCTGCAGCCTGACCGACTCCCCCAGGACCGGAGGGAGATCGAGGAGGCAGTCGATTTCCACCCGCTGGGAAATCAGGGGGGTGCGGTAATGTTCCGCCACCTCGTAAATCAGGGGGTAGATCCAGACCGGCGCCGGACTGACCAGTCCAAATCCCGCCCTCAGCCTCTGCAGGCTGAGGAGATTGTCGATCAACCGCTTCAGGCGCTCCCCTTCCTTGACGATCAGTCCGAGATACTCCCGCTGCTGCGCCGGCGAAGTTGCGTTCTCCTCCATGAACTGGGCAAAGCCGAGGACGGCGGTCAGGGGGGTGCGCATCTCGTGGCTGACCGCAGAGAAGGCCTCCTCCCGACTCGTCTCCAGCCGCTTCTGCTCGGTGACGTCCCTCACCACCTCGACGCAGGCCACCACCTCCCCATCGGCGTCATGGAGGGGGCAGGCGGTGATTTCCAGGTGGAGAATCTCCCCGGAAGGAGCGGTGGAGGTGAAGGGGCGACGGTGCACCCGGCCGTCGGCGAAGCTCCTCTGCGCCGCGCAGTCGTCACAGACCTCGTCACGACCGGCGTACACGCGGTAGCAGGGCTCCCCGTAACGGTTCCCCCTCCGGCGAATCAGGACTTCGTTCTGGTAGATGATCCGGAAATCCCGGTCCTGGACGGTGATCCCGTCCCCCATCGCCGCCATGATCGCCTCGACCTTGTTCCGCTCCTCGATCAGGCGGGACTCGGCCTCCTTCCGTCCGCTGATGTCGCGCACCACCGCGACGATAAACCGCTGCAGTCCGGCCTGGAGCCGGGACGCCTTGATTTCCACGGCGAAAAAGGTGCCGTCGCTGCGCCGGTGCCGCGCCTCGAAAACGGCGACCCCTTCCCTGTCGATGCGCCCCGGCAGGGCGTGCCAGTCTCCGAGGGAAGGGGGAGCTTCGGCAAAGTCGGGGAGATGCATCCCCAAAAGGGTCTCCCGGTCGTAGCCGAGCCCCTGGCAGGCCAGGTCGTTGGCGTAGAGGACCCGGCCGCTTTCAGGGTCGAAAAAGAGGATGGCATCACTGAGACGATCGACGATGTTGCGAAAGACCGGCAGATCCCTCACCAGCCCCTCCGGTTCGGTGCTTTCGCGGATGAAGGCCACCTTGGCGAAGGTGCCGTCGGGGAGAGGGAGGGGGACGTTGGAGACCTGATAGGAGCGACCGGTCAACGGGTGCTGAAAAAAGCCGCTGACCTTCCGGCCGGCAAAGACCTCCAGGGAACACCAGGGGCAGGGCTCCTCCCGACCGTGCAGAGCGGAAAAGCAAAGATCGCCGGTGGCGTCGCGACCGAGGGCGGCGATGAAGTTGCGGTTCATGAAGCGGATGCGGAAGTCGGGACCGCCGACGTAGATCGGACCGTCCCACGCCTCGATGATGGCGGCCAACCACCCTCCCGGCGCCTCGCCCCCCGGCTCTCCCGCCCCCTCATCCTGAAGAAAGATCGACATGCGCCCCCTTGACGATAAATGCAGCCGTTCAACTATAGCAAGGATGAAGGAAAAAACTAGAAACTGCATTAATACAACCGACAGCGTCATCCCCTCCGGCACCAAAGGCAAAGGGAGCCGCCCGACGGCAGCTCCCTTTGCCTTTGGTGTACTCTTGAAACGGGACGATGGGGGCGATTTTATCCTCAACCCGGGAAAATCGCCCCCCTTAGAAGAGGGGCCGGGTCACCCCGTTGACCACCAGTTCCCCGCCATTGAAGGTGGCGCTGGCCTTGATCCTTTTGCCCTCCCGGACCATGAAATTACCGGCCAGCAGCGCCTCCACCCGGTCTTTTGCCTGCTTTTCGGCCATTTGGGCGATCTCTTCGTCGCTGTACGCCGGCGCCTGCCCGAGGTCGCGGGCCTCTTCGAGCTGATCCGTC
Organism: Desulfuromonas soudanensis; assembly: GCF_001278055.1. Lineage (NCBI taxonomy): Bacteria > Pseudomonadati > Thermodesulfobacteriota > Desulfuromonadia > Desulfuromonadales > Desulfuromonadaceae > Desulfuromonas > Desulfuromonas soudanensis. Next base: position 361,412 of record NZ_CP010802.1, on the reverse strand, counting down.
ACCCGGCCGGCCATGATCGCATGGGCCAGACTTTCGTCGAGGGAAAGATCCGCCCAGGCGTCAAGAGCCTGTAGCAGGGCGAAGGGATTCTCCGGGGTCAACCCCGCCTGACCGGCGAATTTCATCAGAAAGCTCCCCTCGACCTCCCCCATCGGCGTAGCAAAATGGAGTCGGGAAATGCCGATTTCCGGATTCCCTTCGAGGAGATCGCCCACGAGCTGACTGTAAAGAGGGAGAACCCGGAGGGCCAGCTCCTCGGGATCGATGCTCCCGGCGTTGAGATAGACGTCCTGAACCTTCCCCTGAAATTCGCTGAGAACTTCGCCGTCCAGGTTTCTCGCTTCGATGTCGAAGACGCCAGGACCGTAGGTTTTTCCCTCGACCATGACGTCGTCCACCTTCAGTCTCTGGTTAAAATAAACGAGCAGGCCGTTCAATCCGCTTTCCTGCAAAACCTCGAAACCGTTCATCTTCAGCGTTTTGCCTTCCCCGCTCTCCTCGTCGGGAAAGGTCATCTCCACTTCGCCGAACCTGACCTCGCTTCTCCCGAGATAAAGCCGCGGAAGAGCTTCGACAAGGTCGCACTGGCCGCCGAAGCCTGACCAGACGATCTCCCCATCGGGCCCGCTGACCGCCAGTTTCGGCATGGCAAAGGTTCCGTCCAGGGTCTTTTGTCCGGCGCCGAGCTTGAATTCGGAGGTGAACCCGCCCCAGGTCACCTGAGCGCCTTCGATGACATTCTCAAAGGGAGGGATCAGAAGCTGGCTGGTCAGGCTACCGTTGAAACCGACAGTGGAAAGGGCAAGGGAATTCCTCAGCACCGGGGCGTTTGCCAGCAGTTTCTCCAGTTCGTCCCCGCCTGGAGTGATCCGGACCAGCCGGGTTTCAATAACGACCATCGCCGGGGCCAGGGACAATTTTCCGTCCGGCCCGCGGCCAAGGGGAAAGGGACCGTTTCTCAGGGTATGTTCCAATACCATGCGCACCGGTTCCACGCCCGGGTCGAGATCGTCCGGGGAGGGCGTTTTCGGCACCCGCATTTCGAGGACCGTTTCGGCCCTGGAAGAGAGGAATCCCCGGTGAAAACTTTGGCTCGCCTGGGAGAAGGGACCCCATTGGCCGTACTCCTCGAGCAGGCTGGTGTACCGGCTTTCCACCTGGCCGCCGACGACATGGGTCGCGCCGGCCCAGACGGCCGCGGAGAGAAGGGCGACGACGACAAAAACGATGAATTTCTTCATACTTCTCCTGACTAGGGGACCTGGTTCCGAAAAAAAACGGGCCGGGTTAAAGGAAGGCAGCAAGGCGAACCGGTCATGAGAGCCGCAATCGTCCGGAAAGTACGCTCACACCCCGGCTGAGGCCTTCAAGGGCTCTGCACCCGCCCGGCGAGGGGGAAGGTACAGTGAACGGCGGTCCCCTCGCCGACCCGACTGTCGATGGAGACACGGCCGCCGTGGGCCTCGACCAGATGGCGGACGATGGTCAAGCCGAGGCCGGTGCCGGCGATGGCGGTATTCGACGCATCGGCGCGGTAAAACTTGTCGAAGGCCTGCGCCGCCTGCTCTTCGGTCATGCCGATCCCCTGATCGCAAACGCTGATATGACACATCCCGTTGTCCCCACGCAGGGAGACGACAACGGGGCTCCCCGGCGGCGAATATTTCATCGCGTTGCTGAGAAGATTCTCCAGCACCTGCAGAACGGCAAAATGGTCGACCCGAATCGACATATCATCGTCCTCGACAGTGAGGTCGATCCGATGGCCCGACAGACTATATCGAAATCCGGCAATCGCATCCCGGCAAAGCAGGGCGGCCGAGTGCGCCTGACAGGTCAGGGTCACCCCTTCGCCGGCTTCGATACGGCTGATGTCCAGGAGATTGCTGACAATTTCGGAGAGCTGTTCGGCCTTGGCGTGGATCTGCCGCAGATATTCCAGACGGGCGTCGTCGCCGATATCGTCATCGGCCTCGATCAACAGGTCGGAATAGCCGATCACGGAGGTGAGAGGGGTGCGCAGCTGGTGCGCCGCCGTGGAGAGGAATTCGTCCTTGACCCGCTCGATATCCCGCGCCCGGGTCACATCGTGGAGCAATGTGATGCGCCCCTGATCGCTTGCGACGGTGCTGGAGAAGGCGGTGGTGCGGGCCTGAAAGACTTTTTTTTGCCCGTCAATGACAAATTCCATGTCCGTGAGGACCTGGGCTTCCCCCCTGGCCACCGCCTCGAGGTGCGCGCGCAGCCCGGCATGGCGGATTACATCGAGCAGTGGCCGCCCCAGCGATTCGTGGAGGCAGAGACCGAGGAGCTCCTCGGCCGCCTGATTCATCAGGACGATACGACGCTTGCCGTCCGTCGCCACCAGCCCGTCCGACATGGTGCGCAGCAGGGTGTCGATCTGCTCCTTGGCGCGGCGCACCGCGTCAAGGGCGACCAGCAGATCGGACTGGCTGCGTTTATGTTCGGTGACGTCGTTGTAGGCAAGAACCACGCGGGTCACCCGACCCTGGGGATCGAGGATCGGCTGACCGATGACATCGAAAAAGCGGCCGTTGGTGTAAAAATCGGCGGAGGCTTCGGGACGCCCGGAAGCCAGGACCTTGCTGTGGACACAGTCCTGCATGCCCGCCTTCGACCGGCAGACCACCTCCTGGCACAAAACCCCGGTCATGTCGCCTTCGGCGTTGAGGAGCAGGGTGCGCACCCGATCGTTATAGGCGATAATCCGCATCTGCGGATCGAGGACGAGCACCGCCGCGCCGACCGCTTCGAAAACCGCCTGCACTTCCTGATGCGCCAGTTGCAGGCGCTCGTTGGTCTCGCGGATATTTTCCAGGACATGCTGAAAGGACTGGGCGACGATCCCGATCGGGTCGAACTCCAGGAGCGACCAGTCCGCCAGCTCCTCAGGGGGCAGCGACCTGGTCCCCATGGTATTGAGCAGCTGGTTGGTTTTGGCGCGGATGTAATCGAAGGCATCGCGGTTGTTCCTGCGCAGTTCGGCATTTTCCGCCGCCAGCCGCGCCAGCTCGCCGGATTCCGTCTCCTTCGGCGGGAGAGACCGCTTAGTCGGCTGCATGACTGATCACGACCTCGTAATGGCCGGCCGGCAACTTTTCGACCCGCACCAGAAAACCCATATTCTCGGCGGCAGCGGGGATGGTCGAGACGGCATCGCGGCTGTCGGTCAAAATCCGCAGCCGCAGGGAGCCCCGGCGCAGGGGTGCGGCATTTTGATTCAGAGCACGCAGGGTCGTCAGCAGGGACGACGGGCAGACCTGACCGCGGATGTCGAGGATCGATTCTTCGAACGGAGGAATCATAGGGGCTCCTTGCTGAGAACGATGCGGACGATCAAGCGGCTGCCGAGCCAGGCTCCCGGCAAGAGGCCGGCGATGAACAGCAGACTTTGCAGAGCAAAAACCGGGAGACCGCCCCAGAGATGCCAGACGTTGCAGCCAGGCGTCAGACGGGCACCGAAAGCCATCAGGATACCGCCGGCAAAGGCGGCGGCGAGCTGGCGGGAAGGGACGCGGCCGTGCCAGCACCACTCGCCGAGAAAGAAGCTCGACAGGGCGGCGCCGAGAACGATCCCGCCAATGAGCGGGTATTGCATCAGGGCGACGGCATCCAGGGCCGGCCCGGCGCCGCCGCTCAGGAGTCCGCCGCCAAAGGGGAGGGTCATCTGCACCAGTTCCGTCCCATAAATCGGCAGGGACGCCACATGCGCCGGAGCCAGAACCACTTCGACCCCGGCCATCCATTTCAGGTAGGAGGTCGTCACCCCGAAGGGAACCCCCGACACGGCGGCCGAGGCGGCTCCCAATAGGGCCAGAAGCACCGCTGCCTTCCACGGTTGCAAATAGCCTGCCACCGGCGACAGCCGCTGCAGCCGCCCGAGGCTCTGCCAGCGCCAGAGCCAGAGACCGCCGAAAAGAGCGAAAAGAGCGACCCACCAGGAAGCGGAGATACCGGTCAGCTGCGGCAGGGTGATTGCGGCGGTCAGGGTCGAGGAGCGCAGCAGCGGAACCACGGATTGATGAAGCTCGGCATACAGGCCGCTGCCGAGGACCAGCCCGGCCAGGGCGAGCAACGCCGGCCGACTGCCGCTGCCGAGCTTGTAGAGGACGCCGATGACGCAGCCGCCGGAGAGAACCATGCCGAGGCCGAAGAGGCCCCCGCCCAGCAGGCTGAAGAGGGTCGGCGGACCAAAGAGGGGAAACGGCAAATCGATCAGGCCCGCCTGGCGTTCCACCTCGAAGAGGACGGCGGCAAGAACGACAAGGAGCAGCAGCGGCCGCAGCATGAAGGTGCTGCGGAAGAGGAACAGATCCCTGAAGGCTCCGGCCAGGCAAAAATCGGATCGGTGCAGGACAAATCCCGCAACCAGCCCGATGGCAAGCAGAGAGAGTGCAACGTAGAGAACGGGAACCGACATGAGCCTCCGGATGATCAACTGACGGGTTGTCAACCGCAGGGCGGATTCTACCGAACTTGAGTGGGAAAAGTAAATGAAGAAAACGTAAGGTTCATCCGCAGAAGGGCAGGGAGCTGCGACCACCGGCAAGGAGGGAGTCCCGGGAGATCGTCACACAAAACTTGAATTTTTTGCCATATTCAAGTCTAATAGCGTCTTGTTTCGGCTCTTGCCGTTCCGAGCATTCATTCACTCTCCGCAGCCGCCGGCTGCTCCAGCAAGGATCCGCTCCCATGTCGTTTTCCGGTGATCTGGAACATCTCCCCATTGTCGACGTCATCCAACTGATGCACTCGACCCGCAATTCAGGGATTCTGGAGATCAGCGGCCGCAAGGGGAAGAGTCAGCTGGTCTTCAAAAAGGGGTACATCGTCGGCGCCTGCCACCTCAACAACGGGATCCGCATCGGCGACATCCTCGTCTCCCAGGGGGCGATCGACGAGACAACCCTGCAGGAAGCGCTGGAGATCCAGCACACTCCCGGCTCAAACCGCAAACCGCTCATCGTCACCCTCCTCGAGGCCAACCTGGTCGACGAGCACCAGGCCTACACCGCCCTGAAATCGCTCATCGAACTGACCCTCATTGAAATCCTCACCTGGCGCAAGGGGACCTTCACCCTCGAAGCCAGCGACGAGGTCAGTCTCGACGAATTCAAGTACTACCCGAACGAAATCGAGCGCGAGATCAATGTCGACGTGCAGGGGATCCTCATGGATGCCCTGCGCATTTTTGATGAAAAGGTGCGCGACGGCGAGATCTCCCTCGAGGAGGAACACGACGTCGGGGAAGAGATCACCGCCGACCTCCTCGGGCTCGATGCCCTCGATGAGCTGGAACGCAAGATTCCCGGCGTCTACCAGGGGCTGGGGGAAACCTCCCTCAAGGTCTCTCGGCCGCCGGCACCCAAAGGGGTCTCCGTCGTCCGCCGGCTCAACGATTTTATCGCCGGACTCCCCCAGCTGACCACACCGCAATCGGTGGCGCGCGCCGTGCTCTCCTTTATCGGCGAGCTCCTGCCGCGCGCCCTGATCCTCGTCGTCCGCGGCAACGAACTGATCGCCGATCGCGCCTGCGGCATTTCCTGCAGCGAAGGCGACGGCATCGACGAGCCGCTCGGGTTTAAGGTCCCCCTCGACAGGCCGTCGGTGCTGCTGCAGGCCCTTCGGTCGGGCAGTCTCTACTGCGGCCCCTGTGCCGACGAGGTGGTAGAAGTCTCCCTCCACCGCAAAATCGGCGCTCCGACCGACAGCACCGTCCTCCTCCTCCCGGTCAAGCGTCTGGGCAAGACCCTGTTTCTGATTTACGCCGATTTCGGCACCCGGGAGCAGAAACAACTGCCGGTGGAACTGCTCGACATGCTTGCCGAACAGGCGGGCCTGAGAGTGGACGCTCTTCACTAACCGCAGCCAGGGACGCCAGCGGGCGCCCGAAACTGCCGAGGTCATCCGATGGACAACAAATTACTCAACCAGATCCTTGGGATCGCCTTCGACAAGCGTGTCTCCGACGTCCACTTCGAGGTCGACAATCCCCCCTTCTTCCGCGGTCGCGGCCAGCTCATCCGCTCCAAGCTGCCGAAGCTCTCCGCCGAGGATACCGAATTCATCGCCGGCGCCATTCTCGCCCAGAACGGCCGCGCCCTGACGGACGACCTCAGGGAGACCGACGCCTCCTACGCCCTCGACACCGGCGGCCGTTTCCGCGTCAGCATCTTCCGCCAGCGCGGCTGCCTCGGCATCGTCATGCGCGTCATCCCGCCGGTCATCGGCACCTTTGCCGACCTCAAGCTGCCGGCCGTCCTGCAGGAGATCGTCAAGGCGCCCAACGGCCTGGTTCTGGTCACCGGCCCGACCGGCAACGGCAAATCGACGACCCTGGCGGCGATGCTGCAGCACATCAACCAGACCCAGAGATACAACATCATCACCATCGAAGACCCGATCGAATTCCTCTTCACCTCCGACAAGAGCTGCATCATCCAGCGGGAGGTCGGCGTCGACACCGCCGGTTTCAGCCAGGCCTTGAAGGCCGCCCTGCGCATGGACCCGGATGTGGTCATGGTCGGCGAGATGCGCGACCTCGAAACCATCGACGCCTGCATCAAGGCCTCGGAGACCGGCCACCTGGTCTTCTCCACCCTGCACACGCAAAGCGCCGTCTCCACCATCAACCGCCTGGTCGGCCACTTCCCCCCCGACACCCAGGACATCCTCCGCCAGCGCCTCGCCGACATCCTGGTCGCCACCGTGTCGCTGCGCCTGGTCATGGACAAGAGCGGCGAAAACCTGGTGCCGGTCGTCGAGCTCATGCGCACCACCACCACCATCCAGGGGTGCATCCGCGAAGGGCGCCTCGACGAGATCGAAAAACACATCGAAAACGGTCGCAACGAATACTCGATGCAGAGCATGGATCAGCACCTGATTCAACTCTGCGAGCGGGGAGTGATCACCATCGAAGCCGCCAAGCAGGTGTCGCGGTCGATGGATCTGGAACGGAAGCTGATGTTCACCCAGTAGGCTGACCTTCCCGACAGCAAAGCTTCTCTAAAGCGCCAACAGGCCGCCTTCGGTTCACTCCGGAGGCGGCCTGTTGCATCATGAGGGGGGTCAGGCCTCACAGGGCCAAGGGGGGACAATTCAGAAAGTCCCCTTAGGTCGGGAAAGATGGGGTGGTGGGCATAGGGGCAGAACTTATTGCCGCCCACGATTCCGGTGCGCCACGGTTCCCCAAAAGGGGACGAAAAAATCCACGAATGGGCTTAACGGACCTGATCGACCATGTAGTCCACGGCCGCCCGAATCTCTCCTTCGCTGAGAGCAGGATTCCCCGCCTTAGGGGGCATGGCGCCCTTGCCGTTGATGACGCTTTGTACCAGCTCCTCTTTTCCCTTGGCGATGAGGCTGTCCCAGGCTGTCTTATCCCCCATCTTGGGTGCGCCCGAGACCCCCGTTTCGTGGCAGGAGGAGCAGTTATTCTGATAGACGGCCTTCCCCTGATCGCTCGCCTCCGTCGATCCTGCTGCCATCTGCTCATTGGCCTGTTCCATGGCCGTACCCTTCTGCTCGGCCGGCGAGGTCTGCTTCATCTCTTCGGTTCTGGTTTCTTCTTTCTTGCTGCAGGCCATCGCGGCCAGGAATACCACCAACAAGGCAATCACCCATTTTGTTCTACTGTTCAGCATGGTTAGCTCCTTTGTAAGTTGAGGTTAATTCCCCAGACGTCCAGCTTAGCAGCAATCTTTTGTTTTGCCGGGGCGGGGGATAAAAAAAGCCGGGAGTTTCCTTTCTCGCCGAATTCCGGCGACAGCCCGAAGAGCTCCTTTCGTCCTGGCATCGGCAGCCAGAGCCGGCAGGGTTTCTCTGTCGGGATTCCAAGGGCAAGGGCGCCATTGAGGACCTGTGAATTCCGGAGCCGCGTCGCAAATTGACAGGCCTTGCAGGGGTGATATAAGGAAAAATATCGGAAGTAAAGACCTCTTAACCCAGGGCAGAGCCTCCCTCCGGGGAAGGGCTGCGATTTTCCAAAGGAGAATTTCCCATGATCGGAATAAAACGACTTACCGGATTTTTTCTGGCTCTGGCGGTATTAGCTGTAATGGGCTGCGCCGGGACGGACACCAGCAGGAGCACGGGGACTTACATCGACGACAAGACAATCACCACCCAGGTCACCGCAAAACTCGCTGCCGACCCTGCGACCAAGGCCACCCAGATCCAGGTCGAGACCTACGACGGGGTCGTCCAGTTGAGCGGTTTTGTCGACACGAAGGAAAGCATCCCTAAAGCCGAAGAAATTGCAAGGAGTGTCGAGGGAGTGAAGAAGGTTAAAAACAACCTTATTTTACGCTGACGAACAACCAAAGGGCACCGGAGCTGCTTATGAGTTCCGGAACAAGCTGGCGCTCGACGATCTGGAGGAAGACTTCAGGACCGGTCGGATGAGACGGTCTTATGTGAGGAAAAATCCCAGGGTTCAGGTGAGACAGAGATGGAGCCTCCCCTTCCTGATCGGCATGCTGCTCCCCCTTGCGACCTGCAAAAAAGAGAAGGCGCACCTTGAGATCGTGGACCAGTTCCTATCCCTGGAAGGCCCGGACGCAATCGTGGGTAAAACCGTCATCGTGCATGCCCAACCCGACGACCTGAGCTCTCAGCCGACCGGAAATGCGGGTCCGCGTGTGGCCTGCGGAGTTATTGAGGGCAAGGGATAGTTGGTTCAGGGACGGGAAAAACCCCTCCAAAGAAAATGCCGGCGCAAGGCCGGCATTCCACGTTCCATCCCATTTCATTCCAACGGCAGCCCGGCCTAATCCTCCACCGTCAAATTCCGGCAGCGGGTCTCCTTCACCAGCAGGGAGCCGGCAAAGGCCACCGCCGCAAAGACGACGAGCACCAGGAGGCCGCGGCGGTAGTCACCGGCTCCGTAGATGCGTACACCGTCGATGAGCGTCCCGTCCCACCCCCGGTCCATGATCCAGCCGAAGAGGGGCTGGACGATGGCGGCGCCGAGAAAGAGTCCGGTGTTGACCAGGCCGACCGCCATGCCGGAGAGGTTGGGGGGAATGGCCTCCTTGGCGGACGCGAAGGTGACAATGAAGCCTCCGGCGCAGAAGCCGAGGAGGAAGAAGAGGAGAAAGCCGCTGGCGCCCGCCGCCCAGGGGAGGAGGGCGAGGGCGAGGCAGACGAGGAGATAGCCGAGGCTGCCGGCGACGATCACCGGCTTGCGGTAGCCGATGCGGTCGGAGATCCAGCCGGCGGCCATGGAGCCGGTGGCGAAGCCGGCCAGGGCGAGGGTGGTGTAGAGGGAGGCGGCGCCGCGGTCGAGCCCCTGGGTGTCGCGCAGACAGGGGATGGCCCAGAGGCCGACGAAGGCGAGCATGCTGCCGACCATGCCGAAATCGACCCAGAAGAGGGGCCAGGTGGCGCGGGCGCGCACCACGCCCAGGAGCTCCCGGTACCAGGGATTCTGCAGTCGGGCGTGGCTTGTTCTCCCCTCCATCTCGCGCAGCGACGGAAAGCCGAGATCCTCGGGGGAATTGCGCACCAGCAGGAGGGTGAGCGCCGCCAGCAGAAGGGTGAGGACGCCGAGGGCGACGAAGACGGTGCGCCAGGAGTAGAAACCGAGGAGGGCCGCCAACGGCCCGGCGGAGGCGATGGCGCCGACGTTGCCGAGAAGGAGGGTGAGGCCGCTGATCCGGCCGTAATGGCGGTCGCTGAACCAGACGCTGTTGCTCTTGAAGAGGCCGACGAAGACGACGGAGACGCCGAGGCCGACGAGGGCGCGGCCGACGGCGGCCTGGGTGAAGGTCTCGCCGAGGCCGAAGAGGATGGAGCCGCTGCCGGCGACGAGGTTGCCGACGGCGACGGTGATCCGGGCGCCGAGGGTGTCGGCGAGGATGCCGGCGGGGATCTGCATGAGGGTGTAGATGTAGAAGTACATGGCGGCCAGGGAGCCGAGGGCGACGCCGGTGGTGCCGAAGGCGCGCATCAGGTCGCCGCTGACGACCGCCGGGGCCATGCGGTGGAAGAAGACGAGCATGTAGGCGGCGATGAGGATGGAGAAGATCGACCAGCGCGCCATCAGAAAGCGCGACGGGTCGAAGGGGGGGCGGTCCTGCGTCCGGCTCGGCATGATGGATTCCTCCGGCCGCCGGTGGAGAAAAAGCGGCCCTGTCGGTGGGACGTTGAGGGGAACGGTCCGGGGCGCTCCCTTACACCAGCCAGCTCTTGCGCCGGCGATACTGTTTGACGTCGCGGAAACTCTTGCGCTCGCCGCTGGAAAGGCCGAGATAGAATTCCTTGACGTCGTCGCTGGCGGCGAGCTCCTGCGCGCTCCCTTCCATCACCACGCGGCCGTTTTCCAGGATATATCCGTAATCCGAGTAGCGCAGGGCGACGGTGGTATTCTGCTCGGCGATGAGAAAACTCACCCCCTCCTTCTGGTTGAGGTCCTTGACGATCTGGAAGATTTCCTCGACGACCTGGGGAGCCAGCCCCATGGACGGCTCGTCGAGAAGAACCATTTTCGGCCGCGCCATCAGGGCGCGCCCCACGGCGACCATCTGCTGTTCCCCCCCGGAAGTATAACCGGCCTGGCTGGTGCGCCGGGCGCGCAGGCGCGGGAGGTAGTCGTAGATGCGCTCCAGGTCGTGCTTGATTTCGCTGCGGCTGGCGCGCCGGGTGTAGGCGCCGGTGAGAAGATTCTCCTCCACCGTCAGGTGGCCGAAACAGTGGCGCCCTTCCATGACCTGGATCACCCCCATCTTCACCATCTCGTGCGGTTCCAGGCGATCGATCCGGACCCCCTGGTACTCGATGGAACCCTTGGTCACCTCGCCGCGTTCCGTCCGAAGCAGGTTGGAGATCGATTTCAAGGTCGTCGTCTTCCCGGCGCCGTTGGCCCCGAGCAGGGAGACGATCTTCCCCTCGGGGACCTCGAGATTGACCCCCTTGAGGACCAGAATAACATGATCGTAGATCACCTCGGCGTTTTTGACCCGCAAAAGCGGCGGGGCGCCGTCGGATGCCACGGCGGCAACCTGCAGATTTGCTTGTGTCCCCATGCGTCACCTCGATAGAGAGCGGGCCGGCCCCTTCGGGCCGGCCCGCTCGTGGAACGACTATTTTTTGGCCTTGGCTTCCTGGGTGCAGTTCCGCAGGGTAATCCCCTTTTCGGCGGCGTACTTGGCGGCGGACTTTTCCACTTCCGGCCGCACGATCTCCTGGTCCGAGGGGATCCAGTCGGAAACGATCTCCCACTTGTCACCGTTCCAGCGCTGGAACTTCACCGCTCCGCCCCCTTCGTGGTCCATGCAGGAGAGCTTGAGGGGCTGGAGCAGATCGTGGGCGCCGAGTTCCTTGAGGCGCTTGTCGTCGATGTCGAGATTCTCAAAGCCCCAGCGCATCTCCTCGCCGGTGAGGGAACGCTTGCCATACTTCTCCTGTCCCGTACGGATCGCCTCGGCGACCAGAATCCCCTGAATGACGCCCCGATTGAAATACTGCTGGCCGATCCGCTTCGGATCGGTCATGTTTCCGGTCCCCCCCTTGGCGTAGACATGCTTGAGGATGTCCTGAATGACGGGAAAGTCGACCCCCGAGGGGTGAAAGGCGGCGGTGACGAAGTTCTTGGCAGCATCGCCGGCGGGAATTACGTCCTCTTCGGCGCCGCTCCACCAGCCGCCGATCATGCGGTTGGCGGGGAAGCCGACCTTCTGCGCCGTCTTGAGGGCCACCGAGTTCATGACCCCCCAGCCGCGCAGGATGACCCAGTCCGGCTTCATCTGGCGAATCTGCATCCACTGGGACTGCTGCTCGTTCCCCGGATGGGGAACCTCGATGTGGGTGACCGTGAAGCCGTACTTGGCCGCCTGCAGATCGAGGAGCCCCATCGTCTCCTTGCCGTAGGCCGAGCCGTGGTAGAGGTTGACGATCTTTTTCCCTTTGAGCTTGTCCATCCCCCCTTCCAGAGAGCCGATGTACTTGATCTTCGCCGTATTCTGGCTCCAGTAGCTCGTCACCACGGGAAAGACGTAGGGGAAGACCCGGCCGTCGGCGGCATCGGAACGGCCGTAGCCCATGGTGACCAGGGGCAATTTGTCGACGTTGACCCGGTCGATGAGCGAGTAGGTGATGCCGGTGGAGAGGGGAATGATGACGCTGGCGCCGGTCGGGCCGTTGTTTTTCAGGCGCTCGTAGCATTCGACGCCGCGGTCGTTTTTGTACTCGGTCTCGCACTCTTCCCAGGTCAGCTTGACGCCGTTGATGCCGCCATCGCGCTTGTTGAGCATGTCGAGATAATCGATGTAGCCGCCGTAGAATCCAGTGCCGCCGGCGGCATAGGGCCCGACGCGAAAGCTCAGCATGGCAATGTACTGCTCGGCGGCCAAGACCGGCGTCGCCAGCATCAACAGGACGATCACGATCCCCAGCACGGCTCGTTTGAGCCTCCGTTCTTTCATGGAACACCTCCATCTAAATGTGGGCAGCCGACAGACAACAGTCGCAGCAAGGCTGCACTTGCTCGACAAGGGCGGACCGGGGGTTTTTGGTCCCCCCGGCGGAAATCAGTACGGGAAGGGCCACAACCGAAGCTTCTCCTTGCCGGTGCGCCAGAGCTTGGCCAGCCCCTGGGGCTCGACGATGAGGAAGAAGATGATCAGGGCGCCGAAGAGGCAGACTTCGAGATTCGACAGCAGGTCGCTGCGGATGCCGGGAAAGAGGGCATGGCCGAAGACGTTGAGCAGGATCGGCAGCAGGAGCATGAAAAAAGCGCCGAGGAACGAACCGAGGATGCTCCCCATGCCGCCGATGATGATCATGAAGAGCATCTGGAAAGAGCGGTTGAGGTCGAAGGCCTGCGGCTCGACGGAACCGAGGTAGGCAAAGGCCCAGAGCGCCCCGGCGATGCCGCAGTAAAAGGAGCTGATGGCAAAGGAGAGGAGCTTGGTCTTGAGCATGGGGATTCCGACAACCTCCGCCGCCACCCCCATGTCGCGCACCGCCATGAACGCCCGGCCTGTTTCGCTGCGGATCAGATTGATCGCCAGCACCGTAAGGACGACGACGATGGTGAGGGTGAGGAGATACTTGCTCACCGGCGTATCGAAATCGTAGCCGAGAATCTGCATCTTCTGGGCGCTGATCACCCCCGAGCTGTTGTCGTTGGAGAACCAGGAGAACTTGGTGAGGGTCCATTCGATGAAGAACTGGGCCGCCAGGGTGGCCACCGCCAGATAAAACCCCTTGATGCGCAGGCTCGGCAGGCCGAAGAGAATGCCGACGGCGGCGGCGGAGAGGCCGGCGAGGACGAAGGCGAGAAGGATCGGCATCCCTGGGACCCGGAGCATGAAGTTGAAGGCGGCAAAGGCCCCCACCGCCATGAAACCGGCGGTCCCCAGGGACAACTGGCCGGTGTAGCCGGTGAGGATGTTGAGCCCCAGGGCGGCCAGGGAGAGGATGAGAAAGGGGATCAATATGGCGCTGAACCAGTAATCGGTGGCAAAGGCCGGCACGATGACGTAGGCGAAGGCGAATAGAGCCACCATCGACAGGCGGTCCTGCCGCAGGGGAAAGATCAGGCTATCCTGCGCATAAGTGGTCTTGAACTGTCCTGCTTCCCGGTAAATCATGATTCCTCCGATAAAAACGAATGCACCCGGTCTCTACCCTCTTTTTCAGACGCGATCGATATGCTTCTCGCCGAAGAGCCCTTCGGGGCGCACCAGGAGAAAAACGAGAGCCAGCATGTAGGGAAACCAGTTTTCGATGCCGGTGCCGATGTTGAGACCGAGACTCGAACCGATATAGACCTCGGCGAGTTTTTCTCCGGCGCCGATGAGGAGGCCGCCGACGATCGCCCCGGGAATCGACGAAAAGCCGCCGAGAATGAGGACCGGCAGGGCCTTGAGGGCGGTAAAGGTGAGGGCGAACTGCACCCCGGTGCGGGCCCCCCACAGCATCCCCGCCACCAGCGCCACCAGCCCGGCCACCGTCCAGACGATGGCCCAGATATGCTTGAGGGGGATGCCGACCGACTGGGCCGCCTGATGATCGTCGGCCACCGCCCGCAGCGCCCGGCCGATGCGCGTCTTCTGGAAGAAAATCGCCAGGGCGATGACCAGCACCCCGGCGGTGCCGGCGGCAAAGAGGTCGAACTGGCTGATCATGATCCCCCCCACCATGAAGGGGATGTCCTTGATCCCCAGCTCCAGGCTGTGCACCTGGGCGCCCCAGAGCCCCTGGGTCAGCCCTTCGAGGAAGAAGGCCAGGCCGATGGTCGCCATGAAGAGGGTGATCGGCGGCTGCCCAACCAGAGGCCGCAGCACCAGGCGCTCCACCAGGACGCCGAAGATCGCCATAGCGGCCATGGTGACAAGGAGCGCCAGCCAGAAATTCACCCCGCGCTCGACGAGAGAGACAAAGGTGAGGGCGGCGAAAAAGACCATGGCCCCCTGGGCGAAGTTGAAGACTCCGGACGCCTTGTAGATCAGCACAAAACCGAGCGCAACCAGGGAGTACATGACCCCGGCGAGCAACCCGCCGATCAGCACCTCCAAAAAAAATTCCCAGCCCATAGCGACTCCTTCAAAGAATGGTCCGTCCCAAGTTCCAGATCCCGGAATCTTCCGTATTCTGTTTTCCGTTTTCGACCTTCTCTCTTCTTCCTTCTTCCTTCTTCCCGCCCCTAATGCGAAACCCCCAAATAGGCGTCGATCACCGTCTGGTTGCTGCGCACCTCGTCGGGGGTGCCGTCAGCGATCTTGCGTCCGTATTCGAGGACCACCACCCGGTCGGAAAGGTCCATCACCACCCCCATGTCGTGCTCGATGAGGATGATGGTCGTCCCGAACTGCTCGTTGACCTCGAGGATGAAGCGGCACATGTCCTGCTTCTCCTCGACGTTCATCCCCGCCATCGGTTCGTCGAGCAGGAGAAGATCCGGTTCGGCCGCCAGGGCCCGTCCGAGCTCGACGCGCTTCTGCAGGCCGTAGGAGAGCTGGCTCACCATCGTCTTGCGCACCGATTCGATCTGGAGAAAGCGGATGATCTCCTCCACCTTCTTGCGGTGCTCGATCTCCTCGCGCTGGGCCGCCCCCCAGTAGATCGCCTGCTGCCAGAAGCGGGTCTTCATCATCAGGTTGCGCCCGGTCATGATGTTGTCGAGAACGCTCATCCCCTTGAAGAGGGCGATGTTTTGAAACGTCCGGGCGATCCCCTGCTTGGCGGCGATGTGCGGGCGCATCTGCTTGCGGGTCTCCCCCTTGAAGGTGATGGCGCCGTCCTGGGGGTGATAGACGCCGTTGATGCAGTTGAGCATGGAACTCTTCCCGGCGCCGTTGGGACCGATGATGGCCAGGATTTCATGCTTGCGCACCTGGAAGCTCACGTCGGTGAGGGCCTTGATGCCGCCGAAGGAGAGGGCGATATTATCGATTTTAAGGATGATGTCCCCGGTATGGTGAACCTTGCCGCTGTTCATGGTCCTCCTTATCCGACCGCTTCGGTCGGTGCAGAATCAAATGTCGGCTTCTGGTGAGCATTTGGTCCGCCACCGGCGTCCCCCTCTTCCCGCACACCCTGCGTCACCCGGGAATTGCCCTCTCCCCCCTTCTGTCCGGCATAGAGGGCCTCGATTTGCCGCTGGTACTTGTGGGCGATGAAATGGCGGCGTATCTTGCGGGTGCGGGTGAGCTCGCCGTCGTCGGCATTGAGTTCCTTGTCGAGGATCATGAAGTGGCGGATGTGGGGATTTCCCAGACGCGCCTCGGCGGCGAGTTCGGCGTTGACCTTGGCCACGCACTCGGCAATGAGGTTGCAGACCTCCGTTTTCCCCGCCAGATCGGCATACCCCGAATACCAGAGGTTGCGCTGCTGCGCCCAGGCTCCGACGGCCAGGGGATCGATGTTGATGAAGACGGCGACGCAATCGCGCCTGTTGCCGAAGGCCACCGCGGTCTTGATGTAGGGGGAAAAGCGTAGTTTGTTCTCGATATACTTGGGCGCCACCAGGGTGCCGTCGTTGAGACGGTCGAGGTCGCTGACCCGGTCGATGATGCAGAGGTGGCCATCGCCGTCGAAAAAGCCGATATCCCCCGTATGCACCCACCCCTTTGCGTCCTTGGCCGCCGCCGTCGCCTCCGGGTCGTTGCAGTACCCGGCAAAGGCGCCGGGGCCGCGATAGAGGACTTCCCCGGTGTCGGCGATCTTGATCTCCACGTCCTTGGCCGGCGTCCCGACGGTGTTGGCCTTGATCTGGCCGTTGCGCTGCATGGTGACGAACATCGAGACTTCCATCTGTCCGTAGATCTGTTTCAGATTCATCCCCAGGGCGCGGAAGAAGCTGACGACATCGGGACCGATGGCATCGCCGCCGGTGGTGGCGACGCGCACCCGGCTCAAGCCGAGATTGTCCATGAGCGGGTTGAAGATGACGATGCGGCCGATCCCGTAGAGGAGCCTGTCGGAGAGGGCTACCGGTTCCCGGTCGAGAATCCGCTCCCCGACCCGCCGCCCCAGCTTCATGAAGAAGTTAAAAAGGCCGCGCCGCAGCCGGCCGGCGCTCTCCATGCGCAGCATGACCGACTTCATCAGGCTCTCGTAGACGCGGGGCGGTCCGTAAAAGTAGCTGGGGCCGATTTCCCGCAGATCGGTGAGGATGGTATCGGCGCTCTCCGGGCAGCTTACGCAATAGCCGGCGACGAAGGACTGGGCGTAGGAGACCATGATGTCCCCCGAGCCGGCCATGGGCAGGTAGGCCAGTACTTCCTCGCCGGGACTGAGCCCTTCGATCTCCGCGGCGTTTCGGGCGGTAATGATCAGGTTGTTGTGGCTGAGAATCGCGCCCTTCGGCTTCCCCGTCGCCCCGGAGGTGTGGAGGATCATGGCGATGTCCTCCCCCTTCCCCTGAGCCACCTCCTGCAGGTAAAAGCCGGGATGCTGCTCGTCGAAGACCCGCCCGCACCCTTTGATTTCGGCGTACCCGAAGAGATACGGCTCGGGATATTGGGCCATCCCCCGGGGATCGATGAAGATGATCGTTTCCAGGGACGAACAGCGTTCCTTGATCTCGAGGAGCTTGTCGACCTGCTCCTGATCCGCCACCAGGGCAACATGCACCCCGGCATTGTTGAAGACATAGAGGATCTCGTCGGGGCCGGCATCCTGGTAGACGGGGACGGCGATGCCACCCAGGGCATGGGCCGCGGCCATCCCCTGGTAGAGTCGCACGCGGTTGTCGCCGAGTATGGCCAGCTTCTGCCCGCGCTTGAAGCCGATGGACGCCAGGCCGCAGGCGAGGGCCCGCACCCCCAAGGCGACGTGAGACCAGCTCCACGGCTGCCAGATGCCGAAATCCTTCTCCCGCATGGCCGGCCGGTCGCCGCGCAGGCGGTCATGCTCCAGCAGAAGCTTGGGGAACGTATCGGCGGATTGCATCGCCTCTGTCACTGAATCCTCCTCTCGGTTTGGTTGTCGGCCAGACCCCGGGGGGCTGGAACGGAACCGGCCTCGCATAAAATACAAACAGTGTTATAGCAATGCCGATGCCAATTTGTTCATGCGGAAGATCATTTATTGCAACTATCTATATTTGTGTACAATTTTTTGAGCTAATTGGTTTCAAAATATGTTTTATTTATCGGTGTGTCTCCGGGCATTAACAGCATACTTCCCCCGGATGAAACAAATCGGCCCGTTAGAGGCTTTCCCCTCCCTGTCTCCGGTGTTGACATGCCGCCGCAGTTAACAGTTCCTGCCGGCCGTGGGCGGCGGCAAGCCGTCCCTTCCCTCGTCCGAGAGAGCGGCGCCTCATCGGCGCCTCCAGCCGAGACGCGCCTCGACCATCCGACCTCCGGCCACCAGCCTTTCCAGCAGTTCCTTTTCGAGGCGCTCGTCGCCGAGGCGAAAGGCCGGGGCAATGAGGCACAGGGCGCCGCTGAGATCTCCGGCAACTCCCCCGAGGGGGGCGGCCAGGGCATCGATCCCGACGCCGAGCCCGTCGCGATCGACGGCGTATCCCTGACGACGGATTACTTCCAGACCGTCTCCGGAAAGGGATTCCCGCCCCAGCGCCAGGAAAAGTCGCCCGGGAGCGTTGCCCTCCAGGGGGTAGCGGTGGCCGACCAGGGACATGACGGTCACTTTCTGCCCGGAGTCGACCATGTGGAGGAAAAGCACCTCGCCTCCGCGGCGGACGGCGAGATAGATGCTCTCGCCGCACTCCCGGGCCAGGCGCTCCATCACCGGCCGGGCCTGCTGCAGCAGGTCGTTGCGCAGCAGAAGCTTCCGGCCGATCTCGAAGGCGGAAGAGGCCAGGCGATAGGTCTTCGATTCCTCCACCGTCTCCACGTACCCCCGTCCTTCAAAGGTCGCCAGAAGACGGAAGACGCTCGACTTGTTCAGACCGAGGCGGGTGCTCAGGTCGGTGAGAGCAAAATCCCCCCGTTCGTCCCCCATCGCCTCGAGGAGACTTAAGGCATTGTCCACGGACTGGATGGCATAACTCTCCTTTGCCCGATGTTCCATGCGGCACTCCTTCCCCCCCATTTCCGGCGATGGATCCGGCGAGAGCTTTTTCACAGCCACAACAAGCGTAAAAACGCCCCTTTCGTCCGACCGATCCCGGAGTGGATCAACTCCAGCCGGCCATGCGCATCGTCCCCTCCTCGAGAAGGTTCTTCTGCATCGCGTAGGCGGCAAAGAGCATGTGCGGCTGGTGCCCCATCCCCTTGGCGAAACACTCCCTTTGCGAGCGATCGAAATAGTCCTGCAGCAGGGGACGATAGTGGGGGTGGGCGCAGCGGTCGATGACGACCTGGGCCCTGTCCCGGGGGCAGAGGCCGCGCATGTCGGCGAGCCCCTGTTCGGTGACGAGGATGTCGAGATCGTGTTCCGTGTGGTCGACGTGGGTGACCTTGGGGACGACGCAGGTGATGCCGTGAGGGTCGGTCTTCGTCGGCCGCGTCGAGGGGCTGTGCATGATGGAGAGGTAGGCGTTGCGGGAGAAGTCCCCGGAGCCGCCGATGCCGTTGATCATCCGCGACCCCATCACCAGGGTCGAATTGGCGTGGCCGTAGATGTCGAACTCCACGGGGGTGTTCATGGAGATGACCCCGAGACGGCGGATCGGCTCGGGGTTGTTGCTGATCTGCATCGGCCGCAGCACCACCCGGCTGGTGTAAAAATCCCAGTTTTCGTAAAGGCGGCGGAAGCCGTCGGCGGAGAGAGAAAGGGAGGTCGAGGAGGCGAACTCGAGTTTTCCCGAGTCGAAGAGGTCGAGCATGGTGTCCTGGATGACCTCCGTCCAGACCTTGAGATTATTGAAAGGGCCGGTGACCAGGCCGCCGACGACGGCGTTGGCGATGTTCCCGACCCCCGACTGGATGGGGAGGAGGTTTTTGGGGAGGCGGCCGGATTTGACCTCGTGCTGCAGGAACTCGAGGATGTGTCCGGCGATCTGCTCCGAGCACTCGTCGGGAGCCGAGAGGGCGCGGCCGTTGTCGGGAAAGCGCGACTCGACGATGGCGACGATCTTGTCCGGGTCGCAGGGGACATAGGTGGTGCCGATGCGGTCCTCCACCTTGCTAATCAGGTAGGGGGTGCGGTGGGGGGGGAGGTCGAGCATGACGATGTCGTGGAGCCCCTCGAAGGAGGGGATCGAGGTGTTGACCTCAAGGATGATCTTTTTGGCGATCTGCACGATCTCGGTGGTCACCCCCACCGAGCCGGCGAGGATCAGCCCGCCGTCTTCGGTGATGCCGGTGACTTCAATGATGGCCAGATCGAGTTTGCCGCCGTTTTCCTTGGTGTAGAAGCCGTACCCGAGGTCCTGGGCGTAGAGGGAGAGGTGCTTGTCCCCCATGCGCACCTCGCCGTTGTTGACCCCCTTCTGGATCACCTTCCCGGTCTGATAGGGCCAGCGCTTGTCCGTCATCTTCAGCGACGCCCAGCGGTCCTCGATCTCGACGCCGATGGAGGCGCCGATGTAGAGGTTGAAGCGCATCTTCCCCTGCAAGGCGTTCTTCTCCACGTAATCGGCGAGAATTGCCGGCACCACCTTGGGATAGCCGACGGGGGTGAAACCCGACCAGCCGAGATCCATGCCGTTTTTGAAGAGGGGAATCGTCTCCTCGGGAGACATGATTTTCTCGTGCAGGCTCGATCTTCTGATTCGCTTATGCAACTCGGACACGGCGGACCTCCTTTGCCAGGAAATGGAGCGTGGGCAATTCCTTAAAATTCATAACACTGTTATAGCAATCACGGTGCCAACAAACGAGGATTGGTCAAACAGCAGACAATCCAAGCCCAAGTGGTTGTTTTTATTTCTTTTATTATCTGCAATTTTTTATAAAATATTTTTATATTTTTTTATTATTATCCCCGGTGTTTACACCCCGGCCCCCTTTTCCCCGCTCCCGGCGCGCCCCTAGCCCTCGTCTCCCGAAGCAGACACTGTCACCCCGGTTTACAGGACAAAAAAAACGCCCGAAGGGAAGTCCTTCGGGCGAGGGCGGCGGGGAAAAGGGGCCGACTAATCGACGGCCAGGGAAAACTCCCAGGCGCACCAGTATTCATCGGGGTGGGCATCGGGGGGGCAGGCGAGACAACGGGTCTCGATGCGCGGATCGACGGTGCGGGCGAACTCGGCGTACTCGACGACCCCGACGCTCTTGCAGGGGAAATCGGCCAGCCCCTTGCGCTTGCGCGCCGACTGCACCCGGCAGTCGACCATGCGGAAGAGGGCCCGGTTGCCGGTGATTTCTAAACTCTCCTGCAGGTTGAGCCGGGCGTAGAGGCGGTGCTTGAGGCACTCGACGAGGGCCGGGATCCCGCCGCCGGGCTCCAGGCCGAGCCGGGCCATGATCCGCTTCGCCTCGAGGACGGTAAAGGAACGCCAGGCCTCCCGGTCGGCGTCGATGGCCGCCTCCATCCCGTGCACCTTCTCGACGGCCTGGAACCAGAGACCGTCGTGGGCCAGCCAGTTTTTCGCGTCGTCGACGATGATGGCGATCAGCTCCTCCTTGCTCAGGTCGTTCAGGAGCTGAATCCCCTCGTCGAGGGGGGTGGCGGTGACGGTTTTTTCGCTCTGTATTCGACTCATGTGCCCTCCGCTATGGGGTTTGGTCTCCAACCGGTTCAGGCGCCGCCGCCAACGGCGACGACGGGAATATCCAACTGCTGCCCCCAGGCCTGCCACTCGGCGGCACTTCTGCCTTTGAAGGCCGCGGAGTAATCGACGGTCCCGAGGGCGGCATCGAGGCGTTTTTTGAAGTGCGGCTCCAGCGCCGCCAGGGCGACCCACCCTTCGGCGGCCGGGTAGAGATTGTATTCGGGAATGCCGCCGCCGAGGAGGGCGCCGGGGGCCGTGGTGCCGAAGCGCAGCGGCTCGGCCATGGCCGCGGCCGCTTCCGAAAGGGCCACCTCGGCATACCCCCCCTCGCCGCTCCGCTGCCTGGTCAAGAGGAGCGCCAGGGCCGCCGTCACCGCCTGTTCGGCTCCGGCCATGTCCGCCACCAGGGTGCGCGGCATGTGCGGCGGATTAAGGAGACCCAGGGAAGCCTGGTAGGTCAGGTCGTGTCCCGCCTCGTTCTGCCGCGGGGCCGGAAAGCCGACGATGGCGACCTGGCAGAGACTGGGGAATCGGCGGTGCAGCCCGTCCCAGTCCAGATCGAGACGCTCGAGGGCGGCGGGGCGGCTGGCCGTGAGGAGGAGGTCGGCCTGGCCGAGGAGGGCGTCGAAACGGCTCCGTTCTTCGGCGATTTTCAGATCGACCGTCAGCACCTCCTGCCCGGCGGCCAACTCCCGGTACCAGGCGCCGTGGTACTGTTCCATCGGATCGCCGCCGGGAGGCTCGACCTTCACCACTCGGGCGCCGAGACTCAGGAGACGCCGGGCGGCGGCTGGTCCGGGGAGATTGAGGGACAGGTTGACGACGGTCATGCCGGTCAGCGCTTGCATAGGTGACTGCTCCTCAACCCTTGGCGGTTTTGGGGATGAAGATCTGTTCGGGATCGAGGACCTCGTGAATCAGGTGCAACTCCTCGTAGGTCGGTTTCGGCGTCTGGCCGCTGACCCGGGAGATGTCGAGGTCGAACTGGCAGAGCTCGGCGATCCCCTCGGGACTCTGCCCCGGATGGCAGGTGTCGAGGTAGATCACCCCCGTTTCGTCGTCGAAGCGAAAGACCCCGGCGGTGCTGATGACCGCCGAGGGGCCGCCGCGATAGGCGGCGCCATAGAGGGTCCTCCGCGGCACCCAGCTCCCTTCCGGCCACTTCTTCACCCGCCAGCCGGGGGAGGTGATGTAGCTGACGTTCTCCACGAAACGCCGCTTCTCGTGGACCATGATGAAGACGGTGCGAGAGGCAAAGGAGTTGATGTCGGGGTTGCCGCCGCTGCCGGTGAGGCGCAGCTCCGGCTGGAGATAGTCGCCGATGACGGTGGTGTTGACGTTGCCGTACTGATCGACCTCGGCGCCGCCGAGAAAGCCGAGATCGACGTAGCCGCGCTGGGCGATGGCGAAGGCGTCGTAGAGCCCCGAGGAGCGGGAGGCCCCCATTTCGCAGCGGGGATCGCCCACGGAGGTGGGGAGCTCCGCCGGGCGGCCATCGAGGGTCCCGGCCTCGAAGATGAGCTTGAGGTTGGGGGCGTGGGTCTTCTGGGCGAGCATGATGGCGACCATCGGCAGCCCGGTCCCGGCGAAGACGACCTCGTTGTCCTGCACCTCGCGGGAAGCGGCGCAGCAGAGGAGGTCGGCGAGGTTGAACTCCCCGTCCCTGGCATATTCCTTCATGGTCATGATCACACCCCCCTTTTGACGCTGGTGCTGTAGTTGACGGCGCTGTTGGCCTTGAGCCCGAGGGTGCGGGGCCAGCCGAGCTTCTCCAGATAGGAGAGGTGATCCTGGCCGAAGACCCACTCCTGCGCCCAGGCGTCGAATCCTTCCTGGGTGCGGGTGCGCTGGTAGAAATCGCGGAGGAAGTCGCCGTCGACGTCATAGCGGCCGAACATCCCAGTGGGATGGGCGTTCCAGGGGCACTCGACGATGTAGTCGACTTCCAGGGAAGGGATGGTGTTGGCGTCGCTGTTGCGCCGCAGGTATTCTTCGGGAACGATCTCCTCGGCGACGGCGATGGTAATTTTTGCCGCGCGGGCCACCTCGGGGTCGGTGTAATACTGCCCCGCCACGCGCACCGTTCCCCCCTCGCCGACCTGCTGGACGCTGAGGACCGCCACGTCGATCTTCGGCGCCGGCGCCAGGACGTACTGGCCTCCGCCGTAGAACGGGTCGTCCATGAACTGATACTTGTGGCGGGCGATGCGGCCGTCGCGGCCGTCGCGTTTGCCGGCGCGGCCGAGCATGTCGTAGGCCGGGTTGTGCAGGTCCGTCCCCAAAGACGACTGGCTGACGGAGAAGGGCATCCCGGCGGCGGCCGCCGCCATGCGGAAAGTCATCTCGGCGTGGCTGTAATCCTCGACGAGGAGCTCGCCGGTGCCGACCTTGCGCGAGACGTTGGCGCCGTACTTGCCGTAGAGCTCATGACCGACCCAGCACGATTCCCAGACGGCGACGCAGCCGGCGCCGACGAGAAATTCGGTCTGCGGACCGCCGTTGACCTCGATGAGATGCAGATCGCGCCTCTTCTGGCGGATGAGCTCGAAAACGAGCGCCATGGGGCGGCGCCAGATGGTGAATCCGGAAAAGGTCAGGGTGCTGCCGTCGCCGATGAGCGCAGCCGCCTCCTGCAGTGAAATCCGCTTGTTCTTTTTCGCCATCCTATCCTCCTCCCCGAAGGGGCAATCAAATCCGGGACACGGGCTTCACCACAGAGGCACTGAGACACAGAGGGAGGCACTAAAAACTGAACCTGGCGCCGGTGAGGTTTGCCCTTCTCTGTGCCTCTGTGTCTCTGTGGTGCAACAGATTTTCAAAAGGAAATCAGCCGCGGGTGAGGTTGGTGCCGATGACCAGGCGCTGCACCTCGCTCGTCCCCTCGTAGATCTCGGTGATCTTGGCGTCGCGCATCATCCGCTCCACCGGGTATTCGCGAGTGTAGCCGTAGCCGCCGAAGACCTGTACCGCCTTGGTGGTGACCGCCATCGCCGTTTCCGAGGCGATGAGCTTGGCCATGGCCGACTCCATGGAGAAGGGCTGGCCGGCGCTCGCCTTGTAGGCGGCCTGGTAGACGACGAGGCGCGCCGCGGCGATCTGGGTTGCCATGTCGGCAAGGATGAACTGCACCCCCTGAAAATTGGCGATGGGGGTGTCGAACTGCTTGCGCTCGCGGGCGTAATTCACCGCCGCTTCGAAAGCCCCCTGGGCGATGCCGAGGGCCTGGGAGGCGATGCCGATGCGGCCGCCGTCGAGAGTCTGCATGGCGACCTTGAACCCCTTGCCGAGCTCGCCGAGGAGGTTTCCTTTGGGGATGCGGCAGTTGTCGAAGACCAGCTCCATGGTCGGCGAGGAGCGGATCCCCATCTTCTGCTCCTTCTTGCCGAAGGTGAAGCCGGGGGTGTCCTTTTCGAGGATGAAGGCGCTGATGCCGTGGTGCTTTTCGGCCTTCTTGTCGGTGCGGGCGAAGATGACGTAGATCTCGGCGTCGCCGCCGTTGGTGATGAAGATCTTGCTGCCGTTCAAAATCCATTCGTCGCCGTCGAGAACGGCGGTGGTGCGGGTGCCGCCGGCATCGGAGCCGGCGGAGGTTTCGGTGAGTCCGAAGGCGCCGAGCTTGCTCCCCTCGGCCAGGGGGACGAGAAACTGCTGTTTCTGCTCCTCGGTGCCGAACTTGTAGATCGGGTTGGCGCCGAGGGAGACGTGGGCGGAGAGGGTCACGCCGGTGGAGGCGCAGACCCGGGAGAGCTCCTCGACGACGATGGCGTAGCTGAGGTAGTCGGCGCCGGCGCCGCCGTACTCCTCGGGGAAGATCACCCCGGCCAGGCCGAGCTCGGCGACCTTGTCGAACATCAGCGCCCGATCGAAGCGTTCGTTTTCGTCCCGCTCCCTGGTGCCGGGGGCGAGCTCCGCCTCGGCAAAGCTGCGCACCATCTCCCGCATCATCTTGTGCTCGTCGGTCAGATCGAAATTCATGGGACCTCCTTATGGATTTGTTTTCGTTTTTTAAAATCTTCACCACAGAGGCACAGAGACACAGAGGAAGATTTAAAATCTCTCGATCCGGGTTAACTTTCCACAACTTGTGGTGGGTATTTTTGGATCTCTGGCGTGTTTTCTTAGGGTTTTCTCTGTGTCTCTGTGCCTCTGTGGTTAACGCCTTTCCATTTCAACTAGGCAAACCCCCGCAGGATCTCCCGCGAGACGATCAGGCGCTGGATCTCGCTCGTCCCTTCGTAGATGGTGGTGATCCGGGCGTCGCGGGCGTAGCGTTCCACCGGGTAGTCGCGGGTATAGCCGTAGCCGCCGAGGATCTGCACCGCCTCGTAGCAGGCGCGATTGGCCGACTCGGTGGCAAAGAGCTTGGCCATGGACGCCTCCTTGGCGAAGGGTTTCCCCTGCTCCTTTTTGAAGGCGGCCTGCATGAGGAGGAGGCGCGCCCCCTCGAGTTCGGTGTAGGCGTCGGCGATCTTCCACTGGATGGCCTGGAAGGAGGAGATCTTCTGGCCGAACTGGCTGCGCGCCAGGGCGTAGGCCGTGGCGCAGTCCATGGCCGCCAGGCCGACGCCGAGGCCGAGGGAGCCGATGCCGATGCGCCCGCCGGCGAGTTCGGCGACGGCGATGCGGAAGCCGTCGTTGAGCTTCCCCATCAGGGCTTCTCCGGGGATCCGGCAGTCGTTGAAGACCACCTCGTTGGTCGCCGAGGCGTGCTGCCCCATCTTTTCCTCGGCCTTGCCGATGATTAGACCGGGAGTGCCGGCCTCCACCAGGAAACAGCTGATCCCCTTCCCCTTGGGCGCCTCCCTGTCGGTGACGGCCCAGACGACGAAGACCCCGGCGTACGGAGCGCTGGTGATGAAGATCTTCGAGCCGTTAAGCACCCAGGAATCGCCGTCGGCGACGGCACTTGTCGTCATCCCCGCCGGGTCCGAGCCCGCACCCGTCTCGGTGAGGGCGAAGGCCCCGGCCCGGTACTGGCCGCTGCAGATTTTCGGGATGTATTTCCGGCGCTGCTCTTCGTTGCCGATGCTCTGGATCACCTCGCAGACCATGTTGTTGACCGAGACGGTGACCGCCGTCGAGGCGCAGGCGCGGGCGATCTCCGTCAGGGCGACGGAAAAGGCGACGACCCCGGCCTCGGAGCCGCCGTACTCCTCCTTGACGTTGAGCCCCATAAAACCGAGTTCGGCCAGCTGGTGCAGATGGGCGAAATAGGCCTCCTGCTCCCCCCCCCGGTCGAGGGCGGCGGCCGCCGGTGCCAGGACCGAGGCGGCGAAATCCCGGGCGGTCTCCTGAATCAGCCGCTGTTCTTCGTTGAGATCGAGATACATCAGAACTCTCCTTGCGCTCAGCGCCCCGAGAAGTTGGCCGGCCGTTTTTCCAGAAAGGCGCTCATTCCTTCCTTCTGGTCGGCGGTGGCAAAACAGAGTGCGAAGTGGTCGGCCTCAAAACGACAGGCCTTGTCCATTTCCATTTCCAGCCCGTTGTTGACCGCCTCCTTGCACAACGCCACGGCGAAGGCTCCCTTGGCGGCGATTTTGGCCGCCAGGACCCGGGCCGCATCGAGGAGCTCGGCCGGGGGGACGACCCTGTTGACCAGGCCGAGGCGCAAAGCCTCTCCGGCGTCGATCATATCGCCGGTGAAAAGGAGTTCCTTGGCCCTCCCCTTGCCGATGAGGCGCGGCAGGCGCTGGGTGCCGCCGAAGCCGGGGATGACCCCGAGGTTGACCTCCGGCTGCCCGAAGCGGGCGTTGTCGCCGGCGAACCGGATATCGCAGGCCAGGGCCAGTTCGCAGCCGCCGCCGAGGGCAAAGCCGTTCACCGCCGCGATCACCGGTTTGGAGAGGTGTTCGATGAGGTGCATCACTTGATGGCCGAGGAGGGCGAAGTCCCGGGCGGCGACGGCGTCGAGGTCTTTCATCGCGGCGATATCGGCGCCGGCGACGAAGGCCTTTTCCCCGGCGCCGGTAAGGATCACCGCCCGGACGGAGGCGTCGGCTTCCAGACCCTCGAAGCAGGCGAGGAGTTCCCCGAGGGTCTCTTCGTTGAGGGCGTTGAGGGCCCTGGGGCGATTGACGGTGACGGTGGCTATGCCGTCGGATTTTTCCACCAGCAGGTTATTGAATTCCATGATGACTCCTTGGACAGGGCGAACTATGTGGTTGCGAACCTCTTTTGGCCTCAGGCGTACTCGAAGAACCCCTTGCCGCTCTTTTTGCCGAGCCATCCCGCCTTGACCATCTTGCGCAGGAGCGGACAGGGGCGGTACTTGCTGTCGGCAAACCCCTCGTGGAGAACCTCCATGATCGCCAGGCAGGTGTCGAGTCCGATGAAGTCGGCCAGGGTCAGCGGCCCCATGGGGTGATTCATCCCCAGCTTCATGACCTGATCGACGGCTTCCGGCGTGGCGACCCCCTCGTAGACGCAGAAGATCGCCTCGTTGATCATCGGCAGCAGCACCCGGTTGGAAATGAAGCCGGGGGCATCGTTGACCTCGACGGGGGTCTTCCCCATCGCCCGGGCCAGGGCATCGACGGTGGCGAAGGTGGCATCCGTGGTGGCGATACCGCGAATCACTTCGACCAGCGGCATCACCGGCACCGGATTCATGAAGTGCATGCCGATCACCGACCCGGGGCGGGAGGTCACCGCCGCCACCTCGGTGATCGGCAACGACGAGGTGTTGGTGGCCAGGATCACCCCGGGGCGCGCCGCCTTGTCGAGGGCGCGGAAAATGCCGCTCTTGATCTCCATGTTTTCCGAAGCGGCCTCGACGACGAAATCGACTGCGGCGGCATCGGCAAGATCCGTCGAGGGGACGATCCGGCCGAGGATCGCCTCCTTTTCGGCGACGGCAATCCGCTCCTTCTCGACGCTGCGCGAAAGGTTTTTGGCGATGACCGCCAGGCCGCGGTGGATGAATTCCGGCTTCAGGTCGTTGAGGACCACCTCCAGCCCGCTCTGCGCCGCCACCTGGGCGATGCCGCCCCCCATCTGCCCGGCGCCGATGACCATGATTCTGTTAATCGCCATACTTAGTTCTCCCGTTTATTTTATTGATAAGAGTCTGACGACAAGGCTTTCAACGCAGAGGCGCTGAGGTGAAAAGCGAGTACGCAGAGATTTTTGAGGACAGAAGCTTTCCTCTGCGATCTCCGGTTTTTCTCTGCGTTCTCTCCGTTGATGCTTATGCATTTGTCTAGACCCGCTCGAAGATCGCCGCCACCGCCTCGCCGCCGCCGATGCACAACGTCGCCAGACCATAGCGCTCGCCGCGGCGCTGCATCTCGGCGACGAGGGTCGCCACCAGCCGGGCGCCGCTGGCGCCGACGGGATGGCCGAGGGCGCAGGCGCCGCCGTTGACGTTGACCTTCTGGGGATCGAGACCGAGTTCCTTGATGGCGATCATCGTCACCGCGGCGAAGGCCTCGTTGATTTCCCACAGGCCGATGTCGGCTGTGGTGAGGCCGGCCTTGGCACAGGCCCGCTCGATGGCGCCGACGGGGGCGTCGGGGAAGAGATCGGGAGGGAGGGAGTTGGTGGCGTAGGCCACCAGCCGGGCCTTCGGCTTGAGGCCGAGGCGTTTCACCGCCTTCTCGCCGGCGAGAAGGGCAAAAGCGGCGCCGTCGTTGATGCTCGAGGCATTGCCGGCGGTGAGTGTGCCGTTCTTGTCGAAGGCCGGGCGCAGGGAGCCGAGCTTGGCGATGTCGCCGCGGAACGGCTCCTCGTCCTGATCCACCGTCAGGTCCCCCTTGCGCGACGCCTTGACCACGGCCACCGTCTCGCCCTTGAAGACCCCGCTGGTCTGCGCCAGCTGGGCGCGGCGGTACGATTCGCCGGCAAAGGCGTCCTGTGCCTCCCGGGTGAGGCCGTGGGCGATGACCCGCGCCTCGGCGATCTCCCCCATGTGGCGGCCGGAATAGGGGTCGGTGAGGGCGTCGTGAACCAGCAGGTCGACGGCTTCCCCCTTACCCAGGCGCAGTCCGAATCGTGCCGAAGGGAGGGCGTAGGGGGCCATCGACATGTTCTCCATCCCGCCGGCGATCACCGTTTCGGAGTCGCCGAGGCGGATGGCGTCGGCGCCGAGCATGATCGCCTTGAGTCCGCTGCCGCAGACCTTGTTGATGGTCAGGGCCGGAATCTGGTCGGGGATCCCTGCGTAGCGCATCGCCTGCCGCGCCGGGGCCTGGCCGGCGCCTCCGGAGAGAACCTGTCCGGCGATTACCTGACCGATTTCTTCGGGGGCCACACCGCTTCTCTCAAGGAGCCCGGCGATCACCGCAGCCCCGAGCCGGGCCGCCGGCACGTCGGCCAGGGTCCCGCCGAAGCTGCCGAAAGGGGTGCGCAGAGCCTCCACAACGTAAACGTTTTCCATCGTTCCTCCTTGTTGACCAGATAATTTCACTCAAACCTGCAACTGGGCGATCAGGGCCGGGACGAACTCCTTGAGGTCAGCGACCACCAGAACGTCGGCCACCTCGCCGATGGGGGCGTCGCGGTCGCTGTTGATGGCGACGATGAAATCGGACTTCTTCATCCCCATCAGGTGCTGCACGGCCCCGGAGATGCCGCAGGCCATGTAGAGTTTGGGGGAGACGGCCTGACCGGTGCTTCCAACCTGGCGATCGTGGGGAGCCCAGCCGGCGTCGACCACCGGGCGGCTGGCGCCGAGCTCCCCCCCCATCGCCCGGGCGAGATCGGCGATCAGACTGATGTTCTCCTTCTTGCCGATACCGCGCCCGGCACTGACGATGACCTCGGCGCGGCTCAGATCGACTTCGCCGATTTCGGCCGCCTCGTAGCCGAGGAATTCCATCCCCCCCTCCGTTGCCGGCGGCGCCAGGGAGATGATCGGCGGCGCCGCGCCCTCCTCCTTGAGGGGCGGGAAGGCGCCGGACTGCAGGGTGACGACGGTCAAGGCCGTGCTGGGGCGCACGGTGCGACGCAACTTGGAGTTGCAGGCCGGAACGACATAGCCGCCCTCGGCCAGGGCGACGACTTCCGAGACCTGTCCCGCCTTGAGGGCCAGAGCCAGCCGCGGGGCGAGGTCCCAGCCGTAGGAGGAGTGGCAGAAGACCACCAGATCGGGCTTCTCCCTGTCGATGACCTGGAGGAGCAGCGCCTTGTGCAGCGCCGGATTGAATTCGCCGCAGACCGCAGCGTCGGCCTGATAAAGGGTCCCGGCAAAGGCCGGCGGGGCGTCGCCGCCCATGCAGAACATCACGCTCTCGGCCCCGAGGGCGGCGGCAAAGCCCGCCAGTTCATAACTGCTCTCGAGGAACTCTCCGCCGCGGCACTCGGCAACCAGTAATGCTTTCATTTATACCTCCTAGAGTACTTTGGTCTTCAGGCGCAGAATGCCAAGGAGCTGTCCGGCCATTTCCCTGGGTTCCCCCTCGAGTACGAGACCGCTCCCCTTCTTCTCCGGGAAGGCGGTCTTCTCCGTGGCCAGGCGCCCCTCGACGCCGGCAAGGTCGGCCACCGGGAGGGAGACGATTTCCTTCTTCTTGGCCTTCATGATGTTGGGAAGGGTCGGATAACGGGGGGTGTTGAGCCCCAGTTGACAGGTGACCACCGCCGGAAGGGGCGTCCGGACCACCCCCTTCATTCCCCCTTCAAGTTCGCGCCGGGCCGTGATCTTCGTCCCGTCCCAGGAAAAATCCACCACCGTCGTCAGCACCGGGGCCCCGAGCATCTCGCCGAGAAGGGTTCCCACCTGAGCCGAGCCGCGGTCCTGGGACTGCATGCCGGTAAAGATCAGGTCGAAGGACTCCTTTGCCGCGTACTCGGCGATCAACGAGGCAATCTCGAAAGAATCCCGGCGCCAGGGGTCGTCGCAGGCAATCTGCACGCCGCGGTCGCACCCCATGGCCAGAGCCTTCTTCATCGCCTCCCTGACCCGCTCGGGCCCGACGGAGAGGACGGTGATTTCCGCCTCGCCGACCTGCTCCTTGACCTGCACCGCCTGCTCGATGGCGTACTCGTCGTATTCGTTGATCCGCCAGGCGAGATTGGCCTCCTCGTACCAGAGCCCCTCGCCGTTGATTTTAAACTTCGATTCCATATCCGGAACCTGTTTGATGCACACAAGAATTTTCATCGCTGACCTCCGGTTTTTTAGGAAAAACTGATTGAACCACAGAGACACAGAGACACGGAGAAAGGCTTTACAATCCCGGGCAAAAGAGCATGACCAACCCGTGCCCCTTGCTATTTTTCAAACACTTTCGTGGGTTAGCTTACCTCAGTGGCTCGGTGCCTCTGTGGTCGGCAAGCCCCTCGATTTAAAGCCGCTCCGCCAGGATTTCGGCGATATCCCGCGGCACCAGGTCTCCCGGGAGCTCGGCCCCCTTGATCCCGTCCTCGAACATGGAGAGGCAAAAAGGGCAGTTGGAGACCAAAACGGCGGCGCCGGTGGCGGCGGCCATTTTCGCCCGGGTTTCGCTGATGCGGATGCCGAGTTTTTCCTCGACGAGGATCCGCCCGCCGCCGGCGCCGCAGCAGAAGGACTCCAGTCCGTGGCGCTCCATCTCCAGCAGCTCTCCCCCGGCGGCGCGGATCAGCGCCCGGGGTTCGGCGAGGATGTCGTTGTATCGCCCGAGGTAGCAGGAGTCGTGATAGGTGCAGGAGAAGGGCTCAGACTTCACCCGGAGGCGTCCTTCTTCCAGGAGACGGTGGAGAAAGACGGTGTAGTGCTCCACCGGCACATCGAGGCCGAGATCCCGGTAATCCTTGCCGAGGGCGTTGAAGCAGTGGGGGCAGGTGGTGACGATCTGCCGGACGCCGTATCCCTGGATGCGCTCGATGTTTTCTGCGGCCTGATTCTGGTAGAGGTATTCGTTGCCGAGCTTGCGCACCGGATCGCCGCAGCACTTCTCCTCCCGGCCGAGGATGCCGACCTTGATGCCGGCGCCCTGGCAGAGGCGGACGAAGGAGCGGGCGATCTTGATGTTGCGTTTGTCGAAGGAGGCGTAGCAGCCGACGAAGTAGAGGATATCGACCTCCGGGTCCTCCTCGAGGGTCTTGATCCCCAGCCCCTCGGTCCAGTCGCCGCGGGCGGCAAAGGCCATCCCCAGGGGGTTGCCGTTGACCTCGGTGTTGTCCACCGCCGCCACGGCTTCATCACCGGGGAACTCCCCCTCCATGAGGACGAGGTTGCGGCGGATTTCGAGGATCTTGGGGAGATGCTCGATGCCGGCCGGGCAGATCTCCTGGCAGGCGCGGCATGTGGTGCAGGACCAGATGGCGTCCCGCTCCACCGTCGCAAGGAGGGGCGCCTCGGGGGCGCTAAAGGCCGCCTCGCCGATCTGGCTGATGAGCTGCATCGGCGACAGCGGCTTGTCTGTGGCATGGGCCGGACAGCGGTCCTGGCAGCGCTTGCACAGCGTACAGGCGTCGGCGTCAAAGATGTCTTTCCAGGTCAGGTCGCTGACTTTGGCGGCACCGAAAGTCTCCTTCCCCTCATCCTCGAGATCGAGGGTGACGACGTTCCCCTTGGGACCCAGGTCGGCGAAGAAATAGTTGAAACTGGTGGTGAGGATGTGGCGCAGGCGGGTCATCGGCAGGGCGACGATGAAGGCGAGGACCAGGGCGAAGTGCCCCCACCAGAGCCCCTGATGGAGAGCGCGCAACGTCGCCTCGGAGGTGCCGGAAAACCCCCTGGCCAGCACCAGACCGACGGGGGACCAGCGGGCCAGCTCGGGGTTGGCGACGAGTTCGGTGACCGCCATGCGCAGCCCCTCGACGACAAAACCGCTCACCACAATGGCGAAGAGGAGAGCGTGCACGACGAAGTCGGCGCGACCGCTTTCGAGACCGGCGGGGCGCACCAGGTAGCGGCGGACGAAGAGGCCGCCGAGCATGAGGAGCGATACCGCCCCGGAGAGATCGAGAATCAGGGAAAAATACTCATAGAAGGTTCCGCGGAGAAAGCGGACGCCGAAGAGGGGATCGGTCAAATCGGCCTGCAAAAAGATCAGCATCGTGCCGATGGCCAGGAGGAAGAATCCCCAGAAGAAAAGGGAGTGGGCCGTTCCCGCTCCCTTTTGCCGCAGGACCTTCCCCTGCAGGAGGACCCCCCGCAGGGCGTTGACGCTACGCTCTCCGGGACGGTCGGTGCGCAGGAGGGGACGACCCTGCCGGTAGACGGGCAGGCGCCGCGAAAACCAGGCGAGGCAGACGCCGAGGGCGGCAAAGGTAAGGAGATACATGGGCCAGAGGACTCCGTGCCCGACGTTCCAGTAGATTTCCCGTGTCGCTTCCATCGTTTTGATCCTTGCTGAGGGTGAGTCTCGTCCTTCCGGAGGGCGCCGCGCCAGCGACGACCTCCGACCGTTGACCGCCTATAGAGCAAGGGCAATGCCAAACATTGTTTTAATTTTTACCAGCTAGTGTTCTGCCGGCCAAAACAGGGACTTGGCGAGAATAAAAAAAGACAAATCCGATTTTTACTGGATTTGCCGGGGCCGATGTGTGTAAACATTCGATGACAGTTTCTCGGTCCGGCCGCAGGGCCCGGCTCTTTTCCCCTTTCGAAAGAGCGGAAAACAGGATCATTTCATAACGGTGTTCCTCTCGATTACAATTCTCCGGATGGAGACAGCGGCAAAAAAAAGGGCGGCCGCCCCGATACGCCGGGAGTGCCGCCTGCGGACAGAAGAGCGGCGGAGAAGGATCAGGAGATGCGGAGTTTGGCCAGTTTTTTATAAAAGCCGGGGCGGGAGATCCCGAGAAGACTGGCGGCCTGCAGCTTGTTCCCCGAGACGTTCTGCAGCGCCCGCTCGAGGAGGCGCCGTTCAAGGCTGTCCATGATCTCGCTCAGAGGGCGGCGGCCGAGTTCATCGAGAAAACTGTCGCCCCCTGCCGACGTCGCCGCAGCGGCGGTGCTCCCGCCCACCTGGCGGAGGTGGGGGGGGAGATCCTCCCTGCGGATCCTCGGGCCGACCACGACGTTGAAGGCGCTTTCAATGACGTTGCGCAGCTCGCGGATGTTCCCCGGGTACTCGTACCCCTTGAGAATCGTCCAGGCCTCGGGCTCGAGCCCCTCGATCTCGAGGCCGAACTCGGTGTTGTAGCTCTCGACGAAGTGACTGACGAGAAAGTAGATGTCCTCGGTGCGCTCCCGCAGGGGGGGGATAAAGAGAGCCATGACGTTGAGCCGGTAGTAGAGGTCTTCGCGAAACTTCCCCTTGGACACCTGTTCCTCGAGCTTGACGTTGGTGGCGGCGATGATGCGCACGTCCACCCGCTTCGAGGCATTGCTCCCCAGGGGGGTGAGTTCCTTCTCCTGGAGAATGCGCAGGAGCTTGGCCTGCATCTGCAGCGTCATGTCGCTGATTTCGTCGAGAAAAATCGTGCCGTTATGGGCCAGCTCGAACTTGCCGATCTGTCCGCCGCGCTTGGCCCCGGTGAAGGCGCCGTCGACGTAGCCGAAGAGTTCCGACTCGAGGAGATGTTCGGGGATGGCGGCGCAGTTCATCTTGATGAACGGCCCGTGACGGCGCTTGCTGGCGGCATGGATGGCGTGAGCGAAGAGCTCCTTTCCGGTGCCGCTTTCCCCCATGAGCAGGATGTTGGAGCTGCGCTCGGCCACCCGCAGAATCGTCTCGCGCAGGGATTTCATGACTTTGCTGTGCCCGACGATGCTGTTGATATCGTAAGAAAAATCGCCGAGTTTGGTCACCTGGGGAGTGGACTGCTGGATCGTTCGCGTCATGGCCTGAAACTTGTCGGCCATGCGGATGACTTCCTGGACGTCCTGAAAGATGATCTTCCCCAGGGCACCGATCGGAACGCCGTTCCTGACCAGCGGGTAGCGGCAGACCACGACCTCCCGGCCGTTGAGGACGTGGGGCCAGCCGATTTCCGCCATCCCGGTCTGCATCACCACAGGCAGCCGCGAGAGCTTGGAGTTGGGATAAGCCTTGAGGATGTGCTTGCCGACCATGTCCTGGGCCCGGGCACCGAGGGCGTCGGCGAAGGCCTGGTTGACCAGAACGATCGTCCCCTCGGGGTCGACGAGAATCGTCCCCTCGTAGGCCAGATCCATGACGGCGCTCAGCGAACGGACCACGTCATCGAGGTCGACCTGGGAGATGTCGTCGAAGGGGAGAAAATCGAGGCTGACGGCCAGGACCCCGCCGCAGTGACGGCCGTTTTCGATCCGCGGCACGTGCTGACAGATGAGTTTGCGGTCGGCAATGAGCAGCGGTTGGGAGCGGAAGCAGTGGCCACGGGCCAGAAGCCCTGCCAGATGCCCGAGGCGCACCTCCTCGGCAATCCGCTTGCCGATCAGCTCCGCGGGCTCGAGACCGAGGATTCTGCGGCACCCTCCGTTGCAGTCGACCACACGCTGTTCGGCGTCAAGGACAACGATCCAGCTCTCCTGGTTGTCGAGAAGCGAGGCAAAATCAAATTCAGTTTTTCTGACCAATTCGGCAAACTGCATGATTCCTCCGATCGTCGAGACGGAGACGATCTGCTTTTAAAGCGAAAAGATTCAAAGACTTGCAACTGGAACCGGCCAACCGGTCAACCCCCGGAGCGGCAACCATCCCCAGGTTGGATTCCGGTTCGGCGCCGACAAAGCAGGTTCGATAGTACATTGTTTGATAATGGATTGTAAACCTCCATCCGCCTTCCCCTCCGCGGTGGCACTGTTAACGGCAGGACACGCTGTCTACCGTTCTAGACAGAGGGGTAAATACCCGGGCATTCCCGGCCGCAGTGGCAACCTCCGTTTACACCTCCGCTTCGCCTCCGTCCATTTTAAAAATATTGTTATTTTTTATAGTTCTTGTTTTTCAATGGTTTGGCCTAGATTAAAGGTCGGGAACCGCCCATGGCACGGGCATTGCTAAAACGATGTTATCCAATTGTAATTCCCATCGACGCCCACCGGCCATGCCGCCCCCCGTCGATTGCCAAGGAGAGTCTTCATGGAAACAGCGCCCCGCCCTTCGCAAAACGCCATCCGCTTCGTGACCGCGACCAGCCTTTACGACGGCCACGACGTCTCCATCAACATCATGCGCCGGATTCTCCAGGATTCGGGGGTCGAGGTGGTGCACCTCGGCCACAACCGCTCCGCCGAAGAGATCGTGACCGCCGCCATCCACGAGGACGTCCAGGGGATCGCCGTCAGTTCCTACCAGGGGGGGCATCTGGAATTTTTCAAGTACATCCACGACCTACTGGCCGAGCGCAACGCCGGGCACATCAAGATTTTCGGCGGCGGCGGCGGCGTCATCCTCCCCGGGGAAATCGACGAACTGCACGCCTACGGGATCTGCCGTATCTTCTCTCCCGAGGACGGACGCAAGATGGGGCTCCAGGGGATGATCAACTTCAAGATCAAAACCTGCGATTACCCCACCCCGCGGGAGCTCGAGGGGGACCTCGAGGGCGCCCGGTGCCGCGAACCCGGCGCCGTCGCCCGCCTTATCACCCTGGCCGAGCTCTCCCAGGGGAGACCCGACTCCCCCTTCGAGGCGATCCGGCCGCGCCTCGCCGCTGCGGCAACCGACGTCCCGGTCCTGGGGATTACCGGCACCGGCGGCGCCGGCAAGAGCTCGATCACCGATGAGCTGGTCCGGCGCTTTCTCCGCGATTTTCCCGACAAACATTTGGCGATCCTCTCCGTCGATCCGACCCGGCAGCGCACCGGCGGGGCGCTGCTCGGCGACCGCATCCGCATGAACGCCATCAACTCTCCCCGCATTTATATGCGCTCCCTGGCCACCCGCAATTCGCGCAGCGAGCTCTCCGCCGCCATCGGCGACGCCCTGGCCGTCCTCAAGAGCGCCGCCTTCGATCTCATCGTCGTCGAGACCAGCGGCATCGGTCAAGGAGATGCGGGAATCGTCGAGATCTGCGACGTCTCCCTCTACGTCATGACCAGCGAATTCGGCGCCCCGACGCAGCTGGAGAAAATCGACATGCTCGACTTCGCCGACCTCGTCGCCCTCAACAAGATGGAGAAGAAGGGGTCCGAGGACGCCCTCCTCAACGTGCGCAAACAGGTGCGGCGCAACCGCAAACTCTTCGCGGCTTCCGATGCCGAAATACCCGTCTACGGCACCATCGCCAGCAAGTTCAACGATCCCGGAACTAACGTCCTCTACCGGGCGGTGATCGACGCCATCAACCTCAAAAAAGGGGTGGCCTGGCACTCGTCCTTGGAGCTCACCGGCGAGGTCAGCCGCTGCCACCACATCATCCCGCCGGAACAGGCCGGCTATCTCGGCGAGATCTCCCGAACCGTCCGAGACTACCGTCGCCAGAGCGAAGAACAGATCAAGGCGGCTCGCCAGCTCTTCCAGCTTCAGGGGACGGCCGAGCTCCTGCAGGGCCACCCCCGCCCTCTCGGCGCCGACGTCGCGGCCAGCCTCGCCACGGCCAGCAAAGGGGCCCTGAGCGAGACCCTCGACGGTCTCATCGACGCCTGCCGCGAGCGCCTGCTTCCGGAGACAAAAAAAACCCTCGAGACCTGGCCGCAGATCAAGAAGACCTACCGCCAGGAGGAGCTGGTCACCCGGGTGCGTGACAAGGAGCTGCGCAACGCCCTTTACACCACCTCCCTGTCCGGGAGCCGCATCCCCAAGGTCTGCGTCCCCGACTACGAGGAATACGGCGAAATCGTCAAATGGGCCCGCAAGGAGAACCTACCCGGCTCCTTCCCCTACACCGCCGGGCTCTTCCCCTTCAAGCGCACCGCCGAAGACCCCAAGCGCCAGTTCGCCGGCGAGGGGACGCCGGAGCGGACCAACCGCCGCTTCCACTTCCTCACCGAAAACGACCCGGCCAAGCGTCTCTCCACCGCCTTCGACAGCGTCACCCTCTACGGCGAGGATCCCGGCGAGCGCCCCGACATCTACGGCAAGGTCGGCGAATCGGGGGTTTCCATCTGCACCCAGACCGACATGGACAAACTCTTCGCCGGCTTCGACCTCTGCGACCCGATGACCAGCGTCTCGATGACCGTCAACGGCCCGGCCCCCATCCTCCTGGCGATGTTCTTCAACACCGCCATCGCCCAGCAGGTGGAGAAGTTCGTCGTCGAGAAGGGGCGGCAGCCGTCGGCCGGGGAGAGGGAAACGATCCGCACCTGCACCCTCCAGACGGTGCGCGGTACCGTGCAGGCCGACATCCTCAAGGAGGACCAGGGTCAGAACACCTGCATCTTCTCCACCGAATTCGCCCTCCGGCTGATGGGGGATATGCAGCAGTACTTCATTGACCAGCAGGTGCGCAACTACTACTCGGTGTCCATCAGCGGTTATCACATCGCCGAGGCCGGCGCCAACCCCATCAGCCAGCTCGCCTTCACCCTGGCCAACGGCTTCACCTACGTCGAATATTACCTCTCCCGCGGCATGAAGATCGACGATTTTGCCCCCAGCCTCTCCTTCTTCTTCTCCAACGGCCTCGACCCCGAATACAACGTCATCGGCCGGGTGGCGCGGCGGATCTGGGCAGTGGTGATGAAGAACCGCTACGGCGCCAACGCCCGCAGCCAGATGCTCAAGTACCACATCCAGACCTCGGGGCGTTCCCTCCACGCCCAGGAGATGGACTTCAACGACATCCGCACCACGCTGCAGGCCCTGATGGCGATCTTCGACAACTGCAACTCGCTGCACACCAACGCCTACGACGAGGCGGTCACCACCCCCACCGAAGAGTCGGTGCGCCGGGCGATGGCGATCCAGATGATCATCACCAGGGAACTCGGCCTCTCCCGCAACGAAAATCCGCTGCAGGGGTCCTTCATTATCGATGAACTCACGGATCTGGTGGAGGAGGCGGTCTTGAAGGAGTTCGAGCGCATCAACGAGCGCGGCGGAGTTCTCGGCGCCATGGAGACCCAGTACCAGCGCAGCCGCATCCAGGAGGAGTCGCTCCTCTACGAACACAAGAAACACACCGGCGAGCTGCCGATCATCGGCGTCAACACCTATCTTAATCCCGGCACCGACCAGGGATACAACGTCCCCAAGGGGCTGGCCCGGGCGACCCGCCAGGAGAAGGAGCAGCAGATCGCCAACCTGCGGGCCTTCCAGGCCGAGCACCGGGAGAGCGTCCCCAGGGCCCTGCAGACGCTGCAGCAGACCGCCGCCCGGGGAGAAAACATCTTTGCAGCCCTCCTCGACGCGGTGCAGGTGGCGTCCCTGGGGCAGATCAGCGCCGCCCTCTACGAAGTCGGCGGCCAGTATCGACGGAACATGTAAGGAACCCACTCACGACACGGAGAAAACTTGCCCATGGCAGACAAGGCGGAATGCAACAGAAGGATCGTTCTCCTCCAGGAGCGGCTGAAAACCGGCGGAATCGACGGCGCTCTCCTCATCTACCCCATCGACATCTATTATTACGCTGCGACGCGGCAGAATTCGGCCCTGTGGATCCCCGCCGACGGCCCCCCCCGGTTGATGGTACGCAAGAGCCTGAGCCGGGCCGAGGCCGAGAGCACGGTGGAGACGATCACCCCCTTCCCCTCGGGGAAGAACTGGCCGGAGATCATCGGCAGTGAATTTCGCCGCATCGGCCTGACCTACGATGTCCTGCCGCTGCAGCAGTTCAACTTCTACGGGAAGATCCTCCCGAACAGGGAGTTCGTCGACATCTCGGCCCTGCTGCGCGAGCTGCGTTCGGTCAAATCGACCTGGGAGCTGGAACGGATGCGCCACAGCGGCCGGGAGCTTTCTTCGGTCTTTGCCGAGATTCCCGAGTTCCTCCGCCCGGGGATGCGCGAGATCGACCTCTCGGCCGAATTCGAGTACCGCGCCCGGAAACGCGGCTGGGAGGGGTACGTCCGCATGCGGGCCTTCAACCAGGAACTCTTCCAGGGGCTGGCCGTCGCCGGCCAGAGCGCTGCCAGCCCCGGCTTCTTCGACGGCGCCGTCACCGGCCGGGGACTCTCCGCCGCCGCCCCCCACGGCGCCTCCACGGCGATCATCGACAACAACGTGCCGATCATGGTCGACTACACCGGGGTCTTCGACGGCTACCTCGTCGACATGACGCGCCTCTTCGTCTTCGGCGCCCTCCCCCCCCGGGTGCAGGAGGCCTTTGACGTCGCCCTGAAGATTCAGGGGGAGCTTGCAGGCGCTCTGGTGCCGGGAGCGATCTGCTCCGATCTCTTCACCCGCGCCTCTGAAATGGCCGTTGCCGCCGGCTTCGGCGACAACTTCATGGGGGTGCCGGGGGAGCAGGCCAAGTTCGTCGGCCACGGCGTTGGCCTCGAACTCGACGAGATGCCGGTTCTCGCTCTGGGGTTCAACGTTCCCCTGGTGGAGAACCAGACCATCGCCATCGAGCCCAAATTCGTCTTTCCCGGGGTGGGAGTGGCGGGAATCGAGAACACCTTCGCCGTCGGGACGCAAGGGGGGGAAAAACTCACCCCCCTCCCGGATTCTCTGGTGCGCCTGTGACGGAAAGGAGCCGAGGGGGGGGAAAAGGTCCGGATCTTTTTTCCCCGGGAAGAATCGGCACCCTGACTCTGGCCAACCGGCTGGTCCGTTCGGCGACCTGGG
Source organism: Desulfuromonas soudanensis (assembly GCF_001278055.1). Classification (NCBI taxonomy): domain Bacteria; kingdom Pseudomonadati; phylum Thermodesulfobacteriota; class Desulfuromonadia; order Desulfuromonadales; family Desulfuromonadaceae; genus Desulfuromonas; species Desulfuromonas soudanensis. The sequence continues at coordinate 320,783 of NZ_CP010802.1, read as the reverse complement.
AGGGGATGGCCGAAACCGGCGGAAAGGCGACCAAACCCCTGGCCGCCTTCTACAGGACCCTGGCCGCCGGCGGAGCCGGCCTGATCGTCTCCGGCTTCGCCTCCGTCTCTTCCGGCGGGAAAGCTTTCCCCGGGACCCTGGGGATAGACGGGGGTGCGGACCTCGACGGACTGCGCCGGATGACCGACGGAGTCCATGCCGAAGGGGGGAAGATCGTCCTGCAGCTGAGCCACGGCGGTGGCCAGTGCCGTGCCGCCCACTGCGGCGGGCGACCGGTGGCCCCCTCGGAAATCGCCGCGCTGCAGTACCCCGAGCTCCCGCGCGCCCTGACCGAAGACGAAATCGCCGGCCTGGTGGAGGCCTTTGCCGCGGCGGCCGACCGGGCTCAGAAGACCGGCTTCGACGGCGTGCAGCTCCAGGCCGCCCACGGCTACCTGATCAGCCAGTTCCTCTCCCCGCACACCAATCTTCGCCTGGACCGCTACGGCGGCGATGCCGAAGGGCGCAGCCGTTTTCTCCTGGAAATCCTCGGGGCCATCCGGGCCCGGGTCGGCTCCGACTACCCCCTCTTGGCCAAGCTCAATCTCAGCGACAATCTCCCCGGGGGACTGACCGTCGAGGAAGGGATCGGCGTCGCGCAGGCCCTCGTTCGCCGGGGGATCGACGCCATCGAGGTGAGCTCCGGAACTCCGGCCTCGGGAGGACTCGGCCCGATTCGCCCGGTTCCCGAAGGGGGCGAGGCGTACAACCGGCCGCTGGCCGAGGCGCTGCGGGACAGGGTCGGGGTTCCCCTGATCCTCGTCGGCGGCATCCGCAGCCTCGCCATGGCCGCAGGGATTGTCGAGGAACAAAGCGCCGCCTTCGTCGCCCTCTCCCGCCCCTTCATCTGCCAGCCCGACCTGGTGCGGCGCTGGGAAAGGGGGGAGGATCCCGTCGTCTCCTGTGTCTCCTGCAACGCCTGCTTCAAGGCCGCCCTCAAGGGGGGGATCACCTGCCTCCGGTCCGGCTGAGCCGTCCTTTCCAAGGACGAAAAACGACGAAGTCCGCAGAGCTGTTGCCCTGCGGACTTCGTCGTTTTTATTTATTTGGCGGCCGGAGAGGGAATCAGCCGGCGCCCCCTTTTTTAAGATCGATGAGGATCTGCTTGGCGACGGCCTTGAGGGTTTCGAAGACCCCTTCGCCGGTGGTGGCGCAGGCCTCGAATTCGGGGACCCCATCGGGGTTGAGGAGGCTGCGCAGCTCCTCAACACTGCTGACGTTGGGGAGATCACGCTTGTTGTACTGCATGATAAAGGGGAGCTTCTCCAGCTGATACCCCTGCTCCTCGAGGTTGATCTTGAGGTTCTCCAGGCTCTCGATATTGGCGTCGAGTCGTTCTTCCTGGGAATCGGCCACGAAGACCACTCCGTCGACTCCCTTGAGGATCAACTTGCGAGAAGCGTCGTAGAAGACCTGTCCCGGAACGGTATAGAGATGGAAGCGGGTTTTGAAGCCGCGGATCTCGCCGAGGGCCAGGGGGAGAAAGTCGAAGAACAGCGTCCGCTCGGTCTCGGTGGCCAAAGAGATCATCTTTCCCTTGGCGTCGGGAGCCGTCTTCTGATAGACGTACTGCAGATTCGTCGTCTTGCCGCAGAGCCCCGGGCCGTAATAGACGATCTTGCAGTTAATTTCGCGCGAGGCGTAATTGATAAAAGACATGCGCCCTAACCCCGTTTAATTGAAGAGATTGTCAATATCGTCGTCAGTGATCTCGGCGAAGGGACTCTGGTAGTTGTCATCCTTCTGGATCTCTTCGGATTTTTTCGCCAGATCCTCGAAGATCGTCCCCAACTCGTCGCTGGCCTTCTTGACCCGCAGCCTGACCAGCCCCAGGGAACTGCGGTTATCGAAAATGACCACCAGAATGACCCGGCTGGCGATGATGGAGATGTGCAGGTTGTCCTTTTCCCCCTCGTGAAAGAGGATGGAGAATTCCTTTTCCCCGAGAAGCTTGGCAAGCCCCCCGGTGGCGGCGATGTTGCCGGCCGTCAGGGAAGCCAGACTCGTGGTATCGAGATGCTCGGTCTCGCCGACGGAGGAGATCAGCTGCCCGTTCTTGTCGACCAGGAAGATGACCTTGGCGTTGGCTTCGCGGAGAAGCTTCTCGATGACAATATTTATTCTTTTGAATTCCTCGTCGTACATGACGAAGGATGAATTAGAGCCGAACATACCGTCGCTCCTTGTGAAGGTTTTTGCGCCTCGGCTTTTATAGCATCTCTACCGGGGTCGATCAAGCCTTTTCCCTGGCGCCAGAGCGGCGGCAGCGGCAAAAGAAAAGACTCCCGGCGGAAGATCCGCCGGGAGTCCCAGTCTGCTCTATGTTTTCGATTTTACTTTTTGGTTCCGCAGTCCGCCTGCATCTCGGCGAGCTTCTTGTACAGGTCGTAGCGGGTGGCGGTGAGCTTGTTCCCTTCGGCCATCAGCTCCCCGGCCACGGTCGGATCGGCCTTCTGCAGCACCCGGTAGCGGTTCTGCTTCTGGGCGTAGTCGGAGAAGGCGAGGGTCGGCTCCTTGCTGTCGAGCTGCAGAGGGTTCTTCCCTTCGTCGGCCAGCGCCGGGTTGTAGCGGAGAAGCGGCCAGTGGCCGCAGGCAACCGCTTCCTTGCAGCCGTCCACGGCGGTAGTCATGTCGATGCCGTGGGCGATGCAGTGGCTGTAGGCGATGATCAGCGACGGACCGTCATAGGCTTCGGCCTCGAGGAAGGCCTTGACCGCCTGGGCGGGGTTGGCCAGGGAGACCTTGGCGACGTAAATGTTGCCGTAGCTCATGGCGATCATCCCCAGGTCCTTCTTCGGCATGCGCTTGCCGCCGGCGGCAAATTGGGCCACGGCGCCCAGAGGCGTCGATTTGGAGGCCTGACCGCCGGTGTTGGAGTAGACCTCGGTGTCGAGAACGAGGACATTGACGTTCTCGCCGCTGGCCAGGACGTGGTCGAGGCCGCCGTAACCGATATCGTAGGCCCAGCCGTCGCCGCCGACAATCCACACCGACTTCTTCACCAGATAATCGGCCAGGGAGATCAGCTGCCGGCTCTCCGGATCGGTGCAGGTTTCGAGGGCCTTCTTGAGCTTGGCGACGCGCTCGCGCTGCAGCTCGAGGCCTTCCTGGGTCGTCTGGTCGGCGCCCTTGATCTTGGCCATCAACTCCTTGGTGTCGCCGCAGACCTTGCAGCCGCAGTCCATCATTCTGTCGAGAAGTTCGAGGGCGTACTCGCTGAACTTGTCGACGGTCAGGCGCATGCCGAAGCCGAACTCGGCGTTGTCCTCGAAGAGGGAGTTGCTCCAGGCCGGACCGCGGCCGTCCTGGCGCGGGGACCAGGGGGTGGTGGGGAGATTGCCGCCGTAGATCGAGGTGCAGCCGGTGGCGTTGGCGATGAGCATCCGGTCGCCGAAGAGCTGGGAGGCGAGCTTGAGAAAAGGTGTCTCGCCGCAGCCGGCGCAGGCGCCGGAGAATTCGAACATCGGCAGGAGGAGCTGGCTCCCCTTGAGGCTGGCGCGGTTGACCAGGGCCGGATCGGTGTCGGGAAGACCGAGGAAAAAGTCCCAGTTGGCCGCTTCCTGGTCGCGCAGCGGCGCCTGGAACTGCATGTTGATCGCCTTGTGCTTCTCGTCGGTCTTGCTCTTGGCCGGGCAGTTGTAGACGCAGGCACCGCAGCCGGTGCAATCCTCGGGCGCCACCTGCAGGGTGAAGCTCTTGCCGGCGAACTCCTTCCCTTTGGCGTCGCAGGATTTGAAGGTCGACGGAGCCTTCTTGAGGAGGGCGCCGTCATAGATCTTCATGCGGATGGTGGCGTGGGGGCAGACGAAGGAGCAGATGCCGCACTGGATGCAGAGCGTTTCGTCCCACACCGGGATGTCGATGGCGATGTTGCGCTTCTCGTACTTGGCCGTTCCGGTGGGGAAGGTTCCGTCGGCGGGCATGGCCGAGATCGGCAGGGAATCGCCCTTCCCTTCGATGATCGTCCCGAGGGTGTTGCGGACGAAGGCGGGGACATCCTTGCCGAGGCCGGCCTTCATCTTCACCGTGCTGTCGGCGCCGGCCGGCACCTTGACCTGGTGGATATTCTCGAGAGCGGCGTCGACGGCCTTGTTGTTCATGGCGACAACCTTCTCGCCGGACTTGCCGTAGCTCTTGACGATGGCGTCCTTGATCTCGTCGATCGCCTGCTGCAGGGGGATGATGTTGGAGATCTTGAAGAAGGCGGTCTGCATGATGACGTTGATGCGGGAACCGAGGCCGAGTTCGTTGCCGAGGCGCACGCCGTCGATGACGTAGAACTTGAGCTTCTTGTCGATGATCGACTGCTGGACCGGACGGGGGAGGTGCGCCCAGACCTCGTCCTTGCCGAAGGGGGAGTTGAGGAGAAAGGTCGCTCCCTCCTTGGCGCTCTTGAGCATGTCGTACTGCTCGAGGAAGGCGAACATGTGGCAGGCGACGAAGTCGGCGGAGTCGACCAGATAGGGGGAGCGGATCATCGCCTTGCCGAAACGCAGATGGGAGGTGGTCACGCTGCCGGCCTTCTTGGAGTCGTAGACGAAGTAGGCCTGGACGTTGTTGTCGGTGCTCTCGCCGATGATTTTGATGGAGTTCTTGTTGGCGCCGACGGTGCCGTCGCTGCCGAGACCGTAGAACATGGCCGAGTAGATGCCGGGAGCCGGAAGCTTGAAGGCAGGATCGAAGTTGAGGCTGGCGCCGGTGACGTCGTCCTTGATGCCGACGATGAAATGGTTTTTCGGCTTGTCCTGGGAGAGATTGTCGAAGACCGATTTGGCCATGCCGGGAGTGAACTCGTAGCTGCCGAGGCCGTAGCGGCCGCCGACGATGGCGGGGTAGCCGGCAAAAGAGGTCAGGCCGTCGGCCATCGCCTCGCCGATGGCGGTGCGCACGTTGTGGTAGAGAGGCTCGCCGAGGGAACCGGGTTCCTTGGTGCGGTCGAGAACGGCGATCTTCCGGACCGACTTGGGAAGGGCCTTGACGAAGGCCTCGACGGGGAAGGGGAGAAAGAGACGGATCTTCACCAGACCGACCTTCTCACCCTTGGCGACGAGTGCCTCCACCAGCTCGTGGACGGTTTCGCACCCCGAGCCCATGGCGACGATGACGCGCTCGGCGTCGGGAGCGCCGACGTAGTCGACCAGTTTGTACTGGCGGCCGAGACGTTTGGCGAATTTGTCCATCTGCTTCTGAACGATGGCGGGAATGGAGGTATAAAACTTGTTGACGGTCTCGCGCCCCTGGAAATAGACATCGGGGTTCTGGGCGGTGCCGCGGAGCACCGGACGATCGGGGGAGAGGGCGCGGGCGCGATGGGCGCGCACCAGGTCGTCGTCGATCAGGTGGCGCATGTCGTCTTTGGTCAGCTCCTCGACCTTCTGAATCTCATGGGAGGTACGGAAGCCGTCGAAGAAGTGAAGGAAGGGGACCCGGGACTCGAGGGTCGCGGCCTGGGAGATCAGGGCGAAGTCCATGACCTCCTGGATGTTGTTGGAGCAGAACATCGCCCAACCGGTCTGGCGGCAGGCCATGACGTCCGAATGGTCGCCGAAGATGGAGAGCGCCTGGGCGGCGATGGCACGGGCCGAAACATGAAAGACCGTGGGGGTGAGCTCCCCGGCGATCTTGTACATGTTGGGGATCATCAGCAGGAGCCCCTGGGAGGCGGTGAAGGTCGTCGTCAGAGCGCCGGCCTGCAGGGCTCCGTGAACAGCACCGGCGGCGCCCCCTTCGGATTGCATCTCGACCACCCTCGGGATGGTCCCCCAGATGTTTTTTTCTCCCGCTGCGCTCTTGGCGTCCGAAATCTCGCCCATGCCGGAAGAAGGGGTGATGGGATAGATCGCAATGACCTCATTGGTCGCATGGGCGACATGCGCAGCGGCCGAACAACCGTCGATGGTTACCATTTTACGCGACATGAACTTCTCCTTTGCTTGGTAATTCCCGAATTCCACCTGCCCCCGTGCGGCCGGGACAGAAACTACGCCAACAGAACAACTTGAAAGAGACTAAGCATACGTCAAGGGGAGGGAAAGACAACCGCCCGTCAAAGATCACGGCGGCCTTCCACCGCCCGGTTGACCGTCACCTCGTCGACGAACTCGAGATCGCTTCCCATGGGGATGCCGTAGGCCAGGCGGGTGACGCGAATCCCCAGGGGGTGGATCAGCCGAGCCAGGTAGAGAGCGGTGGCCTCCCCCTCGACGGTAAAGTTGGTGGCGAGGAGCACCTCGGTGACCTGATGGTCCTTGAGACGCAACAGGAGCTCTCGGATCTTGAGGTCATCGGGTCCGACACCGTCCAGCGGCGACAGGGCGCCGTGGAGCACATGGTAGCGGCCGCGAAAGGACCGGCTGCGTTCGATGGCGATCAGGTCCTGAGGTTCTTCCACCACACAGAGCAGGGCGTCGTCACGGCCGGGGTTGCTGCACAGCGGACAGGGGTCGCTCTCGGTGATGTGAAAACAGCGGGAGCAGAAGCGGATTTTTTCCTTGAGCCCGCGGATCGCCTCGGCGAGAGCCTCGGCTTCCGAAGCCGGCTGCCGCAGGATAAAGAAGGCCAGCCGGGTGGCGGTCTTCTGGCCGATACCCGGAAGCTTACCCAGCTCGGTGACCAGCCGGGCGAAAGACGGGATGGAGTTTAACATAGGCCCTCCGATAAATCCAACTATTTAAAATCCTGTTCTATTTTTTACTAAGATCAAAAAAAGTTTTTAGTTTCCTTTTATCGCCGGGCCGCCACCGGTCCCCGGGCCTCATTCCTGCCGCCGCAGAACCGAAGGACGGTCGCCGCGCACCTCCCCGACGGCCTGTTTCAAAACAGAAAACCGCAAGATTCCGGACGCCCCCCGGTTAAAAAAAAAGGGCCCGCATTCCAGGAAGGGCCCGAAGACCCCCCTTGCGAAAACGAGCCCCGGTTCGAGGCCAGAACGACAACGGCCCCGGAAAAGGGCGACGACCTGATCAGAAGAGCCCGGGGATATTGAACCCGCCGGTGATCTTCCCCATTTCTTCCTGCATCATCTCCTGGCTCTTTTTGATCGCCTCGTTGACGGCGGCGACCACCAGGTCCTGGAGCATGTCGACATCTTCGGGATCGACGACACTCTTTTCGATCTTCAGGGAGAGCAACTGCTGCTTGCCGTTGACAACGGCGGTCACCATCCCGCCGCCTGCGGAGGCCTCGACCTCGCGCCCTTCGAGTTCCTGCTGCAGGCGCCCCATCTTCTGCTGCATCTGCTGCGCCTGCTTCATGATGTTACCCATACTCTTGGACATGGTCACTCCTTCTCTGGCGCGACAACGACAGCGCCCTGCTTTTTATGATAGCCGCATCGATAACGGATGGGTTCCTAGACAAACCCCTTGTCGATGGGACGGACGTCCTTGACCTGGCCGCCGAAAATCTCCCGCGCGGCCTGCACCATCGGGTGGGCCAGGGCATCTTCGCGCAGACGGTTTTCCCGGTCCGACTCCTGGGCCCGACGCTCCTCGATGAGGGTCGGCGGGGCCGCCCCGGTTCCGGGGCTGACGGCACTGACCTTAATGGTCACCTTTTCGCCGAAGTATTCCAGTGCCAGCCCGGCAAGGGCGTCCTGGGTTTCCGGGTCCTTGATCTGCTCGAAATGAAAGGAGCCTGGCGAAAAACCGATCTCAAGAAGGGGCAGCTCGAACCTCAGCAGGCTGCCATGCTCGAGGAGGGAGGCGAGCCCCGGGCGGCGAGTCCTGAGATGATCGACCAGCCCCTGCCACCCTCCCCCCGGATTCGACAGGGGAGACGCAGGGGCTTCAGGCTTTTTTGTCGTTTCCCCTTCCCCCTCGGGGTGGGGGGGACGGGGGGGCGGGACGGCGGATCGCGGCGGCGGCGACAGGGGGCCGGCCCCGGCCAGGCGACGTTCGAGATCCTCGAGCTTGCGCATCACCCCGGATATCTCCACCGAAGGCGCCAAGGTCGCCAGGCGCACCAGGGCCATCTCGAGGGTGAGGCGGGGAAAGGTCGCGGTGGCCAGTTCAGCCTCGGTGCGGATGAGGAGCGTCAGGGCGCGCAACAGGTCGTCCTGGGCGACGGACGCCGCCATCCCCGAAAGCTCCCGCAGCTCCTCCTCCGTCGTCTCCAGCAGTTCCCCGGGGTCGCCGAGGACCTTGACCAGCACCAGGGACCGGAAGATCTCCACCAGTTCCTGCCCGAACTGGCGAAAGGAGTGGCCGAGGGTGTCGACGCGCCGCACCACCTCCAGCACCCGCCGACTGTCGCGCTGCAGAACCCCTTCGGCCGTCTCCAGCAGCAGGCGGCGATCGACCATCCCCAGAAGTCCCTGCACATCCTCGTCGGAGACCGTCTCGCCGCAGAAGGCGATGACCTGATCGAGGGTCGAGAGGGCGTCGCGCATGCTCCCTTCGCCGCGCCGGCCGATGAGAGCCAGGGCCCGGTCGGACATGGCGATCTTTTCGGCGTCGACGATCTCCCGCAGGCGACCGAGGAGCTTGGGGAGGGGAATCTTGCGGAAATCGAAGCGCTGGCAGCGGGAGAGGATGGTGACGGGGATCTTGTGCGGTTCGGTGGTGGCGAGGATGAACTTGGCGTGGGACGGCGGCTCTTCGAGGGTCTTCAACAGGGCGTTGAAGGCGTTGATGGAGAGCATGTGGACTTCGTCGATGATGAAGATCTTGGTGCGCGCCTTCGACGGCAGGTAGCGGATATTCTCCCGCAGCTCGCGGATGTCGTCGACGCCGGTATTGGAGGCGCCGTCGATCTCGAAGACGTCGACCCCCTGCCCGGCGGCGATTTCCAGGCAGGAAGGGCATTTGTTGCAGGGCTGAGCCGTCGGCCCCTCTTCGCAGTTGAGGGCCTTGGCGAGAATGCGCGCCGCCGAGGTCTTGCCGACGCCGCGGGCGCCGGTGAAAAGAAAGGCGTGATGGACCCGGCCGCTGGCGATGGCGTTGCCCAGGGTGCGGCTGACGTGCTCCTGTCCGACCAGATCCTCGAACGTCTGTGGTCGCCATTTGCGGGCCAGTACCAGGTACGACATGGGGCGAGAGGTCTCCGTACAGGATCGGGGAGGAAGTGCGGAAGAGCGGGAGGGTATTGCCGCCACAAGTGACAGCCAGGCACCCCCGCGGCACACGGCTGAGGTCGTTGCCGCTGCTCCCTTCCGGGCCTGACGGGGTTGGCGACCGTCCGTTGCGCGGGACCCGGCTGTCACTTCTATCGGCAATGATGAAAATCGGTTGGGCGGATATTAAAACTGGCGGAGAGGGAGGGAGTCGAACCCTCGGTAGCTTTCACTACACCCGCTTTCCAGGCGAGCACCATCGGCCACTCGGTCACCTCTCCGCAGGTTGGGGAGAATACCGCAGGGGGTCGGGGATTGTAAAGCCTTTTCTTGAGTCGGCGGCAAACATATCGGGCAGAAACGAGTGCGGGCCCCTGCCACCTACCCCGTTGGCTGCACGGCACAGACCTGACCGAAAAAGAAACGGCCCGCCTGCAGGGCAGACGGGCCGTTTCTTTTTGGCGGAGGGGGGGAGATTCGAACTCCCGGTAGCTTGCGCTACAACAGATTTCGAGTCTGTCACCTTCGGCCTCTCGGACACCCCTCCGTTACAGGTGTTTGTCGAACAACCAGGAGCGATCGGCCGGATCAGCTCACTGATTTTTTGCGGGCCCGCAGCTCCCGGAAGAAGCGGCTGAGCATCGTGCTGCATTCGTCGCCGAGAACCCCTTCGACCGCCTCGACGCGGTGGTTGAAGCGCTCGTCCCGGGAGAAATCGTAGAGGGAACCGACGGCGCCGGCCTTGGGGTCGCGGCAGGCATAGACCAGACGGGGAATCCGGGCCAGAATGATTGCCCCCATGCACATCACGCAGGGCTCGAGAGTCACGTAGAGCGTGCAGTCGAGGAGGCGCCAACTGCCGAGATGCCTGGCCGCCGCACGGATGGCCACCATCTCGGCGTGGGTGGTCGGATCGTTGCTCGTTTCGCGCAGGTTGTAGCCGCGGCCGATAATTTCACCGCCCTGAACAACAACGGCCCCGATGGGAATCTCGCCGAGCTTTTCAGCAGCGGCTGCTTCCACCAGGGCCTCGTGCATAAAGCCCCTGTCTTGTTGGTCGTCAAGATTCACGGGGTTCTTTTTTAAAAGTGGTGCGCCGCGAGGGATTCGAACCCCCGGCCTTCTGATCCGTAGTCAGACGCTCTATCCAGCTGAGCTAGCGGCGCGCAAGAAGCGTACTTATCGCTCAATTCCTCCGGCCTGTCAACCTTTTTTTCCGGCCGGAATAAAATCGACGAGAGAGAAATTATAGCGCTGGTGCTCGAAGGCATGGGTGCCGGGATAAAGGCTGAAGAGCCACCCTTCGAAGATCTCGGCGCCCCCTTCGGTGACGATGATCTGCACCGCGGGATTCCTCGTTTCATTGGAGGCCGAGGTCATCTTCGTGCCGTCCATGATGAAGGCCGGGAGGAAGTTCTCCACCTTGAGCCGAAGCTGCGAACCGGCGACCACGAACTCGTAGCCGATGTTGACGGTGTAGATGTCTTCCGTGTTGCTTTCCTTGTCGCGCACGGCGATCTTGACGGCCCGCCACTTCCCCTTGACGTTATCCGGCACCACCACCCGCGCCCTCAGCTTTTCGGTAGCCTTCGGATGCTCGGTCTTTGCCTCTTCCTGCCGGCTGCAACCTGCCGCCGCAAGTAAAAGGGTGAGGATCAAAAGTATGGACCATGAAAGCCTGGGCATCGGGATTACCTCATCGCCTTCGGGAAGGGCACCGCCGCAGGGTATCGACCCCGCGAAACGCTCGGCTTCGAATCCCCCCAAGGGGTCGAAGCTGTATAAAATGGCGGAGAGGGAGGGATTCGAACCCTCGGTACAGGTTGACCCCGTACACTCGCTTAGCAGGCGAGCGCCTTCAGCCGACTCGGCCACCTCTCCGTGGAACATCTAGGTTGTCTGTTTCTGCTGTGCCGCCCGCCCCGCAGTCGGGGGAGCGTTGGTATGGCGGAGGAGGTAGGATTCGAACCCACGGAACTTTCGTTCAACGGTTTTCAAGACCGCCGCCTTAAGCCACTCGGCCACTCCTCCGTGACCCTGCCTTAAATCTTCAATCTTTCCAGTCCCCCCATGTAGGGGCGCAGGGCCGCGGGGATCGTCACCGAGCCGTCCTTTTGCTGACCGTTTTCGAGAATCGCCACCAGGGTACGGCCGACGGCGAGGCCGGAGCCGTTCAGGGTGTGAACCAGTTCAGGCTTGGCCCCTTCTTCGCGCCGGAAACGGATCGCCGCACGTCGGGACTGAAAATCGCCGAAGGTGGAGCAGGAAGAAATCTCGCGATAGACCCCCTGGGCGGGGAGCCAGACCTCGATGTCGTAGGTGCGGGCCGCCGAGAAACCGAGATCGCCGGTACACAGATCGATGACCCGGTAGGGGAGTTCGAGGCGCCGGAGGACCTCTTCGGCGTTGGCCAGAAGCTTTTCGAGTTCGGCATCCGAATCTTCAGGGCGGGTGAACTTGACCAGTTCGACCTTGTTGAACTGGTGCTGGCGGATCAGCCCCCGGGTGTCGCGGCCGTGGGATCCGGCCTCCTTGCGGAAGCAGGGGGTGTGGGCCGTATAGCACAGGGGGAGATCGCCGCCGGAGAGGATCTCGTCGCGGTGGATATTGGTCACCGGGACTTCGGCGGTGGGGATCAGGAAGTAGTCCGGCCCCTCGACATGGAAAAGATCATCCTCGAACTTGGGGAGCTGTCCGGTCCCCGTCATGGATTCCCTGTTTACCATAAAGGGCGGCAGAACTTCAACATATTTGTGTTCGAGGGTATGGAGATCGAGCATGAAGTTGATCAGTGCCCGCTCCAGGCGGGCGCCCTGCCCGAGGAGGAGGGCGAATCGGGCGCCGGTGATCTTGCCGGCCCGCTCAAAATCGAGGATTCCCAGGTCTTCGCCGAGGTCCCAGTGGGGTTTCGGCGCGAAATCGAACTCCCGCGGGGTCCCCCAGCGGCGCACCTCGCGGTTCTCCTCCTCGGAGGCTCCGACGGGGGACTGGGGATGGGGGAGGTTGGGGATGGTCAGCAGGAGCGTCTGCAACCCTTCCTCGACCCCCTTGAGCTCGTCGTCGAGGGTCTTGATCTTCGCCGAGACGTCCTTCATCCGCGAGATCTCCCCCTGCACCTGGCTCTTGTCCTTCGTCTGGCCGACCAGGGCCGAAACCCGATTCTTTTCCGCCTTGAGGGTCTCGGATTCGCCGAGGAGGTCGCGCCGCCGCCGGTCGAGCTGGCGGAAGGCCGAGAGGTCGATGCTGCCGCCACGGGTGGCGAGGCGCGCTTCGACCTGGTCCAGATTGTCCCGCAGGTTTTTGATGTCGAGCATGGCGATTCCGTTCCCGGCGATGAGGGGTTTGCCGCCGCAAGGGGAAGTTTTTAGCACTTTCGTCCGGAGGCGTCAAGCCCCTTCCGGAGGTTTCCTCCCCTCGACCCACCAGTCCTCATCGTCGTCGAACCACCAGCGGGTCGAGTCCGTGGTCCAGATCGTTTCGGCCAGGCGGCGGGCGGCGTCGGTTTTGAGGCGCCGTACCGAAAAGGGGTACCATTCGTCGGCATAGCGGTTGCCGAGGTCCTTGTATTCCTTGAGGGCCAGAATCATCTCCAGCTGGTCGGCGTCGTGGGCAATCTGCGCCTCGCGGCTGCTTCGGCCGGTAAATTCGGCGATCAGGCCCCGGTAGTCGTCGCCGAAGGGGAGCGTTTCGGCGAGATCTTCAACGGCCCGGGCCTCATCGACCTTCAGGTATTTCTTGGCGACGTAGTTGAGGTCGCCGGTGCGGGCCTCGGGGACGTCGTGAAAGAGACAGAGCTGCAGGACCCGACCGGCGTCGGCCTCGGGATCGAGGTGGGCCAGGGCGTAACCGATCATCGCCGTACGAAAGGAGTGCTCGGCCACCGACTGGGTGCCGGAGCCGAGAAACTGGAACCCGGTGCGCGGGGTGCGTTTGAGCATGCCGACTTCGAAGAAAAAATTGGCGAGATTGCGCATGGTCTGTTTTCCTTGTTAGGTCGCTCGTCCGCAGGACATTAGGTCGATAACGGCTGCCGGAATCCTGACACAAAGGAGAGGCGGGACCAAGGAAAAAAGAGAAAAATGCGGCGGCTCAGCCGAGGCGGATGAGAAAGACCCCGGCGAGGATCAGGGCGGTGGCGGCGAAGCGGATGCGCCCGCAGCTCTCGCGGAGAAAAAAGACGCCGATCAGTACCCCGATCAGGAGGCTGACCTGGCGCACCGGCACCGCATAGCTCATCGGCGCAAGTTTGAGGCCGTAACGGAAGGCGAGGAAGGACCCCATCAGCACCGGCCCCGAGAGGATCACCAGGGTGCGGCTGAGGCGCAACTCGGCCATCAACCGGCCGCGATAGGACGGGCGCAGCAGGTTGAGAGTCATGAAGAAGAGCATGAACATCACCAGCAGGTAGGTGAAGTAGAAGGGGGGGTAGAGGCCGACCCCGGTCTTGTCGATCACCGCCCCCACCGAGTAGATGAACCCGGCGGCCAGCGCCGCCTGCACCGAGGGGTCGGCGAGGCTGCGGAAGGGTCGGAGGATCTCCCCGGCGGAGAGCCGCCGCAGCTGAACGGTGTAGGCGCCGACGATGATGAGGGCAATGCCGGCCATCCCGAGAGCCGACAGGCGCTCGCCGAGGAGCCACACCCCCCAGAGAGGGACGTAGAACATGGAGGTCTGAGCCAGGGGGTAGGTCAGCGACAGGTCCCCCCGCCGGTACGCCCGGCCGTTGAAGAGGTGATAGAAGACAAAACAGGCGGCGCCGGCCGCCCCGAGGAGGAGGACCTCGGGGGTCGGAGAGGGGAAGGGACCGGGGATAAAGAGGAGAAGGAGGTTGAGCAGCCCCCCGGAGGCGCAGAACATCCACCAGATGAAGACCGTCTTGTCGCCGCTGCGCTTGACCAGCAGGTTCCACAGGGCGTGCATCAGGGCAGAAAACAGGATCAGAACAAATGCCAGGCTACTCATGGGAAAAGGCTAGCCGATTTCCACTCAATTAGCGAGAGTAAAACTGATCGGAGTAAAAATTAGTCAGGGTAAAACAACATTTTCAAAAGGATTGACAGCACCGGGCAAATTGCTATGCTCGAAGGGCTCTTCCGGCGTGCGGATTTTTCGCCGCCGACCCTTCCCCCCAAGGAGCCCGACCCTTATGACCGACCGCCGCATCGAAGAGGATTCCATGGGCACCATGGAGGTCCCCGCCGGGGCCCTCTACGGCGCCCAGACCGCCCGCGCCCTGGAGAATTTCCCCATCTCCGGGATCCGCTTTCCCCGCCCCTTCATCCGCGCCCTCGGGATGATCAAGGAGCGGGCCGCCCGGGTCAATCTCGAACTCGGCCTCCTCGACGACGGACGGGCGATGGCCATCATGGAGGGAGCCGAGGAGGTGATCCGCGGCCTTCTCGACGAGCACTTCGTCCTCGACATCTTCCAGACCGGCTCCGGCACCAGCACCAACATGAACGCCAACGAGGTCATCGCCAATCGCGCCGCCCAGCTCATGGGAGGGGCGGCCGGAGACCGCGCCGTGCATCCCAATGACCACGTCAACCTCGGCCAGTCGAGCAACGACGTGATCCCCACGGCGATGCACATCGCCGCGGCGGTGGAGATCCGCCACACCCTGATTCCCGCCCTCTTCGCCCTGCAGGAGGCCCTCGGCGAGAAGTCCGTCGCCTTCGACGACATCGTCACCATCGGCCGCACCCACCTGCAGGACGCCACCCCGGTGCGCCTCGGCCAGATCTTCTCCGGCTATGCCCGCCAGAGCGCCCTCGCCATCCGCCGTCTCGAGGGGGCCGTCGACGGCCTCCTCGAGCTCCCCCTCGGCGGCACCGCCGTCGGCACCGGACTCAACACCCACCCCCGCTTCGCCGCCTCGGTCATCGCCGGGATCTCCGAGGTCACCGGCATCCCCTTCCGCGAGGCGGCCAACCACTTCGAGGCCCAGGGGGCCAAGGACGCCGTCGTCGCCGCCAGCGGCGCCCTCAAGAGCTGCGCCGTCACCCTCTTCAAGATCGCCAACGACATCCGCCACCTCGGCAGCGGTCCGCGCTGCGGCCTCGGCGAGCTGATCCTCCCGGCGGTGCAGCCCGGCAGCTCCATCATGCCCGGCAAGGTCAATCCGGTGATGGCCGAGGCCCTGATGCAGGCCTGCGCCCAGACGATCGGCTGCGATGCCGCCATCACCGTCGGCGGACTCGCCGGCAATTTCGAGCTCAACGTCATGATGCCGGTGATGGCCCACAACCTCCTGCAGGCCATATCCCTTCTCGGCTGCGCCGCAAGCGAGTTTACCGGCCGCTGCATCGTCGGTCTGCAGGCCGACCGCGGCCGTTGCGAGGGGCTCATCGAGCAGAGCCTGGCCATGTGCACCGCCCTGGTCCCGGCCGTCGGCTACGACCGGGCGGCCCAGGTGGCCAAGAAGGCCCACCAGAGCGGCCGGACCGTGCGCGAGATCGCCCTGGAGGAGGGGATTCTCCCTCCCGACGAGCTCGAACGCCTCCTCGACCCGCGTCCGATGACCGAGCCCGGGGTCCCCGGCAAGACGAGGTAGCAGACTCCTGATTTCGATTTCAAAGCCCCAAGGTTTTCGTCGCGTCGTTGCGTCGTCGCGTGAAACCTGGTCTTGACTTGATTTTTGTTGATGTTTTGGCCAGACCTTCGCGGGACGACCGACAATCAGGACCTTTTCCTCACGCGACGCCGCAACGACGCAACGCTTTTTAGTCAAAAGGCCTATCTACCGACAAAACGGACCGACACCCAGATCTTCCTCTCCCCCTACAACCCAAAAAAGGCGACCGGAATCGGTCGCCTTTCCTTTCATGTCCCTCAAATGTCCTCTTCCTTCTTCCTTCTCCCCTCTTCCTTCTCCCCTCAACTCCCCAGAGAGTTGAGTATCCCCGGCCCGAGGACCCGGCGCTGCCAGTTTTTTATTCCCGGAATGGCGCCGAGAGCCTCCTCCGTCTTCGGCACGGAACGGGCGATCCCCTCGAGGGTGGCGTTGTTGATGAGGACGCCGGAATCGATCTCCAGCTCGAGGGCCGTCGCCTGACGCCACTCCTTGAGGACGGACATGCGCTTGTCGACCTCGGGATCCCGCAGGCGGCGTTCGCCCCGGGGATAGACCGGCAGCTCCGTCTCGGGAAGGGCCATGGCGGTCTCGACGGCGGCCAGGAGGGTGCGCCCGAAGCGCTCGACCAGCCGGGGGGAAATCCCCTCGATGGCGACCAGCCCCTGCTCGCTTCTGGGGAGGGAGCGGGCCACCTCGAAGAGGGACTTGCTGCCGAGGATCTTGAAGGGGGGGCGGTCGCGGCGGCGCGCCTCGCGGTCGCGCCACTGCAGCACCTCCTCGAGAACCGCCAGCTGCCGGCGGTCGAGGGCCGCGGCCCCCTTGGTGCGCAGAAACATCGGTCCGCCGTGCTCGCTGTGACGCACCTGCTCGAGGAGAGCGAACTCCTCGGCGACCCAGTCGAGCCGCCCCTTGGCGGCCAGGCGTTCCTCGAGCATCAGCGCCAGGCCGTGGAGGTGGCGGGTGTCCTCGGCGGCGTAGCGGATCATTTCCGGAGTCAGAGGACGCAGCGCCCAGTCGGCCCGCTGGTACTGCTTGTCGAGCACGAGTCCGTAATACTTGCCGAGGATGTCCGCCAGACCGAACTTCTCCTCACCGAGAAACTGGCAGGAGATCATGGTGTCGAAGAGGCCGTTAATTTCGATGGCGAAGTCGCGATACAGGCAACGGATGTCGTAATCGGCGGCATGAAAGATCTTGCGCACCGCCGGGTCGGCCATCACCGGCTTGAGGGAGTCGAGATCGGAGACCGTCAGGGGATCGACGAGGACGGTGCGCTCGGGGGTGGTGAACTGCAGGAGGCAGACCTTCTCCTTGTAGCAGTGCATGGAATCGGCTTCGAGATCGACGGCGATCACCGGGAAGGCGTGGAGCTCCCGGGCAAAATCGGCGATGGCGCCGCTGTCAGTGAGTATCAGGGTATCGGGCATTTACTACTCCTTGGCTTTAATGGATGGGGCATCATGACAGTTCCACCGCTCCCTGGCAAGGTGCGGCACCCCTTTTTTGTGGGCCCCGTGCAGGGGGATTTCGGCCAACTCCCGTTCATTGGCCCAGAGTTCCCCTGCGGTTTCGGCGACCGCGGCGGCCTCTCCGGCACTCCCCCGGTAGAAGAGGACCTCGACCCGGAAGTGACTGTAGGCGTGGCGAGTCCGGCCCAGCTCCCGCAGACCCCCTTTTCCTCCGAGCTCGGCCAGGAGGGCGGAGGCGGCCGCCGCCGGCTCTGTCCCTTTCGCCACCTCGCGGCAGGGAAACTCCCAGAGCCCGCCGAGGAGACCGGAAAAGGGTCGGCGTCGCACCAGAAAACAGCCGTCTCGCTCCAGCAGCAGAGCGACCTGGCAAATCTCGGGAACGCTCCGTTTGGCCCTGGCCGCCGGCAGAACCATCTCCAGACCGAGCTGCCGCCCCCGGCAGAGATCGATGAGGGGACAGCGCGGGCAGTCGGGGCGCTTCGGGGCGCAGAGAGTGGCGCCGAGATCCATGATCGCCTGGGCGTAGTCGTGGGGACGATCCTCCGGAGTCAGCGCTTCGGCCCAGCCCCAGAGCTTCCCTTCGGCGGCGGCGCTCCTCGGATCCCCCTCGAGGGCAAAGAGGCGACAGAGAACCCGGCGGACGTTGCCGTCGAGAATCACCCCTTTTTTATCGTAGGCGATGGCAAGGATCGCCCCGGCCGTCGACCGCCCCACCCCGGGGAGAGCCATCAGTCCCGGAAGGTCGTCGGGAAAGGCTCCGCCCCCTTCGGCAACGATTCTTCGAGCGGCAGCGTGCAGGTTGCGGGCCCGGCTGTAGTAGCCGAGGCCGGCCCACAGGGCGATGACCTCCTCGGGAGACGATGCGGCCAGGGCCGCCACGTCGGGACAGGCCAAGAGAAATTTCTCGTAATAGGGGATGACCGCAGCGACGGTGGTCTGCTGCAGCATGATCTCCGAGAGCCAGATGCGGTAGGGGTCGCGGCACCCCCGCCAGGGGAGGTCGCGACCCTCCAGGCCGTACCAGGCGAGGAGGCGGGGGGCGACGTCGGCGGGATCGAAGAGGAAATTTTCAGGCATGATTTACCACAGAGACACAGAGACACAGAGGGAAAATCGTTAGAACCACAAAAGGGAAACATAACCTCAGAAAAAACACCACCCTGATTCCTTCAAAAAACTGCCCAAGACTCACCAATTTGCCGGATGGAGGTTTGCGTGGCTTCGTGTAAAGCCTCGGACTTTCTCAGTGCCTCTGTGTCTCCGTGGTGAGCAAAGGTTCACCTACCCGATCTCCCGCAGAGCACCAAGTGTCTGCTCCATCTCCTCGTCCGTGCCGATGGAGATCCGCAGGCCGTGGGCGAGGAGCGGGTCGGAGAAGTGGCGCACCAGGATCTTGCGGGAAAAGAGGGCGTCGTAGACCCGCCTGCCGTTGCGGTCCGGGGGGGAGGCGAAGACGAAGTTGGCGCTGGAGGGGATGACCTGATATCCGATGTTGCGCAGTTCAGCGGAAAACCGGTCGCGGGTGGCGCGGATGCGGCCTACGGTCAGGGCCAGATACGCCTGGTCGGCAAGGGCGGCGCCGGCGGCGGCCTGGGCGAGGCGGTCGAGGTGGTAATGATCGCGGATCTTGTCAAGGGCGGAAATGACCTGCGGCCGGGCGATGGCCAGACCGATGCGCATCCCGGCCAGGGAGTAGCTCTTGGAAAAGGTGCGGGTGACGATGACGTTCTCGTACCTTTTCACCAGTTCCAGGGCGTTGACCTCGGCAAAATCGACATAGGCCTCGTCGACCACCAGCGCCCCGGCACAGCGCCCGGCGATCTCCTCGATGTAGGCGAGGGGGAAAGCAAAGCCCAAGGGGGCGTTGGGGGTGGTGAGAAAGAAGATCTTCCCCTCGTAGCGCTCAGGGAAATCGGCGATGCGGAAATCCTCCGTCAGACCGAAGGTGCGGATTCTCGCCCCCTGAATCTCGGCCAGGGTCGCGTAATAGGAATAGGAGGGGTGAACGTAGCCGACCTCCTCCCCTTCGCCGGCAAAGGCGCGGATCAGGTTGTTGAGGAGCTCGTCGGAGCCGTTGGCCAAAATCACCCAGGAAGGGTCGAAGCCGTAGAGGTCGGCCGCTGCCCGGCGCGCCAGACGACTGGCGGCGTCGGGGTACTTGCGCAGATTTCCACCCCCCGCCCCGACTTCGGCGAGGATCGCCTCGACCACCTTCGGCGAGGGGGGGTAGGGGTTCTCATTGGTGTTGAGCTTGAGCCAGGACGCCTCGTCCTCGGGCTGAAAGCCGGGGACGTAGCCGGCCATCTCGGCGATGTTCTTGCGGAGCAGGGACATGGTGGGCACCCTTCAAAAAAACCGGGATTACCGCAGAGCTCAAAGGACACGGAGAAACCCAGAATTTGAAACTCTCTGTTCCCTGTGACTCTGTGGCGGACCGGGGAATTAATATTCCTCGAGAATTTCGTACAACGTGTTGCGCCTGGCCGGAATGAAGCCGGCGCCGCAGGCGATCTCGACCACCTCTTCCTGGGACAGGGAAAAGGCGCAGCCGGCGGCGGCAACGACGTTTTCCTCGAGCATGGTGCCGCCGAGGTCGTTGGCGCCGAAAAAGAGGGCGACCTGAGCCATGCGCGCCCCCTGGGTGACCCAGCTTGCCTGGATGTTGTCGACATTGTCGAGAACGATGCGGGAGAGGGCCAGAACCCTGAGATACTCCACGCCGCTCGCCGTCTCCCCGCCGAGCTCGGTGTTGGTCGGCTGAAAGGTCCAGGGGATGAAGGCGGTAAAGCCGCCGCTGCGCCCCTGGATCTCCCGGACCCGGTAGAGGTGCTCGACGATGTCCTCGGGAGACTCCCTGCTTCCGAACATCATCGTCGCCGTGGTGCGCATCCCCAGGGCATGCGCCTCCTCCATCACCGCCGCCCAGTCGCGCCAGCCGATCTTGTTGGGGGAGATCTCCTTGCGGACCGCATCGACCAGCACCTCGGCGCCGCCGCCGGGGACCGAGGCGAGTCCGGCCTTCTGCAGGCGGCGCAGGCACTCGGCCATGGAGATTTCCGAGAGACGGGCGATATGGATCACTTCGGCAGGAGAAAGGGAGTGGATCTGCACCGCCGGAAAGCGCTCCCGGATCTGGGCAAAGAGTTCTTCGAACCACTCGATTTTAAGCCTAGGATGCAGCCCTCCCTGCATCAGGAGTTGGGTGCCGCCGAAAGCGACCAGCTCGGCAATCTTGCCATGAATCGTTTCGTAATCGAGGAGATAGGCGTCGGCTGCGTCGGCCTGGCGGTAAAAGGCACAGAAGCGGCACTGGGACTCGCAGACGTTGGTGTAGTTGACGTTGCGGTCGACGACGAAGGTCACCCTCCCTTCGGGATGCTTCTGCCTACGGATGCCGTCGGCGAGCTTGCCGATCTCGAGAAAGTCGGCCTCGGTGAGGAGCCAGAGCGCCTCCTGTCGATCCAGGGGGACTCCTGCGGCAATCTTTTTTTGTATGGTTTTCAACATTTTTTATCTACCAGGGCACGAAGGACACGTAGATCAGGAGAAGGCAAGGGCATGTCTTCGTGTTCTTCGTGGTGAAAAGTTCAGTAAGCCCGCAGCTCATTGTAAAGGGTATCGCGCTCGACGGGGACCTTCCCGGCCTTGCGGATCAGGGCGATGATCTCCTTCTGGCCGAGAGCTTGGGGGGAGTCGGCGCCGGCGTCGTGGCCGATCTTCTCCTCGATGACCGTGCCGTCGAGGTCATTGACCCCGAAGGCGAGGGCGACCTGGGCGATTTTCAGGCCCAGCATCACCCAGTAGGCCTTGATGTGCTCGAAGTTGTCGAGATAGATGCGGCTGATGGCCAGCGTCTTGAGGGCATCGACGCCGCCGACTCCCCTTGCGCCGGGGACCCGGGTGTTGTCGGGCTGAAAGGCCAGGGGGATAAAGGCCTGGAAACCGCCGGTGGCGTCCTGCAGATGGCGCAAGCGCGACAGGTGGTCGACCCGGTCGGCGTGTTCCTCGAGATGGCCGAAGAGCATGGTGGCGTTGGTTTTGAGGCCGCTGCGATGCACGATCTCGGTGACTTCGAGCCAGCGCTCCCCGGAGATCTTCTCCGGGCAGATTTTCTGCCGCACACCGGAGGCGAAGATCTCGGCGCCGCCGCCGGGCATGGAGCCGAGACCGGCCTCCCTGAGCTCGGCGATGACCTGCTCGATGCTCTGTCCGGTGAGGGAGGCGAAATAGTCGATTTCCACGGCGGTGAAGGCCTTGATGTGGAGCGCCGGGTTGTCGGCCCGGACGGCGGCGAGCATCTCGAGATAGAAGTCGAAGGGGAGCTCGGGGTGGAGGCCGCCGACCATGTGGATCTCCGTCGCCCCGGCGGCGCTCGCCTCGGCGGCCTTTTCCAGGATGTCGTTGAGGGCCAGGGTGTAGCACCCCTCATCCTCGACCCCCTTGGAGAAGGCGCAAAAGGTGCAGCGGTTGATGCAGAGGTTGGTGTAGTTGATGTGACGGTTGACGTTGAAGTAGACCCGATCGCCGTTTTTGCGGCGATTGGCCCGGGCGGCCAGCTCGCCGATACCCAGCAGGTCGTTGCTGGAAAAAAGCCCGAGGGCTTCATCGTCGGAGATGCGGGCGCCGTTGTCGATTTTTGCGCGGAGGTTTTCGAAGAATCGAGTCATGGATCAATTTCCTGGTTACGTAAACACAGAGGGGAGGATTTTCCCTTCTCTGTGACTGACGAATCGCTAAACCAATTGGCCCCGATTGCCAGGGCTAACTGGAGGATGGATACAAGACGAACTCAAAGGCTTTAACGCTGAGGCGCAGAGGAGATCAAAAGAGGAGGATTTTCTCTCCATCTCTGCTCTCTTCGCGCCTCTGCGTTGAAAAGGTTTCTCAAGAAAAACCCACCCCTTGATTCGGCAATCATGGGTGGTGAGTGCTAAACGCAGATCACTTTCCCCCTTCACCCCAGCGCTGGAAAAGGGCGTGGTCGATCCCGAGGGTGTCGAGGATCTTACCGACCACGAAGTCGACCAGCGCCTCGACCGACTGCGGCCGGTGGTAGAAGGCCGGCATCGCCGGCAGGATCTGCGCCCCGGCCCGGGAGAGGCGCAGGAGGTTCTCGAGGTGAAGGGTGTTGAAAGGGGTCTCCCGGGGGACGAGGATCAGGGGGCGGCGCTCCTTGAGGGCCACGTCGGCGACGCGCTCGATGAGCGTGTTACTGAGACCGGCGGCGATGCGCCCGGCCGTCCCCATGGAACAGGGTGCGATGACCACCCCCTGCGGCGCCGAGGAGCCGCTGGCCACCGGGGCGAAGAAATCGTCCTGGTCGTAGTGCTCGAGGCTTGCGGTGCCGAAGTGAGCGCGCATCTTCTCCCGGCGCTCGCCGGCGCTCCCCGTCCAGTCGAGGCCGGTTTCATGGCGCAGCACCGCCAGGCCGGAGGCGCTGGCCAGGAGAGCGACGTTGCGCCCGGCAGCCAGCAGCTCTTCGACCAGGCGCAGGCCGTAGACCGCGCCCGAGGCGCCGGTGATGGCGACGACGATCGTATTCATGGTCCCCCTTTTCACAGCAGCGCATCGACCAGGGTGAAGAGAAAAATAGTCACGCTGATGTAGCCGTTCATGTTGAAAAAAGCCGCGTCGAGCCGGGAGAGGTCGCCGGGCTTGACGAGGCTGTGCTCGTAGGCCAGGAGTCCGGCCACCAGCGCCACCCCGGCCAGGTAGATCCATCCCAGCTCCGTCCCCAGGGGGAGGAGAAGAAGGAGGAGAACCATGGCGACGTGAAAGACCTTCACCAGCAAAAGCGAGCGCCTCACGCCGAGGCGCGAAGGGATGGAATGGAGCCCCTTGTCGCGGTCGAAGTCGAGGTCCTGCAGGGCGTAGAAGACATCGAACCCCGCCACCCAGAGGAGAACGGCGAGGCCGAGGACGACGATCGGCCAGCGCAGGTCGCCGCGCAGGGCGATCCAGGCGCCGATGGGGGCCGCGGCCAGACAGAGACCGAGGACCAGGTGGGCCAGGGCGGTGAAGCGCTTGCAGTAGGAGTAGAGGGCGAGAAAAAAGAGCACCAGCGGCGAGAGGTAGAAGCAGAGGGGGTTGAGCATCCATGCGGCCAGCAGCAGCAGGGCAAAGGAGACGACGACGAAGGTCCAGGCTTCCCGCCGGGAGATCCTGCCGGCGGGGATGTGACGGCCGGCGGTGCGGGGATTTTCGCCGTCGATTCCGGCATCGATGATGCGGTTGAGCCCCATCGCCCCGGAGCGGGCCCCGACCATCGCCAGGCAGATCCAGAAAACCTGCGCCAGAGTCGGCGGCGCGCCGCTGGCCTGGGCCGCCAGCACCACCCCCATCAGGGCAAAGGGGAAGGCAAAGACGGTGTGGGAGAACTTGATCATCTCCAGAAGGGAGCGGGTCTTGTCAAAAAGGGCGTTGGCGGCCATGGCGGTCCTTGCGGCAGCGGAGTCGGTTTCAACCAGTCAGGTCGGTCAGTTTACACCCGGCAGCGGCGCGGCACAAGGGGCTTTCACCTCTCCGTCCGGCAGGGTCCTGGAACGACTTTTCTTCGGACAAATCAGCAATAGAGCCCGTCCAGTCCCCTTCCCCCTTTGGCCCCGATTGCCCCCCTCATACGATTTCAATCTTCTCCCCCCCGCACTCCACCACCTGCCCCCGGCGCAGCTTGCAGCGCTTGCGCAGCTCGATCTGGCCGTCGACCGAAACCTCGCCCTCGGCAATCATCGCCTTGGCCATGCCGCCGCTGGTGCTCAGGGAAAAAAGTTTGAGGAGCTTGTAGAGTTCGATGAACTCGCCGGTGAGTTCGAAGGTCTGGGTCATGA
Source organism: Desulfuromonas soudanensis (assembly GCF_001278055.1). Classification (NCBI taxonomy): domain Bacteria; kingdom Pseudomonadati; phylum Thermodesulfobacteriota; class Desulfuromonadia; order Desulfuromonadales; family Desulfuromonadaceae; genus Desulfuromonas; species Desulfuromonas soudanensis. Next base: position 296,822 of record NZ_CP010802.1, on the reverse strand, counting down.
AGGATCCTTTCAGTCGCGGTAAATGACGTGTTCCATGAAAAGGGCGGCAATCACCCCGATGACGAAGCCGTTGCCGAGGATCGGCCGCAGCACCGCCGGCAGGGTACCGACCAGAGGCGGGGGGAGAAAGGCGACCAGGGTTCCGAGGAGGAGGGGGAAGCCGATGATCAGGCCGTGGTGAAAGAGAAATCCACCCTTTGCGGCAAAGGCGGCGAGAAATCCGGCGGCCACCTGGGCGACGAGGATGTGGAGGAGAATGGCGCCGATGACGACGGCCGGGACGGCGGCGATCAGGGAGATGGCCAGGGGGGACCAGGAGATGGCCATTAGGATCAGGGCGGCGGGGATCAGGGGATAGCGGGAGGCGCAGCCGCTGGCGACGATCACCCCGGGGCTCAGGGAGAAGTTCACCGGGCCAACGACTCCGAGGAAACCGGAAAAGGCGTTGGCCAGGCCGGTGACGGTCATGCCGGCCGTGATGCGCCGTGCCATCCCCGGGGGGTGAAGGATCGTCTCGAGGGCCTGGATCGAACCGAGGTCGTTGACGGCCAGGGCGAAAAAGCAGAAGAGGAAGGAGAGGAGAACCCCGGCGTTCAGGGTCAGGGGGGTGGGGAAGGAGCGGAAAAAATTCCCCCAGAGGGGCATTGAGCCGTCAAAGTGCAGGGCCTCGGGAAAGAGGAGGAGATAGACGAGGCTGCCGAGGAGCATCCCCCAGATGATCAGGGTCGCCTGCCAGATGCCGCGCAGCCGGCGGTGGGCCCAGAACATTCCCGTCACCAGCAGGAGGGCAAAGGCGAGGTTGGCCGCCGCCGAGGTTCCGTTCCCGGCGGTCACCAGCTGCAGAATGGTCGGCAGCAGGGTGAAGGCGATCAGCAGCAATACGACGGCGATCACCCGCGCGGTGAAGAGGCGCTGCAGGGGGGCGAAGAGGCCGCTGATGCCGAGAACGGCCAGCACGGCGCCGCCGACGGCGATGGCCGTGTAGATCTCGGGAAGGGAACTCCCCCGGGCGGCGACGATGCCGACCAGCAGGACCGCCGCCGGGCCGACGATGAGGGGGAGGCCGTGCCCCCAGAGGATCTGCACCAGAAGGGTGAGGGCGGTGACGAAGGCGACCTTCTGCAGATAGACGACCTGGGCGCCGCCGTCGCTGAAATGCAGGGTGCCGATGACCTTGCCGATGATGACGATAGCTGGAACGGCGATGGCCAGCCACTGCATCCCGAAGAGAAGGAGGGCGGCGGCGGGGGGACGCTCATCGAGGCCGTACGTGAATTTCACCTGGGAACCTTTCGCCGGGGACCGGTAACGAAAATACGCCTCAGCGGCGGGTTTGCAGGAAGGCGCCGAGGGCGGTGTCGGTTTTGCGAATGTGCTGAATCAGCCAGCGCAGCACCGACTCGTTGGTTTCGATGAGGAGGTTGAAAGAGGCGCCCTCGACGTCGAGGTGGCTCCTGAGCTCCCGCAGCTGGCCGGCAAAGTCCCGGTGCTCCGAGGAATGCGCCGCGGCGCCGGGGTACTGATGAGCGGCCATCAGGGATTCCTCCTCCTGGAAGTGGCTGATGACGTAGCCGCCGAGAAAATCGAGGAGTCCGGCGACCTGCTCCCTCCCCTTGCGCTCCTTGCATGCCTCGATCAGGGAATTGAAGCGCCGGAAGAGTTCCTGATGCTGGCGATCGATGAGGTCGACCCCCACCGCGTAGTCCTGGGTCCAGAGGACGGCCATGCGTTTTTACTCCTTTGCTGGGGCCGGCGCTTGCGCCCGGCGATTTTTCTGTGGTAAGGCAAGAGCGCCCTTGACGGCGCTCGCCCCGGTGATATTGGTAAAGGAAAAGAGATCCTCCGTTTCGCACCCCGAAAAGGAGCGTAGCCGCAATGACGTCCTCACCCCTGCGCGAGATGCTGCAGACCATCGAGCGGGAATGCTCCCTGACCCGGCACCTCACCGGGCGCAGCAGCTTCGACCGCCGGGTCCTGGAGGCGATGGCCGCAGTCCCTCGGGAGGAATTCGTCCCGCCGGAGATCCGAGCCTGCGCCTACGCCGACAACGCCCTCCCCATTGGACTCGGACAGACGATCTCCCAGCCCTTCATCGTCGCACTGATGACCGATCTCCTCAACACGACGGCAGAAGACACCGTCCTCGAAGTGGGAACCGGCTCGGGGTACCAGGCGGCGATCCTCTCCCGCCTGGTGCGTCAGGTCTATTCGCTGGAGATCATCCCCGAGCTGGCGCAAGAGGCCGAAAAGCGATTGAAGCGCCTCAGTTGCGACAACGTCGCGGTGGCCAGCGGCAACGGCTACCACGGCTGGCCGGAGCATGCTCCCTTTGACGGCATCCTCGTCACCGCCGCCGCCGGCCATGTCCCCCCTCCCCTCGTCGAACAGCTCAAACCCGGCGGAAAGCTGGTCATCCCCGTCGGCTCCCCCAGCGGCTACCAGAAGCTTCTTCTCCTCGAAAAGAGCGGCGCAGGGAAGATCCTTCGCCGGGAGATTCTCGGCGTGGCCTTCGTCCCCCTCACCGGCGGCGACAGCGAACCCTCCTAAAGTGCGGCGCCGCAGAATTTGCAGTGGACGGCGTCGCTGTCGTGGCCGTCGGCGCTGCACATGGGGCAGGCCTGGGTGGAAATTTTCCTGCGGCCGAAGGCCTGGGTCATCTCCACGGTGACGATCCCGGTGGGGACGGCGATGATTCCATAACCCATGATCATGATCAGCGAAGCGAGCATCTGCCCGAGGCCGGTCTTCGGCGAGATATCCCCGTAGCCGACGGTCGTCAGGGTGACGATCGCCCAGTAAATGCTCATCGGGATACTGGTGAACCCGCCCCCCGACCCTTCGACGACGTACATCAGCGAACCGGAAATCACCACCAGGGTCAGAATGGCCAGGAGGAAGACGGTGATCTTCCGCCGGCTCGCCCCCAAAGCCTCCATCAGAACCCTGGCCTCGCCGAGGTACTGGGCCAGCTTGAGTATTCGGAAAATCCGCAGAATGCGCAGGACGCGAATCGTCAGCAGATACTGGGTCCCCGGGAGAAGGAGGCTGAGAAAGGTGGGGAGGATGGCCAGGAGATCGACGAGGCCGAAAAAACTGCGGGCGTAGCGCAGCGGCTTCCCGACGCAGGAGAGGCGCAGCAGGTACTCGACGGTAAAGAGGAGGGTGAAGAACCACTCGACGCCGTAGAGCCAGCGCCCCCAGGCCAGACGGACGGTGGCGACGCTGTCGAGCATCACCGCCGCCACACTGAGGAGGATGCTGAGGATCAGCAGAACGTCAAAGGCCTTCCCCGCCGGGGTGTCGGCCTCGAAGATCACCTCGTGGAGAGTCGCCCGCCACCCCCGGGCCGAAAGGCTCGGGCCCTCTTCCCCCGGTCCCTGGATCCTGATCATTGTCCGGCGGTCTCCTCGGCGCAATAGGCGAGGATTTCCCGCAGGAAGGAGTCCCCGTACTTCTCGAGCTTGTGCTTGCCGACTCCGCCGACCGTAAGGAGCGCCTCCCGATGAGCCGGGAGGTTTGCGGCCATCTCCGCCAGGGTGGCGTCGCCGAAGACCACGTAGGGGGGAACCCCTTCGGCGGCGGCGATCTCCTTGCGCAAAGCGCGCAGCCGCTCGAAAAGGAGCTGGTCGTATTCGAGCTCCCCCCCCCGGCGACGCGGCGCCTTCTTCTCCCGGGCCTTGACCCGCGGCCGGGGGAGAAAAAGGGGCTCCTCTCCCCGCAGAACCGGACGGGCGCTCTCGGTGAGACGCAGCACCGAGTAGGCGGCGACATCCTGGACCAGATAGCCGCGGTGAATGAGCTGACGGATCAGCCCCCCCCAGGCCTCGGCGCTGGTGGCCGCACCGATGCCGTAGGTGGAGAGCCGGTCGTGCCCGAGCTTGAGGATCCGTTCGCTGCGGGCGCCCCGCAGCACCTCGATGACGTGACCCATGCCGAAGCGCTGCCCCACCCGGTAGACGCAGGAGAGGGCCTTCTGCGCCTGTTCGGTGGCGTCGTAGGTCTCGGGGGGGTTGAGACAGATGTCGCAGTTGCCGCAGTCCTCCTCGAGGCTCTCGCCGAAATAACCGAGAAGGACCCGTCGCCGGCAGGTCAGGGGTTCGGCAAAACCGATGATCGTCTGCAGCTTGTGCAGCTCGATGCGGTTCTGCTCGGGATTCCCCCCTTTTTCGATGAGGCCGCGGACGATGGCGATGTCGCCGTAGCCGAAGAGGAGGAGAGCCTCGGCGGGGAGTCCGTCGCGCCCGGCGCGGCCGGTCTCCTGATAATAGCTCTCGATGTTCTTGGGGAGATCGTAGTGGACGACGAAACGCACATTGGGCTTGTCGATCCCCATGCCGAAGGCGACCGTCGCCACCACCACCTGCAGCTCGTCCCGCAAGAAATCGTCCTGCACCCGCTGCCGCTCACCGGCGGCCATCCCGGCGTGGTAGGGGGCGGCGGAGATCCCGGCGGCCACGAGGCGGGCGGCGACCTCCTCGACCCGCTTGCGGGAGAGGGCGTAGACGATCCCCGACTGCTCCCTGCGGCCGGCGAGAAACTCCAGGAGCTGGGCGGCAGGCCTCGCCTTGTCGACCACGGTGTAGCGGATGTTGGGGCGGTCGAATCCGGCGACGAAGGAACGGGCCCGGTCGAGACCGAGGCGGCGCCGGATGTCGTCCCGGGTCTGGGGGTCGGCGGTGGCGGTGAGGGCGATCATCGGCACCTTGGGGAATTCCCGGCGTAGCCGGCCGAGCTCGACGTACTCGGGGCGGAAATCGTGCCCCCATTGGGAGACGCAGTGGGCCTCGTCGATGGCAAAGAGGGCGATGGGGATCTCGGCGAGGCGCCCGAGGAATTCGGCGCTCATCAGCCGCTCCGGTGCGATATAGAGGAGGTCGAGTCTGCCGCCATGGAGCCGCTCCAGGACCTCGCGGGCCTCGGCCGCCTTGAGGGTCGAATTGTAGTGGGCGCATTCCACGCCGTTGGCGCGCAGGGCGTCGACCTGGTCCTTCATCAAGGAGATCAGCGGCGAAACGACGATGGCCACCCCCGACCGGTGCAGGGCCGGAATCTGGTAGCAGAGGGACTTGCCGCCGCCGGTCGGCATCAGGACGAAAGCGTCCTCACCGGCAATCAGGGTCTCGATAATCGCCTGCTGCGGATCGCGAAAGGCGCCGTAGCCGAAGACCTCGCTCAGGGTCTGCAGGGGTGTTCGCTTCATCGGTCAAGACTCCCGTCGATGCCGTATTCTTCCCAGCGCGCCGCCAGAAGCGCCAGAGTCGCCTCGTCGGCTTCGACCCTGGGGGACGGTGGTTCGCACCCCTCCTCGCCGGCGAGCTTGACGGTGGCGTCGATGGCGATGCGCAACCCGTCGATGCGCAGGTCACGGCGCGGATCGATCGTGTTGATGGTATGCCAGAAAACCTGCGAAGGGTTGTGGACGTCCACATCGGCATCGACGATGACCAGCAGCCGGGCGTCCTTGAGACGCCCCCGCCGCCACAGGGCCAGGGCGATGGCCCGCCCCCCTCCCGGCTCCTTCTTGGTCATGGATATCAGGGTGCAGCCGTGAAAAATCCCCTCCATGGGGGAGTGAACATCGACGATCTGCGGATGATCCACGCGCAGCAACGGCAGAAAAAGGCGCTCCGTCGCCTGGGCGAGGAAACAGTCTTCCATGGGCGGCGGACCGACGACGGTGCAGGGATAGAGGGCGTCGCGGCGGTGGGTGACGGCCGTGACGTGGAACAGGGGTGCCGGAGACGCCGGAACGTAGCGGCCGCTGTGATTGCCGAAGGGGCCGCTCGGGCGGGTTTCGCCCGGGACGAAATAGCCCTCGATGACGAATTCGGCGGCGGCAGGCACCTCGAGGTCGCAGCTGAGGCACCGGGCCATCGCCACAGGGACCTGGCGCAGGTACCCGGCGAAGGAGACCTCGTCGACCCCCGTCGGAACCGGGGCGGCGGCGGCATAGATCAGCGCCGGATCGCCGCCGAGGGCAATTGCCACCGGCATCCGTTTCCCCCGGGCACTCCAGGCGGCGTGATGACGGTAGCCGTCGGAACCGCGCCGCCAGTCGATGGCCGCGCAGTTGTCGTCGAAGAGTTGGACCCGGTACATGCCGCAATTGGTGCGGCCGGTGCCGGGATCACGGGTGAAGACCAGCGGGAGGGTTAAGAACCGGCCGCCGTCCCCCGGCCAGGCCTGCAGGGCGGGGAGGACCTGGAGCAGGGGGCCGTCGCGGTGGATGACCTGCTGACAGGGGGCACTGGCCACCAGGCGCGGCAGATAGGCAGGATCCTCCACCAGGGCTTGCAGGCGGGCGGCGCCGCTCCCCGACCCGGCGGCAATTTCCCGGGCGATGCGCCGGGCCAGGGCCTCGATGTCATCTGTCCACAGAGCCCAGGAGGTGCGTCGCCGAGAACCGAAGAGGTTGGTGAGCACGGCAAAGGGATAGCCGCGGACATTTTCGAAGAGGAGGGCGCGCCCCCCCCCGGCCCCCTTGCTGACGCGGTCGGTGATCGCGGCGATCTCCAGCAGCGGGTCGACTTCGGCCGTCACCCGGCACAGGTCGCCGGCCTCCTCGACCAGGGCCAATAAACCCCTCAAATCGACAATGGACACGATTTCTCCCTTTCCGCCTGATTGCTCAAAGGGCTATTGTAGATGATTTGTCCCCATTCGTCAGCAGGCAAAAAAAACGGCCCCCCGAAAATTCCGGGGGGCCGGGGCAACAGCGGTGAATCGAGAGGATCAAAAAAGCGCCATTTTGGCCAGGTCCATGACTTTGCCGGGGATGACTCCCAGGTAGAGGACGCCAGCCAGGGCGATAAGAACAGAGATAACGGCTCCGACCTGGACCTTGACCCAGCTGAAATCTTCGGTCGGTTCCTTGAAGTACATGTAGACCATGACCCGCAGGTAGTAGTAGAGGGAGAGCGCGGAGTTGAGAACACCGAGGATCGCCAGCCAGACGTACCCGGCCTTGACGGCGCCTGCGAAGATGTAGAACTTGCCGGTGAATCCGACGGTGGGGGGAATGCCCATCAACGAGAAGAGGAAGATGGTCAACGCCACCCCGAGATAGGGACGCTTGTAACCGAACCCGGCGATCCCGTCGAGGGTGAGGTTCTCCTCCCCCTTTTTCCCGAGAAGAACCAAAACGGCAAAGGCGCCGAGGTTCATCAGCGTGTAGGCGAGCATGTAGAAGAGGACGCCGGAGACGCCGACGGCGTTGGCCGCCACCATGCCGACCAAGGCATACCCGGCGTGGGCCACCGAGGAATAGGCGAGCATCCGCTTCAAGTTGGTTTGGTAGATGGCAAGGACGTTGCCGACAAACATGGTGAGGACGGCAAGGACCCAGAGGAGCGAGGTCCAGTCGGCCTGCATCCCGCCGAGACCGAGAAAGAAGACCCGCAAAAAGGCGGCGAAGGCAGCGGCCTTGGGACCGGCGCTCATGAAGGCGGTGATCGGGGTCGGCGCGCCCTGGTAGACGTCGGGGGCCCACATGTGGAAGGGGACGATGGCAATCTTGAAGAGAAAGCCGACGCTGAGAAGAATCATCCCGGCCACGGTCATCAGGTTGCTGTAGGCGCCGGGGTTGGCGTTGAGATAGCCGCCGATCTCGGCGACGTTGGTGGTGCCGGTAACGCCGTAGAGGAGAGCGATCCCGTAGAGGAGAAAGCCGGTGGAAAAGGCGCCGAGAAAGAAGTATTTGAGTCCGGCCTCGTTGGACTGCGCCTGATCGCGGAAAAAGCCGGCCAGGACGTAGAGTGCGACGGAGAGGACCTCGAGGCCGAGGAAGATGGTCATCAGGTTGATCCCCGAAGCCATGAACATCGCCCCGGCGGTGCAGAGGAGGATCAGCGGATAGTATTCCCCCACCGGATATCCCTCGCGCTTGAGGTAGTCATCGGACATGAGGATGGTCAGCCCGGCGGCGACCAGGAAGATGATATTGAAGAAGGTGGCGAAGTTGTCGAGGGCCACATGACCGGCAAAGCCGGTGATTTCCTGGAACGGCTTGTTCCAGGCGTTGACGGCGACGACAGCCGTGACGCCGATGGCGACCATGCTGAGCCAGGCGACGTGGGCGGTCTTTCCCCGGGGGGAGAAGACATTGATAAGGAGCAGAGCCATGCCGAACAAGGACAGCACGAGTGCCGGCATGATCGCTCCGAAATTGACGTTATTCATGGCAATTTGCACCAGATTTTCCATGGAAATGCTCCTCCGGAAGCAGGGTTAGTCCTTGAGCGGCTCGGTGTTTACTTCACATCCACCTGGTGGTGGTTGACCTGCTCCACCGAAGCGACCTGATGCTTCCCGTTAACCTGCTCCATGAGCTGCTCCATGGAGGGATTCATCTTCTCCAGGAAGGTGTTGGGGTAGACGCCGATCCAGAAGACGAATACCAGCAGGGGAATCATGATAACGACCTCGCGAAGGGAGAGGTCCTTGAGTTTTTCGTTGGCGGGGTTTTTCAGCTCGCCGAACATGACGCGCTGGAACATCCACAGCATATAGACGGCGGCGAAGATGACGCCGGTGGTGGCGAAGACGGCAAACCAGCGCAGCTCGCTTTCGAACGCCCCGAGCAGGATGAGGAACTCGCCGACGAAGCCGTTGGTCCCCGGAAGCCCGATGGAGGAGAAGGTGATGATCATGAAGATGGTGGCAAAGACCGGCATCACCTTGGCGAGGCCGCCGAAGTCGGCGATGGCCCGGGTGTGGCGGCGCTCATAGATGAAGCCGACGATGAGGAAGAGCGCGCCGGTGGAGATGCCGTGATTGACCATCTGCAGCATGCCGCCGCTCAACCCCTGCATGTTCAGGGCAAAGATGCCGAGCATGACGAAGCCGAGATGGGAGACGGAGGAGTAGGCGACCAGCTTCTTGACGTCGTCCTGCATCATCGCCACCAGGGCGCCGTAAATGATGCCGATGACCGCCAGCAGGGAGAGGTAGGGGATGAACTGGTGGGTCGCCTCGGGGAAGAGGGGCATGGCGAAGCGGATATAGCCGTAGGTCCCCATTTTCAGCATGATGGCGGCGAGGATAACCGAACCGGCCGTCGGTGCTTCCGTATGGGCATCGGGCAACCAGGTGTGAACCGGGAACATCGGCACCTTGATGGCGAAGCTGAACGCGAAGGCGAGGAAGAGCCAGGTCTGCAGGTGCGCTGGAATGTTCAGGTCATAGAAATGTGCGATGCTGAAGCCGTCCATGGCGACCCCGGACTGGACTGCGGCATAGTAGATGTACATGATAGCCACCAGCATCAGCAGCGAACCGACGGCGGTGTAGATGAAGAATTTGATCGCGGCGTAGATGCGGTTCTTTCCGCCCCAGATGCCGATCATGAAGTACATGGGGATCAGCATCAGTTCCCAGAAGATGTAGAACAGGAAGAGGTCGAGGGCGATGAAGGCCCCGAGCATGGCGGTCTCGAGAAGAAGGAGCAGGGCCATGAACCCCTTGATGTTCTTGTCGACGGCGTTCCAGGTGGAGAGGACGGCGATCGGCATGATAAAGGTGGTCAGCAGGACCAGCCAGAGACTGATGCCGTCGATGCCGATGTTGTAGTTCATCTGGAAGTAGCTGCCGACGCTGATCCACGGAACAAACTCGGTGTATTGCATGGCGGCGGACGTCTTGAAGACGTCGTCGAAGGCCAGGGGGAGGCTGACGAAGAAGGTGATAATGGTCACCACCAGGGTAATGCCCTTGAGCAGGCCCCCGTTGTCCCTGGGAATGAACAGGAGGACCAGGAGTCCCAAAAGAGGGAGAAAGGTCATCCAGCTGAGAAGGTGTTGGCTCATGAAAATCGCTCCTTATATCTCTATCGCAAATCGAACAGCGCTGTTAGCGGAAGACGTAAATCGCCACGATCACCACGAGGCCGACCACCATGCTCATGGCATAGTTGTGAAGATAACCGCTCTGGGTATGCCGCAGAGCGCGGGAGAGCCCATGGGCCACCTTGCCGAATCCGTTGACGATGCCGTCGACGACGACCACATCGAACCCCTTCCAGAGAAAGGTTCCGAGACGCTTGGTCGGGTTGACGAAAAGGGCATCGTAGATCTCGTCCACGTACCACTTGTTGAAGACCGCCCGGTGCAGGGGCGCAAAGGCGGCCACGAACTTGCCGGGGAGCGAAGGATTCTTGATGTACATCACCCAGGCGAGGAAGATGCCGACCAGGGCGATGCCGACGGAGATCCCCATCAGCGGCCATTCGAAGGCATGCAGTGAATGCTGGGCATGAATGCCGTAGAGTTCCTGGGTGTGCTCGAAGACCGGGGCCAGGAAGTGTTCGAAGTGGTTGGACATGCCGCCGAAGAGATCGCCGATCGGCTTGGGTACGCCGATCCAGCCGCCGACCAGGGCGAGGGCGCCGAGGACCATCAGGGGGATGGTGATGACCAGGGGCGATTCATGGACGTGGTCCTTGGCCTTGGCATGGGTACGCGCGGTCCCGTGGAAGGTCATGAAGACGAGACGGAACATGTAGAAGGCGGTCATGCCGGCGGCCAGGGCGCCGACGGCCCAGAGAATCCAGCCGCCGCGGGTGGAGGAAAAGGCCATCCAGAGAATCTCGTCCTTGGAGAAGAATCCGGAGAGACCGGGGATCCCGGAAATGGCCAGGGTCGAAACGAGAAAGGTGATCCAGGTCACGGGCATCTTCTTCCACAGGCCGCCCATGTTGCGCATGTCCTGGGCGTCGTCATGGAGATGGGCCTTGTGATAGGCGTAGTGCATGGCGTGAATCACGGAACCGGAGCCGAGGAAGAGGCAGGCCTTGAAGAAGGCGTGGGTCATGAGGTGAAAAATACCGGCGGTAAAGGCGCCGACGCCCATGGCCAGGAACATGTAGCCGAGCTGGGAGACCGTGGAGTAGGCCAGAACCCGTTTGATGTCGTTCTGGGCCATGCCGATGGTGGCGGCGAAGAGGGCGGTGGCGGCGCCGACGATGGCGATGACCATCATCGTGTCCGGGGACATGGCAAAGAGTCCGTTCATGCGCCCGATCATGTAAACGCCGGCGGTAACCATGGTGGCGGCATGGATGAGGGCCGAAACGGGAGTCGGGCCTTCCATGGCGTCGGGGAGCCAGGTGAAGAGGGGGATTTGCGCCGACTTGCCGGTGGCGCCGAGGAAGAAGCAGAGTGTCACGACGGTGACCACCAGGCTTCCGGCACCGAGGAGGTGTCCGTGCTCGGCGATCTGGACGAAATTGAGGGTCCAGATGCCATGCTCGCTGCCGAGGGTCCAGTAGAGAGTGAAAAGCCCGAGGAGGAAACCGAAGTCGCCGATGCGGTTGACCACGAAGGCCTTTTTGGCCGCGTCTCCGGCGCTCTTTTTGTGGAAATAGTAGCCGATGAGGAGATAGGAGCAGAGCCCGACCCCCTCCCAGCCGATGAACATCACCAGGGCGTTGTTGCCGAGGACCAGCATCAGCATGGAGAAGCAGAAGAGGTTCAGGTAGGAGAAGTAGCGGTAGAACCCTTCCTCCCCGTGCATGTAGCCGATGGAGTAGAGGTGAATCAGCGACCCGACTCCCGAGACGACCAGAATCATCAGGGCCGAGAGAGGATCGAGAAGAAAGCCCCAATCCACCTGCAGGTTGCCGACGGTAATCCAGGGGGCGAGGACATTTTCATGAACCTTGACCGGATCGCCGAGGAGTTGGAAAAAATACATGCAGGAGACCGCAAAGGAAGAAGCGATAGCCAGGGTTGCGATCCCCCCGATCACCTTCTCATTCTTGATCTTCTTGCCGAGCAGTCCGTTGATGACGGAGCCCAGCAGGGGAAAGAACGGGATGAGCCACAGTTTGTCGTACATCTATATCTCCTCTAAGCGGAATGGGCCACTAGGCGAAACAGCACTCGCTTACCATTTCAGCAGATTGAAATCCTCGACATCGATGGATTCCCGATTCCGGAAGAAGGCAATCATCAGAGCCAGACCGACCGCGGCTTCGGCAGCAGCAACGGTCATGACGAAAAAGACGAAGATCTGCCCGTCGAGATTCCCCAGATGGTTGGAGAGCGCGATGAAGGTAAGGTTGACGGAATTGAGCATCAACTCGATACACATGAAGATGACAATGGCATTTTTCCGGGTCAGGACACCAAAGGTCCCGATGGAAAAAAGGATTGCGCTGAGCACCAGGTAGTGATTTACGGTAATCATGATCTGCTCTCCTGTCCTTGTCTGCTAAACGGTTCTCTTGGTGAGAACGACGGCTCCGATGATCGCCACGAGAAGAAGGATCGAGGTGATTTCGAAGGGGAGAAGGAACTCGGTGAACAGGGCCGTGCCGATGAGTTCGGTATGGCCTACGGATTCCACCACCGCGGCATCAATTTTCCCCTGCACCCCTGCGACCTGACCGCGGCCGAGAAGGTAGAGCACCTGTAAGAGCACGAGTGCCGAAGCCACCACCCCGCCGGCGACGCTGTGGCTTGTGCGGATTTGCACGTCGGTGCCGAGATTGAGCAGCATGATGACGAAGATGATCAGGACGATGATCGCCCCGGCATAGACCATGATCTGGATGGCCGCCATAAACGGTGCATTCAGCATGACGTAGAAGGTCGCCAGACAGACGAAGGTCATCACCAGGGAAATGGCGCTGTTGACGGGATTCTTGGCCTTGACGACGAGGATCCCCGAGACGACGGCCACCAGAGCGACCAGATAGAAAAAGAGTGTTTCCATGAATTCAATGCTCCTCTACGGTTACTTGAGCAGCCGCTCTTTGGTGAAAGTAAAGTCATCGCGCTTGAAGTTGGCAAGCTCGTAGGTGCCGGTCATTTCGATGGCTTCAACCGGGCAGGCCTCGACGCAGTAGCCGCAGAAGATGCAGCGGAGAAGATCGATCTTGTAGACCCTGGGGTACTTCTCCCCCTTGGCATTCTCCGCCGACTCGACGGTGATGCACTTGGCCGGGCAGACCGTGGGGCACAGATAGCAGGCAACGCATTTTTCCCGGTCGTGGGCGGGGACCAGACGGTGGAGACCGCGGAAACGCTCGGCCGTCTGCAGTCTCTGCTTGGGATATTGTACCGTCGTCGAATGCCCGGGGAGCAGGTGCTTGAAGGTAATGCTCAGACCTTTGATAAACTCTTTCAGCATGGTCTATCCTCTTGTCACGTTTGGAGTTACTACCAGAAAACGACGACGGCGCCGGTAATCACGATGTTGGCCAGAGCCAGGGGGAGGAAGATTTTCCACCCCATGTACATGAGCTGGTCGTAGCGGACACGCGGGACGGTAGCGCGAACCCAGATAAAGAAGAACATGAAGCCGAAGATCTTGATCAGGATATTGATGACGCCGGGGAAGGGTCCGTCCCAGCCGCCGAGGAACAGGGTTGCGGCAATGGCGGCGATGACCACCATGTTGGCATATTCAGCCATGAAGAAGAGCGCGTATTTCATGGAGGAATATTCGGTGCAGAAGCCGGAGACCAGCTCGGTTTCGGCCTCGGGGAGGTCGAAGGGGGTCCGGTTGATTTCGGCCATGCCGCAGATCACGAAGAGGCAGAAGGCCAGAGGCTGGGAGAAGATGTACCAGTTGGGAAGGAAGGAAAGCGCGGCGATGGGAAATTCCTGCATCTGCGCGGCGACGATCCCCTTCAGGCTCAGGGTTTCGGAGAGCATGAAGACCGCCACGATGGCCATTCCTGCGGCGAGTTCATAGGAGACCATCTGCGCCGACGAGCGCAGGCCGCCGAGAAGAGAATACTTGCTGTTCGAGGCCCATCCGGCGAGAACGATGCCGTAGACCCCGAGCCCCGCCATGGCGAGGATGTAGAGCATCCCCACGTTGAGGTCGGTGATCTGCATGGGGATGACATAACCGCCGACGACAATATCCGGTCCGAAGGGGATGACCGCCACGGTGATAAAGGCGGGGACCAGGATCATCATGGGAGCAAGGATGAAGGAGACCTTGCTCGCCTCGCTGGGGATGATGTCCTCCTTGAAGAACAGCTTGAGACCATCGGCGATCGGCTGCAGCAGTCCATGCCAGCCGGTTTCCATCGGCCCGAGGCGGGTCTGCATGTGACCGATGACCTTGCGCTCCACCCAGGTGGTGTAGGCGACGATCAGCAGGACCACAACGAAGACCACAAGAATCTTCACCAACATTGCGACGAGGAACCACAGCGGCTGGTCCGACAGGCTCAACATTTCCATGACAATCCTCTTCCTTGACTCTAGTTAGGATTATGCCTCTGACGAGGAACTAAAAACCTGGTTTATGGGGAGTCTGAATCTCCCCCAGATGCTTGCTCAGGTACTGGGCCTCCCGATGCTCCGGGTTGATGACCAGGGCCCTGCCGATGGCCTCCCGCGCAGCGTCGAGGAAATCGAGCTGCAAATTGCACTCGCCGAGGCGAACCCAGGCATCCACATCCTTGGGATTGAGCCTGAGAAGCTCGTCGTAGGCGCTGATCGCTTCGCTGAACCGTCCGAGTTTCCGGAAGGTCTCGCCAAGCATGTAGTGCCCCGGAGCAAAACGTGCGCTGCACTCGACGGCTTTCTCGAACTGCTCGATCGCCTCCGTCAAAGTCCCTTCGCGGTACAAGGCCATGCCGAGTTCGAATCGCGCAGCCGTGTAGGAGGGGCTAATCTCCTCGACCTTGCGGAATTGGCTGATCGCCTGCTGGTACTCCCCCTTTTGCGAAAGGACCATGCCGATGGTGTAAAGCGCCCGGGTGTACTCGGGATTGATCCGGATGGCACCCTCGAGAGCCTGCAGTGCCAGATCGAGATCGGAGCGACGGAGAAAGGAAAGCCCGAGGCGATAGTGGGTTTCGGCGCTGCCGGGATTGATCTCGATCGCCTTTTGGAAACTCTCGATACTCCCGGCCAGGTCCCCGAGACCGTACTGCGCCAGTCCCAGCTTGAAATAGACCCGGAAGGGCTCCTTTTCCCCGGCCAGTGCCGTCTTGAAGGAATCCACCGCCGCCTGAAGCTCGCCGCGGTCGTAAAGAGCCAGACCCTTGTAGTAAAACCCCTTGCTGAAACCCGGATCGAGGGAGACCGACTGATCCCAGAGAGTCACGGCCTCGTCGATGAGCCCGCGGTGATAATGGTCGAGGGCCTTCTGATGCAGGAACTCGGCATTATTGACCAGATTGGTCCCGCACTGATCGCAAAATCGAGCACGCTGAGATACCGCAGCCTGACATTTGGGACAATCCATTTCTCCTCCGGGGCGCTGTCCTACTTCTGCACTTCGACGGCCACAGCCGCCTCCCCCTTGTAGAGCCGGTTGATTCCGGCCTCGGCAAAGTGGTAGGGCGCAAAGACCACCCCTTTGGGGAGCCGGGTGTCGACCTTGGCTTTGAGCCTGAGTTCGACGCCGTTCCCCTTGACGGTCACTAGGTCTCCCTCGCTCACCTTGAGTGCGGCGGCATCCTCGCGGCCGAGCTCGAGATAGGCTTCGGAGACGACGGCGTTGGGCCCCTGGGCACGGGTCGATACGGTGCCACTGTGGTAAAGGGCGCTGCCGGTTATGAACTGGAAGGTCCCCGCGGCGACGGCGGCACCGGAAACCGGCACGACCTTCTTGAAGGCCGGCGCCAGGATCTCGCCGCCCCAGACGACTCCCTGGGGTCCGATGGTGTTGTAATTGATTCCTGCATAGCCGGGGGTGACGGCGGCCAGCTCGGCAAAGACGGCGCCGGGGCCGGTGTAGCTGAGGGTGCTGCCGAGACGGGAGGCGAGCATGGAGAAGATCGCCAGGTCGGTCTTGGCCTCTCCGGGACTCGGGATGGCGGTGTGCAGCTTCTGAATCCGCCGTTCGGCATTGGTAAAGGTCCCGTCCTTTTCCGCAAAGGAGGCCGCCGGGAGAACGACATCGGCCTGCGCGGCGGTGGCGGAAAGGAAGAGGTCCTGAACCACCAGGAAGGGGACGGCCGTCAGAGCCTTGGCCACCCGGTCCCGGTCGGGATAGGCGCCGAGGAGGTCCTCGCCGACGACGTAGAGGGCAGAGAGCTTGCCCGCCGTGGCGGCTTCGAGCATCGCCGAAGCACCGAGCCCCTCCTTGCCAGGGAGGATGCCGAGGTCGATGGCTCCCTGGCTGTTGGCCTTTTCACCGCAGAGATAGAGCCCACACCCGTCCTTGCCGGCGTTGCCGGAGAGGATGGCGAGGTTGGCCGCAGCGATTCCCAGTTCACGGCTGTTGGCCGTATAGGGGAGGCCATAGGCGAGAAGAATCGCGCTCTTTTTGGCCCCGGCGAGCTTCCGGGCGGCCTGGCGGATCGACTCGGCGTCGACGCCGGTGGAGGCGGCGACCGCTTCGGGGGTGAACTGGGCCAGGGAGGCCTTGAGTTCGTCCAGTCCCTGGACCCCTTCCGTGACGGCCAGACCTTCGCTGAGCAGGACCTGGGCCATGCCGTTGAGGACGGACACTTCGTGCCCCGGGCGGGAAAGGAGGGTCTTGGCATGGGGGAGTTTGCCGAACTTCCCCTTCTTGTCGGCGACGACGAGAAGCTGGGCCTCGTGGCGTTTCACCGCCTGATTGACCACCATGCCGAAAACCGGATGGGTCTCGTAGAAATCGGAACGAATCGCCAGGATCACGTCGCAATTTTCGACCTGGGGGAAGGTCGCGGTGGAGGAAGTCAGACCGAGAGTGGCCTTGAGCCCTTCGGTGACCCCTTTATAGCATTCGCCGCCGGAATGATCGAGATTGGCGGTTCCGGCGACTTTCGAAAGGTTTTTGAGGAGGTAAAGTTCCTCGTTGGTGAGACGTGCGCCGGAGATGATCCCGAGTCCGCCCTGGGAACGGGCCGTCTCGAAACCCTTGGCCACGGCCTCGATGGCCTCGGGCCACTCGACCTCGACCAGCTGTCCGTCCTTGCGCAGCAGCGGCTTTTTCAACCGTTCTTCGCTGTTCACATAGGAATAGCCGAAACGGCCGCGGATGCAGAGGTTGCCGTCATTAACGCCGGTCTTGTCGTTGAAGCGGATGGTCTCGACCCTGTCGTTGAGGACACCGAGGGTCAGGGTGCAGCCGTTGCCGCAATAGCCGCAGACCGAGTCGACTTCCTTGATCTGCCAGGGGCGGGCCTTGAACTTGAAGGGGCGCGGCAGGATGGCGCCGACGGGGCACATGGAAACGCATTGGCCGCAGAACTCGCAGTTGAGTCCGCGGTCGAAGGCCGTGGCGATCTTGGTCTCGAAACCGCGATTGATGAATGAATAGGAGCCGTAACCGACAATTTCATCGCAGACCCGGGCGCACTTGCCGCAGAGGACGCAGCGGTTCATGTTGCGCTCGATCAGGGGGTTGACCTCATCCTTGGGGAGGTCGAACTTGACCCCTTCGAACCGATTGGTGCTGACTTCGTATTCATAGGTCAGATCTTGCAGGTCACACTCCCCCCCCTTGTCGCAGACCGGGCAGTCGACCACATGGTTGACGAGAAGGAACTCAAGAACGGTCTTGCGAACCTTGTTGATTTCCGGGGACTTGGTGGTCACCACCATCCCTTCGGTGGCCGGGGTGGTGCAGGAAGGGATGAGGCGCCCTTTCATCTGCTCGACCTCGACCAGACAGACGCGGCAAGCCCCGTAGGGGAGGAGCTTCTTGGCGTAGCAGAGAACGGGGATGTGGATCCCCCCTTCGCAGGCAGCCTCGTAAATGGTGGCTGACTTGCTTACCGTGACCTGTTTTCCGTCAATCGTAAGATTTACCATCTCGACCTCGTATGAATTCGGCTAAAACCGGCTATTCAATCGCCATGAAGCGGCAGGCATCGTAACAGGAAGTGCACTGGGTACACTTTTCCTTGTCAATGACCGCCAGCTGACCCTTTTCCCAGCGCACGGCGTCCACGGGGCAGACCCGGAAACACAGACCGCACTTCTTGCAGGCGCCATCGACCACTTCGAACTTGAGGAGCGGCTTGCAGGAGTTGGAGGGACAGCGCTTTTCCTTGATGTGCGCCTCGTACTCGTGGCGGAAGTAGCGCAGAGTGGAGAGTACCGGATTGGGAGCGGTCTGACCGAGGCCGCAAAGGGAACTCTTCTTGATGTCGTAGGCCATGTCCTCGAGGAGTTCGAGGTCCCCTTCCCGCCCCTCGCCGTGGGTAATCCTCTCGAGAATCTCGAGCATGATTTTCAGTCCGATGCGACAGGGGATGCACTTGCCGCAGGACTCGGCGCGGGTGAAGTTGAGGAAGAAGCGGGCGATGTCAACCATGCAGGTCGTCTCGTCCATGACCACCAGACCGCCGGAACCCATCATCGCGCCGGCCTTGATCAACGAGTCGTAGTCGACCTGGGCGTCGAGGGCTTCGGCCGGGAGGCATCCCCCGGAGGGGCCGCCGGCCTGAACCGCCTTGAACTTGCGGTTATTGAGGATACCGCCGCAGACGTCGTAGATGACCTCCTTCATGGTGGTACCGGCGGGAACCTCGACGAGACCCGTGTGCTTGACCTTGCCGGTGAGGGCGAAGATCTTGGTCCCCTTGGTCCCTTCGGTGCCGATGGAGGAATACCAGTCAGCGCCGTTGTAAAAGATGTAGGAGACGTTGGCGAAGGTTTCGACGTTGTTGATATTGGTCGGTTTTCCCCACAGGCCGCGCACCGCCGGGAAGGGGGGGCGAGGACGGCTCATTCCGCGATGTCCCTCGATGGACGCCATCAGTGCCGTCTCTTCGCCGCAGACGAAAGCGCCGGCGCCGGCCTTGATGCGCATGTCGAGCTGAAAGCCGAGACCCATGCAGTTTTCACCGAGGATCCCCTTGGCGTAACAGGTGTCGATGGCCAGCTGCAGTCGCTTGATCGCCAGAGGATACTCGGCACGCACGTAGACATAGGCGAATTTGCAGCCGATGGCATAGGCGCCGATCATCATCCCTTCGATGAGGCCGTAGGGGTCGCCTTCGAGAACGGAACGGTCCATGAACGCCCCTGGGTCCCCCTCGTCGGCGTTGCAGATCAGGTATTTCTCATCACCTGGCGAAGCGGCACAAAAAGACCATTTGACGCCGGTGGGAAACCCCCCGCCCCCACGACCGCGGAGGCCGGAGCGCTTGACTTCGTCGATGACCTCGGCAGGCTTCATGGTGACCGCCTTTTTGATCCCCGTAAAACCCTGGTGAGCCAGAAAATCGTCGAGGCTTTCGGCGTTGACCGTACCGCAGCGGGAGAAGATGATACGCTGCTGCTTGGCGAGAAACTGGGTATAGTACTCGCCGGCAACCTTCTTGGCCACCGGCTCGTTGCCGAGCACGTGTTCGGTGACGATCTGCGGCACCATCTCCGGCGTGACGAAGTCGTAGGTCACCGCCGTCTGCCCCGGAAGGACGATATCGACCAGAACGTCATTGGCGCAGAGTCCGCGGCAGCCGGTGCCGACAACCTCGCAACGCTTGCCGACGCTGGCCTCGACCCCCTGCTTGGTGAACTCCTCGGTAAAGGCCGCGGCTACCGCCGCCGCCCCTGAAGCCATACCGCCGGTCCCCTGGCAGATCAGAACTTTTATGATTTCTGCATTTGCGGCCATATCGATCTATCCCCGCTCAGTGTAAGTTAGAGAGTGTCCCAGGCTGCCTATTCCATGGCCTTGTATTTGTCGATGACCTCGACCATCTTCTGAACGGACATGCTGCCGTAGGTCGCCTCGTTGACCATGATGACCGGAGCCATGCCGCAGGCGCCGATACAGGCGACATACTCGGCGGTGAACTTCAGATCCTCCGTGGTCTCGGCATGTCCGATGCCGAGCTGTTCGGTCAGGGTGTCGCCGATGCGCGTCGCCCCCTTGACGTGGCAGGCGGTCCCCATGCAGACGCGGACGATGTACTTGCCCCGCGGCTTGAGGTGGAACTGGGCGTAAAAGGTCAGCACCCCGTAGATCTGGCTGGTATAGACATTGAGCCGTTCGGCGACGAGATGCACCGTCGGCTCGGGGATGTAACCGTAGTGTTCCTGGATCCCCTGGAGTACGGGCATCAAAGACCCGTGCATGTCCTGATATTTGTCGATGACCTGGTTGGCGCCCGTCAGGTCGATCTCTTCCTGCGCTACACTTTGCGCTGCGTTGCTCATGAGTTACCTCGTTGATCCAGAGAGCGGCATTTACCGGTCGATTTCACCGAGAACGATATCCAGCGTACCGATGACAGCAATCACGTCGGCAAGCAGGGATCCCTCAACCATCTGCGGCAGAGCCTGCAGGTTGACGAAGGAGGGGGGCCGAATCTTCATCCGGTAGGGATGGGCCGACCCGTCGGACACCAGGTAGTAGCCGAGCTCCCCCTTGGGCGCCTCGATCCCCTGGTAAACCTCGCCGACCTCGGGCTTGAAACCCTCGGTTACGATCTTGAAATGGTGGATCAACCCTTCGATGGTATTGACCACATTTTTCTTGGCCGGCAGGCAGATCTTCGGAGCGTCGGCGAGAATCGGTCCAGGCTGGAGGGCATCGAGGGCCTGGCGGATGATCTTGCACGATTCGCGCATTTCGTCGAGCCGGGCCTTGTAGCGGGCAAAGACATCTCCCTCTTCGGCGGTCACAACGCGGAAATCGTATTTCTCGTATCCGCTGTAGGGATTGTCCCGGCGCAGGTCCCAATCGACACCGGAGGCGCGCAGCGCCGGACCGGTGAGGCCGATATCGATGGCCGCTTCGGCGCTGATCCTGCCGACGCCTATGGTCCGCTTCTGCCAGATCTTGTTGCCGGTCAGAAGGCCCTCGTAGGTATCGACGTGACCGGGCATGGCGTCGATGAAGGAGCGGATCTCCTTCTCGAGTCCGGCGGGGAAATCGGCGGAGAGTCCCCCCACCCGGAAGTAATTGGAGGTCATGCGGGCGCCGGAGACCTTCTCGTAGATATCGATGATTTCCTCGCGCTCGCGGAAGCAGTAGAGAAAAACAGTCATGGCGCCGATATCGAGAGCGTGGGTCGCCAGCCACACCAGGTGGCTCTTGAGACGGGTCAATTCCGTCATGATGACGCGAATTCTCTGGGCGCGCTCGGGAATGGCGTCGGTGATGCCGAGAAGCTTCTCGACGGCGAGGACATAGCCGAGATTGTTGCTCATCGGAGCCAGATAGTCGAGACGGTCGGTCAGGGGAATGGTCTGGTGGTAGGTCCGGTGCTCGGAGAGCTTCTCCACCCCGCGGTGGAGAAAACCGATATGGGGGACCGCCTTCTTGACGATCTCGCCGTCAAGTTCGAGGACCAGCTGCAGAACCCCGTGGGTCGAGGGGTGCTGAGGGCCCATGTTTATAGTCATAGTTTCGAGATTTGCCATCGCATGCCTCATCTATCGAAAAGGTGAACGTCCTGGGAGATGCCTACGAGAGTCGCCCCTGGTAAGGCTCGCGACCGGGCCCCTGGAGAGGGTAGTCCTTGCGCAGCGGGTGTCCTTCCCAATCGGCGGGCATCAGAATGCGCCGGAGATCGGGATGGTTGTTGAAGGAGATACCCATCAGGTCCCAGCATTCGCGCTCGTGCCAGTTGGCGGTCCCCCACACCCCGATGACCGAGTCGACCCGGGGGTCCGACTCTTCGACGGGAATCTTGACCCGCAGACGATCCTTGGTGGCGATGTTGTACAGGTTGTAAACCACCATGAAACGGGGGGACTCTCCGAGGTAGTCGACTCCGCAGAGGTCGCAGAGGAAGTTGTAGCCCAACTCCTCCTTGAGGAAGGTGCAGATGGCGACGATATCCTCCTTCTTGACGGTGACCGTCGTTTCTTCACGAAACTCGGCAACCCCCAGAACGGCGGCGGAAAATTTTTCTTTGAGCTTGCCTACGGCAGCATGTTCACTCATATCGCGTAATCCCTATTCAGGTTGTCCAGAATCGACTTGACGATCCTAGGCCTCGTTAATGACCTCGCCGATCCCGATGGCGGCCCCGAAGGAGTTGCGCTCCTTCATGATCTTCTCCTGGAGCTTGCCGATCCCGTAGATCAGCCCTTCGGGCCGGGGGGGGCAGCCGGGGATATAGACATCGACGGGGAGATACTCATCGATCCCCTGAACGGTGCTGTAGGTATCGAAGATTCCGCCGGAGCAGGCGCAGGCGCCCATGGCGATGACATATTTGGGCTCGGGCATCTGCTCGTAGACCGTCAGAATGAC
Source organism: Desulfuromonas soudanensis (assembly GCF_001278055.1). Lineage (NCBI taxonomy): Bacteria > Pseudomonadati > Thermodesulfobacteriota > Desulfuromonadia > Desulfuromonadales > Desulfuromonadaceae > Desulfuromonas > Desulfuromonas soudanensis. Next base: position 274,709 of record NZ_CP010802.1, on the reverse strand, counting down.
CGGCAGCATCTTCTTGGTCACGGTGCCGGCGATGATGATGCAGTCGGATTGGCGGGGGGAGGCGCGGAAGAGGATGCCGAGACGGTCGAGGTCGAAGCGCGCCGCACCGGCGGCCATCATTTCGATGGCGCAGCAGGCCAGACCGAAGGTCATCGGCCAGAGCGACTTGGAACGCGACCAGTTGACGAGCTTGTCCAGCGAAGTGGTGACAACATTATTGCCGAGGGTTTGCTCTACTCCCATTCGAGTGCTCCTTTTTTCCAGACATAGACGTAACCGACGAGCAGGATTGCGATGAAGACCCCCATCTCGACAAAGCCGAAAAGACCGAGCTTCTTGAACATCACCGCCCAGGGATAGAGAAAGACCGCCTCAATATCGAAGACGATAAAGAGCATGGCGATGATGTAAAACTTGACGGAAACCCGATCGCGAGCGGTGCCGACGAGGGGCATCCCGCACTCATAGGGAGCCAGCTTGATCGCGCTCGGCTTCTTCGGCCCGACCAGACGGGACATGACCACGGACCCGAGAGCAAAGGCAAAAGCAATGGCAACGAGAACGAGTATCGGCAGATAATTCTCTAGCATGTAACAGCTCCTCCCAAGAGTAAATTATGAGCTTTTGCGGTATATCTCAGAATGGCGTCTACGGCATTATGCCGCCAGCAAGTTAGGTTAAACTCACCACTTTGTCAAGGAAAAAATACCGTATACTGTATGCAATATTGCGTTGTTGTAACGCCTGACAAAACAGTGCGTTAGGGGGGATTTTCGGGCTTCAAAGGAAGAGGTCAAAACGGCTTTTCCGGGGCCGCACACCCCCGTCGGGGGGTCGTTTGCTGCGCTTGTTTTCGGCCGCCCTGCTCTGCCTCGGCCATCATTGGCTTCGGCCCGGATCGTCCGAGAGGTCTAGCGCCGCGAGGCTTCGAAACGATTCATGCCGGCCAGCAGAAGCCCGAGGCTGATGAAGGCGCCGGGGGGGAGGATGAGGAGGAGGAAGGGGATATAACCGCCGCCGAACAGGGAGAAGCCGAGGATGGCCCCCGAACCGAAGAGCTCACGGACCGACCCGAGGACGAAGAGGGAGAGGGTGAACCCGAGCCCCATGCCGAATCCGTCCGCCAGTGAGGGGAGGAGGGAGTTTTTCGAGGCGAAGGCCTCGGCCCGGCCGAGGATCACGCAGTTGACGACGATCAGCGGGATGAAGATGCCGAGGGCCTTGTACAGATCGTAGACATAGGCCTCCATGCACAGCTGGACCACGGTCACGAAGGAGGCAATGATGACGATGAAGGCGGGGATCCGCACCTTGGCCGGGATCACTCCGCGCAGCAGAGCAATGGCGGCATTGGAACAGAGGAGGACAAAGGTCGTCGCCAGCCCCATGCCGAGGCCGTTTTCGGCGCTGGTGGTGACGGCCAGAGTCGGGCACATCCCGAGCACCAGCTTGAAGACGGCATTCTCCCGCCAGATTCCCTTGCTGAATTCCCTGACCAGATTCATTCTGCGCTCCCCTTGCTGTCGACGATCTGCGACCGGTGCTCGCGAAAGAATTCCAGACCGCTTTTCACCGCCTGAACAACCGCCCGCGGGGAAACGGTTGCCCCGGTGATCTGGTCGAAGGAACCGCCATCCTTCTTGACCCGCCAGTCGGCGTCGTCGAGTCCCTTGCCGCGGAACTGGTCCTTGAAGACCGGCGCGGTGATCTTGCTGCCGAGGCCGGGGGTTTCGGCGTGCGTGAGGATCTCGATGCCGACCACCCTCCCCTCGGGATCGACCCCGACCATGATCTCGATGTTGCCGCTGTAGCCGTCGGGAGCGACGACCTTGAAGGCGATCCCGGCCAGCTTTCCTTCGAGTTTCCCGCGGTAGAAGGTGCGGAGGAGATCCCTCCCCTTGCGGTCCTTGCCGATGACCAGGTCGACCTTGTCGGCATCCGGGGCGTTGTCGATGGGGGGGAGGACGGCGCGCAGGGCCTTGAGGGTTTCCTGCCGGCGCACTTCGGCGATCGGCGCCCGGGTCACCCCCTCCACAAGGGAGAGGATCAGTCCGGCGGCGGCGGCAATGATGGTGAGGACCAGGGCGAGGCGGCTGAGTTCTTTCATGGCTGTCCTTGTCTACCCCTTCTGCGGCACGGTGCCGAATTTGCTCGGACGGCTGAAACGGTCGATCAGCGGTGTGGCGGCGTTCATCAGGAGAATGGCGAAGGAGACCCCCTCGGGGTAACCGCCGAAGAGACGCACCAAAACGGTAATGATGCCGCAGCCGAGACCGAAGATCACCATCCCTTTCCCGGTGACCGGCGAGGTCACCATGTCCGTCGCCATGAAAAAGGCGCCGAGCATCAGACCGCCGGTGCAGAGATGAAAGAGAGGGCTGGGATAACGGCTCGGATCGACGAGCCAGAAGACGCCGGAAAGGAGGACCACGCTCCCCAGATAAGTGGCGGGGATGTGCCAGGTCAGGATGCGCCGCCAGAAGAGATAGGCGGCGCCGAGGAGAAGAGCGAGGGCCGAAACCTCCCCGAGGGAACCGGCCATGTTGCCGGTGAAATATCCGAGATAATCGCTTCCGGCCAGAAGGGGCAGTTTGCCGGTGAGCATCACCGCCGTCTTCAACTCGCCAAGGGGGGTGGCGGTGGTGAGGGCATCGATGGCCGAACCGAGGGGAGCCGGAGCCGTCCAGGTCGTCATCTGCACCGGAAAGGAGATGAGCAGGACGACCCGCGCCACCAGGGCGGGATTGAAAGGGTTGGATCCGAGCCCCCCGTAGACCTGTTTGCCGATACCGATGGCCACCACCGCGCCGAGGAGGGCCAGCCACCAGGGACTCGACGGCGGAAGATTAAGGGCGAGGAGAATCCCCGTCAGCGCCGCGCTGCCGTCGCCGAGACTCAGCGGCTGCCCCATCCCTTTGCGGCACAGCGCTTCGGTGGCCATGCACCCGCCGGTGCAGAGGAAAAGGACCAGCAGGGCCGGCCATCCGAAAAAATAGATGGAAACCGCGCAGGCGGGGAGGAGGGCGTAGATCACCCCGCGCATCACCTTGTCGGTCGTTTCCCCACAATGGATATGCGGAGAGGAGGAAAGATAGAGCTGTTTTTCCACGTCAGACCTTCCTTCTCTTGGCCAGAATCGCCCCCTTGGCGAGGCGGATGACCTGCACCAGGGGGATGGCTGCCGGGCAGGTGTAGGTGCAGCAGCCGCACTCGATGCAGTCCATGGCGTTGTACTCTTCGGCCTCGTTGATCAAGTCGAGGCGGGCGTAGGCGGCAATGGTCGTCGGCAGGATCCGCGCCGGGCAGACGCCCACGCAGCGTCCGCAGCGGATACAGGGCCCTTCGGGGACGAGAGCGAGGTCCCCTTCGCGAAAGAGGAGGACTCCGGAAGTGCCGCGCGTGGCCGGGACGTCGAGGGAGAGCTGGGTGGCCCCCATCATCGGTCCCCCCATGATGATCTTGGCCGGATCCCCCTGAAGGCCGCCGCAGAAGTCGACCATGGCCGAAAGCGAGGTGCCGACACGGATCCGCAGGTTTTTCGCCTCGGATATTCCGGGACCGCTGACCGTGGCGATGCGTTCGATGAGGGGGAGGCCGTGCCGAACCGCGTCGCTGACCGCCACGGCCGTCCCGACGTTCTGCACCACCACGCCGACATCCATCGGCAACCCGCCGGAAGGGACCTCGCGCCCGGTGACCGCGAGAATCAGCTGTTTTTCCGCCCCCTGGGGATACTTGACCCTGAGCCCCTGCACCTCGATGCCGCGCCCGGCGCAGGCCCGACTCACCACGTCGATGGCGTCGGGCTTGTTGGCCTCGATGCCTATGAAGGCCCGCTCGACGCCGAGAACCCGCTTGAGGATGGTGACCCCATCGAGAAGCCGTTCGGTTTCCTCGAGCATCAGGCGGTGGTCGGCGGTCAGGTACGGTTCGCACTCCACCCCGTTGAGAATCAGGGTGTCGATGATCTTCCCCTCGGGGGGGGAGAGCTTGACGTGGGCCGGAAAGGTCGCCCCCCCGAGGCCGACGATTCCGGCGGTGCGAATCTTCTCGCGAATCTGGTCCGGAGTCAGCGTCATGGGATCGCAGGCAGGGAGCCCCTCGACCCAGGCGTCCTCGCCGTCGGGGCGGATCACCACCGCCGGCAACAGGCGTCCGGAGGAGTGAAGACGGGGCTCGACGGCCACGACCTCGCCGGAGGTCGAGGCATGGACCGGCACGGAGACGAATCCCTTGGCCTGCCCTATCACCTCCCCCTTTTTCACCTTCTGACCGACGACGACGCAGGGTTCCGCCGGGGCGCCGATGTTCTGGGACATGGGGATGACCAGCTCTTCGGGGAGGGGGCAGTCCTCGATCGCCTTGTCGGCCGACCACTCTTTATTGTCGGGGGGGTGAAGCCCCCCGGGGAACGTCTTCAGTTTCATCGCGTCTGCTCTTCCTCTATCCGGCCCCGGTGTTCAGACGGCCTCTTGCCGCTTGACCGGCACCACCGGCGGGGCGAATCGGCTCCCCTCCGGATAGCCGTCAACGAAATCCCGGATGCATTTGGTGGGGCACTTCTCCACCGCCGCGCCGGATTCCTGATAATGCTCGTAGACGACCTTCGCCAGGAAGTCCTCGATCACATAGGCCTCGGGGACCGTCTTCTTGCAGATCATGCAGGCGATGCAGCCGACCTGGCAGTACTTGCGCACCGCCGCCCCCTTGTCGTGACTGTTGCACAGCACGTGCACCGTGGCGTCGAGGGGGGTCATGGCGATGACCTGACGCGGGCAGGCGCCGACGCACTTGCGGCAGCCGGTGCACTTTTCCCGGCTGATGACCGCCAGCCCCTCGGAAGTCATTTCGATGGCGCCGAAGGGGCAAACCCGGGCGCAGGTGCCGAGGCCCAGGCAGCCGCCAGGACAGATCTTGGGACCGTCGGCGATGCGCTGGGCGGCGACGCAGTCGACGACCCCGAGGTAGCGGTACTTGGCCGCAGCCCTGAGATTGTCCCCCTGGCAGAGGACCACGGCGACCTGCGGCGCCGCACCGACGGCGGCCACCCCCATGATATGGGCGATCTTCTCCAGGGTCGACTGGCCCCCGGGGGTGCAGAGACTCGGCTCGGCCTTCCCCTCGGCCACGGCCTTGGCGTAGGCGCTGCAGCCGGGGTAACCGCAGGCTCCGCAGTTGGCGCCGGAAAGGGTCTCCAGCAGCGCCAGCTCCCGGGGGTCGACCTCGACGGCGAACTTTCTGGCGGCGACGCCGAGGGTGACTGCGGCCAGGAGTCCGATACCGCCGATACTCAGAACAGCTTCGATCATGAATGACGTCCTTCTCTAAACAATCCTCCCCCTACCCCTTGACCAGTCCGGCAAAACCCATGAAGGCCAGGGAAAGGAGGCCGGCGGTGATGAGGGCGATGGCGGTGCCGCGAAAGCTTGCCGGGACGGGGGAAAGGTCGATCCGTTCCCGCAGGCCGGCAAAAAGAACCATGGCCAGGGTGAAGCCGAGGGCGGCGCCGAGGGCGAAAATCACGCTCTCGAGAAACGAGTATTCTTTCTGGATATTGAGTACGGCCAGACCGAGGACGGCGCAGTTGGTGGTGATCAGGGGGAGAAAGATGCCGAGGGCCTGGTAGAGGACGGGGCTCGTCTTCTGCACCACCATCTCCACCAGCTGCACCAGGGAGGCGATGACGAGGATAAAGGCGATGGTCTGCAGGTATTCGATGCCGAAGGGGATGAGGATGAAATACTGGATGAACCAGGTGACGACGGCGGCGATGGTCATGACAAAAGTCACAGCCATCCCCATGCCGAGAGCGGTTTCCACCTTTTTCGAGACGCCGAGGAAGGGGCAGATCCCGAGAAAGCGCGAGAGGACGAAGTTGTTAACGAAAATCGCGCCTACCAGGATCAGCAGCAGTTCGGTCATGGCGCACTCCTTCCGTGGATCAAGGACTAAATTGGTCAGACCAAGGTTTATAAAACAACTTTCGGGTCGTTGTCAAATGCTGAATTCCAGATAAACCGCGCCGGCGGCGGCCGCACAGAGGGAGGGAGGGGGCTCTCGCCCGCCGATAGGAAAAATTTTTGCCCTCCACTCCCGGGCGTCGCCGCGGAGGGCTCCTTGACAAGGCCGAAGACGCTGTGCTAATCAATTCGCATCTTTTGCCGCTTCGGGCGGCACCCAACCCTTACCGCGATCCGCATCCTCAAGGGGGAGCCATGAACCATCAGAAATCCGCCGCCTTTTTCACCGAAGCCAAGCGCACCATTCCCGGCGGGGTCAACAGCCCCGTCCGCGCCTTCAAGTCCGTCGGCTGCGACCCCATCTTCATCAGCCGCGCCGAAGGGTCGCGCATCTACGACGTCGACGGCAACGCCTATATCGACTACGTCGGCTCCTGGGGGCCGATGATCCTCGGCCACTGCCATCCCAAGATCGTCGAGGCGATCACCGAGGCGGCCAAGAGCGGCGCCTCCTTCGGCGCCCCGACGGAAAAGGAGATCGTCCTCGCCGAGATGGTCTGCGAGGCCTTTCCCAACATCGAGATGGTGCGCATGGTCTCCTCGGGGACCGAGGCGACCATGAGCGCCATCCGCCTCGCCCGCGGCTACACCGGCCGCGACAAGATCCTCAAATTCGACGGCTGCTACCACGGCCACGCCGACTCCCTCCTCGTCAAGGCCGGCTCGGGCGCCGCCACCTTCGGCGTCCCCACCTCCCCCGGGGTTCCCGCCGACTTCGCCAAGCACACCCTGACCGCCACCTACAACGACCTCGACGACGCCAGGGCCGTGGTCGAGGCCAACAGGGGAACGATCGCCTGCATCATCCTCGAGGCGGTCGCCGGCAATATGGGGTGCGTCGCTCCCCGGCCCGGCTTCCTCGAGGGACTGCGGGCGCTGTGCGACGCCGAGGGGATCCTCCTCATCGTCGACGAGGTCATGACCGGCTTCCGCGTCGCCTTCGGCGGCGCCCAGGAGCGCTTCGGGGTGCGCGGCGACCTGGTCTGCCTCGGCAAGATCATCGGCGGCGGCCTCCCCGTCGGCGCCTTCGGCGGCCGGCGCGAGATCATGGAGATGCTCTCCCCCGTCGGCGGCGTCTACCAGGCCGGCACCCTCTCGGGAAATCCCCTGGCCATGAGCGCCGGGATCGCCACCCTGAACCTCCTCAAGGCCGAAGGGTTCTACGACCTCATCGAAGAGAAGAGCGCCTACCTGGAAAAAGGTCTTCTCGAGGCGGCCAAGGAGGCGCCCTTCAAGACGAGCTGGCAGCGTGTCGGCGGCATGTTCTGCACCTTTTTCACCGAAGGGCCCGTTTATTCCTTCGCCGACGCCGCCAAAAGCGACACGAAAGCCTTCGGCAAGTTCTTCCGCGCCATGCTCGAGGAGGGGATCAATCTCGCCCCGAGCCAGTTCGAGGCCGGCTTCATGAGCGCCGCCCACTCGACGGACGACCTCGACCGCACCATCGAGGCTGCGCGCCGCTCCTTCAAAAGCCTTTAGGAGCCTCCCCGCCGGCAAAAAGGCTCCGGACCCGGACGGAAGGGATCGATTTTCCCGGACCAAACCCGACCGATAAAAACACAAGAGCCTCCAGGTCGATAAACCTGGGGGCTCTTCCTTGTTTGTCCGGATATGCTCCGAATGAGTCCGGCGTCTACCGGCCGCCCGTTACCCCCCCGGATTCGCCAAAATAGACGAAGGGCCCCGAGACCCCCCCCATGGGAGGTACGTTGAGGCCATTGACGCCGCTTTCCTGATCCGAGTTGTGATATAAACAGGGAAAACCTCCCGCACTTTAAATCTCTCCCAAAAAAAAGAGCCCCCATGATCCCCACCGCCTTTGCCACCCTCCCCCTCGACCCTTCGCTCCTCGAGAACCTTACCTCCCTCGGCTACAGCGAAATGACGCCGATCCAGGCCCGCAGCCTGCCGCCCATCCTCTCCGGAAAGGACGTCATCGCCCAGGCCAAGACCGGCAGCGGCAAGACCGCCGCCTTCGGCATCGGCCTGCTGTCGCGCCTGGTGGTGAGTCACTTCGGCGTCCAGGGTCTGGTGTTGTGCCCGACCCGCGAGCTCGCCGACCAGGTCGGCAAGGAGCTGCGACGGCTCGCCCGTTTCACCGACAACATCAAGATCCTCACCCTCTGCGGCGGGGTCCCCTTCGGCCCCCAGCTCGGCTCCCTCGAACACGGCGCCCATATCGTCGTCGGCACCCCGGGGCGCCTCCTCGACCACCTGCGGCGCGGCAGCCTCAACCTCAAATCGTTGCGCATGCTCGTCCTCGATGAAGCCGATCGCATGCTCGACATGGGCTTTTCCGAGGATCTCTCCGCCATCGTCGCCAGTGCGCCGAGCAATCGCCAGACCCTGCTCTTTTCGGCCACCTACCCCGAGTCGATTGCCGCCATGAGCGCCACCGTGCAGCACCAACCGGTCACGGTGAAGGTCGAAGCGATTCATGACGGCCGGGCGATCCGGCAGATTTTTTTCAATGTGGAGCGCGTCGAGCGCCTTGCCGCCCTGGCGCGGATTCTCGGCCATTACCGATTCGAATCGACCCTGGTCTTCTGCAACACCAAAAAGGAGACGCAGGAGGTGGCCGATGCGCTGACCGAGCGCGGATTCTCGGCGCTGGCGATCCACGGCGACCTCGAGCAGCGCGAGCGAGACCAGGTGCTGGCGCGGTTTGCCAACAAAAGCGTCTCCATTCTCGTCGCCACCGACGTGGCGGCCCGGGGAATCGACATCAAGGAGCTGACGGCGGTGATCAACTTTGAGCTCACCCGCGATCCGGAGGTGCACATCCACCGCATCGGCCGCACCGGCCGGGCCGGCGAAGAGGGGCTGGCCCTGAGCCTGGTGACCGCCGCGGAGAATCGACGGGTGGCGGCCATTGAAGAGTATCTCGGTGATCCCGTTCCCCGCGCCGAACTGAATACCCTGACCATGCCGTCGTCCGCCCCCCTCGAACCGCCCATGGTGACCCTCTGCATTGACGGCGGCCGCAAGAACAAGGTGCGCCCCGGCGATATCCTCGGGGCCCTCACCGGCGAGGCGGGAATCGCCGGAAGCGAGGTCGGCAGAATCAATGTCTTCGATTTTCACACCTACGTCGCCATATCCCGCCCCAGCGCGAGAGTCGCCCTGGCGCGCCTGAGCGCCAACAAAATCAAGGGGCGCTTTTATAAAATCCGCAAATTCGACTGAGCGGACGCGGCAAAGAACAAGCAACGGTCGACAGATTATGGTGACAGGGGACTAAAGGGGAGCGCGCATGGGGAAGGACAATCTCATCCGGAGGGGAACAGGGGACTACAGGAGAGCCAATCTTGCCCTCTTTTTTGCCGGGTTTGTCACCTTTTCCACCCTCTACGATTTTCAACCACTCTTTCCGAACCTGGTGAGCGAATTCGCCATTTCCCCGACCGTCGCCAGCCTCACCCTCTCCTTTGCCACCTTCGCCCTCGCCTGGACGCTCCCTCTCTCCGGAACCCTCTCCGACGCTCTCGGGCGACGTCCGCTGATGGGGGTGGCGGTTATTCTGACGTCCCTGCTGACCCTGGTCACCGCAACCCTCGACTCCCTGCCGGCCATCCTCGTCCTGCGCCTTATGCAGGGGATCGTTCTTGCCGGGGTTCCGGCTGTCGCCATGGCCTACCTGAGCGAGGAGATCGAGCCGCGGTCGGTCGGCAACGCCATGGGACTCTATATCGCCGGCAACGCCTTCGGCGGCATGACGGGGCGGATCCTGACGGCCTGGCTCACCGACTTCATCCCCTGGCGTTCGGCCATCGGCGTCATCGCCGCCATCAGCCTGGTCCTCGGCGTCTTTTTTCTGATTCTTCTCCCCCCCTCGCGCAATTTTCAGCGCCGGCCCTTCCATCTCGGCCAGCTCACGGCGTCCCTGGTCAATCACCTGCGAAATCCGGGGCTCCTTTGCCTGTATCTGGTCGCCTTCACCTGCATGGGCGGCTTCGTCACTCTCTACAACTATGTCACCTTCCGACTTCTCGGACCGGACTTCGGCCTGAGTCAGACCGAGGTTGCGCTGATTTTTCTCGCCTATGCCTTCGGTGCTTTCGGCTCGAGCTTCATCGGCGCCCTGGTCCACCGCTTCGGCCGCGGCCGCCTCCTCTTCTACTCCCTTGCGATCATGACCGCAGGGCTCGCACTCACCCTGCTGGCCGCCCTCCCGGCCGTAATTGCCGGCATCGTCATTTTCACCATCGGCTTCTTCGGCGTCCACTCCGTCGCCTCGACCTGGGTCGGTTTTCTCGCCACCCACTCCCGGGGGCAGGCCTCTTCCCTCTACCTCTTCTTCTATTACCTGGGGTCGAGCATCTCGGGGACGGCCGGAGGATTTTTCTACGGCGCCTGGGGATGGACCGGAGTCGTCCTCCTCATCTTCCTCCTGATCGGCCTCGCCGTGCTGGCGGGCCGGCGCCTTGCGTCCCTGAGCCGGGGAGCCGAATCGGCGTCCCCCCTTTGCACACCGGCTGACTGCCCATAGAACCCCTCCCCCCTTCAACGAAAGAGGCCCCCAAACCGTCAGGTTCCGGGGGCCTCTTTGTTTCATTTTTTTTTGGAGTTCAGGCGATGGAGACCACCTCGATCTCGAAGGTCAGCTCCTTGCCTGCCAATGGGTGATTGGCGTCCATCGTCACCCGGTCCCCCTCCACGGCGACCACCCGGATCGACAGGGGGTGCCCGTCGGCGGTCTCGGTTTCGAGCTGCTGCCCCGGCTGGGGGTTGAGCCCCTCGGGAAACTGGCTGAGCTCCACCTCGAGGACCATCTCCTCGCGGTGGGGACCGTAGGCCTCCTCGGCGGGGATCGTCACCCGGGTACTCTCTCCGACATTAAGGCCGAGAACGGCCTCGTCGAACCCCTTGATCAGCTGGCCGCCGCCGACGGTAAACTCGAGGGGGTCGCGCTGCCGCGAAGTGTCGAAAACCGTGCCGTCGGCGAGAGTGCCGGTGTAGTGAACTTTAATGGTATCATCGGTCTTGATCTGTGCCATGGTGTCTCCTTCCGGTCCTGATTTTTTTAATCGGCCCGACCACCATAGCAGAATTTCCGGCAAAAGTGGGGATGAACCTGACGGCGACCCGCGGTCGAATCCTTTGACATCACCGGATTCACTGGGTTATACAGGGATGTTTTTCCGTCAGGAACCCCGTTTTCCCCTTCCTACACCCCCGGAGGTCGCACCATGTCGTCCGCCCACAGCAACCCTCTCAGGGCGATCCTTTTCGCCTTTTTCGCCAACCTCGGCATCGCCGTCATCAAAACGGTCGCCGCCGTCTTTTCCGGTTCGAGCAGCATGCTCGCCGAGGCGATCCATTCCTTCGCCGACACGGGCAATCAGCTCCTTCTCCTTCTCGGCCTGAGCCGGGCAAAAAAACCGGCCGATGTCGAGCACCCCCTGGGGTACGGCAAGGTCAGCTACTTCTGGAGCTTCATGGTCGCCATCATCCTCTTCAGCGTCGGCGGCCTCTTCTCCGTCTACGAAGGGTGGCACAAACTTCAATCTCCCGAACCGGTGCAGCACCTGTGGCTGGCCCTGTCCGTTCTCGGAGCGAGCATTGTCCTCGAGGGAGTCAGCATGCGCGGCTGCCTGCAGGAGATCAACAAGAGCCGCCGGGGGCGCACTCTGCGGGAGTGGCTCAAACAGAGCCGCAATTCCGAACTGATCGTAGTCTTCGGCGAGGACCTGGCCGCCCTCCTCGGGCTGACCCTGGCCTTTGTCTTTCTCCTCGTCGCCGGGATCAGCGGCGACGGCCGCTACGACGCCTACGGCTCCATCTGCATCGGCGTGCTGCTGATCGTCGTCGCCATCCTCATCTCGATCCTCGTCAAGTCGCTCCTCATCGGTCGCAGCGCCGACCCCGAACTCACCGCCGCCATCGAGGAGATCATCGGCGGCGACCCGGATATCCGCGAGGTCTTCCATGTGATCACCCTGCAGATGGGCGCCCGGGTGATGCTGGCGGCAAAGATCCGTCTCGCCGCGGGCCTGGAGATCGGAGTGGCCTGCGAAAAGATCAACGCCCTGGAGACGCAGATCAAACAGAGATTCCCGGAAATCGGCTGGTGTTTTATCGAACCGGACGTACGGGACTGAAAAAAGGGGGGTCCGCCGGTATCAGTGCAACAACGTCACATTGTCCTTGGACCAGGTCTTGTGCTCGCCGTTCTCCAGTTCGACCTCGATGGTGTCGTCGGGGAGGCAGGCGATGACCTTGCCGACCTGGTGGATGACAATGTGCCTGACGCGCCGCTCGGCGCCCGAACCGACGGCCTGACAGATGTTGGCAAATTCCTCGTGCCGCATCATGATTCCGCTCCTTTCTCCTGCAAAGAGTCCGTTTTTGCGAATGTTTTCAATATAACACGGCGCCGGGACATTGCCACCGGCCCGGCCGGTGGGGGAAGCCACACCGATTCGCGCGATACGAAAGAGGGACGCCCCCGGCCGGAGGTGTCCCTCTTTTTTATCCGCGAAAGATTCTCCTATTCCCAGTCAGCCCCCTCGGCGCCCCCTCCGCGGTACAGGGCCCCGAAGAGTTCCAGATGGGTCAGATAGAGGCGCAGATCGAATTCCAGCTGGTGGTAGGCCGGCTCCATGTGGTTGCACAGCTGGTAGAAGGCGCGGTTGTGCTCTTTTTCCCGCAGGTGGGCCAGTTCATGAACGACGATCATGCGCAAACACTCCGGTGGGGCGATCTTGAACACTGCCCCGATGCGGATCTCGTTCTTCGCCTTGAGCTTCCCCCCCTGCACCCGGGAGGCGAAGGTATGCAGGCCGAGGGCCTGGTGGACGACGTGGATCTTGCCGTCGAAGACGACCTTGCTCAAGGGGGGCGATTGGCGCAGCGAGGCGTTCTTGATGGCGAGGGCGTAGGCATAGAGCGCCTTGTCGGTCCTGATGTCGTGGGGGGCGGGGTATTTGCGCAACAGCACCGTCCCCAGCCGCCCTTCGGCTATCAGCGTCCGCACCTGCGCGGTAACCTGCTCGGGATACCCCCCGAGATAGGGAAATTCCTTCATCGGCGTCCTCACAGGGGAGCGAGGCGGGAGAGGAGGACCGGCACGGCCGCCTCCACCCGCAGAATGCGCTCGCCGAGGGTCACGGCGGTAAAGCCGCACCCCTGGAGCCTTTCGGCCTCGTAGGGGATAAATCCCCCCTCGGGGCCGATGGCCAGGGTCACGGCTCCCGGCGAGACCCGGGGACAGGGGGCGTTCCCGGCCGGATGGGCCAGCAGCGCCGTCGTTCCGGCGCAGATCGCCGGCAACTCGTCCTCGACGAAGGGCCTGAAGAGGGGGCGCAGATGGACCCGGGGGAGGACCGTGTCACGGGCCTGCTCGAGGCCGAGGACCAGCGGTTCGGCGAGTTTTTCTGTCGAGAGGAGGGGGCTCTTCCAGAAGCTCTTCTCCACCCGGAAGCTGTTGATCAGGTAGATCGTCTTGACCCCCATGGAGGTCGCCGTGATCAGAATCCGCTTGAGCATCTTCGGGCGCGGCAGGGCCAGCACCAGGGTCACCGGAAGCGGCGGAGGCGGATTTGTCCCCAGTTCCACCGCCATCTCCAGACCGGCGCCGTCGAGAAGGAGCACCCGGCCGTTCCCGATCATCCCCCCTTCGAGGCCGACGACCAGCACATCCCCAACCGCCGCCCGGTGCACCTCGAGGACATGGCGCAGACGCCGCCCCTGCAGGAGGACCCGTCCCGGAGCGACGAAATCTTCGGCAAAAAGGAGAATCAGGTTCATCGTCCCCCTCCGGCGGCGAGGGTCCGGCGCTCATCTTCCGGGAGGGCATCGACGTACTCGGCCATCCCCCGCAGGGTGTTGGCGAAGAAGCTGCGCTCCCTCCCCCGGATATCGGCAGGGAGTCTGCCAAAGTTGCCGAAATGCTCATCGCGGGCCAGAAGCCAGGCAAAGAGGGATTCTTCGCGCCCCTCCGCCGCGGCGGTCGCCGCCACCCCCTGCACCCAGAGGTGGAGCTGGCTCCGGGCGATCCCCAGATGCCCGAGAGCGTCCTCGACCAGGCCGTAGTGGGCGAAGATCATGGCCTTCGGGCGCAGGGCGATCATGGCCTCGATGGAGGCGAGGGCGACGGCAGGGGCGAAGCGCGGCGGGGTGGCCGGGCGCAGGTAGATCCCCTTCTCCAGGGGGCAGCGCACGCCGGCGACCTCGCCGGCAAAGAGGAGATCCCCCAGGAGAAAACAGAGATGATGGGAGGCGTGCCCCGGGGTGGGAAAGACCCGGACGCCGAGAGCGGCGACCTCTTCGGCGCCGCCGATGCGCTCCTCGGGGACCGGGACGATCTCGCCGTAGGCCTCGGCCAGCGCGCCGAGGACCTTGCGCGACCCCTCCCAGAGCTTTCCTGGATCAACGAGGTGGCGGATCCCCTCCGAATGACAGATCACCCGCGCCTCGGGGTAGGCGGCCAGGAGGGCGCCGGCGCCGCCGGCATGGTCGATGTGGATGTGGGTGAGAAGGACATAGTCGAGGCGTCTCACCCCCAGCCGACCCAGTTCGGCAAGGAGTCGGGGGATGGTCGAAAGGGGGCCGGGATCGACGAGGAAGGTCCCCTTCTCCCCGCGGACGAGCCAGGCGCTGATGAACTGCCGGAATCCCTCGAGGGACGGCTGGTCGAGATTGATGCAGATCGGATCCGTGTGGTTCATGAAAAAATCCTTGTGACCATTGCGTTTGTTTGCCTTCTATAAAACAACGGACAGGCTCCTAGCGATACCCTTCCGCCTGCAGGGTAAAGAGCCGGGCATACTGCCCCCCCAGCGCCATCAGCGCCTGGTGGCTCCCCTGCTCCGTCACCGTCCCCCCCTGTATGACGACGATCGTGTCGGCCATGCGCACCGTCGAAAACCTGTGGGAGATGAGGATGGTCATCCGGCCGCGGCACAGCTCGCGGAAGTGCTCGAAGAGGGTCGCCTCGGCCCGGGCGTCCATGGTGGCGGTCGGCTCGTCGAGGACCAGGAGATCGGCGGAGGTGCGCATGAAGGCCCGGGACAGGGCGATCTTCTGCCACTGGCCGCCGGAGAGTTCGCGCCCCCCCTTGAACCAGCGCCCGAGCTGGGTGTCATACCCCTGGGGGAGGTTCTCGATGAAGTCGGCGGCCATCCCCTTGTCGGCGGCCTCCTCCCAGCACGCCCGGTCGTCGAAGTGTTCGACGTCGCCGGCGCCGATATTCTCGCCGACGATGAACTGGTAGCGGCCGAAATCCTGGAAGATGACGCCGATCCGCCGCCGCAGCGTCTCGGCGTCCCACTCCTGAAGGTCGAGGCCGTCGAGGAGGATGCGTCCGCCGTCGGGGGTGTAGAGGCGGGTGAGGAGTTTGATCAGGGTGGTTTTCCCCGAGCCGTTCTCGCCGACCAGGGCCAGGCTCTCCCCAGGACGCAGCTGAAGGCTGACCTGACGCAGGGCCGGCTCCTCGCCGCCGGGATAAGTGAAGCTGACCTCCTCGAAGCGGACCCCGTCCCCGGGGAGAGGCCCGACCGTCCGAGTCCCGGTCGGGGGCGGGAGGGGCTGTTCGAGATATTCGTAGAGGTTGGAAAGGTAGAGATTGTCCTCGTACATGCCGCTGATGGAGGAGAGACTGGCCGAGACGGCCGACTGCCCCTGTTTGAAGAGGAGGAGGTACATGGTCATCTGGCCGAGGGTGATGGCACCCTTGATGGCTTCGAGGGCGATCCAGGTGTAGGCGCCGTAGAGGGCGGCGGTCCCCACCAGCCCCAGGGCGAACCCCCAGGCGTCCCGGCGCAGGGTCAGGAGGCGGTCCTCGGCGAAGAGGCGTTGGAAGATCTCCCGGTAGCGCTGGAGGAGGCGCGGGCCCAGGCGGTAGAGTTTGACCTCCTTGGCGTGGTCCTCCCGGGCGAGAACCGTCTCGAGGTAGAGCTGCATCCTTGATTCGGGGGAGCGCCAGCGGAAGAGGCGAAACTTGTCCCCGGAAAACTTGGCCTCGGCAATGAATTCGGGAAAGCCGCCCAGAAGCAGAATCACCACCGCCCAAGGGGAGAACTTCACCAGGAGCGCCCCGTAGCTGACCAGGGAGATGCCGTTCTGCACCAGGCCGAAGGTGCGGGTGACCAGGCTTAACGGGCGGGTGGAGGCTTCGCGACGGGCGCGGGTGAGCTTGTCGTAGAATTCCGAATCCTCGAAATGGGCCAGACTCAGAGTCAGGGCCTTCTCGAGGATCATGACGTTGATCCGCTGGCCCAGCAGCGCCCGCAAAAGCGACTGGCAAAGGGATATGCCGCGTTGGGCGCCGGCAATGGCGGCGACGATCCCCCCCTCCCAGGCGACGAGAAGGAGGACGGCGCCGGTCTCCGGGACGCCCCCCGACCGCGCCGCCGTGCCGGCGGCGACCACGCCGTCGACGATCAGCCGCCCGACCCAGGCGGCCGCGGCGGGGAGGACGCCGGCGACGAGGGTGAGAAGAGCCAGCGCCAGGGTGAGGTCGCGCCGGGTCGACCAGACAAGGGACAGGGCCCGGCGGCTGTAGCGGAAGACGCCGACGAAACGCAGCGGCAGCTGCGGCTCCTCGGCACTCCAGTCGTGAACTTTCACTCGATTTCCTCATCCGTCAGAATTGTTTTCGCGGTATCATAGCGGTTCCCGGCGCCGCGGTCCATATCGATCCCGGCGGTGCCCCCTTCCCCCCCCATTTTCGAGGCAAAATGTTCGTCAAGGCCGCCACTTTTTTACTCTTCTTTATCGCCCTGGCTCCCGTCGCCGTGACCGCCGCCAGCCCCGGCCTCGAGGCGCTGCGACAGGGGCGGCACGCGGAGGCGGTGGACCTTCTTCGCCGCGAACTGCAGACGTCCCCCCTCGACCCCGAGTTGCGGCGGGGGCTCTCTCTCGGTTCCCTGGCCCTCGGCGGCGACCTGTTGAAAGAGGACGATCTGTCCGGTGCGCTGGAGATGTTCCGCCGCGGTGCCGAACTCTCTCCCGATGACGCACGCTTTCCCTTATATATCGGCTATGCCATGCTGCGCCAGGGGCGGACCGCAGAAGCCGAAGAGTCACTCCTCGAGGCGTTGCGGGAGGGGGGACCGTCCGGCGAAATTTATCACCTTCTGGGGCGGGTCTGTTACCGGGAGGGGCGGCTTTATGAAGCCCAGACCTATCTGGAGCAGGCCCTTCAATTGCAGCCTCAGCAGAAGGAGGTCACGGAGTTTCTAACAAAAATCCGCCGTGAGGTGAAGATTGCCGAAGGGATGGAAACGAGGCGGGGAGGGACTTTTGCCATCTCCTACGTCGACGGCGGCGAGGAACTTGGCGACCAGACATTGGAGGTGCTGCAGGAGGCCTATGGCGATCTCGGCTCGCTGTTCAATGCCTTTCCCGAGGGGTCCGTGACCGTGATTCTCTACGGCAGGAAGGATTTTGTCGCGGTGACCGGGGCTCCGGACTGGGCCGGGGGGGCCTACGACGGCAAGATCCGGGTGCCGGTGCGGGGGGTAAAGGAAATGACCCCGCAGCTGCGGCGCATCCTCTACCACGAGTACGCCCACCTCCTCCTCTGGACCCTGACCCGCGGCAAACTCCCCCTCTGGCTCAACGAGGGGCTGGCCCAGGTTGCCGAGGGGGACCTCCACCACCGCCAGGAAGGCTACGGTGCTCCCCTCCCCTTTCCCCGCCTGGAGCGCTCCTTCGACGGGCTCAACGCCGAAGAGGCGGCAATAGCCTACCGCCAGAGTCGCGATTTCGTGGAGTGGCTCCTCGAGGAATACGGCTGGCCGCGAATGCTCGATCTCCTTCTGGCCCAGGGGCGCGGCGAAGCGTTCGACAAAGCCGTCGCCTCATTCCTCCTCTATTCCGGGGAAGGGTTCGAATCCGTGCAGCAGCGGTGGTTGGCGGAGCAATGGAGCCGCTAGACATAATGGCTGACAGGGGCTTACAGATAGCTGCGGCCGCCGAGGTAGGCCCGGGCGAAGAAGGGGGTTGAAAGATCGGCGATGCGCACCGTCTTGCCCGTGCGCGGGGCGTGGATGAATTTGCCCTCGCCGATGTAGAGGCCGACGTGGGAGACCTTCCGGCCGCCGGCGGTGGCAAAAAAGATCAGGTCCCCCTGACGCAGGCGGTCTTTGGCCACCGGCGTCCCGGCCTGAAACTGACTCCCCGAAACCCGGGGGAGATTGAGGCCATTGAGGCGATAGCAGACCATGGTCAGGCCGCTGCAGTCGAAGCCGGCGTCGCGATCGGTCCCCCCCCAGCGGTAGGGGACGCCGATGAAGCGCCGGGCCGTCTCCACCAGCTCGGCGCGCAGATCCCCCCGGCGCCCCCTGCCGAGGCGCGCCGCGGCGTAATCTTCGGGGATGACGATGAAGTAGTCGTCGATCATCCCCTGGGAGCGGAGCCCCTCGGCTTCGGTGCGGGCGAGACGGTAGGTTTTGTGATTGCCGAAGCGCACCTTGTAGAGCCCCGACTCGTGACGGAAATAATAGGCGTCGATCCCCTTGCCGTTGAGGAGACGCTCGAGGCGCACGGCATTATCCACGGAGGTGAAGGCGCCGACCTGCACGGAGTACCCCATGGCCTCGAGAGGGGCCCCATCCTCACTGGTCGTGATCGCATCGTCGAGAAGATCGGCGATCGGATCGGCCGTCTGCGCCGCTCCCCCCCGGGGAGGGAGCGGCGCAGGAGCACAGGAAGAGAGGAGCAGCGCCGCCAGCAGCAGCACGAAAAAAACGGTTTTCAGGAGGGAGGGCATCGTTCAAGCATCCTCTGGCCGGAGATGGCCCAGATTAGCACAACCCCCGGCGAAAGAGAAACACCCGCCCTGCCCGGTCAGTCCTCGGGGATAAGAACGCAGCAGATCACCTCGACCCGGCGGTTCTCGTAGCGTCCCTCCTCGGTGTCGTTGCTGGCGACAGGCCGCTCCTCCCCGTAGCCGCGGGCCGCCAGGCGCCGGGGGTCGATGTCGAATTTGGCGGCCAGATACTCGACGACCGCCTGGGCCCGGCGCTCGGAGAGTTGCCGGTTGTAGGCGTCCTCGCCCACCGAATCGGTATAGCCGGCGATGAGGATATAGGGGACGTCCTTGTGCTCGAGGATAAAGCGCCCCGCATTCTCGAGATCCTTCTCGAACTCGGGCTTGATCTCCGCCTTGTCGAAATCGAAGTTGATGTGCAAGGTCAGCTTCAGGGTACAGCCGTCGGCATCGACAAATTCCCCCTTGGGCGTGGCCGGACACTTGTCCCGGTCGTCCGTCACGCCGTCGCCGTCGGAATCGACCGGACACCCCCGGACATCGACCTTGATACCACGGGGCGTGCCGGGGCATTTGTCCTCGAAGTCGGCCACGCCGTCGCCATCGGAGTCGAGGGGGCATCCCTTCCCGTCGACCTTGACGCCGCGCGGGGTGTCGGGACAGCGGTCGAGATTGTCGCTGACGCCGTCGCCGTCGCTATCCCTCGGTGCCGGGGCCGCCGCCTGCGCCCGGGTCCCGCCGATCAGGTAGCTCAATCCGGCCATCAGGGCCAGGTTGTGGTTCGAATCCTCGGTGGTAAAGATATGCCGGGCGTCGGCGCGCAAGGCCCAGTCTTCGCTGAAAAAATACTTCGCCCCCACCCCCCAGTCGAGGAGAAAGGTGTCGTCCTGGGGGGCATTGCTGTCCAGGGCCATCCCGCCGAGACCGGCCGCCAGATAGGGAACCAGCGACCTGTCGGTTCGGAAATGATACAGGGCATCCAGCCGACCCTGGTGGCTGTCGATATCCTGACCGGCGTCGTTCTCGCTGGCGATGAAGCCGTAGAAGAGTTCGGCGCTCAACGCCTTGGTGAAGGCGTAATCGACCCCCAGACCGAAGATCGGTCCGTTATCCATGTTCTGCTGCCCCTCGAAGATGTAGCCGCCGACCATCGGCGACAGGGTCAGCGCCCCTTGCCGTGTCCCGGCAAAGGCCGGTGACAGGGCAAGGGGTACGAGAATAAAAGCCGACAACAAACACAGACACTGTTTTCTCATGGCGAGCCTCCTTGGGTTTCGGGCCAATGAAAAATCTTACTTTTTCCGTAGCCTCCAGATTAGCAGAGGAAAATGTAACCGCAATCGCACCGGTCATCCCTTTGAACAAAAAAGAAGTCCCCCGAGGCACGGGCTCCCGGGGGACCTTGAAGATATGACCATGACGGGTTTGTGGCGAAGGTCAGTTTTCCGGCTTGCGGGCCACGACCACGATCCCTTTTCCGGGGCGCAGACGATGGAAAATAGAGGGGGCGGGGGGCTCGTGGCGGCTGTCGAGTTGCAGAATCTCGAAACCGAGACCCTTCAGAAGTTCGACCAGTTCTCCTGCGGTGAAGATCTGTTTGTGACCGTAGGGAAGACGGGCGTAAATCGTCTCGAGAAAGAGGGGGCATTGTCCGCCGCTGAGCCGGTAAGAAATTTCGCCGATGCGATAATCGAGGGCCTCCCGCGACGGGGTATCGAGGAACAGCATCCCGCCGGGACGCAGAAGGCGCCAGACGGCTGCGAGGGTTTCCCGAGGGAAGTCGACATGCTCGATGACGTCCCAGAGGGTCGCCAGATCGAAAAAGCCGGCAAAGCCTTCCTGCCAGAAGGGTTTATCAACCGGCTCCCGATTCAGCAAAATACCGTATTTCCCGCCAGCGAATTCCCGCCGCAGAGCGCTCGGCTCAATGCCGTGGCCCTGGGCTCCTTGCCGGCCGAGGAGATCGAGGAAGGTTCCCACCCCGGCTCCAACATCGAGACATCGGGCCTCGGCCAGGGGGCAATATCGTCTGATCAAATTCAGGCGGCTGAGGTTTTGCACCTGGTTTTCATCTAAACGGCTGTCCATATAGTTCCGTCCCCCCTCGGTCAGGGCCCCCTCACCCGGAACCGTCTCCAGGGGAGCGCCGTCGAGATAGTCGGCATAGTGAAAACCACACGCCGGACAGACGTAGATCCTGACGTCCCGCAGCGCATACACAGGGATCGCTGAGGTGGCTGCGCAGATTTTGCATCGGCTGAAATCGTACATTTTATTTATTCTCCGCATCATGTTTACAGGGATGTGCAAATGCACACCCCTCAGGCGGCGACTCGGCCCCGAATTTTTACCAATGACCACGTGGCACAAACCGGGTCGCCGCAGTATAGTCCAAACCATCAAAGGCCTGTTGTGGCAGGCGGGCCGGCGAAACCTCCTTCTTCATTGATACACACGAAACACGGCAAAGCCGGCACGGGGCGCCTCCTCCCCATGCCGGCTTTGTCGCGTCTCGCCTCCCCGACTCCTAGTGCAGCCCGCCAGAAATGATCCGACCGGGAATCTCGCCGGCGCAGGCGGGGCGTCCGAAATAATATCCCTGCATCTCGTGACAGTGGCGTTTGGTCAGGAAATCGAGCTGCTCCTTCTTCTCCACCCCTTCGGCAATCACCGCAAGCTTCAGGCTGCGCCCCATCACCAGAATCGCCTCGACGATCGCCCTGTCTTCCGGATCCCCGGGGATGTTGCGAACGAACTCCTGGGCGATCTTTATGCGGTCAAAGGGGAAGTGCTTGAGATAAATCAGGGACGAATAGCCGGTGCCGAAATCGTCGATGGCCAGATTGACCTTGCGGATCTTCAGGTCGGTGAGGGTGGTGATCGCCTCTTCAATACTTTCCATGACCGTGGTCTCGGTGAGTTCGATCTCGAGCAATTCCGGTTCAAGGCCCGTCTCCTTGAGAACCCCTTCCACCAGATCGATGAAGTCGGGACGAGCGAACTGGCGGGCGGAAATATTCACCGCCATGCGCATGCGGGGGAACCCGGCCTTACGCCATGCCATCGCCTGGCGGCAGGCCGTCTGCAGCACCCAGGCGCCGAGGGGGATAATCAGCCCCGTCTCCTCGGCCACGGGGATGAAACGGGACGGCCCTATCGTCCCCTCGGTCGGATGGGCCCAGCGAAGGAGAGCCTCGAACCCGGAGATTTTCCGGGTGCGCAGATCGAACTGGGGCTGGTAGACGAGGAAGAACTCCTGGTGGTTGAAGGCCCGGCGCAGACTCGATTCGATGCCGAGCTTGGCCTGGGCCCGGGCGGCCATCTCCGTGGAGAAGAACTGGTAACTGTTCCCTCCGACTTCCTTGGCGGCGTACATCGCCGTATCGGCATTGCGCAGCAGTGTGTCCTCGTCCTCGCCGTCGACAGGGCAGATGGCGATGCCGATACTGGCCGAAGCGATGAACTCCTTCCCTTCAAGACAGGTGGGTCGGGAAAGGGACTCGAGAATCCGCGAGGCAAAGACCGCCAGATCGTCGCTGGAGAGAATTCCGTAGAGAATCACCACGAATTCGTCCCCGCCGATGCGCGCCACGGTGTCGATCGCCCGTACGCATTCGGTCAGCCTGCGGGCCACGACCTGCAGGAGGGCGTCCCCCGCCGCGTGACCCAGGGTGTCGTTGACCCATTTGAATCGGTCGAGATCGAGGAAGAAGACCGCCACCTCCTCCCCGTCGCGGATTCCCTGAGCCAGGGCCTGATGCAGGCGGTCGCGGAGCAGAAATCGGTTCGGCTGCCCGGTCAGCTGGTCGTAATGGGCGAGGCGATAGATCTCCTCCTCCGTCTTCTTGCGTTCGGTCACGTCGAGAATTCCCGCCATGCTGCGGCGGATGTTCCCCAGACGGTCCCGCTCGGATACGGCGGAGACGAGGACATCGATCACCTCGCCGTTCTTCTTGACCATCTGGTAGGGGACGTCCTTGACGAAACCGACCCTGAAAAACTGGGGGAGAAAGGTATCTTCGGCCAGACGCCGGGAATTTTCACTGAGATAAAGGGTCAGTTTGGTCCCGAGGACCTCTTCGCGCTCATACCCGAGAACCTCGAGCCAGAAGTCGCTGACTTCCAGCAGGCGTCCGGTGCTGTCGATGGAGTGCATCATCACCGGCGTCTGCAGGTACAGTTCGCGGTAGCCGTCCCCCCCGGCGATCAGTCCGTCCTCCCGCTCCCTCATGACCCGTCCACCCCCGATGGCCCCGCGCTCTCTTCGGCAAAAATTTTCCCGCCGTACGTCCTCCCATTTCACCTTAAAAGGGACCAATGTCAATAGCGGCGGCGGAGGATACCGGAGGTTCTCCCGGGGATGGCCCTATTTTCTGATTCCCCGCTCACCCCAGCAGCAGAGCCCCCACCCAGGAAGAGAGAACCGCCAGGGCGCTGGCCAGAGCCAGCAGCCGATTCCCCCAGGGGCCGGGACGCCCGCGACGGTCAAGTGGGCGGGCACTGAGCAGGCCAAGAAAAAACCCGCTGACAAGGCCGAAGAGGTGGGCTCCGAGATCGGTCCCCTCGCCGCCGGTCCCCAGCAGGGCAAGGAGCGCCAGGGCGGCGGCGACGGGGAGGAGAGGGCGCCACGAAACCTGGTGTTTCCGGCGGCGCAAAGAGAGGGCGGCGATAAGCCCGATCGCTCCGAAGACCGCCGTCGAAGCACCGACGGCGCGGTGATCCGGGAGCTGCAGGAGGGCATTGGCCAGATTGCCGAGAGCACCGGAGGAAAGAATCAGGGTCCAGGCGAGGCCCGAGCCGAGGTCGCGGCAGAGAAGAACGATAAAGGGGGCGCCGAGAGCGATATTGCCGAGAAGGTGCACCCCGTCGGAATGGAGCGTGAGGGCGGTCAGGGGCCGCCACCACTGGCCGGCGAGGATTTGGCCGGCGTGGGCATTGCCGAGCGCCCCCCAGTCGGGGGACGAGAAGCCGAAGAGGTGCAGATCGAGGAGGGTGAGGTTATGGAAGGTCGCCAGCAGGATCAGGACGGAGAGGGGGGCAAAGGGGCTCCCCCCACGCCCCTTGGTCGGAGGCTCGGGAGGGGGCCAGTTACGGTTTTCCTCCTCGAAGAGACGCAGCTCCTCAAGGGCGGCAGCGTGCAGGGCTGGCGGCACCAGGAGCCGAAAGCCGCAGGGACTCGGCTCGGTGCGGCAGGGGATACGGCGCGCCGCCAGAACCTGCCCCCAGCGCCGAGCCGCCTCCGGCGACAGGTCGTCAGCGGCGCTGCCGCCGCCCAAGTCCCTGGGAATACCCAGCCAGGACCTCTCCCCCCCATCGTCCATGTCATCCCTGGTCTCCATGGAGTCAAGGATCGCAGATTCCCCGGCTGCCGTCATCCCCGTTTTTCATTTCTTCTGCAGGGCCGGCCGAAAAGGGTGAGATTTTCCGTCGTACCCGGCGCCCGGGGGTCCCCTTCCTCTGGAGGGATCCGGCAGGCAACCGACCCTCTCCCTTTTCCCCTCCCCTACACCTCCCGCTGGTCAAAAAGCTCCCGATCTGGCACAATCCCCGCCATGGAAACCATCCGCAACGAAATCCGCAAACATTTCCCCAGGGCGGGGGAGGCGCGCCGCCTCTTCCACGGCCGGGGGCACTCTTTCGAGGGTTACAGCGACCTGACCATCGACGCCTATCCGCCGCTGATCATGGTGATTCTTTACCGTGAGCGCCGGCAGGTCTGGCTCGATGAACTGACGGCCCTGCTGCGCGCCGAGCTCCCGCAGGAGCCGGAGACCATCCTCCTGCAGGAGCGCTTTCTGCACGGGGCTCCGAGCCGCCTCCTGCACGGGACCCTGCCGGTCGAACTCGAGGCCGTGGAAGAGGGGCTGCGCTTCCGCCTGCGCCTCGGCGACTCCCAGAACGTCGGCTTCTTCCCCGACATGGCCGCCGGACGGGCCCTCGTTCGTCAACTGGGGGTGAACAAACGGGTGCTCAACCTCTTCGCCTACAGCTGCGGTTTTTCTCTGGCGGCCCTGGCCGGAGGCGCCGCCCATGTGGTCAATCTCGACATGAACCGGGGGGCGCTGGAACTCGGCAAACTCAACCACCGCATCAACGGTTTCGACCCGCGACGTGCCCATTTTCTTCCCCTCGAGCTCTTCCGCAGCTTCGGCAAGCTGCGAAAACTCGGTCCCTTCGATCTGGTGATCTGCGACCCGCCAGCCAGCCAGGGAGAGAGCTTCACCGCCGAACGCCACTGGCCGAAACTGATCCGGCGTCTCCCCGAACTTCTGGCTCCCGGAGGTCAAGTTCTCGCCTGCCTCAACGGACCCCATCTCCCTGCGGATTTTCTCACCCTCCTTTTCTCGGAAATCCTCCCCGAAGCCCGAATCCTCGGCTCCCTGGAGCCGGGCCCCGACTTCCCGGAAGCCGAACCGGGCAAAGGGGTCATCCTCCTTCACTACGCCCTCCCCTGAACCCGGTTTTTCAGGGGGGAGCGCCGCCGTCCGCAGCCTGCCACCAGGCGAGGGCCCGGAGGTAAGCCTCCGGGGTATCGAGATCATGGAGAATAGCAGGGTCGTCGACGGGGAGAAGATCGACCCGCGCGGGGTCCTTTCGGCAGACGTCACGCAGGGTGGACAGGGTGCGGATTTCGGAGAGGACAGCGCGGGGGAAAAGAACGGGATGTCCTTTTTTACCGCCCAGGCAGGGGATGTGAATCGTTTCCGGCGAAAGGGAATGGGCCCCAAGGAGGGCTTTCACGGTGGCGACACCGACCAGTGGGTGATCGGCGAGAAAGACCATCACCCCGCCGGCGCCGGGGCTCAGGTGCTCCAGGCCGAGTCGCACCGAAGAGGCCATGTCGCTGTCGGGATTCGTATTCCAGACAATCCTCACCGCGGTCGGGGCAAGGACCCGGGCCGTTTCTCCCCCCGTCGGTCCGAGAACGACGAGAATTTCCTCGATGCCAGCGGCCTGAAGGGTGGCGACGACCCGCTCGATGGCGCATCGGTCACCGAAGGGGAGGAGCGCCTTGCAGCGCCCCATCCGGCGCGAGCGCCCCGCCGCCGGAATAAGTGCCGCGACCGGCTGCGCCATGGATCCTCCTGATCTCGATGAGTTGGGCGAGAATACTGACGGCGATCTCCCCGGGGGTCTGGGCGCCGATCGCCAGGCCAGCCGGGGTCACGACCCGCGCGATGGCCTGCTCCGAAAATCCCGACTCCTGGAGATGGAGGCGCAACGCCTCCCGTTTTCGGCGGCTGCCGAGCATGCCGATGTAGGTGGCCGAGGTTTCGAGAGCGCCGCTCACTGCGGCAAAATCGTCCCGATGGCTCGGGGCGGCGACGACGATATAGCTGCTGTCGTCGACGGGCAGTTCCCGAAAGACTTCCGCCGCCGGGCAGGTGAGATCGGCGGCGGCAAACCCCGCCACCCGGGGGGGGCTGCCGCCGACGACGGGATCGACCAGGGTTACGGCAAATCCCGCAGGTCGGGAGGCAGCAGCCAGCGCCTGGCCGACATGTCCGGCGCCGACAACGATCAACCGGGGAGGGGGGCGCAGGGCTTCGAGATAAAGGACCACCCGGCCGCCGCAGACCATGCCGTTTTCCTCGGACAGGGAAAAGGAAAAGAGGCGGGACTCCCCCGTGGCCATGACCTCTTGCGCCGCCTCCAGCGCCTGCGTTTCGAGGAGACCGCCGCCGACGCTGCCGAAGACGCGCCCATCCCCCTGCAGGAGCATCTTGGCTCCGGCCTTGCGGGGAGCCGAACCGCTGCTCTCCACCACCAGAGCCAGCACGGCGGAGACGCCCTCCCTCTTCAGTCGCAGGATTTCTTCGTAGAGTTTGGCATCGTCCATGGGTTTCCCTCTCAGGACCTGTGGCGGGCGGCCAGAACCCGCTCCGGAAGGAGGGGGAGGCGGCGCACCCGGGCGCCGACAGCGGCAAAGACGGCGTTGGCCACCGCCGCGGCCACCGGCGGCACTCCCGGTTCGCCGACCCCCGTCGGCTTTTCGCTGCTCTCCACGAGGTGCACCTCGATGACCGGAGTTTCCTCGAGGCGCAGCACCGGATAGTCATGGAAATTCGATTCCAGCACCCGCCCCTTTTCCAGGGTGAGCTCGCCGAAGAGGGTCGCCGAAAGCCCGAAGACGATGCCGCTCTCCATCTGCGCCCGCACCGTGTCAGGATGGACCACCCGGCCGCAGTCGACGGCGCAGACCACCCGCTCGACCCGAATCCTCCCCTTCTCATCGACGGCAACCTCCGCCACCTGGGCGACATAGGAGCCGAAAGAGTGATGCAGGGCGAGACCTCGTCCTTTCCCCGGGGGGAGTTTTTCTCCCCATCCCCCCTTTTCCGCCGCCAGGTCGAGGACGCGGCGATGGCGGGGGTGATCGGCGAGGAGACGGCGCCGTAAGCGGTAGGGGTCGTGCCCGGCGGCATGGGCCATTTCGTCGAGGAAGGATTCGACGACGAAGCCGGTGTGGGAGTGGCCGACGGAGCGCCACCACTGCACCGGCACCACCTGGGTCGGGGAATGGAGATCGACCCGTATGTTGGGGATGGCGTAGGGGAGTTCCATCGCCCCCTCCACCGAAGTGCCGTCGAATCCCTGGGCGGCAACCGCCTGCTCGAAGGGGGTGCCGCTGAGAATCGACTGGCCGACGATGCGGTGGCTCCAGGCGACCGGCGTCCCCCCCTCGTCGAGACCCCCCTGCAGGCGGCTGTACCACAGGGGGCGGTACCAGCCGCCGCGGGTGTCGTCCTCACGGCTCCAGATGACCTTCACCGGCGCCCTGGCCGCCCGGGCGACATGCACCGCCTCGACGACAAAATCGGAGGCCGGATTGGCCCGACGGCCGAAGCCGCCGCCGAGATAGGTGGTGTGGATCTGCACCTGTTCGGGCTTGAGCCCGGCGGCCTTCGCCGCGGCGTTGCGGTCGACGGTCTGAAACTGGGTCCCGGTCCAGATCTCGCAGGAGTCGTCCTTGAGTTCCACCACGCAGTTGAGGGGCTCCATGGCGGCGTGGGCCAGGTAGGGGAGATCGTACTCGGCGACAAGGGTGCGGGGCGCCGCGGCCAGAGCAGCACCGGCATCCCCTTCGCTGCGGGTGACCGTCCCCGGCGTCTCGGCGAGGGCACGGTACGCCTCCCGCAGTCCTTCGCTGGAAAGAGCGGCGCCTTCTCCCTCCTCCCAGTCGATCTCCAGAGCCTTGCGCCCCTTGAGCGCCTGCCAGTAGCCTTCGGCGATGACGGCGACTCCCGATGGAATTTGAGCCACCGACCGGACTCCCGACACCTTGCGGGCCGCCTCGGACTTGAAACTTTTGAGACGGGCACCGAAGACCGGCGGGCGGGAAACGACCGCTACCAGCATCCCGGGTCGTTGGACGTCGATGCCGAAGACGGCGGTGCCGGCAACTTTGGCGGGTGAATCGAGGCGGGGGAGGGAGCGGCCAATGAGGCGAAAATCCCCGGGATCCTTGAGAGCCACGACGGGGGGGACCGGCTCGCCCGCCGCCCCTTCGGCCAGGGCCCCGAAGCCGAGGGAGCGGCCGCTGCCGGGATGACTGACGAGGCCCTCACGGGCCCGGCACTCGGAGACGGGAACCTCCCATTTTTTTGCAGCTGCGGCAATGAGCATCTGCTTGGCGGCCGCACCGACAGTGCGCAGCTGCTCCCAGGAAGAAGAGACGCTGGTGCTGCCGCCGGTGACCATCACCCCGAAGACGGTATGGTTGTAGACGTCCGCCACCGGCGCCGGCTCGATGCGCACCCGGGACCAGTCGGCCTCCAGTTCCTCGGCGATGAGCATCGGCATGGAGGTATAGACCCCCTGCCCCATCTCCGACTTGGCGACGATGATCGTCACCGTGCCGTCGGCGGCGATGCGCAGCCAGGCGCTCGGCGTAACGGAGGCAGGTTCGGCGGCCGCGGCGGCGATCACCCCGCCGCGCGGCGGCAGGTAGAATCCGAGGACCAGTCCGCCGCCGACGGCGGCACTGGCGAGAAGAAACTCCCGGCGGCGGATATCGACCGATTCGCTCATACGCCCCTCCCCTCGGCCGCCGACCTGGACGCACGGCGGATCGCCTTGCGGATCCGCGGATAGGTGCCGCAGCGGCAGATGTTGCCGGACATTCCCGCATCGATTTCGGCATCGCTCGGCTCCGGATTTTTCACCAGCAGCGCCGCCGCCGCCATCAGCTGTCCGGGCTGGCAGTAGCCGCACTGGGGGACCTCCTCGGCCAGCCAGGCCTCCTTCAGCGGATCCATCCACCGGGGAACCAGTCCTTCGACGGTGACCACCTTCTTCCCTTCCACCTCGCTCACCGCCGTGACACAGGAGCGGGTCGCCTCGCCGTCGACGTGGACGGTGCAGGCGCCGCACAGCGACTGACCGCAACCGAACTTGGTTCCGGTCAGCTGCAGCTTCTCGCGCAGCACCCAGAGGAGAGGGGCATCGGGGGGGATATCGAGCTCATGAGTCTGGCCGTTGACATTGAGGGTAATCATCGGACCTCCTTGACATGCTTCCGAAAAGGGGCTTGAGGAAAAGAACAGGATCCAGTTTATCGGCAATCACCGCATTTGCAACGGAGCACCCATCAGGCGTATTGACAAGAATCGGCGGCTGCCTTACCCTCGCAGCAGTCCCCCCATCCGCCGAGGAGCCCCCTTTGAAAAATACAGGCAGCAACCCCTCCCCGGGACGGGAAGGGGTCATCGTCGCCCACCTCGGGGTAGCGGTCGAGGTCCGCTTCGACGACGGCGAACAGGCGCGGGTGCGGGTCAAACGAAACTCCGGACACGTCGTCGGCGACGGAGTAACGGTGTGCGACGAAGTACTGCATCGCCACCCGCGGCGCAGCGAGCTGCGCCGCCGGGACACCCGGGGGGGCGTCCACCTCGTCGGCGCCAATCTCGACGTCCTCGGTATCGTCGTCGCCCCAATCCCCGTCCCGCCGGCGGGGTTTCTCGACCGGGCCATCGTCGCGGCGCGCAGCGGCGGACTTCTCCCCTTTGTCGTGGTCAACAAGTGCGACCTCCCCGGCGCCGAAGAACTGCTGGAAGCACTTCGCAACTGCTACGGAACGACCCTGCCGATTTTCCCCTTAAGCGCCGCCCTCCGCCAGGGGTTCGAACCACTGCGTCTCTATTTTGCCCAGGGGCACCGCGGCGCCTTCGTCGGGACCACCGGTGTCGGCAAAAGTTCCCTTCTCAACGTCCTCTGCCCGGAGATCGACCTGCGGGTCGGTGAGATCAGCGAATACGGCCTCGGACGCCACACCACCACCGTCTCCACCCTCAACGCCCTGGAGAAGGGAGGGGAACTGATCGACACCCCCGGCTTTCGGGATTTCGGTCTCGTCGACATCAGCACCGACGATCTCTCCCTTCACTTCCCCGGGTTCGAAGCCCTCGGCGAAAACAGCTGCCGCTTTCGCAACTGCCGGCACCGCAGCGAGCCGGGGTGCGCCGTAGCCGAACTGGTCGCCCGGGGGACGGTCCCCGCCGATCGCTACGCGGCCTACCTGGAGATCCTCAACGAAGTCGAGTCCGACGAAGAGACGAGCCGCCGTCGCGACTGGAAAAAATAACTCCGCCCCCCCGGCCACAGCCCTGGAACCCTCTTTCGACCATGGATAAAGAACCCCTCCGGCAACGGATCATCGAACAGCTCGCCGCCGATCTCGAACTTTTCCTCCAGGCCGCCCGCGCTGCCCACGAAGCGGCGACCAACGCGGAAAACCTCCCCGACAACGAGTATGAAACCCTCGCCCTCGAAGCATCCTACGTCGCCCAGGGACAGGCCAATCGCGCCCAGGAGATCCGGATGGCCCTGGAAAGCTACAAGGCTCTGGAACTTCGTCCCTTCGGCGACGGGGAGCCGATCCGCCTCGGCGCCCTGGTCACTCTCGAAGGGGAGGACGGGCGATTCCGGACCGTCCTCATCGGCCCGGAAGCCGGAGGCCTGAAGGTTTTCGACGGCAACCGGGAAATCATCGTCATTACCCCCAGCTCCCCTCTCGGGCAGGAGCTCCTCGGCCGAATCGAGGGGGACCAGGTGACGACGGGGGTCGGCGATACGATGCGCGACTATGAGATCATTGCAGTGGGCTGAAGGGCGATATCGACGAAAAATGGAGGCCGGGTTCAAGGATCTGCCGCCCCGGCAGCAACCCGCCCTTAAAAAGGGATTGCCGCGGCGGGGGAAAAAGTGTTATTAATAAGGAGCATGTGACCCACAGGGATTCACCCCTGTGGTTTTTTATTTTTCAACAAAGGAAGAAACGATCATGATCAGCGCCAACAATGTCGCCCTCTCCTACGGCAAGAGGGTCATCTTCAAGGACGTCAACATAAAGTTCATTCCCGGCAACTGCTACGGACTCATCGGCGCCAACGGCGCCGGCAAGTCGACTTTTCTCAAAATTCTCGCCGGCGAAATCGAAGCCGACCGGGGCG
Source organism: Desulfuromonas soudanensis (assembly GCF_001278055.1). NCBI lineage: Bacteria > Pseudomonadati > Thermodesulfobacteriota > Desulfuromonadia > Desulfuromonadales > Desulfuromonadaceae > Desulfuromonas > Desulfuromonas soudanensis. Next base: position 243,522 of record NZ_CP010802.1, on the reverse strand, counting down.
AGATTTCCGTCGGTCCCGGCGAACGCATCGCCGTGCTGCGTCAGGACCACTTCGCCTTCGATGAGGAAACGGTCTTCAATACCGTCATCATGGGGCACAAGCGCCTCTACCAGCTGATGATGGAGCGGGAGGCGATCTACGCCAAGCCCGAATTCACCGAGGAGGATGGCCTCCGCTCCGGCGAGCTCGAAGCCGAATTCTCGGAGATGAACGGCTATGAGGCCGAATCCGAGGCCGCGGTCCTCCTCAACGGTCTCGGCATCCCCGAAGAGCTGCGCTACAAGACGATGAAGGAGCTTGAAGGGGGAGACAAGGTCCGGGTCCTCCTCGCCCAGGCCCTCTTCGGCAACCCGGAAATCCTCCTCCTGGACGAGCCGACCAACCATCTCGACCTCAAGTCGATCGCCTGGCTCGACGACTTCCTCTCCCGTTTCCAGAACACCCTGATCGTCGTCTCCCATGACCGCCACTTCCTCAACCAGGTCTGCACCCATGTCGCCGACATCGACTTCGGCAAGATCACTGTCTATGTCGGCAACTACGACTTCTGGTACCAGGCCAGCCAGCTGACTCTGAAGCAGAAGCAGGACGAAAACCGCAAGGTCACCGACAAGGCCAACGAGCTCAAGGAATTCATCCAGCGCTTCTCCTCCAACGCCAGCAAGGCCAAGCAGGCCACGTCGCGCAAGAAGCTTCTCGACAAGCTGACCCTCGAGGAAATGCCCGTCTCCTCCCGCAAGTACCCCTTTGTGGTCTTCAAGCCCGAACGTCCCTGCGGCGACATCATCCTCGAGATCACCGGCCTCTCCAAGACCGTCGACGGAGTGGAAGTTCTGAAAAATCTCGACCTGATCGTCAACAAGGGGGACAAGATCGCCTTTGTCGGCGGGGACAGCCTCGCCAAGACCACCCTTTTCCAGATCCTTGACGGAGAGCTCAAGCCCGACGCCGGCACCGTCCGCTGGGGGGTAACGATCACCCACAGCTACTTTCCCAAGGAAAACAGCGCCTACTTCGACAACGATTACAACCTCATCGAATGGCTCTGCCAGTTTCCCCCCTGCGACGGCGAGAGCTTTGCCCGCGGCTTTCTCGGGCGCATGCTCTTCTCCGGCGACGATGCCACCAAGAAAACCCGCGTCCTCTCCGGCGGCGAGCGGGTCCGCTGCATGCTGTCGCGGATGATGCTCAAGGGGGCCAACACCCTGATCCTCGACGAGCCGACCAACCACCTCGACCTTGAATCGATCACCGCCCTCAACAACGGCCTGATCGCCTTTCCCGAGGTGATTCTCTTTGCCGCCCATGACCACGAATTCGTCTCCACCGTGGCCAACCGCATCGTTGAATTCACCCCCGGGGGGATTATCGACCGGGTCATGTCCTTTGAAGATTACCTCGACGATCCCCGGGTGACCGCCGAGCGGGCCGCCCTCTCCCAGGGACGGGGCGAGCTCGACCTTTAGGAGACGACCATGGACCCGCGACAGCGCAGCGACATCCGCCCGGGACTGGCGGTCGATATTGTTCTCAAGAAGGACCAGAAGAGCGACAGGCTGACCTGCGGAATCGTCCAGGACATCCTCACCAGCGCCCCCTTCCACTCCCGGGGCATCAAGGTGCGGCTCAGCGACGGCCAGGTCGGCAGGGTCAAGGGGCCGGCGGAGAACGGCAGACCCTGAGGAGACATGCTCATGAATTTGAACCTGTCATCGGTCCCGTCGCCGCCCTTATTATTTACTTCCGGACACAAAAAAACCCCGGCCTTTTTCGCCGGGGTTTTTTGTGTCCGAGAAATGTCACCTCGGATATTGAGTTAATTTTTTGTTGGCGCGGTTCTTTCGCGGCCCGGTGGCTCGGAGAGGGTCATGATCTCTTCCTCCTTTTGTCTTCGAGTTGCTTTCAGGTTACCACGGAGAAGGGCGTTGTAAAGGGACCCCGCACGGGAAGTTTTTTTGCGACGAACGGGAGCCCCCCGGCACAAGAGAGGCCTTGCCCCGACCTTTCACCAAACCATTCAGAACCGCAGAAGAGATGACGCTTTACTTTGACGCCCCCAGGATTACAATTTATCCGTGGTCCCGCTGATTTCCCACCCCTTACCAGATCGAGACGACCGAAATGGATTCTCCGCCCCCGAAAAAAAAGACAGCAGGCCAGTGGCTCTCCGGAATAATGGTCCGGGGAATGATCGCCATCCTCCCTTCGGCGCTGACCCTCTACATCCTCTACTGGCTGGTGCGTTCGGCAGAGACGATCCTCGGCAACGCCATCAAGGTCGTTCTCCCCGAGGGGTGGTATCTCCCGGGGATGGGGCTTCTGGTCGGAATGTTCCTGATCTTCTGCCTCGGCCTCTTCGTCAACGCCTTCCTCTTTCGCCGCATCCTCAGCCTGGGTGAAGAGGCCCTCAACCGTATTCCCGTGGTCAAGACCCTGTACGGCTCGGTGAAGGACTTCATCGGGTTCTTCGCCCAGAAGAAGAGCCGGGAATTTCACCAGGTCGTGGCGCTGGAGATGAATATGGGGGGGGTGCCGATGCGCCTGATCGGGTTCGTCACCTGCAGCGACTTTCGCGACCTCCCCCAAGGTATGGGTAAGGAGGACGAAATCGCCGTCTACCTGCCGCTGAGTTATCAGATCGGCGGCTACACCCTCATCGTGCCGCGCTCGGCGGTCCGCCCCATCGACATTTCCACCAACCGGGCCATGGGGTTTGTCGTCACCGGCGGCATGTTCCAGGAAAAGGGGAAACACCGCCCCATCCCCTGAAGACGTTTACACCCGGCGTAAAATGTCTATAATGGCACCCCTGACCATTTACCCCTTCAAAGGATTGCGCCATGACTGACGACAAGGACCAGAGTGCTGACACAAGCGAAGACGAGAGCTTTGCCGAACTCTTCGAGCAGAGCCTGAGTGCCGCCGCACCTCTGGAACCGGGACAGAAAATCCAGGCGACCATACTGCAGATCGGCAAGGAGTGGGTCTTTCTCGACGTCGGCCAGAAGGGTGAAGGGGTCCTCGACGTGCGCGAGCTGCAGGACGCCCAAGGGGAGTTGACGGCGGCCGTGGGCGACAGAGTCGGCGCCTACTTTCTCTCCCGTAGCGGAGGGGAACTGCGCTTCACGACCCGCATCGGCGGCGGCGCCACAGGGACGGAACAGCTGGAGGAAGCCTGGCGCAGCGCCATCCCCGTGGACGGCCGGGTCGAGAAGGAAATCAAGGGGGGGTACGAAGTGCGCCTCCCCGGGGCCGTCCGGGCCTTCTGCCCCTTTTCCCAGCTCGGCCTGAGGCGGGTCGAAAATCCCGAAGAGGTCCTCGGCCAGACCTTCCCCTTCAAAATCACCCAGTTCTCCGAACAGGGACGCAACGTCGTCGTCTCCCATCGGGAGATTCTCGAGGAGGAGCGGCGAGCCCGGCGCGCCGAACTGCGCCAGACCCTCAAGGAGGGGGATCTGGTCAAGGGGGTGGTGACCTCCATCCGCGACTTCGGCGCCTTCGTCGACATCGGCGCCATCGAGGGACTCCTGCCGATTTCGGAAATCGGCTACGGCCGCGTCGAAAGGGTCGACGAAGTGCTTCACGTCGGCCAGGAACTGGAATTGGCGGTCAAGAGCTGCGACTGGGACAAGGAGCGGTTTTCCTTCAGCTTGCGCGACACCCTGGCCGACCCCTGGAGCAAGGTCGGCTCGACCTATCGCGAAGGCGCCACCCTGACCGGGACCGTATCGCGCCTCGCCCCCTTCGGCGCCTTCGTCACCCTCGAAGAGGGGATCGACGGGCTGGTGCACATCTCCCGCCTCGGTGAGGGGCGCCACATCAAACATCCGCAGGAGGTCCTCAAGGTCGGCCAGAAACTGACGGTGACCATCGAAAAACTCGACCTTCAAGAGCGGCGCATCTCCCTGATACCGGCCAGCGCCGGCGAGGAGGGACCGAGCTCCTTCGTTGAGCCGGGCGGGGCGGGGATGGGAACGCTGGCCGACCTTCTCAAGGGAGGAGCGAACCGAAAAAAAAGGCGCTGAGGAACTGACCCATGAAAAATTCATCCGGCAAGGAAATCGGCCGCTGTCCCTGGGTCGACCTCTCCAAACCCGACTACCTCGCCTATCACGACGAAGAGTGGGGAGTGCCGGTCCACGACGACCGCCTCCTCTTCGAATTCCTCACCCTCGAAGGCGCCCAGGCCGGCCTCTCCTGGTACACCGTGCTGCGCAAACGGGAAAACTACCACCACGCTTTCGCCGGATTCGATCCGAGCCAGGTGGCGCGCTTCGACGAACGGGAGGTGGCTGCGCTCTTGGGAAATCCCGGCATCATCCGCAATCGGGCCAAGATCGAAGCCGCCATCGGCAACGCCCGGTCCTTTCTCGCCATACAGGAGGCCTTCGGTTCCTTCGACGCCTACCTGTGGGGTTTCGTCGACGGCCGGCCGATCGTTCATGAGTTGCAATCCCTCGCCGACTATCCGACGACCAGCCCCGAAGGGGACGCCCTGAGTCGTGATCTCCGCCAGCGCGGCTTCAAGTTCGTCGGCCCCACCATCTGCTACGCCCACATGCAGGCCGTCGGCATGGTCAACGACCACACCCTCGGCTGCTTTCGGCGGCAGGAAATCCTCGCCGGTTACTGACGGGCTTCCCCAGCAAAGGACATTTCACACCCTGCCATGCCTACCCCCTCCCTCGAACAGGTCGCCGTCGTTCTCGTCGAACCTCAGAATCCCGGCAATATCGGCATGGTCTGCCGGGCCATGGCCAATTTCGGTGCCTGCGACCTGCGTCTGGTCAACCCCTGCGCCCACCTCCACCCCGAGGCGCGCAAATTTGCCGTCGGGGCCAATTACCTCCTCGGCCAGGCCCGGCTCTTTCCAGATCTTTCCACCGCCATTGCCGACCTTCACATCACGGTGGCCACGACCCGGCGCGGGGGACGACTGCGGGGGGAACTTCTCGACATCGGCCAGATTCCGCCCTTGCAGTCCCTCCTCCCTCCGGCAGGGAAGCTCGGACTGGTCTTCGGCCGGGAGGACGCCGGGCTGACGAGCGAGGAGGTCGCTCTCTGCTCCCATGCCGCCACCGTCGCCACCGCCGAAGGGGTCGGATCCCTCAACCTCTCCCAGGCCGTTCTTCTTTTCCTCTTCGAGCTGGGGCGTCACCCCTCCGGTGAAGGGGGGGAGGAGAGCAAAACCCCGACCCAGGGGGAATACCAGGGGCTTTTCGCCCAGATGGAAGAGGTCCTCACCCGAATCGCCTTTCTCAATCCGAGTCGCCCCGAAGCGTCCATGAACCGCCTGCGTCAGATCCTCCACCGGGCCCGTCCCGACCGGGAGGAGCTCGCCCTGCTCCGCGGAATGTGGAGTCAGCTGGAATGGAGCATCAACGACTGGCGCGGCCGAAAACGCGGCGGGGGAGGCCCAAAAACCGATTGACACACCGCGGGCTCCTGTGCTACTTAAGTCGGGTTTCGCTCCCCCCTGTCAAGCATTGCAATTGTAATTATGGCCGAAGACAAGCGCGAACTATTTAAAAGTCTGGGTTTCATGTCCAGCGTCGGGATCTCCATGGTCGCCTCGACCTTCATCGGTCTGGCCATGGGATATTACCTCGACCGCTGGCTGGGAAGCAGCCCCTGGTGTACCCTGATCTTTCTCGGGTTCGGCATCGTCTCGGGGTTTCGCAATATTTATATTCTGACCGAGCGCGAACTGAAGCGCCAGCAGGATGAGAACAGCAAGAACGGTGAGTGACCGGGACGACCATCTGCTGGGAGAAATCGCCCGGCGCAACTGGATCATTCTCGCCGTTCTGACCCTGGCCTCCCTCCCCTGGCGTTCAGCCGCGGTCACCCTCGGCATCCTCGGAGGGGGACTGGTGGCCATCGGCGGCTATTACTGGCTGCACCGGTCCCTGCGGCAGCTTCTGGAGATCCCGCAGGCAGGGGGAGGCCGAAAGTTTCGCTTCGGTTACATTATTCGACTCGGCAGCCTGGCCGTGGCCCTGCTGCTCCTTATCACGGTGGTCAAGGTCCATCCTGTCGGGCTGGCGGCAGGGCTCTCGGTTGTTGTCATCAACATTCTCTGGACCACCATAAAGCGATCGTATTGAACGAGGAGACCGTTTCATGACCCACCCTTTTCTCTTGCTTGAGTGGCTCGCCCACAAGCTGCATCTCGAAAGTCTGATCGAGAACCCTGACAGCCTCAAGGCGGTTATTTATACTTGGCTGGTCATGCTGGTCCTCATTGCCATCGCCTTCCTGGCCTCCCGGGCGATCAAGGTCGTTCCCACCGGCACCCAGAACTTCATGGAAGTCGTGGTCGGCGGCATCGAGAATCTCATCGACGAAACGATGGGCCCCAAGGGGAAGACGTACTTTCCTCTGATTGCCACCTTCGCCCTCTTTATCCTGGTGTCCAACCTGGTGGGACTGGTCCCCGGCTTCTACCCACCGACCGCCAACCTCAACACCAACTTCGCCCTGGCTCTGACCGTCTTCGCCATGACTCACATCATCGGGTTCAAGGAACACGGCCTCAGCTATCTGAAACACTTCATGGGACCGATCCTGGTGCTGGCCCCCCTGATGTTCATCATCGAGATCATCGGCCACCTGGCGCGCCCCCTCTCCCTGTCGCTGCGTCTCTTCGGCAACATGTACGGCCATGAAATCGTCCTGATGATCTTCTTTGCCCTGGTCCCTTTTCTGCTGCCGGTGCCGATGATGCTCATGGGGGTGCTGGTCGCCTGCATCCAGACCTTTGTCTTCAGTCTGCTGGCCATGATTTACATCGCCGGCGCCCTCGAGGAAGCTCACTGATTTCGCTGCGGCGAATTTCAAGGTCCTATACCGTATAGGAACAACAACTCTCAGGAAGGAGAAACAAAATGGAATTTTTTGCATGGTGTATGATCGCTGCCGGTTTCGGCATGGCCATCGGTTCTTTCGGTACCGGTCTCGGCCAGGGGCTCGCTATTAAAGCCGCCGTCGAGGGCGTGGCCCGTAATCCCGGTGCCAGCGGTAAAATCCTGACCACGATGATGATCGGTCTGGCGATGATCGAGTCTCTGGCCATCTACGTCTTCGTTGTGGCCATGATCATCCTGTTCGCCAACCCCTTCACCGCCCAGGTGATGGAATTGGCCGGCAAGTAAGGATTAAGCGACCGCTAGAAAAAAGGGTGGTTCCTTCGGGAACCACCCTTTTTCTTTTTCTTCTCCCCGCCGCAGCTTCAGCTTTGCCCTGCCCGGTCATTTCGCTCCGTCATTTCCCCGCATTCCTCCTCCCCTCCTCGCCAGGTCGACCTCCCAGCGCCCACGGAACCCCGGCCATTCCTGAAGCTCTCCTCGGGCGCACTCCTTGCAATAATCCAATTTGCTCTTGTTCATTGCTGGAGACAAATGATACTATCCCGAAATATTTTTTTATCAAGGAGGCACTAATGCTGAAAAACCTGTTGCGCTTGTTGACCCTGGTCTGTCTGGTGTCATTTCTGACCCCGGCGGCGCAGGCTGCCGAATCCATGGGGATTGCCCCGGAAACCTGCCTGGAATGCCACGACGATGTGGTCTCCGCCAGCGATTTCTCCAACTCCGTTCATGCGGCCAATGCCTGCACAAGCTGTCATGTGGAGATCACCGATCTCGACAAACACTCCGACGGCGAATTGATCCCCGGACCGGTCAAGTGCGTCCGTTGCCACAAGAAGGAAACAGCGGAGCACTATTCGAGCGTCCACATGCTCAACGACATCACCTGCGCCGCCTGCCACGACGACATTCACACCCTGACCCCCTGGAAGGGCGACAAGCGCAAGGTGGTGGACAAGTGCGTACAGTGCCACGACGCCGAAGAAGTCTACCGCAATTCTTCCCACGGCAAGGCGCTGGCCGAGGGGAACCAGGACTCGGCGGCCTGCAACGACTGCCATAACCTTCATGAAATCAACGCCCTTGGCGACCCCGACTCCCATGCCAACCGGGAATTCCACACCAAGGTCTGCATGACCTGCCACAGCAACGAAGAGATGATGGCACGCAACGGCGTCTTCAACGTCGCCGTCAAGACCTACATGGAAAGCTACCACGGCAAGAATTACAGCCTCGGCTTCCCCGACAAAACCGCAGGTTGTGCCGACTGTCATACGGCCCATTCGGTTCTTCCCGAAAGCGATCCTCAGTCGAGCGTCAATCCCGCCAATCTCGTCACCACCTGTGCCCAGTGCCACCCCGGATCCACCCCTGCCTTTGTTCAATACTACCCCCACGGCGAATACACCGACCGCGAGAATTATCCGCTCCTCTACTGGACTTTCATTGCTATGACTGGCCTGCTGGTCGGCACCTTTGGGGTCTTCTGGATCCACTCCCTGCTCTGGATGTTCCGCGGCTTCGTCGAAAACCGTGAAAAGCTCAAAGCGCACCATGAAGGGCGCCTCCATCCGGTCGTCACCGAGGGTCACAAGCAATACCGCCGCTTCCAGAGGCGCCACGTTCTCCTCCACATGACCGTCATCATCAGTTTCCTTGGCCTCTCTCTCACCGGACTCCCTCTGAAATTCGCCAGCCAGCAGTGGGCCCATATGCTGATGGATTTCTGGGGCGGAACCTACAACGCCGGCCTGATTCACCGGGCCTGTGCCGTTCTGACCTTCTTCTACTTCGCCGGAGCGCTCCTCCTTAGCCTTGACTTTCTCGTCCTCCGCAAGGACATCAAAGGGAACTTCCTGCAGCGGCTCTTCGGACCCGACTCGCTGTGCCCGAACTTCCGCGACATCCGCGACATCACCGCCATGGTCCGCTGGTTCTTTTTCCGCGGTCCGAAACCGACCTTCGAGCGCTGGACCTACTGGGAGAAATTCGACTTTCTCGCGGTCTTCTGGGGTATGTTCGCCATCGGCGGCTCGGGCCTGATGCTCTGGTTCCCCGAGTTCTTCGGCGCCCTCCTCCCCGGCTGGGCCTTCAACATCGCCACAATCATCCATTCGGACGAAGCGCTGCTGGCCACCGGTTTCATCTTCACCGTGCATTTTTTCAACACCCACGGCCGTCCGGAGAAATTCCCCATGGATTTCGTTATCTTCAATGGCCAGATCGCCAAGGAGGAATTCATCGAGGAGCGAGGCGACCAGTGGAAACGTTATGAAAAGGAAGGGATGCCCGAAGAAGTCATCGCCACCAAGGTCAGCGGGGTCGCCTATGACTTCTTCTTCAAGGGTTTCGGCTTCCTGGCTCTCTTCACCGGCCTCGGCTGTCTGGCCCTGATGATCTTTGCCTTCCTCACCGGATCCCACTGATCTGGTCCGACTGTAGGAGAAAAAATGGGGGAGGCAAATATGCCTCCCCCGTTTTTACAGGAGATTGATAATGAAAGTGGATTGCGGGATTTACCTTGGTGGACTGGCCCTCCTGATCTACCTGGTCGGTGGAATCGCCACCTTCGGCGGCCTGGCCCTGATTTTCTTCATGAAGGGCTCGGATCTGTTCGGCTGGGGAGACGGCAGGAGTCTCGGCTATCTCTTTGTCTGCCTCGGCCTGATCCTCTCCATCTTCGGTGTCCTGGTCATGAGGATTCTCCGCAACCGCAGCCTGGCCTGACCGCAGTCTCCTCGCCTCAAATTCCTTTCCGGGGGAAGCCATTGGGCTTCCCCTTTTTTAATCCATGTACAAAATGGATAAGAATAACCGGATCATCCCCTAAGGCCCCGAATCAGGTTTCTTTCATTTCCCTGCCCGATATCGTATTTTCGGACCGCGGCCATCGCCCGAGAAGCAACGACTCGATCGCCGCGGCCAGACCGAAGGAGAAGACGCTGATCACCAGGGGGAGCCCTCGCGTCGAGATCATGTCGCCGAAAAGGACCTTGCCGCCACCGATCACCATCAGGAGAATGGCCACGCTTCGCAGTTCCTTGCTGCCGCGCAGAAACGCAGCCAGCATCAGACCGATGGCCGAAAGATTGACGAGGACACTCTGGTAGCAGGTGAAGGCCCCGGGATCATCGATTCCGAGGACTTTCATTGCCAGAAAAATCACCACCCGCAGGGCAAAAAAGCCTCCGGACAGAGCCGCAAGAAGCAGGAGAATGGCGCTACGGTCCTCCGGATCAATTCCGGAAAAAAAGGCCGATTTCTCCGGGGGCGCATGGCGCCGCGCACAGCGATAATGCCAGACACCGCAAAAGACAACGACAGCCGCAGCGCCCAGGCCCATCCACGACAGCGCCGGGGCCTCGATCCTCCGCAATTCGAAAACCAGGGCGCCGCAGGCATAGATCTGCAACAGATAGGATGTCACCCTCACGCCGCCGCTCTGCCAACGTCCGCCCAGCCAGAAGATCCCGAGAGCCCCAGCAGACAACAGGGGTAGGGCCGCCAGGAGTTGACCAAATACCAGGGGGACGGCCAAGGCAAAAAGGATGGCGGCCGCCGTAGTAAAGGCATTGGTTCCCGGAGCCCCGACAAGAAAACGGGATCCGAGGGCGACGGCAAGGGCGCCCAGGAGCAAGGCGACAGCGACCCCTGCCCAACCGAGTGCCGTCTCGCTCCCCAGCCCGGCGCTAAAGACATTCCGGGTCATTAAAAAGATCGAACTCACCGCGATCGCCGGCAAAGCCACGTCGAATCGGGCCACCCGCCCCTGGGCGCCCTTGAGAATGCCCAAAAATGCCGAGCCGAGATAGACCATGGAAAAAACAGCGAGCAGCGGCAAATATCCGATCATATCCGCTGGGATCGCTGGCGACGTCTGCCGATTCAGGAAGAATTCCAACTTAATCCCCCAGACCTGGAGCACCAGCAGCGTCAGTACCAGAATGATCCAGCGCAGCCATGAACAGCGCTCGAGCCTTGTCGCAAAGGTCCCGAGCAAATTGGCTCCAAGCAGGATCAGGGATAGGCTGGCAAAATTCGGATGGGGGTAATCGATGGCCAGTGCCGACAGGGTCATTCCCAGGGTCCCGACAAAGACCGGAAGAGCAATGCGATGGAGAAAGCCGATCGCTGCAGCCCCACCTCCGGCCAGCCCGAGAATCAGGTAGGCAGGAGCCGTGGGCAGAGCATCGAAATGGGCGTGGGTTTCGACCACGACACTGCACAGAAGGAGGGTTCCGCAGACGGTGAATACCGGGGCCAGCGGACTCCCCCGGCGATAACTGTAGTCTCCGGCACCCATCAAGGCACAGGCGTACACCATTCCAAGCACGGCGCCGACCTGGCTATCCAAGAGTCCGCCATCGGTCACTGTGCGTAGAGCCAGAGCGACCACCAGCAGAAAACAGAGGGTGGCAATGCGCGGCAGCAGGGCCTTTTCACCGACCCAGGAGAGGATCTCCTCCGAAGTATCCTCCTCTTCTGCGGAGGGGAGGCGATGGGGGGGCGGGGGAGCGGCAGCCGGCCGGACTTCCCCCAAAAATGCCAGGCGTTCCTTCAGCTGGCGCACATCTTCCTCGAGCCGAGCCACGCGACCTTCCATTGAGTCACGATCTTTTGTCATGACGCCCCCATCGCCGTTAAGACAAACATGGTTCTATTGATCACCGAAGACTACCATAGGACGACCATTAATCCAGAGGAATTCCAGGGTATCTCCTTTCCATACCCATCCGTCAAGGGAAAAAACCAAAGGCATTATGTCGATTTAATCTAATTTTGTTTTGCTTCAGGATAACAGTGTTCTATACTTTTTCGAAAGAAATATTTTTCCGGGGCCGAGCCCGGATCCCATTCCCACTCCCGGCAACGGGTTGACTTCCCGATAAAAGGACCAATACTTGGACAACTACCCGGCGAAACATGCGGCTGCTATCAACAATGAAGAAAGGGGAGGTCGGTGAAAAATCACGTCTGGAGGCCACTTCTGGTGGTAATCGGGATCGTGATCCTCATTTTACTGGCGAGGATCATCTATGTACCGAAAGATTTCGGAACACAGGAACGGGGCTACATGTACAGCTATCATCGGGCGGGCAATGAGGAGGAATGGAAAAATTTTCCGGTCAAATACCGGGGAAGCGACAGTTGCCTGGAATGCCATGAAGAAAAGGGGACTGCTCTCAAGATGACACTGCACGGCTTGATCCCCTGCGAAAACTGCCACGGAGCGGCCCTCGATCACCCGGAGAACCCGGAAAAGCTGGCCATCGACCGCAGCCGGGAACTTTGCCTTCGCTGCCATGCCGAGCTCTTCATGCCGTCGAGTGGCCGGAACAGCATCCCCGGGATCGATGACGGTGAACACAATCCCGGCCTGGAATGTACCGAATGTCACAACCCCCACAACCCGAACCTGGAGGAGATGTGAAGATGAAGCGACGCGAGTTTCTGAAAACCTCGCTGATGTTCGTCTCCGGGGCCTCCGTGTCACTGGGTGCGCTGGAATTTTTCGACGTCCGCGAGGTCCTGGCCGCACACCCCGAGGTTCGCTGGGGATTTTTGGTCGACACCTACAAATGCGTCGGTTGCGGGTTCTGCGTGAAGGCGTGCAAGACGGAAAACGAAATCCCCTTCGAGGCCAACGTCACCCGCACCTGGGTGGAACGCTACGTCACCCTCAATGACGGCAGGGTTCTGGCCGACTCTCCCAAGGGGGCCCGCGACGGATTCACGACCAGCAAGATCGATCGTGCCTCGGAAGGATTCGAGGATGTTCCCCAGGATGAAATTTCCCAGGCCTTCTTCGTCCCCAAACTCTGCAACCAGTGCGACAATCCCCCTTGCGTTCAAGTCTGCCCGGTGGGCGCCACCTACCAGGCCGACGACGGGGTGGTCCTTGTCGACAGGAAGTGGTGTATAGGCTGCGGCTACTGCATCATGGGGTGCCCCTACGGAGCGCGCTTCTTTAATCCCGTTACCCACGTCGCCGACAAATGCAACTTCTGCTACCACCGCATCACCAAGGGTCTCAACACCGCCTGCGCCCAGGCCTGTCCCTTCGGCGCACGCCAGGTCGGCAACCTGAAGGACCCCGACGACCCCATCACCAAAATTCTCCTCACCCAGCGCGTCGGAATTCTCAAGGATGAGTTCGGTACCAAGCCGCAGGTCCTCTACATCGGCCTGAACAAGGAGGTGAGATAGTCATGGTGCACGGTGAGCTCTGGACAATCAAAGAACTCTTTGTTCTCCCCAACGAGTACATCTACTGGTCGATCCAAATCGTCATGTACCCCTACATGACCGGCCTGGTCGCCGGCGCCTTCGTCCTCTCCTCCCTCTACCACGTCTTCAACGTCGAGAGCCTGAAGAATATCGCCCGCTTTGCCCTGGTCTTCTCCTTCGCCCTGCTGCCGGTGGCCATGATGCCGCTGATGCTCCATCTCCAGCAGCCCCTTCGCGGGGTTCACGTCCTCATGACCCCCCATTTCACCTCGGCCATCTCGGCCTTCGGCATCGTTTTTCTCGGCTACGGCTTCATTGTGGCCGCCGAGATCTGGTTCGTCTACCGCACCTACATCGTCAGGAACATCGTCCGCCTAAGGGAAAAAGTCGACCGTTCCGCCGGGGAAACGCTGCTTCTGACGATTCACAAGATCATCGCCCTGGGAGCCTATGACCTGAGCGAGAAGGCCGTTGCCGCCGACCACAAGGCCGTTCGCCTCCTGGCGACCATCGGCATCCCTGTCGCCTGCTTTCTCCACGGCTATGCCGGATTCATCTTCGGCTCGGTCAAGGCCAACGCTCTGTGGATGACGCCGCTGATGCCGGTGATCTTCATCTGTTCCGCCATCGTTTCGGGGATCGCCCTGTGCATCCTGAGCTATGCGGTCTTTATGGAAATCCGCAAAATGATCGCCAAACGGAGTCAGCCAGGTCCCGGCCAGATCGCCGAGCTGCGCAGCATCGAGAAACACGAAGTCCATTCGACGGCGCGCTATCTACTTCTCTTCATGACCCTGGCCATCACCCTCGAACTTCTCGACGTCATTTTCCGCGGCTATACGGCGGTCAAGTCGTGGGACATCATTCGCGAGGTCATCTACAACAAGGACTTCGTGAAAATATTCATCTTCCAGTACGGAATCGGCAACGTCCTCCCTTTCATTCTCCTTCTTCTTCCGCGCCTCAGTACCCGCCGGGCCTGCCTCGCCTGCCTCCTCGTCCTCTTCGGGGTCTTCATGATGCGCTGGAACGTCGTCATCGGCGGGCAGGCGTTTTCCCTGACCTTTGCCGGGTTCATGGAATACCATATGCCGGTCATCCCCACCAGCATGGAGACCTTCAAGGAGGGGCTGACGGGAGCCGTCTCCGTAGCCATCACCCCGTTCATCCTTTTCTATTTTCTCAACAAGATCTTCCCCGCCTTCATCAGGGACGAAAAACACTGATCATTCCCCCTCCGCCAAAGCAAAGAGGCCGTACCCCGGAAGGGATACGGCCTCTTTGCTTTGGTCCGGGCATAAAGGGTCCCTGGTACTAGAAAATTTTGGAGCCGATATGGGCCAGGGCTGGCCAAGCGATGAAGACCGCAACGACAACGGCCAAAACACCGCCGTAGAGCAGAATGTTAACGACGGTGGTTGTACTCGGTGTCTCTCCGTAACGATTTCCTGCTTTCATAGATACCTTCCTTCCTATGGGGTGTGATCGATTCCCGATGCAATGGAGCCTGTCTTCATCGTGGTGGAGGGTGGTCGCCGGAGACGTTCCCAAGTATCACCCGCGATTAGTCTGATGTAATTTTACTTTTTCACAATAACAGTATTTATTTCGCTATGCAATATGAAATCCGGGCAAAAGTAGGCCCTTTTCTCCTCCCGGACAGGTAACATTTATGCTTTTTAAGTGTTAATCTCGCGATTTTTTTGCTAAAAGACTACTTTTGGATGGGGTTGCATGGCGTCATTATTGCTGGTGGCTGATCCCGCCCAAAAAATGCTGGCCGCGTGGCGATTTCCTGGACAGCCGCCCCCACCCTTTCGACGATCCTGATTTACATACCGAAACCCTATAAAACCAAATGCTGGAGGTAGCAAGATGACCCTGACCGATGTCATAAGAAGTTTCTTCAAGGGGATTGCCAGGAGCCGGGTCTCCCTGATCGGCGCCATGATCACCACCGTGGTATTCCCCTTCCTCCTCGGTTCGATCATCATCGATTTGCTCGGTATGATCGAAAACCCCTATTTCGGCTTTGCCATCTACATGATCATGGGGCCGACCTTCATCGCCGGCCTCGTCATGGTCTTTCTCGGCCTCTTTTTCTTCAAAGGCAAAGAGGAGGTTCGACTTTTCACCCTCGAGTACCTGCGCAACCACTTCACCGATCAGGTCGGCTTCAACCGCTTGCGCAAAATCATCTTCGTCGGTGTTTTTCTCACCTGCGTCAACCTCTTCATATTCGGCCTTCTCGGCTACAGCGGCTACCACTACATGGAGTCCGTCGGATTCTGCGGTCAGTTCTGCCACACCGTCATGAACCCTGAGCACACGGCCTATCAGAACTCCGCCCACTCCCGGGTTACCTGCGTCGAATGCCACATCGGCTCCGGCGCCCAGTGGTTCGTCAAGTCGAAAATCTCCGGCACCCGCCAGCTTGTGGCCGTCGCCCTCGATACCTACCCGCGGCCGATCAAGACACCGGTCCACGGTTTGCGCCCGGCCCGCGACACTTGTGAGGAGTGCCACCGCCCGGAGAAGTTCCACGGCGACAAACTGGTGGTCAAGGAAAAATTCCTCGAGGACGAAGAGAACACCCAGGTGAAGACGGTGCTGCTGATGAAAATCGGAACAGCCGGCGACCGGGCCGTGAGCTCTCACGGCATTCACTGGCACGTCGCGCCGGAAAACAGCATCACCTACCGTTCGGCGGACTACGAACGCATGACCATTCCCGAAGTCACCCTGAACAAGGCGGACGGCTCCCAGGTCGTCTACCGCACTTCTGACGCCGAGGAGCTTCTGGCCCAGGCTGAAGGGGAGGTGCGGGCCATGGACTGCATCGACTGCCACAACCGCCCGTCCCACGTCTATCTCCCCGCCGGCAAGGCAATCGACAACAAAATCCTCTCCGGAGAGATCCCGGTGAGCCTCCCCTATATCAAGAAAAAAGCGATGGAGGTGGTTGCTCCCTCCTACGCCAGTCAGGACGAAGCCAAAACCGCCATCGCCGAGGCGCTCAACAGCTGGTACCAGGAGAACTACCCGGACCTGGTCCGCGAACAGAGCAAGGATCTCGAGGATGCCATCCGCGGCGTGCAGGCTGCTTATGCAGAAAATGTCTTCCCGGAAATGAAGATCGAGTGGGGGACATACACCAGCCATATCGGCCATGATGAGGACCTCGGCTGCTTCCGGTGCCACGACGAGGAGCACCAGTCCGACTCGGGGGAAGCGATTTCCATGGACTGCGACACCTGTCACACCATCCTCGCCGAGGAGGAGGAAAATCCGGCCATCCTGAAGGAACTTCGGGGGGAATAACACCCGGACTGCTCACGGCACCGAAACGAAAAATCCCTTCGCACCTCACGGTGCGAAGGGATTTTTTTGTCGGCCGGTTTGCTCAGGTGCCCGGCGTCTTCGCTCTGCGGGGCAGGGCGATGAATACCCCCGAAGGGGCCGGTTTGAATCAATTATCGATTGTGACGACCCTTTGCGATTGACGCCCCTCCTTTCTCGTTGTTTCCAAGTCTATAACGAAAATGGAAAGGTGCAAGGGGGCGATTAAAATTGGCAGCCAAGGATTTTAATCCCCTGGCAGGAAAATTTTCAGAAACGGAGGATGGCGGCTGCCCAGGTGAAGCCGGCGCCGAAGGTGACCAGTCCGACGGTATCTCCGGACTTGATGCGCCCGCCTCGGAGGGCTTCGTCAAGGGCGATGGGAATCGAAGCCGCTGAGGTGTTGCCGTACCGTTCAACATTGACATAAACCTTCTCCGTCACCACACCAAAGCGCTTGGTGACGGCCTCGATGATCCGCATGTTGGCCTGGTGGGGAATCAGCAGGTCGAGGTCGCCGGCGGTGAGACCGGCCTCGTCCAGAGCCCGTTGCAGGGCGGTTGTCATGGACGTCACGGCGTGACGGAAGACTTCACGTCCCTCCATGCGGATGGTATGAAGCTTTTCGGCCACATTGGCGACCGTGGGGGGATTGAGGCTTCCGCACCCCGGATTGTAGAGGAGTTGGCTGAAAGCCCCGTTGCTGCCGAGGACACCGTGCACGAGGCCGCGCCGGCCATCGGAGGGGCCGAGAACGACGGCGCCTGCCCCGTCACCGAAGAGGACGCAGGTATCGCGGTCCTCCCAATTGACCATCGAAGTCAAGACCTCGCCGCCGATCACCAAAGCATGTCGGTAACCGGCGCTGGCCATCAGGGCCGCGGCGATCTGCAATCCGTAGAGAAAGCCGGAACAGGCGGCGGAAATATCGAAGGCTGCCGCATTAGTGGCGCCGAGCTGTTCCTGAACCAGGCAGGCGGTCGCCGGAAATTTCATGTCGCCGGTCACGGTGCCGAGAACGATCAAATCGATTTCGGTCGCCGCGATTCCGGCGTCTTCCAGGGCCGCCCGGGCCGCGCCCACGGCCAGCACCGAAAGGGGAACCCCCGGTTCGGCGACCCTTCGTTCCCGGATTCCGGTGCGTTCGAAGATCCAGCTGTCCGAGGTTGCAACGATCTTTTCAAGATCGGCATTGGTGAGTATTTTTTCCGGGAGGGCTCGGCCTGTCCCGAGGATCATGGCATGCGGTTTCTTGTTCATCCCTGGCTCCTGGCTGGCAAACGTAACACGTCCGGCAAGATAGCACGATTGGACCGGGTTCTCAAGATACAAGGGCCATCGCCTTGCAGGTAACTGGATTTATGTTAAAAGTCTTAGGGAAGGCAATTCACTGACAAGGAGGACAACATGGCGGACAATGGTAATAACGGCACGGTGGGGGCAATGATGCTCGTGGCCGGCGGAGTCATCGGGGCCGGTCTCGCACTTCTCTTCGCACCCCAGTCGGGGAGGCGCACCCGCAAACAGATAAGCCGTTACGGGAAAAAGGTTCGGAACGAAACAGAGGAAATGATCCGCGATACCGCCGATTCCATCACTGCGGCAGTCGATGACGTCGGCGACCGCACCTCCGAAATGCTCGAACGCGGCAGCGAGGTGGCCGAATCCTGGCGCCGCCATCTCATCGACTCTATCGAACGGGGACAAAAAAACCTCGAGCAGCAGCGGAAAAAATTGAACCAGCTCTGGGAATAAACCCTTGGCCGGCGGATAAAAGGAGGGGCGTTCCCGAGGGAGCGCCCCTCCTTTTATTCAGAGGTCTCTTCGACGCCCCCTTCCAGAGGCGACGGGGAGGACCGGACCAGAACCGCAGGATCGACAGAGCGCAGATGGAGATCGCGCTGGGGAAAGGGGATTTCGACTCCGGCTTCGCGGAAGCGGCGATCGATCTCCTGATTGAGTTCGCTGGTCACACGCAGCCGCGAGGAGATGTCGGCGATCCACACACGGAGCTCGAAATCGAGGGAACTCTCGCCAAAGCGGGTGAAGATCGGCGATGGAGGCGGGTCCTGGGTGGCGTCGGGGTGGGCATTACCAACTTCGGACAAAATGCCGAGGACCAGGGTGACGTCACTGCCGTAGGCCACACCGACGGGGATCACCACCCGCGCCATTTTGGTCGACAGGGTCCAGTTGGTCACCTTTTCCGAAATCAGCATGGAGTTGGGGACGATGATTTCGGACTGATCGAGGGTTTCAATCACCGTGGAGCGCAGCCCGATCTTGCGGACCGTCCCCCACTCCGTATCGAGAACAACCAGATCTCCCACCTTGATCGGCCTTTCGAAGAGGAGGATGATGCCGCTGACGAAGTTGTTGACGACGTCCTGCAAACCGAATCCGATGCCGATCCCCAGGGCGCCGGCGAGAAAAGCGAAGGTCTTCAGTTCGACCCCCGCAAGGCTCATTGCCAGAAGGAAACCGAGAAGCAGAAGGGCATAGTGGAGGAGCTTTTTGATGGCATCGCGCACTCCACGGTCATACCCCTTGGCGGGAAAGATGTTCGTATCGAGAAAGGCGCTCAGGAGCCAGGAAAATACCACCGAGAGGTAAAATACCAGCCCCGCCATCAGCACCATCTGTACCGAAACAAAGGTCCCGCCGAGAGTGAAACCGAGATCGAGAAGGTCCGTCCAGGCCTGGCCGACGGTGTCGTAGATCCCCCAGACTTCCAGGAGATAGAGGAGGGCATAGGCGATCACGAAGACCTGAAACGCCCCCTTGAGACGATCGGCGAACTCGCTGCCGTGACGACGGAAAAAGCGTCGTCCGCGCAGGAGCGCCAACGAAATCAGGTAGTCGATCCCCCCCCGGCCGAGGCGGATGGCCATGGCCGCGAACAAACCGAGAAAGACGCTGTTGATGGACGATTCGAAGATCCGGGCGGCCAGATTGCTGTATCCGCCGAACTGGGCGAGCAGGGAGCCTCCCAGGATCATCGCCCCGCAACGCAGGGCCAGGGTAAAACCGTCGGACTTCCCTTTGTGCGCGGCCAGGTTCCTTTTCGCCATAACCAGGAGCAGAGGGATGCCGGCCAGGCAGAGAAGAACAAGGTAGAGGCGATAAAGGGGCTGGGGGAGGGCGACGATCTTCAAGGCCAGGGAAAGGACGAACAAAAAGGCCAGAAGTCTGACCATCAGGATCTTCCGGGGATTTTTCAGCAGCCCTGAGATAAGGACAGCCGCCGAGAGAGCGGCGAAAATCCACAGAAGGAGACGCCACAGCGTGGGGGGATTGGTATAGAACGCGCTGAAGGCGGAGACGGCGACGAAGACACCCGTCGCCCAGGGATGAAGAGTGATAAATTCCCATTCCTTGCTCTCCGCGGCCTGGCGGCGCTTGACCAGGATAAAACCGACAAGAGCCAGAGCCACGACCCCCTGGAGAATCGCCACCCACCCCTGGCTGCTCAAGAAGTCGGGGCGCACGTGCTGAACCTCGGCGACGCCGTTCTTCACCGCCTTCCAGAGATCCTCCCCGTACTGGCGATAATATTCGGGGTTGCCGAAGGAGGGGGCCGTTTTCTTGAAAATCTCCTGACGGAGAATCTTGAGGTTGCCGTCGATGCGCTCCAGCAGATCGAGATTTTTTTCCTGGAGAGAGGTCACCTCCTTTTGCAGCGCCACCAGAGGGGCCGCCAGGATCGCCGTCTTTTTGAGGATCCCGTCGATTTCCCGGCGTGCTTCACGAAAGGACTCCTTTGGAATCTTGAGCTGCTGCCCCTGCAGCGACTCCTCCCACCCCGTCCAGAAATCCCACTTCCGGTTCCATTCCCGGCGAATGCCGTCCACCTCACTGATCCGCGCAGAAACAACATCAAGCAGCTTCTTTATCGCCAGCCTCTGCTCGGTGACGAGGCCGCGAAACTCAAGGAGACGGTCGACGTTCCAGCCTTCAAGGGGACCGAGGGCGGCGATTCGCTGAAACAATTCATCCTGACGTTGGCGGGCATCCTTGAGCTGAGCATCAAAGGAAGAGGTGTCGGCCACCTCGGCAATCTTGGCCGCGGCCCGACCGGCATCCTCGGTCACCATGGAGGCACGGGGGACGATCTCCGCCAGTCCTGGATAGACCGGTTCGGAAACGGGCGGTTTCGCCTCTTCGGCAGCCAAAGGACAGGCGAGGAAAAAGAAGAGCAGAACGAACAAACACAATCGCGGCATGGTCACTCCCACAGACGAACCCCGGCAGGATTTCCGGAGACAGGCGTTTTGCACCGCTGTGATTCTAGCAGGATATTGAGCCGTTGGGAATCCGCTCCTGATTTAGAAACCGGAAACCGCCATCGGACAGGTGGCGACAAGGAGGGCCTGGAGACGGCGCCATCCGGTCGCGTTCCCCTGAGGAAATTTCTGGTTGATCTCGATCTCGATCCCGAGATAGGACATTTCGTCATGACGACGACGGAGCGCGGTGACTACACTGTCGGAGGTCCCCCGATAGGGATTGTTGCACTGGACCCTGAGGCCGGGGTCCTCCCTTTGCAGGTGCTTTTGCCACTTCCGGCACAGGAGAAGTTCGGCACGGCGGCGCGGATCGTAGAGGAGTCCGATGTCCGCCCTCCGCACCGAGCCGGCGAAAACCGGCGTAAAGGTGTGGACGGAGAGATGGATCACCCTGGCTCCAGAGGCGATAGCCGCCGATACTTCGGCCTCGACGACCCGGCGGTAGGGATGATAATAATTCGCCAAAATCGATTCCCGGCGGGAAGCCGGCAGGTTGCGGGAGAACTCGGAGAAAAGGGTGCGGCTGGACGGCGAACGATTGGCATCCACAAGGAGGCGGGTCACCCCGTTGACATGGAGGGGGACCCCAAGAGACGTTGCCAGCCTCCGTGCAAAGGCCAGAGCTCCGATGTCGTAGCCGCGATGGCTCCGGAGGAGATCCCCGGCACCCG
Organism: Desulfuromonas soudanensis; assembly: GCF_001278055.1. Taxonomy (NCBI): domain Bacteria; kingdom Pseudomonadati; phylum Thermodesulfobacteriota; class Desulfuromonadia; order Desulfuromonadales; family Desulfuromonadaceae; genus Desulfuromonas; species Desulfuromonas soudanensis. Next base: position 222,129 of record NZ_CP010802.1, on the reverse strand, counting down.
AAAACAGGCTCCGGTAGATCCTCGGGACCCGGTTGCCGCCATGTTCGCAGCTGACGAAGCAGAAATCAAACATCAGAAATCCCCCTCCCTTCTGCGAAAAAAACCCCACCGCAACAGGACAGATCGAGCAGAGCCTGGCGGGATAAGGGTTGCACGGGTGCAGCGGCTTCAGGGGTTGCCGCCTTCCTGCTTCCCATTATAACAGGGATCCCGGGCACCCTTTGCCCGTTGAAAAATCCCGACTCCCATGCTAGCGTCGACCCGGGAGGTGACACCATGACTGACATTTTCCCCCAGGGGGATCTTTTTCCCCTGATCGTGGTTCCGGCCCTGATTTTCTGCGCGAGAATCGCCGACGTGACCTTCGGAACCCTGCGCATCATCTACGTCTCCCGGGGCATGCGCTACTACGCTGCCCTGGTCGGTTTTTTCGAGATTCTCATCTGGCTCCTGGCCATCGGCCAGGTGATGCAAAACCTCAACAGCCCGGCGACCTACATCGCCTACGCCCTCGGCTTTTCCACCGGCAATTTCGTCGGCATCTCCCTCGAGCGCAAACTCGCCATGGGGAATTTGCTGGTGCGGGTCATCACCCGTCGCGAAGCCGACGATCTGGTGGGCTTTCTCAGAAATTCGGGGTACGGGGTGACCAGCGTCGATGCCCGGGGGGAAGCCGGGCCGGTCAAGTTGATCTTCACCGTGGTCAAACGCAAAAACCTTCCCGAGGTCGTCGCCACCATCAAGCGCTTCAACCCCCGAGCCTTTTACACCATCGAGGACGTCCGCTTTGTCCAGGAAGCGGCGGAAATTCCCGTCACCCGTCGCCACCTTTTTTCCGTCTTCTCCACCACCAAGCGCAAATAACACGGCGCCTCGCTGGCGGAAAAGGGGGAAGGTTCAAGGTTTTTGTGCCGCCAAAATCGACTATTCCGGGGAAGAGAGCGACCTTGGCATCCAACAGCAGGAAACCGGGCCTTCTGCTTTCCGGCGTTCCTCCCCTCCGAATCCCCCCGGATGAAAAAAATAGTTTGTTCTTTGCCGACTTGAGGTTAGACTACACAGGGATTCTGAACAGGCAGGGGAGGAAACCATGTCCACAGCGGAGACAATGGGACTGATCGACGCGCTCAATCGAACCGACTCGGTGGATGAAATCCATGCCCTCTGCGCAGAAGCCTGCACCGGCTTCGGTTTCGACCACTTCATCTACGGTGCTCGCACCCCCACCTCCCTGGTTCACCCCCACCTCTTCATCATCAGCGGCTTTCCCACCCCCTGGTGGGAGCACTACAAAGAGCAAAATTACTTTCAGATCGACCCGACGGTGGCCCACTGCGCCAGCCGCACCGTCCCCCTCATCTGGAACAGCCTGGCTCCCCGGGAAGGGGAAAATCCCGCCATGCGCCGATTCATGGACGAATCCCGCAGTTCCGGTCTCCGCAGCGGGGTGAGTCTCCCCGTCCACGGCTGGCAGGGGGAATCGGCGATGCTCTCCATGGTCTCCTCCCGGGAACCGGAGGCGATGCAGCAGGAAATCGTCGCCGCCCTCCCTGAACTGCAGCTTCTTACCGCCCATCTCCACGAGGCCGTCCGCCGGCTGGTCGAGGTTCGGGAAATCACCGCCGGACCCCAGCCCGGCCTCACGGACCGGGAGAGGGAATGCCTTTTGTGGAGCGCCGAGGGGAAGACCTCCTGGGAAACCTCGCAAATCCTCGGCATCGCCGAGCGCACCGTCATCTTCCACCTGCAGAACGCAGGGACCAAACTCAACGTCACCAATCGGCAGCAGGCCGTCGCCCGCGCCATTTCCCTGCGTCTGGTCACCCCCCAATTCGGCTGATTTCTCCATCCCCGGCCTGTAAGATCTGACAGTTTCTGAAAGCAGCTCCTCATGGTTAACTTCCTCCATCTTTTTTCAAGGAGGATTTACCATGAGCAGTGTCATTCTGGCCCGATCCGAAAACCCCGCCATCCACGATGTGTACCGCTTTCGTCACCAGGTTTTTCATGACCGCCTCGGCTGGGAAGTCGGCAGCGACCAGGGGCTGGAGCACGACCGCTTCGACAAGCTCAATCCCGTTCACATGTTCACCCGAAACCGCCAGCGCCAGGTCGAAGCCTGCTGGCGCCTCCTCCCCACCACCGGTCCCTACATGCTCAGGGACATCTTTCCCCAGTTGCTGCGCGAGGAGACGGCTCCCAGCGATCCCCATATCTGGGAAATCAGCCGCTTCGCCGTGGTGCCGTCCGCCGGCCGCACGCCCGGCCGCGACCAGGCCAATATCTGTGACCTCACCTTCGATCTGCTGAGGGCCGGGGTCGATTTCGCCGACCGCAACGGCATCCGCCATTATGTCTTCGTCACCAGCGTCGCCGTCGAACGACTCCTCAAGAGTACCGGCCTGGCCATCTACCGCTTCGGCGACGGCAGATCCCAGAAGGTCGGCAAGGTCCTCTCCGTCGCCTGCTGGATCGACATCAACGACGCCACTCGCCAGGCCGTCTACCGCCAGGGGACCGTCAGCCTCCCCCAGGAGGCTGCATGAAGGTCCTGGTGGTCGGACACCTCCCCCAGACCCGCCAGCTCCTTCGGGTGCTGCGAAGGGTCAATCGCGCCTTTGCCACTCATTACCGCCACGGCGCCGAGGCCATCGCCGCCACCCGTCGCGGTGGGGCTCATTACGACCTGGTTTTTCTCGAAGACAACGAGGAGAGCCCGGAGTCCCAGACGGTGGCCGAAGCGATCCAGGCCGTCGACGCCACCATCCCCATCGCCTTCCTTCGTTACCCGACAGACCGCAACCCCGAAGGACAGATCCCCCGTCTCATCGGAGCCTTCGAACATTCCACCCGGGGTTTGCGGCTCCTCGACTGCCGTCTTTCCGGGAGCCCGGCAAAGGAGCGCCCGAGCCCCCTCCCGGCTCCGGCGGAGATCCTCTTTGAATATCATCTCCCCTTGCGGGTCAAAGACAGCCTTCATGGCTGAGCACCTTGCCGCCGGAGCCCTCCATGCTCTTTGAGCCGTTTTTCCGCCAGACCTCCATCGCCATGGCCCTGCTCGACAGACGCGGGATCATCACCTCCTGCAATCCGGCGCTGGAGACCCTGCTCGGCTTTTCGGCCGGAGAACTCCACGGACGGACCCTGTTTGAACTGGTCGATGGCGAGGGTTCCCCCTCCTGCCGGCGCCTGATCCACAATGTCGCCACCGCCCCGGCACTCCCCCTGAGCCTCGGCCTTTACTGGACCTGCAAAAACGGCCGGGTCCTCCCCGGGGACCTGACCCTCCTCTCCACGGGAGAAGAGCCGGAAAAGGGCAATGGCCTCATCGCCACCATCGAGGATCGCTCGGAAAGCAAAGTGGTTGAAGCGCGCCTGGCCTACCTCACCAACTTCGATCCTCTGACGGGACTGGCCAACGACCTGCTCTTTCGCGATCGGCTCAAGCAGGCACTGAGCCGGTCGCGTCGGGAGGCGTCCATGGCCGCCGTGCTGGTCTTCAATCTAAAGCGTTTCAAGGATTTCAATGATTCCTTCGGCCTGGCCATCGGCGATCGCCTCCTCAAGGAGATCGCCTCCCGTCTCTCCTGTGGCGTCCGCCAGAGTGACACCGTCGCCCGGCTCAGCGGCACCAAATTCGCCCTCCTTATCGAGGGGCTCTCGGAGATGGCCGGAGTCACGCTTCTGCTACGCAAGGTCCGGGAGAGTCTCAGTGCCCCTTTTCTCGTGGAAGAGCAGGAAGTCTTCCCCTCGACCAGCGTCGGTATCGCCCTCTTTCCCGACGATGGCAACCAGCCGGAAGAGTTGATCCGCAACGCCGAATCGGCCATGTACCGCGCCGGTTTGAGCGGCCGCAACAGCTATCAGTTTTATACCGAAGGGATGAACAGCCAGGCCCGGCAGCGTCTGCGTCTGGAAAGTGCCCTTTACCGGGCACTGGAACGAAATGAATTCGAGGTCTACTACCAGCCGCAGATCGATCCGGCCTCCGGCGCCCCTCTGGGGGTCGAAGCCCTGATGCGCTGGAATCACCCCGACCGAGGGGTGGTGGGACCCGACGAATTCATCCCCCTGCTCGAAGAGACCGGATTGATCATCGCCGCCGGAGAATGGGTTTTGCGCATCGCCTGCGCTCAGTGCCGGACCTGGCAGGACGAAGGCTTTCCCGACCTGCGGGTCGCCGTCAACATCTCCGCTCGCCAGTTTCTCGAGAAAAATTTTGTCCCTCTTCTTCAGGAAATTCTCAAGGAAACAGGGCTTGAGGCCGGTTCTCTCGATCTTGAAATCACCGAAAGCGTCCTGATGCAGGAGAGCGAACGCCTTACCGGCACCCTCGGCGCCATCGCCCTTCTCGGAATACATATCTCCATCGACGATTTCGGAACCGGCTATTCCTCCCTCGCCTACCTCAAACGTTTTCCGGTGAACGGGCTGAAGATCGACCGCAGTTTCATCCAGGGAATTCCCGGGAACAGCGACGACATGGCCATCGCCTTCGCCATCCTCTCCCTTGCCGGCAATCTCGGACTCAGGGTAACTGCCGAAGGGGTTGAAACCGAAGCGCAGTTGGGCCTGCTCAACACCTGGCGCTGCCCGCAGCTGCAGGGGTATCTCTTTGCCCGACCGATGCCCGCCGACAGCTTCCCCCCATGGGCAATGAAGGCGCTGGCGACGCCCGGAGACTATCGTCCGGTCTGAATCGGGTTTTTCGGGGGAAGGGTGCGAACCGGCTCAGGGGAAAAGAGCCGGAAGGGGTCCTGATCGAGACCGGCGCAGAGAGAATGGACAGGCTAGATGATGCCGTGCAGCACCCCCCCCGGAGCGCCGAGAGCATCGACGCGCTTTTCGACCCCAGGGTCGTCGATCAGGGGGGGTGCGTGGTGCCCCTTGCGCCGGGCGTCGATGACCAGCGCCCCGGTGCACCCCCAGTGCTTGCAGCGATTGGCCGCACCGATGCCGTAAATGTCGGCGGCGGGATCCGAGCGCGTGAAGACGGTCCAGAGAAAATTGTTGAGGGTGCGGGCGACAAATAGGCTGTCGTCGACCACGACCACCAGGGGAAAGGCGTTGATCGGATCCTGGGGACCAAAGGAGGCGCAAAATTCCTCCATCGCCTGATCGCTTCTCCCCCGCGCAGCGGTACAGGGGGGCCCCTGGACGACCAGAACCCCCGGCAGCGCCAACTGAGGGGCTGTGAAGCCGGAAGGCAGGCGCAGATCTCCGGGAATCTCCGTCGGCAGGGGGCGGCGGACGGGACCGGCGGCCGCCACCACCACCTTGGATCCCTCGTTGAGGCCGCTCCCCGAATAGTCGAGGGTGTCGACGGTGGTGCACGTCTGAAAATGGAGGTCGCGCCGCCAGTCGGCCCGCTCGAGAAGATGGCGGAAAAAGGCCGGGATATCGTGGACATCGAGGCGCGGGTTGTCCTCCCGGGCGACAATAAAGAGGTACTTGGCCAGGGACAGCTGCCCCTGGCCGAGGATGGCATTGCCGAGAGTGAGAAGTTCCTGAGGCCGGCGCTCGGCGGCATAGGGGACGTAGCGTTCGCTGCCGATGGCCAGGAGGAGGGGATGAACGCCTGCGGCGTCGACGGCATGGACGGCGTGAACTCCGGGGAGGACCGTGGGGATCAGATCGCCGGTGATCTCGTGGATGAAGGCGCCGAAGCTGGTGTCCTCCTGGGGGGGGCGACCGACGGTGGTGAAGGGCCAGACCGCGCCGGGACGGTGAAAGACCTGCTCCACCTGCAGCACCGGAAAATCGTGGACCAGGCTGTAGTAGCCGAGATGGTCGCCGAAGGGTCCTTCGGGGAGGGTGCGGGCGGGATCGACGATGCCGCAGATGACGAAGTCGGCCTCCGCCGGCATCGGCAGCATCCCCGGTGGGGCAACAAGGGGAATGCGGTGCCCGCCGAGGAGCCCGGCAAAGGAGAGTTCGGGGAGCCCCTCGGGGAGGGGCATCACCGCGGCGACGGTTAAGGCCGGGGGGCCTCCGACGAAGATGCTCACCCGGAAGGGGAGGCCGGCCTCAAGCGCCTCGGCGTGATGAACGCCGATTCCCCGGTGAATCTGGTAGTGAATCCCGACCTCGGCGTTGGGACGGTAGGCGTTGCCGGAGATCTGCACCCGGTACATCCCGAGGTTGGAGCGGCGCACTCCCGGCCGGAGCACACTCTCCGAATAGACCTGGGGGAGGGTGATAAAGGCGCCGCCGTCGTCGGGCCAGGATTTGAGCTGCGGGAGCCGGTCGAGGGTGGTGGTGTGCTGGAGGATCGGACCGCGTTTGACCCGCTTCGGCAGGAGATGCAGCGCCCCACGGGGCGCCCCGAGATAGGCCAGAGGGTGATTCAGGCAAGCCATGGGGTTGATCTTGAGCTCGGAGAGGCGGGCGATGGTCTCCAGGGTGTCGCGGAAGAGGAAACGGGTGCGATCGAGGGTGCCGAAGAGGTTGGCGAGCATGGGAAAGGAGCACCCCTTGACGCGGGTGAAGAGGAGGGCCGGCCCCCCCGCCTGATAGACCCGGCGCTGAATCGCTCCGGCTTCAAGACAGGGGTCGACCTCCCGGTCGATGCGCAGCAGTTCCCCGTTTTTTTCCAGATCTCTGATACATGCGGCGAGATTGCGGTAACCCATGAAAAATCCCTTCTCCCCCTCTGATATGGCCGTCCAGGATATTACCCGAGGGGAAAGGGGAATTCAACCGGGGAAATCCCCATGTCCGTCACCCCCGGATAACCTCGAAGAGAGCCGAGAAGTCCGCCTCACTCCATCCCCGGGCGCGGGCCCTCTTGAAGGCCTCGTTGGCCGCCGCGGCACAGTGGAGGGGCTGGGCCAGCTCGTCACCGAGAGCCAGGGCCAGGCGCAGGTCTTTTTGCATGTGCTTGAGGGGGAAGGCCGTGGGGTATTCGCCGCGGCGGATCAGCTCCCCCTTCCCCTTGAACATCGGGTTGGCCAGGGCGCCGGCGCCGAGGACCTCAAGGATATCTTCGGGCCGCAGTCCCCCCTTCTCGCCGAGGGCAAGCCCTTCGCAGAAGGCGGTCATCATCCCCCCCATGATCATGTTGATCACCAGCTTCATGCGCGCACCGGTGCCGGCCTCGCCGAGATAGAGGATCTTGCTCCCCATCATCTCCAGGGGGCCGCAGGCATCGTCGAAAAGCGAGCGGTCACCGCCGGCGAGGATGATCAGGGTCCCGTCCTCGGCCGGCTTTCTCGTCCCGGAAACGGGCGCTTCGAGATAGCGCCCCCCCCGGGCGGCGACGGCACCGGCGATGCGCTGCGCGGTGCCGGCATCGACCGTCGACATGTCGACGTAATCCCGCCCCGAGGCAATCCCCTCGAGAGCCCCCTCCGGTCCGAAACAGACGGCGGAGGCAGCCGCCGGGTCGGCGAGCATGGCAAAGGTCAGGGCGCACTCCTCGACCACCGCCCGCGGAGTGGAGGCAGCGACGGCGCCGAGCTGCACCAGGGGGAGGCACTTGTCCGGGGTGCGGTTCCAGACGACGACCTCCAACCCCCCCTTGACCAGGTTGGCCGCCATAGCGCTTCCCATGATGCCGAGACCGAGAAAACCGTATTTGGCCATGTTATTCCTCTCCTAGGGTTGGCGACGACCCTGCTGACGCAGGTTTTCCAGCGCCACCAGACGCAGTCCGTCGCTGATGGTCGGATAGACGTGTATGGTTTCCGCCAGATCCTCGACGGTCAGGCCGAAACGGACCGCCAGGGCGGCCTCGTGGATCACATCGGCCGCCCGCGAAGCGAGCATCTGCACCCCCAAAACCCGCCCCGACCCCTTTTCTGCGCAGAGGAGAATCCCTCCCCGGCACTCGCCGATGACATGCGCCTTGGCGACCTTGTGAAGGTCGAGAAAGGTCTCAACGACTTCCTTCCCCTCGTGGGTCGCCTGCTGGGCATCGATGCCGACGGAGGCGAACTCGGGGTCGGTGAAGACCGCCATCGGGGTACAGCGATGATCGATGCGGCGGTGCGCTTGTGGATTGAGGAGGTTGTCCACAGCCACCTCCGCTTCCCGGGCGCCGGCCGGAGCGATCAGCGGCGGTCCGGTGACATCCCCTGCCGCCCAGATTCCGGCTGCGCTGGTGCGCATTTCTTCGTCGACACGGATAAACCCGGCATGATCGACTTCGACGCCAGCTTCCGCCAGACCGATATCCTCCGTGGCCGGAGCGGTTCCGACGGCGAACATGATGCGCTCGGCGTGAAATTCCCGCTCCACCCCGCCGACCAGGGCCTGGAGGCACGACTCGTTCCCCCGGCGATAGAATCGTTGCGCCTCGACGCCGAAAACCATCTCTATTCCCTCTTCGGCGGCCATGGCCTCGAAGGGATCGGTGAGACGGCGGTCGAAATCCTTCAGGGGACGCTCCCCTCGCTCGACAATCGTCACCGCGGCGCCGAAGCGGCAGAACATCTGCCCCATTTCCAGAGCGATGACCCCGCCGCCGATGATGACCAGGGAGCGGGGAATGCAGGGGAGATGCAGAGCGGAGTAGCTGGTGAGATAGTCGATGTCGGCAGCGCCGGGGAGGTGGAGCAGGCGGGGGACTCCGCCACAGGCGATAAGAAAACGCTCGGAAACCAGGACCTCGGCTCCTACCTGGAGCTCCCGGGGAGAGAGAAAGCGCCCGTGGCCGCGAAGAACCTCGATGCCGGGGTGGGCCTCGAGAACCTTCTGGTAACGGTCGTACCGCACGGTTTCCACCGCCTCGGTCTTGGCGGCCATCAGGCGCTGGCAGTCCGGCGGCCCTGCCGTCAGATTCATGCCGAACCGCTCCCCGCGCCGGGCCTCGTAATACCCCCGGGCCTTGTCGATGAGGGTCTTGCTCGGGATGCACCCCCAGTTGACGCAGGTCCCTCCCAGCCGGCTCTGCTCCACCATCAGCACCCGGGCGCCCTCTTCGGCGGCCCGGAGGGCCCCGGCAAAGGCGGTGGTTCCCGAACCGAGGATCACCAGATCATGGAGAGCGCTCATCGGGTCCCGGATTCACCCTTCCAGGTGCTGAGGATGTTGTCTTCCAGCAGAGGATAGGCACCGTCGAGTACTTCGCGGGCGACACGGTAAGTGAGCGTATCGTCGTTGCAGTACACGGCCCGGTGCTGGTCGGCGATCCGCCGCCTCGCCTGGCGGCAGAAGAGATCGGCCAGCCGCTCGGCACCGCGCTCGGCCCGGGGGGAAGCGGCCCGGGAAATCACCGCACTCATGGTGAAGAGTTCGGTCCCCGTGTCGACCAGGCGGCCGAGCACCATCTGTTTCTTCTGCAGCCCCTGACGGTGGAGCACCATCATGTGGAAGAGATCCCGAGCCAGGCGTCGGGTGGCGCGCTCGACGAAACGCAGGTGCCTGGTCAGTTTGCCGGAGACGGCAACCCCGCCGGGGGTCGACAGGCGCGGCAGCCAGAGCATCGGATACCACTTGGCGTAGAACTTGGCTGCCCCGGCAAAATCCATCTTTTCCGAGGTCGCCGACGCGCCGGCGATGCGCAGATGGGGGTCGAGGGCCTCGCGGGCGATGAAGAGGCGCATGATCTCGCTCGTCCCCTCGATGATCAGGTTGATCCGGGCGTCGCGGAGCAGGCGTTCCATCGGCATCGGCAGTTCGCCGCGTCCCGCCAGCGACTGGGCCGTTTCGTAGCCGCGCCCTCCGCGCACCTGCAGGGCCGCATCGGCGCTGCGCCACAACGCCTCGCTGCAGAAGAGTTTGGCCATCGCCGCCTCGAGACGGATGTCCTGCACGTCGCGATCGGCCATCTCCGAAGTCAGCCAGGTGAGACTCTCCACCGCGTAGATATCTGCGGCGATGGAGGCGAGTTTGGCGGCCACCGCCTCATGGTGACCCACCGGAGCCCCCCACTGGCGGCGCTCCCTGGCCCATTTGGTGGCCATGGCCAGCGCCTGCTTCATCGCCCCGCCGCCGGCGGCCGGAAGGGTCAGGCGCCCGGTGTTGAGGGTGCGCAGCGCCAGGGCGAGGCCGCGGCCGAGGCCGAGGACGATATTCTCCTTCGGCACCCGGACGTTGTTAAAGTTGAGGAGCCCGTTGTTGATCCCCTTGAGCCCCATGAAGTCGCAGCGGTGCTCGGTGGAGAGCCCCTCGGAGTTCCCTTCGACGATGAAGGCGGTGATCTCCGGCTTCGCCTCCTTGGGATCGTTGGTGCGCGTCATGACGATGAGCAGGCCGGCAATGGGGCCGTTGCTGATCCAGAGCTTTTTGCCGTTGATCAGATAGGCCTCGCCGTCCTCGGTGAGGGTGGCGGTCGTCGCGATACTCGAGGGATCGGAGCCGACGTCCGGCTCGGTGAGGGCAAAAGCGCTGATCTCCCCCTTGGCCAGGCGCGGCAGGTAGGCCTCCTTCTGCTCCCTGGTGCCGAACATCTTCAGCGGCTGGGGGACGCCGATGCTCTGATGGGCCGAAAGGAGGACGGCGGTATTGGCGCAGTGGCTGGCGATGAGCTCGATGATCCGGTTGTAGTTGACCTGGGACATGCCGAGACCGCCGTACTCCTTGGCGATCTTGATTCCGAAAAGGCCGAGCTCGGCGAGCCCCTCGATGACCGATCGGGGTATGTTCTTCGTCTCGTCGATCTTGTCGGCGTCGACCTTATCGACGAGGAACTGGCGCACCCGGGCCAGCAGTCGATCGCCCTCTGCCCGGTCCTCGGCGCGCTGCTCCGGAAAGGGAAAGACCAGTTCCGTCATCAGGTTCCCCATGTACAGCCCCTTGACGAAACTCGGTTTCTGCCACTCGGTCTCCCGCGCCGATTCGGCGACCTCCAGGGACCGCTTCTCTTCGGCCTGCTGTGCGCTCATAGATGGCACCTCCGGAAAAATTTGTTACCTACCGTTCAAGAATAACAGTTATTTGAGACGCTGCACACCGCTAACTGACCCTGTCGGATTCGGCGCAAAAATGACGCACCAACCGTCAAGGCGCGGAGCGTTCCTGACTTTCCTCCTCCTCATTTCCCGGCACCGCTCTTTTAGACTCTTTTCTCAGCCGATTCCGGGTATTGAACCACCGGAATCGTCACCGGGATATCCTACAGCATCAACGGCCATCCCCGCGGATTCACCCTGACGCCCGTCTTTCCCTGATTTTCCCGGTTAAGCCAAAATAAAAACAGGCGGGGCCGTTTCGGCCCCGCCTGTTTTTATTTTCCCGCCAGCCCCAACTCCCTCCTCTCCAACGCCAGCAAGCGGTCCCGCAACTCAGCCGCCTTCTCGAACTCCAGATCGGCGGCGGCGGCGAGCATCTCCCCCTTCAGCCGCGCCATCTCCTTCTTCATCTCCGCCGGGGAGAGATAGTCCTCTTCCCTCTCGGCCACCAGCGGCACCTCGAGATAATCCTTCTCGGCGATATCCTCGAGGATCGTGCGCAGACTCTTCTTCACCGACTCGGGGGTGATGCCGTGCTCTTCGTTGTAGGCGAGCTGGGTCTGCCGTCTACGGCCGGTCTCGTCGATGCAGGTCTGCATGGAGCGGGTCACCCGGTCGGCGTACATGATCACCCGGCCGTCGACGTTGCGCGCCGCGCGGCCGCAGATCTGGATCAGGGAGCGGGCGCTGCGCAAAAAACCTTCCTTGTCGGCGTCGAGAATCGCCACCAGGGCGACCTCGGGGAGGTCGAGGCCTTCGCGCAGCAGGTTGATCCCCACCAGCACGTCGAAGACCCCGCGGCGCAGGTCGCGAATGATCTCCATCCGCTCGACGGTGTGGATATCCGAATGAAGGTAGCGCACCCGGACCCCCAACTCCTCGAAATAACCGGTGAGATCCTCGGCCATGCGCTTGGTGAGGGTGGTGACCAGGACGCGGTACCCCTGGCGGAGCGTCTCGCGCAGTTCGTGGAGGAGGTCGTCGACCTGGTTTTTGGCGGGACGCACCTCGATCGGCGGGTCGACGAGACCCGTGGGGCGGATGATCTGCTCGACCACCACCCCCTGCGCCTTGGCCAGTTCGTAGTCGGCAGGAGTGGCCGAGACGAAAATGGTCTGCACCCCCTTGGCCTCATACTCCTCAAAGGTCAGCGGGCGGTTATCGAGGGCGCCGGGGAGACGGAAGCCGTAGTTGACCAGGGTCTCCTTGCGGGAGCGGTCGCCGCGGTACATGGCGCCGATCTGGGAGACGGAGACGTGGCTCTCGTCGATGAACATCAGGGCGTCGTCGGGGAAGTAGTCAAAGAGGGTCGCCGGCGGCTCCCCGGGTTTGCGGCCGTCGAGGAAGCGGGAGTAGTTCTCGATCCCCTGGCAGTACCCCATCTCCTCCATCATCTCGATATCGAAGAGGGTGCGCTGCTCGATGCGCTGCGCCTCGACGAGCATGTTCCTGCTGCGGAAGTACTGAATGCGCTCCAACAGCTCGTCCTGAATCGCCCGGATCCCCCGTTCGAGGGTCGGCCGGGTGGCGACGTAGTGACGGGCGGGGAAGATGATGGTGGCCTCCATGCGCCCCATGACTGCGCCGCGCAGCGGGTCGATTTCGGCGATCCCTTCGATCTCGTCGCCGAAGAACTCGATGCGCAGCGCCCGGTTGTCCTCGTAGGCGGGGAAGATCTCCACCGTATCCCCCCGCACCCGGAAGGTGCCGCGGTGAAAATCGATGTCGTTGCGCTCGTACTGGATGTCCACCAGCTGCTGCAGAAGGGCGTTGCGGTCAAGCTCCATCCCGGTCTCGAGGCGCACCAGCATGCCGAAATAGGCCTCGGGAGAGCCGAGGCCGTAGATGCAGGAGACGCTGGCGACGATGAGCACGTCGCGCCGGGAGAGGAGGGAGCGGGTGGCGCTGTGGCGCAGCTTGTCGATCTCCTCGTTGATCGCCGAATCCTTCTCGATGAAGGTGTCGGTGACGGGGACGTAGGCTTCGGGCTGATAATAATCGTAGTAGGAGACGAAATACTCGACGGCGTTGTCGGGAAAGAGCTCCTTGAACTCGCCGTAGAGCTGGGCGGCGAGGGTCTTGTTGTGCGCCAGGACCAGGGTCGGCCGCTGCACGGCGGCGATGACGTTGGCCATGGTGAAGGTCTTTCCCGAGCCGGTGACGCCGAGGAGGACCTGATGGGGGTCGCCGCGCTCAATTCCGGCGACGAGCTCGGCGATGGCCTGGGGCTGATCGCCTCGCGGCTGGTAATCGGACTTGAGTTCGAAGCGGGGCATGGGGTCAAAATTCCTTCAACGCTTAAAAAGCCTTTTTTCACCACAGAGGACACCGTGAGGGGCAAATAAAATTATTCTTGGTTTCTCTGTGTCTCTATGTCTCTGTGATCATCGTTTTTTTGTAAGGACTCAAGGAATCATTGTAAAGCAAAAAGCAAACGAGCGCAGGCCTCTGCCTGCGCTCGTGAATGATTTACTGGGGGGTGGGGGATAAAGCGGCCCCTCTCCGCGCCTCGGCATTGAAAGTCTATTTGACCTTCCAGGTCGTCCCCTCTTTCGAGTCGAGGAGCTCGATCCCCCTGGCGGCCAGGTCGTCTCGGATCTGGTCGCCGCGGGCGAAGTCGCGATTTTTGCGGGCCTGCTGGCGCTCGGCGATGAGCTCTTCGATGGCTTCGGCGCTGAGGCCTGCCTCCTGCAGCCCCGCCGCCTGCCCGCGCTCCAGCCATTGGACGGGATCGCTGGTGAAGAGGCCGAGAACCCCGCCGAGCTTGAGAAGCTTGCCGGCGGCGTCCCGCAGCACCACCAGGGAGAGGGGGCATTCGTCAAAGCGCTTCTCGGCGACGATGCGGTTCATCCCCCGCACCACCTCGAACATATGGCCGAGGGCCAGGGCGGTGTTGAAGTCGTCATCCATCGCCTCGGCGAAACGCTCGTCGACATTTTCCACCAGGTCGTAGGTGGCGCGCTCCTCATCGGTAATGACGGGGCAGGGGGCCTGTTTGGGTGGTGCATGTTTGGCCAGGGTCTCCGCCGCCAGACGCAGGGCCTCGTAAAACCGGCTCAGGCCGGCCTGGGCGTCCTCGAGGTTCTGGTCGGAAAAATCGATGGGGGAGCGATAATGAGCTGAAAGGATGAAGAAGCGCACCACCTCCGGGTCGTACTGCTGCAGGATGTCGCGGATGGTGAAGAAGTTGCCGAGGGACTTGCTCATCTTCTCCTGGTTGACGTTGACGAACCCGTTGTGCATCCAGTACTTGACGAACGGTTTCCCCGTGGCCCCCTCGCTCTGGGCGATCTCGTTCTCGTGATGGGGAAAGACCAGATCCTTGCCGCCGCCGTGAATGTCGAAGGACTCGCCGAGATATTCCATGCTCATGGCCGAACACTCGATGTGCCAGCCGGGACGCCCCGGCCCCCAGGGGGACGGCCAGGAGGGCTCGCCGGGCTTGGCAGCCTTCCACAGGGCAAAATCCATGGGGTTGCGCTTCTGCTCTCCCGGGGCGATGCGGGCCCCGGCGCGCATTTCGTCCATGTTGCGATGGGAGAGCTTGAGGTAGCCGGTAAATTTGTCCACGGCAAAATAGACGTCACCGGCCGAGGCGTAGGCCAGTCCCCGGGCGATGAGTTTTTCGACGATGGCGATGATCTGTGCCATGTGCTCCGTCGCCTTCGGCTGATGGGTCGGCAGCGCCAGGCCGAGGGCCGCCATGTCGGCGTCGAAGGCGGCGATGAACTCCTCGGCGAGTTCGCGACTGTCGATCCCCCGCTCGTTGGCGCGCCGGATGATCTTGTCGTCGACGTCGGTGTAATTGCGCACGTAGTTGACGTCATAGCCGAGGTACTGCAGATAGCGGTAGATGACGTCGAAGACGATATTGGCCCGGGCGTGGCCGATGTGGCAGTAATCATAAACCGTCACCCCGCAGACGTACATGCCGACCTTGCCGGGCTGCAGCGGCTTGAATTCTTCCTTGCGGCCGGTCATCGTATTGAAAAGACGCAGCTTCATGACGTCGGATTCTCCTTGATTCGGTGGTCTGCGGTGCGGGTTCGAAGCGAAACGGTGCCCCCTTTAATAGCACAGCGGAACCCGATTGAAAAGGGGGAAGGCCTCCCTGCCCCCTGGGGCCGTCGGGCCGGTCGAAGGAGAGGAGGCGAAAAAAAAGGGGGGAAATATCCCCCCCCCTCTTTCGACGGAAACCAATGCGGGCTATTCCGCGCCCCCCTGCGGATCGAGACGCGCCCAGGAATCCCGCAGGGTGACGGTGCGGTTGAAGACCGGGGCGCCGGGGCGGGAGTCGAGCGCATCGACGGAGAAATACCCGAGGCGCTCGAACTGGAAGGAGGCCTCCGGCAAGGCGGCGGAGAGTCCCGGCTCGACCAGGCAGGTGTCGACAATCTCCAGGGAGGCGGGATTGAGGTGGCTGCGATAGTCGCTGCCGTCCTTGTCGGCCCCGGGGTTGGCGGTAAGAAAGAGACGATCGTAGAGGCGGACCTCGGCGGTGACGGCATGGGGTGCGGAAACCCAGTGAATCGTCCCCTTGACCTTGCGACCGTCCTGGGCGTTGCCCCCTCGGGTCTGCGGATCATAGCTGCAGCGAAGCTCGACGATCTCGCCGCTCGAGGCATCCCTGACCACCGATTCGCAGCGGATGAAGTAGGCGTAGCGCAACCGCACCTCCCGCCCCGGAGCCAGACGGAAAAACTTCTTCGCCGGCTCTTCCATGAAATCGTCGCGCTCGATGTACAGCACCCGGGAGAAGGGGACCATCCGGGTTCCCATGGCGGGATCGGCGGGATGATTGGCGGCCTCGAACTCCTCGACCTCCCCTTCGGGATAGTTGTCGATCACCACCCGCAGCGGCCGCAGCACCCCCATGACCCGGGGCGCATGTTCGTTGAGATCCTCGCGAACGCAGTCCTCCAGAACCCCGACGTCGATGCAGCTGTCGCTCTTGCCGACGCCGATCCGTTCGCAGAAGGTGCGGATCGCCGCCGGCGTATAGCCGCGGCGGCGCAGCCCGACGAGGGTCGGCATCCGCGGGTCGTCCCAGCCGCTGACGATCTTCTGTGTCACCAGCTCGAGGAGCTTGCGTTTGCTCATGACCGTGTAGCTGAGATTGAGGCGGGCAAACTCGATCTGCTGGGGATGGAAGAGGTCGAGCTCCTCGAGGAACCAGTCGTAGAGGGGACGATGGTCCTGGAATTCGAGGGTGCAGATCGAATGGGTGATGCGCTCGATGCCGTCGGACTGGCCGTGGGCGAAATCGTACATCGGGTAGATGCACCAGCTCTCCCCGGTGCGGTGGTGGGGCGCCCGCAGGATCCGGTACATGATCGGGTCGCGCAGGTTAATGTTGGGGGAGGACATATCGATCTTGGCCCGCAGAACGTGGGAGCCGTCGGCGAAATCCCCGGCGCGCATGGCGGCGAAGAGTTCGAGGTTCTCGTCCACGGTACGCCCGCGGAAGGGGCTGTCGGTTCCCGGACGGGTCAGGGTGCCGCGGTATTCGCGGATCTGTTCGGGGGTCAGGCTGCAGACGTAGGCCTTCCCCTTGCGGATCAACTTCACGGCGAAATCGTGGAGCTGCTCGAAATAATCAGAGGCGTAGTAGAGGTTTTCCCCCCAGTCGAAGCCGAGCCAGCGAACGTCGGCCTTGATCGCCTCGACGTACTCGTCCTCTTCCTTGCTCGGATTGGTGTCATCGAAGCGCAGGTGGCAGACCCCGCCGAACTGGGCGGCGAGGCCGAAATTCAGGCAGATCGACTTGGCGTGACCGATGTGAAGATAGCCGTTGGGTTCCGGAGGGAAACGGGTGGCGACCCGGCCGCCGTTCTTGCCGGCCTTGAGATCCTCGGCGATGATGTTGCTGATGAAATGAGAGGGAAGAGACGTTGCAGTGGTCATGGGTGCCTTGTCATCCTTTATCGGGAGAAAATGAATCGGCTCAAAACCCGCCAGGAAACCCGGTCAGGCCTCGAATTCCTGGTTTGCTCCGTTTTTGCGCAGCAGAACCACGGCATGGGCCGAGATCCCCTCGCGGCGCCCTTCGAAGCCGAGCTCCTCGGTGGTGGTTGCCTTGACGTTGACCCGCTCCACATCGACCTGGCAGGCGGTGGCGATATTTTCCACCATGTCCCGGATGAAGGGAGCGAGTCTGGGGCTCTGGGCGACCACCGTTGCGTCGAGATTCTGCACCCCATACCCCCGCGCCGCCGTGAGGGAGATGACCTCCCGCAGGAGTTTCAGGCTCGAAACGCCGCCGTAGGCCGGATCGGAATCGGGGAAATGCCGGCCGATATCCCCGGCGGCGAGCGCCCCGAGGAGGGCGTCGCAGATGGCATGAAGAAGGACATCGGCATCGGAATGGCCGAGGAGCCCGAAGGGATGGGGGATCTCCACCCCGCCGAGGATCAGTTTGCGACCCTCCACCAGGCGGTGCACGTCGTAACCGTGGCCGATGCGCATCATGTCGTCGGGATCTCCTGGTGTTTCGAGAAGGCCCGGGCCAAAACCAGGTCCTCGGGGGTGGTGATCTTGATGTTGCGGTAACTCCCGTGAAGGATCGCCACCGGCTCCCCGAGGCGCTCCACCAGAGAAGCGTCGTCCGTGCCGAAAAAATCGTCTTCGACGGCGCGGCGATGGGCGGCGGCGAGGAGTTCGTAACGGAAGACCTGGGGTGTCTGGGCCTGCCAGAGGGTCGCGCGGTCAGGCGTCGCCGCCACCCGCCCCTCCGCCACCACCTTGACCGTATCCTTCACCGGCACCCCCAGCAGGCAGGCGCCGACCCGGGCGGCGGTCGCCAGGAGCGGTTCGAGGAGGGTTGTCGGGAAAAAAGGGCGAACCCCGTCATGGATCAGGACGATATCCCCGGCCGCACCGGCGCAGGCCGCCAGGCCGTTGCGCACCGACTCCTGGCGCTCCTTCCCCCCCCCGACCACACCGCGGACCTTGGCGAACCGGTAACGGTTCACGATCTCGGCCTGGCAGTAGGCGACCTCTGCGGCGGGGGCGATGAGATAGATATGATCGATGGCGGGATGATCGTCGAACAGGGCGAGGGTATGAGCCAGAATCGGCCGGCCGGCCAGAGTCAGGTACTGCTTATGAACGGCCGATCCCATGCGGCTCCCCATCCCTGCGGCGGGGATCAGAACGATGACGCTCATGCGACTCCGGGAGGAGGGGTGCCGCCGTCCCCCCCAGGAAGGAGGACCACGGCGGGCGCTGGAACCAATGAAAAAACCGGGCAAGGGACTGCCCGGTTGAAGGTTGGAACGGGAACCGACTAGTTGAGGAAGATGCTCTCGACCCTCTCGACGACGGATATCTCCTCGGCCCCATCGGCCAGGGCGATTTCCTTGACCAGGAGTTTGCGGGCCAGATCGAGCACTTTCTTCTCGCCGTAGGAGAGGTCTTTGCCCTCCTTGATCAAATACAGTTCCCGCAGAACCGCCGCCACCTCGAAAAGGTCGCCGGATTTGATCTTGTCATTGTACTCCCTCTGCCGGCGGCTCCAGGATGCCATGGCCTGCACCCCTTCGCGCTTTTCTTCGAGGACGTCGTAAACCGAAGCGACCCGATCCTTGGCGATCAGGGTGCGCAGACCGACCAGCCGAGCGTTGGTCACCGGGACCATGATGGTCATGTCGCTGTCAACGATCCGCAGCACGTAAAACTCGTGTTTTTCTCCGGAGAACTCCTTGGCTTCAATAGCCTCAATCACCCCCACCCCCTGGGTCGGGTATACAGCCTTATCGCCAACTTTAAACATGGTGTCTCCTTCCTTCGAATTTTACAAGGGTAACACAACCCCCCCTATCCGTCAATAGCAAGAGCCGTTTAAACAAGGACTTAGCCCGAGTGGCCCTTTTTATCTGGTCGGTGCATCGAACCCGTGCTAACGTCTTAATTCGGGCCGAAACCGGGGGAAAGCCCGCGAATCCGGGCACCTGTCTCCCCCTCATCCCTCAACGTTTTCCCGGCATGTCCTTCTCTCCGTCGCGGGTCCGGGGGCGCATATCCGGTTCTTAACATTACCCCTCCTTCCCATGGACCTTGGGGCGACGGGGAAGAGGGGACAACAAAGGAATTTATATGCGAATAGCCGTCATCGGAGCGGGCGCCCTCGGTCTCTATTACGGTGCCATGCTGCAGCGCGGAGGTCACGAGGTCCGTTTTCTCCTGCGCCGCGACTATGAGGCCATAGCCGAACGCGGACTCCATGTGACCTCGCCCCGGGGGGACTTCCACCTAGAAAAAGTCCGGTGCTTCCGCACACCGCAGGAGATGGGAGAGGTCGATCTGGTGCTGGTCGGGCTCAAAACCTTTGCCAACGACGCTCTTGTCCCCCTGATTGCTCCCCTGGCCGCCTCCGGAGCCGCTATTCTCACCCTGCAGAACGGCCTCGGCAACGAGGAGCTGCTGGCGGCAGCCTTCGGCGCCGACCGGGTTCTCGGCGGGGTGGCCTTTCTCTGTTCCAACCGCGGACCATCGGGGACCGTACACCATCTGGCTCAGGGACCGATCCGCCTCGGGGAATTCGGCGGCGGACTCACCCCCCGGGCCCTGGAAATCGCCGCGGTCTTCACCTCTTCCGGCGTCCCCTGCGAGGCGGTGGCCGATCTGGTCAAGGCGCGTTGGGAAAAGCTGGTCTGGAACATCCCCTTCAACGGCCTCTGTGCCCTGACCGGGCAGTCCACCGACGCCCTTCTCGCCCATCCTCCCAGTCGGCGACTCATCGGAGAATTGATGACGGAAGTCGTCGCCGGCGCCGCGGCCCAGAAACTCTCGGCACCGATCAGTGGTCCGGCCTTCATCGCCCGGATGATCTCCCTCACCGAGGAGATGGGGGCCTACCGTCCGAGCATGATGATCGACCACCTCGAAGGGCGCCCCCTGGAGCTCTCCTCCATCTACGGCATCCCCCTGGAGCGGGCCACGGAACGGGGGGTGGAGATGGTCCGGGTACGGATGCTCCACGCCCTTCTCGACCTGGGGGAGCCGGGGCGACGGGGATGAGGACGGGTAAGGGACAAAGGCCGGCCCCGGGAGGGGTCGGCCTTTGTTTTGATCCGGCAAAGGACACTCAGCGACGGTAGGGGAGGACCCGGATGTCTCCCAGATCGACAATCTCCCCGGCCTCTATCCGACGACAGCCATCCTCTCCCGGTCCGAGAGTCCCGTAGAGTTCGCCGGCCACAGGTTGTCCGCGGGTGCGGGTGCGCACCGCCAGGCACCAGGTCCCCGGACGAGGGAGATAGAGAAGGAAAACCCCGTCCTCTCCCACCGCCGGGGAGGTGTAGTCCGGCATGCGGCGAAAATCGCTGTCGCCGTAGGCCAGGGCGAAGGCCCCGGGAACGGGGCGCCCCTGATCGTCGATCACCCGTCCGGTGAACCCCGTCTCTCCCCGGGACAGACTCCCCTCGCGCATCAGCATCGGCTGGGTCACCCCCTGCAGGAGAAAGTCGGCACGGCTGCTGCGTCCGGAGCGCACCGTCACCGGGTTGCCGGGGAAAAGAGCCCAGGCGTCGCCAGGGCGCGGCGGACCGGCATCCCCCCCTCCCTGACGCTTCCGCGCCACCAGAAAGTAGTTCCCCTCCGCCAGGTCGAGAAAGTAACGACCATCTTCGGCCACCGGAGCCTCGAAATCGGCGGGGCCGCGCAGTCCGCCGCGAGCGCTGCGGTAAGCATAGACATAGGTCCCGGCCACCCCGCCGCCGCCCCGGGCGGTAACCGTCCCTTCAATCCCCGTCGTCGGGTCTCCGCTCGCGGTCACTCCTATCGTGGGGGGCCGAGAGACGCAGGCGACCAGGACCATCGTCGTCAGCAGGGCCGACAGCACCCAGAGGTGCACAGGGGATCGAAGCCCCTTTCGCCTTTTCATCTTTTTCCCTGTCTCAAGCGTGGCCGTCGACGACCTCGCCTCCCGGCTTTAATTGATCTGCACGATGTTGCCGTTTTTCACCTGCAACAAAAAGAGAACCTTGTCGGCGTCTCCCTGGAAATCAAAGCTCGTCGCCCCCGTGATTCCCGGATAGTCCTGCAGCATCGAGAGGGCCAGACGCAGATCGTCCCGGGTGCGGATGTCGCGACGGTCGAGAATCGAAAGGAGGATGCCGACGGCATCGTACCCCTGAGCCTCGAGAATTGACGGTTCCTCGCCGAATTTTTCAAAATAGCGGTCGACGAATTCCCGGACGAAGGGGTAGGGACTGTAGCGAAAAAATCCGTCGACAAAGACCGCCCCCTCCACCGACCGCCCGGCCAACCGGACCAGCTCCGGGGAGTTCCAGCCGTTGATCCCCAAAAGAGGTACCCCCTCGATCCCGTAATAGGCCAGCTGCGGAGCGATCATGCCGATGCGGTCGGCATAGTCGGGGATGAACAGGGCATCGAAATTAACGGGGGGGAATTCGCTGCCGGAAGCGTTTTTTCGCTTTTCCGCCTCGGCGGCGCTGGTCTCCTTCGAAGCGTCGGGATCCATCCCCATCAGGCGCTTGATCTGGCGGCCGAAATCGGTCGCGGTTTCGGCATACCCCTCGCTGATCACCACCAGTCCGCCGAGCTTTCTCACCTCTTCGGCGAAGAGGTGAGCCATCTCCTGACCGAGGAGGTTTTCGGGATAGAGAATACCGAAACCGGTAAAACCGCGCTCGCGGACGGCATAACGGGCGAGAGCCCGGGCCTGCAGGCGGCTGGTGAGGGAGTCGCGAAAGACGAATTCCCCCGTCTCCGGCAGACCCTCTCTCTGGGAGAGGCTCAGCATGGGGATGCGCTCCTCCTGGGCCTGGACGGCGGCGGCGGCGGCGGCCGTCCCGGTGAGGGGACCGAGGACCGCCATCACCCGTTCGCTGTCGGCCAACTCGGTTACCGCGGCGACGCTGCGGGCCGGGTCGGCGCCGATGTCCCGATAGACGAGACGCACCGGGGGGGCGCTGCTGTTGTGCATCTCAAGCGCCAGGTCCATGCCCCGGCGCACCAGGTCGCCATAGGTGGCGTAACGGCCGCTAAGGGGGAGGACCACTCCGAGAGCCCGCTGCAGCCAGGGACGCCCTGCGAGCTGATCGTAGAGTCGGACCGCCTCCGGCCGCGAGGGGAAGTTCGTCCCCCGGAGGAGCAGGGCCTGCACCAGTCCCAGAGCCTGATCCCGGGCACCGCGGGCGGCGGCCTTGCCGGCCAGCTGCAAGGTGGCGTCCTCGCCGAGGGGGGTGCCGCGGAGCATGAAGGCGGCCTCCGTCAGTTCGACCTCTCCCAGTCTTTCGGCCAGGAGCCGGTGGCCCCGCCGCCAGAGGGAGTCCCTCTCCTCGGCACCGGCGTTTGCCATCCCCTGGTGAAGAAGGACCAGGGCCGCCAGGGGGCGTCCGAGAACGGCCTGGGCGTCGGCCATGGCCGAGAAACGCCGGCCGCGCTCCCAGGGGGAAAGGGCGTCCTCCTCCAGGGGTTGCAACAGCGCCAGCCCCTCCCGGGCCCGGCCGACTTCGACCAGGGCTCCGCCCTTCTCGAGGCGCACCCTTTGATCCTGACGGTCGGCGGGGATGCGCTCCAGAAAGGAGAGAGCCTCCTCGGGCCGTCCCCCGTCCCGGGCGATGCGACCGAGGTAAAGGTAGGCCGTGGGGAGCTCCCTGGATTGCGGATTTCCCGCCACGAACGATTGCAGCAGAGAGAGAGCCGCCTCGGTCTGCCCTGAAGCATACAGGTCGATCCCCTCCTGGAGGGCCACCGATTCGCCGCCCCTCTGTCCAACCGTCACCGGAGCCTCTGCTCCTTGCAGGGATGGTATCCCCACGCAGAAAATCAGAGCCAGCAGCAGCCCTCCGTTTCTTACAAATCCCGCCATGATCCTCTCCCTCGCCGCGTCTGATACAGCACCGGCGCCGTGGCCGGTGTTTCCACCGCGGCGCCGATACGCTCAACCGAACAGTTCCTTGACCTTATCGAAAAAGCTCTTTCCCATGGGGTGGATGTCCTCTCCCCCCTCCCGGGCGAATTCATTGAGGAGTTCCTTCTGCCTGGGGGTGAGGTGGGTGGGGGTCTCGACCCGCAGGACCACCAGCTGATCGCCCCGTCCGTAGCCTTGCAGAACGGCGATCCCCTTGCCGGCGAGTTTCATGACCTTGCCGGACTGGGTACCCGGGGGGACCTTCATCCGCACCTTTCCTTCCAGGGTGGGGACTTCGAGTTCGCAGCCGAGGGTGGCCTGGACGAAGGAGATGGGGACCTCGCAGATCACGTCCTGCCCTTCCCGCTGAAAGATCGAGTGCTCGCGAACGGTGATCACCACATAAAGATCGCCGGGCGGTCCCCCCTGGGAACCGATCTCCCCTTCGTTGCTGAGTTTGAGACGATTGCCGGTTTCGACCCCCGCCGGTATTTTCAGCGACAGGGTCTTTTTTCCCTTGGTCTTCCCGAGTCCCCGGCATTCGGGGCAGGGGTCGTCGATGACCTTGCCGGCCCCTGAACAGGCGGGACAGGGACGGGTCATGGAGAAGAATCCCTGCTGATAGCGGACCTGCCCGGCGCCCTGACAGGTCGGGCAGCTCTTGGGACTCGTCCCCTTGCGGGCTCCCGATCCGCCGCAGGCCTCGCATTCGCTATGGCGGGGGATCTGGATCTTGGTTTCCAGGCCGAAGGCGGCCTCTTCGAAGGAAATGGTCAGGTTATAGCGCAGATCGTCGCCGCGCCGCCCCCGGCTCCGTCGCCCTCCCCCGCCGCCGCCGAAAATATCGCCGAAAATGTCGCCGAAAATATCCTCGAAACCGCCACCCCCGAAGCCGCCGGAGGAAAAGCCCCCGCCCCCCTCGAGCCCGGCATGGCCGAACTGATCGTAGGTCGCGCGCTTCTGGCCGTCGGAAAGGACGGCGTAGGCCTCGGAGAGTTCCTTGAACGTCTCCTCGGAGGCCTTGTCACCGGGGTTCTTGTCCGGGTGGTGTTTGAGGGCCAGACGCCGGTAGGCCTTCTTGATCTCGGTTTCGCTGGCGTTGCGGTGGACCTCCAGCACCTCGTAGTAGTCTCTCTTGGCCAAGCTCTTTATCTTTCTCCCGTTGCCGGGTCCCCGGCGATCAGGGCGCAGAAGGGCAAACGGGTGGGTCCTGTTCATCTGAACGGCAACAGGAGCCGGAAAACCCCGCTCCTGTTGCCCTGCCTATGTCACCCCGGAAAAGGGGAAATTACTTCTTTTTCTCGTCGACTTCTTCGAACTCGGCGTCGACGACGTCTTCCTTGGCGGATCCCCCTTCGGCGCCCCCTTCGGCCGGACCCTCGGCGGCGCCCTGCGCCTGGGCGTACATCGCCTCGGCCAGTTTGTGGGACGCCTCGGCAAGGGCCTCGGTCTTGGCCTTGATCGCCGCGCCGTCGGTCCCCTCCATGGCGGTCTTGAGTTCGGCCAGGGCCGTCTCGATCTTTCCTTTGGTCTCGGCGTCGACCTTGTCGCCGTGCTCCTTGAGAGACTTCTCGGTGGTATAGACCAGGCTGTCGGCCTGATTGCGGGCCTCGATCACCTCGCGCTTGGCCTGGTCTTCGGCGGCGTGGATCTCGGCGTCCTTGACCATCTTCTGAATCTCATCCTCGGAGAGACCCGAAGAGGCGGTAATCTTGATCGACTGTTCCTTGCCGGTGCCGAGATCCTTGGCGCTGACGTGAAGAATCCCGTTGGCGTCGATGTCGAAGGTCACCTCGACCTGCGGCACGCCGCGGGGAGCGGGGGGGATCCCCACCAGTTCGAAGCGGCCGATGGTCTTGTTGTCGGCGGCCATTTCCCGTTCGCCCTGCAGGACGTGCACCGAGACGGCCGGCTGGTTGTCGGCGGCGGTGGAAAAGATCTGGCTCTTCTTGCAGGGGATGGTGGTGTTCTTCTCGATGAGCTTGGTCATCACCGCCCCGAGGGTTTCGATGCCGAGGGAGAGGGGGGTGACGTCGAGAAGGAGGACATCCTTGACTTCCCCCTTGAGGACCCCGCCCTGGATGGCGGCGCCGATGGCGACCACCTCGTCGGGATTGACCCCCCTGTTCGGCACCTTGCCGAAGATGTCCTGCACCCGCTTCTGCACCGCCGGCATGCGGGTCATGCCGCCGACGAGGATCACCTCATCGATCTCGGAGGCGGAGAGGCCGGCGTCCTTGATGGCCATCTTGCAGGGCTCGACGAGCTTGTCGAGGAGGTCGGAACAGATGCTTTCGAGCTTGGCCCGGGTCAGTTTGATGTTGAGATGCTTGGGACCGCTGGCGTCGGCGGTGATGAAGGGGAGATTGATATCGGTCTCCATGGAGGTGGAGAGTTCGCACTTGGCCTTCTCTCCGGCTTCCCTGAGGCGCTGCAGGGCCATCTTGTCGCTGCGCAGATCGATCCCCTGCTCCTTCTTGAACTCGGAGGCGACATAGTCGATGATCCGCTGGTCGAAGTCCTCGCCGCCGAGGAAGGTGTCGCCGTTGGTCGACTTGACCTCGAAGACGCCGTCGCCGAGCTCGAGGATGGAGATATCGAAGGTCCCGCCGCCGAGGTCGAAGACGGCGATCTTCTCTTCGCCCTTGCGCTCGAGACCGTAGGCGAGGGAGGCGGCGGTCGGCTCGTTGATGATGCGCAACACGTTGAGTCCGGCGATTTTGCCGGCATCCTTGGTCGCCTGACGCTGAGAATCGTTGAAATAGGCCGGGACGGTGATGACCGCGTCGGTGACCTCTTCGCCGAGATAGTCCTCGGCGGTCTGCTTCATCTTCTGCAGGACCATGGCCGAGATCTCCGGGGCGCTGTACTGTTTGCCGCGGACCTCCACCCAGGCATCGCCATTGTCGGCCTTGATGATCTTGAAGGGGCTGATCTCGATGTCCCTCTTCACCGTCGGCGTGTCGAACTTGCGGCCGATGAGGCGCTTGATGGCGTGCAGGGTGTTTTCCGGATTGGTGACCGCCTGCCGCTTGGCCTGCTGCCCCACCAGGCGCTCGCCGCTTTCGGTGAAGGCGACCATCGACGGGGTGGTCCGCGACCCTTCGGAGTTGGCGATGACGACCGGCTCGCCCCCTTCCATGACGGCGACGCAGGAGTTGGTGGTGCCGAGGTCGATTCCTATGACTTTACCCATGAGCTATATCCTCCTCTATGCAATGACTGTGGGGTGTTTCGTTTGATTTGCAGAACTATTCCGCCGCCTCCGGCGGAGGCGAAGGGGCCTTGGCCACCATGACCATGGCCGGACGCAGCAGGCGGTCGTTGAGCAGATACCCTCTCTGCAGTTCCTGAACGACCGTATTGGGGGGGTGCTCGGCGCTCTCGATCTGTCCCACGGCCTCGTGGCGGGACGGATCGAAGGTCTCGCCGACGGTGGTGATGGGGACGACGCCGAAGCGTTCGATGAGACGGCCGAACATGTCGACGGTCATCTGCACCCCTTCGAGAAGACTCCCCCGGGCGTTGTCGTCCTTGCCGGCATGCTCCACGGCCCTCTCGAGGTTGTCGAGGACCGGCAGGATCTCCCGCAGGATATTTTCGTTGGCGAACCTGGCCAGATCCTCCTTGTCGCGCTGGGCGCGCTTGCGATAATTCTCCAGGTCGGCGCGTGCCCGCAGGTAAAGGTCGCGGTTCTGGTCGGCCTCCTGGCGAAGGGCGGCCAGGGTTTCGTCCGGAGTCGGCTCGGCCG
This sequence comes from Desulfuromonas soudanensis, assembly GCF_001278055.1. NCBI lineage: Bacteria > Pseudomonadati > Thermodesulfobacteriota > Desulfuromonadia > Desulfuromonadales > Desulfuromonadaceae > Desulfuromonas > Desulfuromonas soudanensis. Next base: position 195,608 of record NZ_CP010802.1, on the reverse strand, counting down.
GCAGGACCTCCACCTCGGCGGTTTCAGCGGGAAGCTCCTCGCCTTGCAGCGAAGGCTCTTCTTGCTCGTGTTTGTTCTTTTTTGCCACGGTATCTCCTATTTTGAATCTCCGTCCAGGATCTGGCTGACCAGCCTGGCGGTGTAATCGACGATGGGGATGACCATTGAATAGGGCATTCTGCTCGGACCGATCACCCCCAGGGAGCCGATGGTCCCCTGGCTGCCGGAATAGGTCGCGGTGATCAGGCTGCATCCGCGGATGTCGCTGTGCTCGCTTTCCGAGCCGATGAAAATCTGAACCCCTTCGGCCCGCTGGCTGGCATCGAGGAGTTCCACCAGGGAACTCTTCTGCTCGAAGGCGCGGAAGAGGCGCTTCATCTTCTCGAGATCGGCGAACTCGGGCTGCTCGAGGATGTTGGCGGCCCCCTCGATGTAGACCTGACTTGCCATCTCGGTGGACAGAACCTCCCGGGAGATCTGCAGGGCGCGGCGCATCATCTTGTCGTAGAGGGCCTTTTCCCGGGCCATTTCCGAGAGGATGCGCGCCTTGACCTCCTGAATGGTCAGTCCGGTCAGGGTCCGGTTGAGGTAGCCGGTCATCTGCTCCAGTTCGTACTGGGAGAGGTCTTCACCGACCTCGATGACCTTGTTCTGCACCAGTCCCGACTGGGTGACGAAAATCACCAGGACGCGGCCGCTGGAGAGACGGATGAATTCGATCTGGCGGAAGACCGTCGTGGTGAACCGGGGGGCCATGACGATCCCGGTGTAGGTGGAGATGGCCGAGAGAACCTTCCCCGCCTCGCGCAGCAGGTCCTCCGAGCGCAAGCCGCCGAAGCGGTAGCGGTCGTCGAGGCGCTGGCGCTCCTGGGAGCTGAGCTGACGCACCTGCAGCAGGGAGTCGACGTAGAAGCGGTACCCCTTTTCCGTCGGGACCCGCCCCGCCGAAGTGTGCGGAGAGGCAATGTACCCCATCTCCTCGAGATCGGCCATGACGTTGCGCACCGTGGCCGGGGACAGCGCCATGCTGTGCCGCCTGCTCACGGCCCGCGATCCGACCGGTTCGGCCGAGTCGATATAGTCCTCGATGATCGCTTCGAGGATCTTCCGGCTGCGCTCGTTGAGCTCTTCGCTCATGGGATCGTTCCACCTAAAAAAAACCAATAGCCGGAAAATCCGGCCCCTTGCAGCTGATTAGCACTCAAAGAGGAGGAGTGCTAACGGGAACAACATAACAACGCCCCTCCCCTTTGTCAAGGGCAAACAAGGCGGCCTTTTTCCCGTTTTCTCTAGAGGAAAGGGGCAATCAGGGTATCGTAAAGGAGCCAGGACTCCCGGTCCAGAACCCAGCGTTTCCCCTCCCGGCGCAGCCGACCGCCGGCGCGGGAGACCCCCTCGGCAAAGGCCGCCGCCACTCCGCAGCCGAAGCGACGGGCAAACGCCTCGTCGTCCACCCCTTCGGCGGTGCGCAGTCCCAGGTAGAGGGTTTCGGCCATCGCCCCCCTCCGATCGAAGCGCTCCACCAGCTTCGCCGGGTCCCTTCCGGCGGCGAGGTCCGCCCCATACCGAGCGAGATCCTGGGGAACGGCCCAGCGCTCTCCCCAACCCCGGTCGAAAAAGGAATGGGCCCCGGCGCCGATGGCCAGGCAGGGGCGGCGGCGCCAGTAGACGAGATTGTGGCGGCACTCCATCCCCGGCCTTGCGTAATTGGAGATCTCGTAGTGACGGTACCCCTTCTCGGTCAGGATGCGATCGGCACCGAGAAAATTTTCGGCATAGACCTCCTCGTCGGGAAGGCGCAGGTCCCCCCGCTGCTGCACCCCCTGAAAAGGGGTCCCCTCCTCCACAGTCAGGCCGTAGAGGGAGAGGTGCGAGGGTGCGAGGTCGAGGGTCTTCTCCAGATCGCGGAAAAAAGCGGCGGTGCTCTGGTCGGGGAGCGCGAACATCAAATCGACTCCGACATTGACGAAGCCGGCGCTCCGGGCGTACTCCAGGGCCGTCCTCGCCTCGCCGGCCGAATGGATCCGTCCGAGGCGGCGGAGGTTTTCGCCGTGAAGGGACTGGATGCCGAAATTGATCCGGTTGACCCCGGCCCTGCGGTAGCCGTCGAGACGGTCGGGACTCACCGTGCCGGGATTGGCCTCGAGGGAGACCTCGGCCTGGTCGGCGAAACCGAAATGCGCCGCAACCCCGTCGAGGAGAAGGGCGACCTGGGTCGGGGTGAGAAGGGAAGGTGTGCCGCCGCCGAAAAAGATCGTCTCCAGTGCCCCTCCTCCCCGGGGGAGGCGTTGCAGATGGGTGAGGAGGAGTTCGACGTAATGAGCCGGGACGTCCTCGGAGGGGACGGAGAAGAAGTCGCAGTAAGGGCACTTGCTGCGGCAAAAGGGAATGTGGATGTAGAGTGAGCTCATTGTCAAGACCGCGGGGAAAGACTGCTTGCCTGGTCGCCTCCAGGAAAAAAGGCCCGGGAGAGACTCCCGGGCCGACAAAGATCTGCGGCTTCGACAGCCGGGATTCCTCAGGGTGTTAGCGAAAAAAGAGGACCGACATCAGGGCGAGGAAGAGGACGGCCAGGAGCACCCCGCCACCGACGGGGTAGGCGGCGCTTTTGGAACGCCGGTCGATCTGCGATTTGCAGCGGAGGATGTCATCCTCGTCTGTGCCGGTCGCTTCGGCGTAAAGATCGACGCCGTACTTCTGCAGGCTGCCGCCGGGCTCCTGGAAGAAACGGCTCAAAAGAGCGGGAATCCGTTCCATGAAGAGGTCGGAGCCCCAACGGTTGAGGGTATTGAAGGTCTTATCGGTCAGGGCGTAGAAAGCCCTCCCCCCCTTGCGGTAAAACCAGTCGGCATCGATATTGATGGCCCGGATTTCCGCCGGGTAGATCCCCGACAGGAGGAGGAGGGTGAAGGCCAGGGCGGAAAAGAAGAGGAGCTGGGTCTGGGCCACCACATGGGAGGCGGTATAGGGCTGGTAGTCCGTGGCGAAGGGGAGGAGATTGTAGAGATACTGAGGGAAACAGCCGATGAGGATGCAGAGCACCGCCGTCCCCCCCATGGCCAGGAGCATGTGGCGCGGCGCCTCCTTGCAGCGCAGACCCGAGTCGTGGGAGAAGAAGGCGAAGAAGGGGATCTTGATCCCGGCATGGTGGAAGACCCCCGCCGAAGCGAAGAGGAGGACGAACCAGACGAAGCGCAGGTCGCCGCGGGCGGCGGCTTCCATGACCATCGACTTGCTGACGAAGCCGGAAAAGAGCGGGAAGGCGGAGATCGAGGCGGCGCCGACGATGCAGAAGGTACAGGTCCAGGGCATGGATCGATAGAGGCCGCCGAGGTCGGTGGCGTTGATCTTGCCGGTCCGGTACATCACCGCCCCCATGGACATGAAGAGGAGCCCCTTGAAGAGGACGTCGTTGAAGGCGTGGGCCACGGCGCCGTTGACCGCCAGCTCGGAGCCGATGCCGATGCCGACCACCATGAATCCGACCTGGTTGATGAGGCTGTAGGCCAGCACCTTGCGCAGATCGTTTTCGATGACGGCATAGAAGATGGGGAATCCGGCCATGGCCACGCCGATCCAGATCAGCGCCTCGGTTCCTGGGAAGGCCCGGGCCAGCACATAGACGGCCGTCTTGGTGGTGAAGGCGGAGAGAAAGATGGTCCCGGTGATGGTCCCTTCCGGATAGGCGTCGGTGAGCCAGGTGTGGAGGAAGGGCCAGGCACAGTTGACGCCGAAACCGAAGAATATGAGGTAGGACGCCAGCCCCTCGAGGCCGAGATACCCGAAGGCGGCACTGCCGCTCTGCTGCACGTGGATGATGATCCCGGCCAGGAGGCAGAGGCCGCCGGCGACGTGGACCATGAAATAGCGGAACCCGGCGCCGAGGGCGGTCGGGGTGCGCCGCGCCAGGATCAGGAAGGTGGCGCTGATGGTCAAAATTTCCCAGAAGGCAAAAAGGGAGAAGAAGTCACCGGCGAAGGTCACGCCCAGAGCCGCCCCGGCATAGACCAGGCCGGCGATGTTCTGCACCGCGTCCTCGACATGCAGGGCATAGAGGGTGGCAATGATGGCGATCAGGTGAAAAATGTAGCCGAAGATCAGGCTCAGGCGATCGACCTGGCCGAAGATCAGATCGTAATCCATGAAGGAAACGGTCCAGTGGGTCCCCTCGGGAATCAGCAGCAGGTTGAGGAAGCTGAGCACCGGCAAGAGGAGGAGCCACCCCTTGCGGAGCTTTCCCTGCAGGAAAATGACCGGCAGGGCCCCGAGGATGAGGATTGCGGCGGGGGGGAGGGGATTAATCATAGTAATCCTCTTTGCGCATCACCAAAGGGCGCAGGATGTATTTGGCCACCAGCACCAGGACCACGCAGGCGACGAAGCCGTACACGGCGTAGAAGCCGAAGGCCCCCTCCCAGGGGAAGAGGGTGTGCTTGTGAAAGAAAAAATCGACCATGAGGAGGAGAGCGACGCAGGTGAAAAAGCCGAAGAGGAGGCGCTTGACGTTCTTCGGGTGGTCGAAAAGTCCCAATTCCTCGTCGATGTCGACGGGGTGCTGAAAATCTTCTTCACGGACGGGGGGTTGCTTCTTCATGGTGAGTTCCTAGAGCGTCGTGAGAAAAATGTAGCCGAGGTAGAGCAGGCCGACGGCGAAGATCAGGTAAAATGCCGGCCGATAACCGGCCACGGGATCGTGAGCCAGCACCATGATTTCCTCGTGCTTGTCCTTGGGTTGCATCGCGCGACCTCCCGGGTCCTCAGTCGTCAGGGGAAGAGCGCCCTGTGGACCAGTTGCAGAAAAATGTCGGGATAAAAGAAGAGACCCACCGAGCAGAGAGCCGTCACCGACAGAGGGATCAGGCACAAGAGGGGGGCCTCGCCGGTATGGGCCAGGGTCTCCTCGCTGGCCGGCGCGAAAAAGCCCCGGTAGACGATGGGGAAGAAGTAGGCGGCGCTGAGGAGCGAGCTGACCAGGAGGACCGCCACCAGAAGGAGCTGATCGGCCTCGACGGCGCCGATGACCAGGTTCCACTTGCTGATGAACCCGCCCAGGGGCGGCATGCCGATGATGGAGAGCGAGCCGAGAAAGAAGGCGAAATAGGTGATCGGCATGCGCCGTCCGAGGCCGTCCATCTCGCTGATGTATTTTTTGTGGCTCGCCACATAGATCGCCCCGGCGCAGAAAAAGAGGGTGATCTTGCCGAAGGCGTGCATGGCGATATGGAGCATCCCGCCGGTCATTCCGGCGGCGGAGAGCATCCCGGCACCGAGAATCATGTAGGAGAGCTGACCGATGGTCGAATAGGCGAGGCGGCGCTTCAGGTTGTCCTGGGTCAGGGCGACCAGGGAGGCGGCAAGGATGGTGACGGAGGCGAAATAGGTCAGAACCACGCCGAAATCGAGGCGGTGCAGCAGGTCGGGACCGAAGATGTCGAAAATCACCCGCAGGATGGCAAAGACCCCGACCTTGACCACCGCCACGCCGTGGAGAAAGGCGCTCACCGGGGTCGGCGCCACCATCGCCGCCGGAAGCCAGCCGTGAAAGGGCATGATCCCCGCCTTGGCGAAGCCGAGGACGAAGAGGACGAGGAGGAGCCCGAGGGTCGCAGAAGAGGCCTCGCCGGAGAGAATGCCGCCGTGAGCGAAATCGAGGGTTCCGGTGAGCTGATAGGTGATCAGCATCGCCGGCAGCACGAGGCCGATGGAGGTGCCGAGGATGTAGGTCAGGTACTTGCGCCCGGAGCGGCGGGCCTCTGCATCGCCGTGGTGGGTCACCAGGGGATAGGTCGACAGGGAGAGCATCTCGTAGAAGAGATAAAGAGTCAAAAGGTTGGCCGAAAAGGCGACGCCGATGGTCGCCGAAATCGCCACGGCGAAGGAGGCGTAGTAGCGGGTCTGGTTGTGCTCCTTGAGGGCCCGCATGTACCCCATGGAATAGATCGAGGTGAAGATCCACAAAAAGGAGGCGATCAGGGCGAAGTAAATCCCCATGGCATCGACCCGCAGGGCGATGGGGACCCCGGGAATCACCTCCGCCAGGGTCAGGACGTAGGTCCCGCCGGCCAGAACCGTCGGCAGCATGGTTGCGACCAGGGCGAACTTGCCAAGGGCGATGGCAAGGGTCCACCCTTCCCGCAGATTGGGCAAACGCCCCGAGAGGAGGATCGGCACCGCCCCGAGGAGGGAGATGAGGATGGCGGCCAGCGGCAGATAGGAGGTGGTCATGTCCATGGGCGTTTCGCTGCTGTCATAAAAAACCTGCGTTGAAGGAGGAGCCTAAAGAAGAGCGGCGATCGCCGGGAGGATCACGCTGTCGACGAGCCCGCCGGCCCCGAGACCGAGAACGAGGAGTGCAACGGCCGAGAGGACCAGGGGCCCGACGAGCATCGCCGGTGCTTCGCTGACCGGCAGGGGCCGATGATCATCGTCTGGCGAGTTTCGGAAATAGGCGATCTCGATGATCCGGAAGAAGAGGACGGCGTTGACCAGGCTGCTGAAGAGGAGCGCCCCCACGTACCCCCACTGTCCGGCCTCGATGCCGCCGAGCAGGAGGTACCATTTGCTGAAGAATCCCGCCGTCGGCGGCACGCCGATCATGGAAAAAGCCGCCAGGGTAAAGGCTGCCAGGGTGACGGGCATCCGGCGGTACAACCCGCGGAGGCTGTCGAACTCCAGGGAGCCGGTGCGGTAGACGATGGCGGCGGCGGCGAGAAAGAGACAGAGCGTCATCAATGCGTCGTTGACGATGTGGAGGATGGCGCCGGTCAGCCCCGTTTCGTTGGCCAGAAAGACCCCGCCGACCATATAACCGACTTCGGCGACGATCAGATAGGTCAGCATGCGCTTGAGATCCCGCTGACTCAGGGCCAGGGCCGAGGCGCAGACGATCCCCAACGCCGCCGCCCAGACCAGGGCCGACTGGACCCCCGACTCGGCGAGGAGCGCCCAGTTGGGGTGGATGATGGAGTAGAGAACCCGGATCATCAGGTAGATGGTGACCTTGGTCATCAGCGGCGCGATCAGGAGTCCGGCTCCGGTGGGGGCCAGGGAATAGGCGTTGGGGAGCCAGCCGTGGAGGGGGAAGAACGCCATCTTGATCCACAGGCCGACGAGGAGAAAGGCAAAGGCCGTGGCGGCGGCCACCGTCCCCGGAAGGGTCGGGAGGATGGCTGAGATATCGGCCATGTTCAGGGTGCCGGTGAGAATGTAGAGGTAACCGACGCCGAGGAGATAGAAACAGGCGCCGATCGATCCCATGATGATGTAGTTGAAGCTCGCCAGGGGAGCCCGCCCCTTTCCCATGGCGATCAGGCCGTAGGTGGTGATGGAGGTGATTTCCAGAAGAACGTAGAGGTTGAAGGCGTCGCCGGTGATCACCAGTCCCATCAGCCCGACGATGAGAATCAGGTAGAGAGTGAAAAAGAGGTGCTCCCGGCCGGGAAGCTCAAGGGCCACGCTCGGCAGGGCGCCGCACGTCGCCAGCAGGGCCGCGGCGGCCACCAGCAGGAGCATCAGTGCGCCCAGGGGGTCGATGACCAGCTCGATTCCGTAAGGGGGGGACCAGTTCCCCACCGTATAATGGAGCGTCCCCTCCCGCAGCACCCGGACGAGGACGAGAGCGGCGGCGACCGTGGAAAAGGAGAGCGCCCCGAGGGTGAGGGGGGCGATCCAGGTGCGGCTGCGACGGCCGAGGAGGTTGACGGCCAGGGCGGTCAGCAGGGGGACGGCCAGGACGTACATATGCAGATTGGCAAGGGTCATCGGCCGAGTTTCTCCAGGATCTCGTCCTCCTCGAGGGTTCCGTATTCCCGGTAGATTCGCTGCAGGATGGCCAGGGCGACGCCGGTGACGCTGACGGAAACGACGATCGCCGTGAGCATCAGCACATGGGGGAGGGGGTTGACCACCGTCGCCACGTCGACGCCATGGGCAAGGACCTCATACTTGTCGAGGATCGGGATGCCGCCGCCGCGCTTGACCCCGGAGGAGACGAAAAGGAGGATGATCGCGGTCTGGAAGATGTTCATGCCGAGAAGCTTCTTCACCAGGTTGCGCTTGCCGATCATGGCATAGAATCCGATCATCATCAGCACCACGTACAGCCAGTAGTTGTATTTGGCCACCACTTCCGCCAGCAAAACGTCCATATCAGAGCCCCTCATCCAGTGCGCCGCCCGAACCGAGATCCCAGAAGAGGGAGACCATGATGTTCATGACGGCGAGGCCGACCCCCACCTCGACCATAAAAATTCCGAAGGAGCGCCACTCGATGGCCCCGAGGGGGACGATCCTGTCCAGCGCGCTGTAGTCAAGAAACAGTCCTCCCACGACCGCGCAGAGAAATCCCGTCCCGACATAGACCAGAACTCCGGCATTGCCGAGAAACATGTTGGCTCTTTCCGAGAGGTAGCGCGTCGAAGTCCGCAGATCGAAGGCCAGGGCCAGGAGGATAAAGGAGGCGCCGAGAACCACCCCTCCCTGAAAACCCCCTCCCGGGCTGTAGTGGCCGTGGACGATGATGTAGAGGCCGAAGAGCTGGATGAAGGGGACAAGAATCCGCACCGAGGTCTGGATGATCAGGCTTTCGCCGAGGCCGCGGTTTCGGGCATTTTCCTGGAGGCGCTTCATGACTCTCTCCGGCGCAACACGCTGACCACCGCCAGTCCGGCGCAGTAGATGACCACCGTCTCGAACATGGTGTCATACCCCCGATAGTCGCCGAGGATCGCGGTGACGATATTGGGAACGTGGGTTTCTGCCACCGCTTTTTCGATATAGACCGGGGAAAGGTGGGTGCTGGCCGGCGACTGCGGATCCCCCCAGGCCGGGAAATCCATGGTGCCGTAGAGAAGGATGGCGCCGGTGACGACGGTGGCCAACAGGGCAAGGGTCTTCAATCTTTGCTCCTCCGGGTGGTGCGCAGGATCGAGGCGATGAAGAGGACCGTGCTGATTCCGGCACCGACCGTCGCCTCGGTAAAGGCGACGTCCACCGCCCCCATCTCGGCCCACAGCAGACACATGAGAAAACTGTAGACCCCGAAGATCACCGTGGCCGACAGCAGATCCTTGACGTTGATGACCGCCAGGGCGCAGATGACCACCAGGGCCAGAATAAGCAGGTCGAGTTGCCAGATCATTCCCCCCCCTTGCGCTTCGTCCAGGGTTCCACACCGAGCACCAGGGCCGCCTCGGTAATGGCGTGGGTCGCCGTGGGGCTGGCGACGAAGACGAAGGCGGCAATCGCCAGGATCTTGAGGCTCACCAGAACATTTCCCGGACTGAAATCGCCGAGGTTGTAGAGAGCCACGGCAAAAATCACCAGGACCGCCGCCAGCGAATCGCATTTTCCCGCGGCGTGCAACCGGGTATAGAAATCGGGAAAGCGCAGGATGCCAAGGACGCCGATGGCAAAAAACAAGACTCCCGCAGCCAGGAGAAGAACGACTACTGTCATCATCGGATTTCCCTCCCGGGGTGGTCTTCGTGTACGAGGTGAACGGCCTTGCGGCGCAAAAAATATTTGGCCGCCCCGAGGGTGGCGATGAAATTGAGCAGCGCGTAGGCGATGGCTATATCGACGAACATGCCGACGTCGTCGAAGAGGACGCCGATGATCAGGAGGAGGACCGTCGTCTTGGTGCCGATGACGTTGCCGCCGAGTATCCGGTCGAGGACCGTCGGCCCGGCGATGACCCGGATCAGGCACAGGCCGATGAGGAGCAGCAGGGCGATGCCGCAGGCAAGGAAAATCCGCTCCATCATGGTCGACCCTCCAGAGCCGCGGCCACTCGCCGCTCCATGTCGCCGGGGAGACTCTCGGCGGCACTGCGGGTCAGAGCATAGACGGTGAATTCGTCATCCTGGATGCTGACGGTGATCGTACCGGGCGTCAGGGTAATCGACTGGGCGAGGGTGACCCTGGAGATCGGCCGCTTGAGAGTGGTGGTGAAACGGAAGAGATGGGGATCGACAAGATCGAGCATCCGGGGATGAAGGACGAGGTAGGCCACCTGCAGGTCGGCAAGAACGATCTGCCAGAAAAGCCAGGGGAGATAGAGACAGATGCCGAGGAGATCGCGGGGCCAGTTTCCCGGCCAGGTGCCGGAGAAGAGGAGATCGTGACTGAAGTGCGCCACCAGCAGGCAGGAAATAACCCCCAGCGTCAGGTGAAAGGCGTCGAACATCCCGGAAAGAAGGACCCAGAAGGTGAGCATGATAAGAAAGGTGGAAATCTTGGCCATCATCGCATATCCCCGGACAAACCTGATAACAATGGAATGGAGCGTCTCCCTTGGAAGGCGCCGACGACGGGGTCGTTGACGGGCCCGCGGTCGTCATTTCCCTGCAAAAAAAGCACCGGCGCCGATACCGGACGAATAAAACGATGCCCTCTTCTAACATGAGCAAAAGCACCGGTCAAGAGATTCCGGCCGCGTCCTGAGCCTCTCTAATACTTTAATGTCACAGAATAACAGGGTTTATTTTTTTCGACCTTCTCGGACAAAAATAAAACAAAGTTCTGAAGACTCTCGATCCGTTCCTGCGGGGGGAGAGCAAAAACGCTTTCCGAAAAAACCAATGATTTACCTGGCCCCTTCCGCCGCTTTTTCCCCATCGAAAATGGGACAATATGTCCCACTTCGGCACGACGGCGCCGCCAGAGACCTCCCCTTCCCTGGAGCCCGAGAGATAAAAAAGGGTTTTGTTCAGGGAGAAACGCCCCCTCTCCCCTTGCCGAGGCGCCGCAGCTGCTCTATAATCCCCCTGGCAAAAGGTCTTCGAATCCCATACCACCCCAGGGAGCCTGCCATGACCCGTTCCATCACAGCCGCCTCCATCCAGTTCCATATCGCCTTCGGCGACGTCGACGCCAACCTCTCCCGGGCCCTGGCCGGACTTCGCCGGGTCAGCGAGAAGGGCTCCTCCCTGGCGGTGCTGCCGGAGATGTGGAGCACCGGGTACGACTACAAAAACCTCGCCGAACAGGCAGAACAGACCCCCCGGGTCATCGAGGCCCTCAAGGGGGCCACCGCCGAGCTCGGCATGGTGACCGTCGGCAGCCTTCCGGAAAAGGAGGGCGACGTCATCTACAATACCGCCTACGTCATCGACCGCGGCGCGGTGGTCGGCACCTACCGCAAGCTGCACCTCTTCTCCACCATGGGGGAAGACCGCTTTCTCGGCGCCGGCGACCGCACCCTGGTCGTTCCCACCTCGGCGGGGCGCCTCGGCATCGCCATCTGCTACGACCTGCGCTTCCCCGAACTCTTCCGCAAACTCGCCCTCGAAGGGGCGGAAATCATCTGCATCCCCGCCGAATGGCCGAAGCCGCGCCAGGAGCACTGGCGCACCCTGCTGCGGGCCCGGGCCATAGAGAACCAGCTCTTCATCGCCGCCACCAACTGCTGCGGCCTCCAGGGGAAACTCGACTTCTTCGGCATGAGCCTGCTCATTTCGCCGCGGGGGGAGATCCTTGCCGAGGGTGAAGAAAGCCCCGTGGAGCTCACCGCCCTCTTCGATTTCAAGGAAATGGCCAGCTACCGTTTTCAGATCCCCTGCTTCCACGACCGACGCCCGGCCATTTACGGCACCCTCCCCTGAGGGCGCCGCCAGCCACAAAAAAAAACGGGCCCCCTGGCAAACAGGGGACCCCGCATTCCTTCGAGACAGGCCCTTTTTGAGGGCCTGTCTTTTTTTGCCACCCCTCACCCGTCACTGATCCAGAGGCCGGGCCTCGCTGCGGTAGCGGGAGGGGACATCCTTCAGGGTATCGGCGAACTGCAGCTGCCCCTCGCCATCGACGTAGAGATAGCGCGGGGTAGGTTCGGCCGGGACAGGTGGGGCGGGGCGAGCCTCCCGGGGGGCGGGACGGCTGTCGCTCTGCTCGATGACCGATTCGACGGTGGTCCGGCGTTCCCCACCCAGGAGAAGCCCCAGGCGCCCCCGCAGGTCGGTGTAGAACTGGCGCACCGCGACGTGGGCCGGAACCGTTGCCGGTACCCGCAGAAAGAATTGGTCCATCGCCAGGAGCAGAGCGACGAAGACCAGGGTCCAGAGGAATATTTTAGCCAGTCGGAACATCAGCGGTCAGTCATGATGGTCATGGTCGTGCCCGCCGTGACCGTGGCTGCAGAGGCTCGAGCGCCGCGGCCGGTGCCGCAACTGCTGGATCACTGGGCCGGTGACGCAGCGGGAACACTCTCCCTGCAGGGTACTCTCGGTGATGTGATAGTCGTGATCGAGCATCTCCTCGATGGCGCCGACAATCTCCCCCTGGCGCAGCCGGTAGTCGGGTTCGATGTCGATGTGGGCCGAAAGGACGGTGATGTGCGAACAGATCGACCAGACATGGAGGTGGTGGACGTCGTTCACTCCGTCGACGGCGCGCATCTTGGTCACCACCTCGTCCAGATCGACATGGCGCGGCACCCCCTCGATGAGGATATGCACGGCCTCCCGAAGAATGCGCAGGGATCCGAAGGCGATGATCACCACGATCCCCACGGAGATCAGGGCATCGACGACATACCACTCGGTGTAGAGCATGATCAGGCCGCCGATGATCACCCCCACCGAGGCGATGGCGTCGCCGAGGACGTGGAGAAAGGCGCTGCGCACGTTGAGATCCTCGCCGGCATGGCCGTGGAGGCGGGAGGCGGCGATCAGGTTCATCACCAGGCCGATGACGGCGATGAAGAACATCTCCTTGCTCTTGACCGCCTCGGGGTGCTGGAAGCGCCCCCAGGCCTCGTGGAGGATGCCGGCGGCGATGACGAAGAGGGTCAGGCCGTTGATCAGGGAGGCAAAGATCTCCGCCCGGTGCCAGCCGTAGGTCCGCCGGTCCGTGGCCGGACGATTGGCGAGCTGGATCGCCATCAGCGAAAGGACCAGGGCGAAGAGGTCCATGAAGACGTGGGCGGCGTCGGAGAGGAGGGCCAGGGAGTTGGTCCAGAAACCGCCGACGACCTCGGCGACCAGGGTGACGGCCGTCAGGGCGATGGCGAAACGAAAACCGCGGGTGATGCTGCGGTCGAGATGGTTGCCTGCGGGCATGGGTGAATCCTTCCTCTGCTGGGCTGGGTCCATGATAGCCAGAGGGGGGCAGAATGGCAAGGGACTTGTCCGCCGGCCGGGACCCGACGGCGGATATTTTCACAGCGACGTTCGACAAACGGATGGGAGGGTCAGACAGAGGAGGTTCCGGCGCGGCAGGCACATAGTGAGCCAGAAAGGAATTTGGATATTTACTCCGGACGTGGAACATATCGCGATCTTGCCGCTATTTCCAGGGCAATGATCTTTTGGGCAGGCTTGTCTGCGGGCCATCCGATGACATTTGCATGGTTGCGATTTCCGGCGACCGGTGCGGCAACAACCGAAAGACTCTGACCCTGATATGCCCCGGCCAGATTCTCGGCCCGCCCATGCAAAGCCTTGCCGGTCTGCCTGGCAACGTCCTCGCCAATGTCCCAAATGGCCTTTGCGTCAAGCTCAAGATGGCGGGTAACCGAGAGATCCGCATGGGGGTGAGGGATGAACGGGTCCGCCCGAAGGGTGTTGTCCTGGCGGACGTGGGATTTTTGCAGGATATAACGGGACAACCGCTCGCCGGTCTCCACGGGCGGCATAGAAACGTCACCTTTCACGCGACCATGACCCGGTTGATGAGGCTCATGATGGCTTCCGGCACCTCACCGAAGAAGGGCTCGGTCCCGTAGGCTTTACTGCCTCCCAGAAGAGCGGCGTAGTGAAGCTGTCCTTCTGGGCTGATGCTGACGGAAAGGGTGCGGCGCGGGGTTCGGTACCATTCCATCGTCAGATGGCCATCCGCCTCGGCACTGATGGCGGGCATCGATGCTCCCAAGGGCAACGCCTTGAGGAACTGGCCGGCCAATTGGTAGGTTTCCTCGAATACTGGCTCTGCCTGGTAGCCGTCCCAGTTGGCTGTCCGGCATTCTTCGAAGATCAGGCTCAGATCGTCAAAAGCCTTTTGACCATAGAGCCCGAAGGCCAATGAACTTTTAAGAATATCGAGGCCGGCATCGGTTTGCCTCGAGACAAATCGCGCCGTTTCACTGGACCCTCGGGAAGGTATAGCCAGTGCGCTGGAGTAAATAATCGCTGAAGCTGTCATTTCGAGGATCATTGAAATGCCTCCAATGCTTTTTCGGTGACACTGCCAAAAAATGCTTTATTTTTCAACCACCGCATCTCCTCAAGGATGCGGGCGAGCCCTGTTTCTTCGATTTCAAACCCTTGGGTTGTGAACACGTCGATATCAAGAATCAAGCCGCTGTTTGCGCGGGTCTCTGCCTGTGGTGGCTGTATCGTTCTAATCAGGTTGATAGCATAAGGATAACCCGGAACTGCGAGTGTGTCATGGTGCATGAAGCCGACAAAGGGCAATTCCAAATCTCTCGGTGTTTCTGGTGCCGGTTTAATGTAGTCTTCCAGGCGGGCGACGGAGAGCGGTAATTCTATGCGACTGATAAAGCGCAAACCAATCCGATTGATCTCTACCGGCTGTACCAGTTCCTTAAATATCTCCCAAAGACGCAATCCCTCTCCTGAAAAAGAGGTCCAATCAGAGTAGGGCTCAAGGCGACTATGGATGAAACCGTCTCGGTTGAACTGTGCAATGCTCTTCTGGTCGGCAGACCGAAAACGAAGGCCTTTTAAACCCAAATCCTTGAACATTTGCCGGGGCGGTTTTGTCACTTCAAAGGTCAGCTCATGCTGAACTGCCCTTTGCGTATCCAGATATTCGTAACCATCAAGCCTGGGTTCCAGAAATTGACGAACCGCCGCTTCTTCGAACGTGCCAGCGGCATGGGAGCGGATGTCGATTACGGCCTCGACGATGGGAGCACGCGGCAAATGCCGGAACTCCTCGGCGAGGTTAATGACAAGTCTGCCTTTCGGATTCATCTGGGTCATGGGCCTATCTTAACAGGAGTTTTGTCGTTTGCCCACCGAGTAATCGAGCAAATCAATCACCTTGCATGGCATGCAATTTCCTAGAATCCCTGAGGGGGGGGTGGAGGAAGACCTTTCTGCGAACCTTTGAGGATTTCACCGAATCGCCCGGCATTATTGCACCCTAACCGCTCACTGGCAAAAGGATTCTGTCCGCTGCGGCGGAGATCGCTAAGCCCAAAAGAAATCGTCGTTCCCTCCGGGGACTCTTTCACCTTTTCCGCACCTCTCCTCCCCGACCCACGGCAACCGTTCCCTTTTCCTCCTCCCTGTGCTATCTTGACCCCCCATTTCAACGCTCAGGAGAAGCCCATGTCCGAAACCAGCTACGACGTCATCATCATCGGCGGCGGCCCGGCCGGCCTCACCGCCGGTCTTTACACCTCCCGCGCCAAGCTCAGGACCCTCCTCGTCGAGCGGATGCTCATGGGGGGGCAGGTCATGACCACCACCAAGGTCGAGAACTACCCCGGCTTCCCCGGCGGCATCGACGGCCCGGACCTGATGGTCCGCTTTCAGGAGCACTGCCAGGAATTCGGCCTCGAGGTCAGCTACGGCGAGGCAGAAAACATCCTCGACAAGGGAGAGGTCAAGATCGTCGTCGTCGACGGCGAGGAGCTGTCCACCCGCTCCGTCATCGTCACCACCGGCGCCGAACCGCGCAAGCTCGGGATCCCCGGCGAGCAGGAATTTGTCGGCCGCGGCGTCTCCTACTGCGCCACCTGCGACGGCGCCTTCTTCCGCGACGTCCCGGTGGCCATCGCCGGCGGAGGCGACACCGCCGCCGAAGAGGCCCTCTTCCTCACCCGCTTCGCCAGCAAGGTCACGCTCATCCACCGCCGCGACAAGCTCCGCGCCACCCCGATTCTTCAGGAACGCCTGACGGCCAACGCCAAGATCGAGGTGCTGTGGAACACCGAGGTCGACCGCGTCGAGGGGGACAACAGCGGCGCCAAGGCCCTGGAGCTGCGCGATACCATCACCGGCAAGAAGCGCTCCCTCCCCGTCGAAGGACTCTTCGTCGCCATCGGCGTCACCCCCAAGGCCCACTTCCTCGCCGAGATTCTCGATCTCGACCCGGACGGCTACATCCTCACCGACCCCGAGTGCCGCACCTCGATGCCGGGGGTCTTCGCCGCCGGCGACGTGCGCAAGAAGATCCTCAAGCAGATCGCCACCGCTGTCGGCGACGGCGCCGTCGCCGCCATCATGGCGGAAAAGTATCTCGAAGGGTTCGAGTAAACATCTCCATCTTCTTCGCAACAGAAAAGCCCCGGGCCGCCAGCGAATATCGCTTGCCGCGCCGGGGCTTTTCTGTTAAGGATTGGACCTCGCTAATCATGATCCGATCCTGCGGAGGTCCCTATGCTCGCCAAAGTCCTGTCCGGCGCCCTCATCGGCATCGACGCCTACCCCGTCGAGGTGGAAGTCGACATCGCCCAGGGGCTCCCCCAGTTCTCCACCGTCGGCCTCCCCGAGGGGGCGGTGAAGGAGAGCAAGGACCGGGTCAAATCGGCGATCAAGAATTCGGGGTACGAATTTCCGCCCCGGCGCATCACCATCAATCTGGCGCCGGCCGATATCAAGAAGGACGGCGCCGCCTTCGATCTCCCCATGGCCGTCGGCCTCCTCTGCGCCACCGGCGTCGTCAAGCCCAAACACAAACGCTACCTCTTCATGGGGGAACTCTCCCTCGACGGCCGGATCAAGCCGGTGCGCGGCGCCCTCGCCGTCGCCGTGGCGGCCCGCACCTGGGAAATCGACGGCCTGATCCTCCCCGTGGACAACGCCGCCGAAGGAGCGATCGTCGACGCCCTGCCGGTCTACGGAGTGCGGGATCTCGGCGAAGTCGTCGACTTTCTCAACGGCCTGACCGAGCTCCAGCCCTTCCGGGTCGACGTCGCCGACCTCTTTTCGAAGGCGGCGGCCCATCCGGAGAACTTTTCCGAAGTCCGCGGCCAGGAGCACGTCAAGCGCGCCCTCGAGGTCGCCGCCGCCGGCGGGCACAACCTCATCATGGTCGGCCCCCCCGGCAGCGGCAAGACGATGCTCGCCCGCCGCCTGCCGACCATCCTCCCCCCCTTGGGCTTCGACGAGGCGCTGGAGACGACGAAGATCCACTCCATCGCCGGGCTCCTCGGCGGAGCGCACGCCCTGGTCGCCGTCCGCCCCTTCCGCTCCCCCCACCACACCATCTCCGACGCCGGACTCATCGGCGGCGGCACCTATCCCCGCCCCGGCGAAGTCTCCCTGGCCCACAACGGCGTCCTCTTTCTCGACGAGCTCCCCGAATTCAAGAAGAACGTCCTGGAGATGCTCCGCCAGCCGCTGGAAGACTGCCAGGTCAGCATCAGCCGTGCCGCCCAGAGCCTCACCTACCCCGCCGCCTTCATGCTGGTGGCGGCCATGAACCCCTGCCCCTGCGGTTTCGCCGGCGACTCCCTGCGGGAGTGCATCTGTGCCCCGCCGATGCTGCAGCGCTACCGCTCCCGGCTCTCCGGGCCGCTTCTCGACCGCATCGACCTCCACGTCGAGGTGCCGCGGGTCCTGCACAAGGATCTCGCCGACCCCGTGGACGGCGAAGGGAGCGAACCGATCCGCCGGCGGGTCGAGGCCGCCCGCGCCCTCCAGGAGGAGCGCCTGGCTCCCTACAACCTCCACTGCAACGCCCACATGCAGTCCCGCCATATCCGCAAATTCTGCGCCGTCGACAGCGACGGCCACAGGCTCCTCGAAATGGTCACCGACCGCCTCGGCCTCTCGGCCCGCAGCTACTCGCGCATCCTCAAGGTGGCGCGGACCATTGCCGACCTGGCCGGCCACGAGCAGATCAGGCAGGAACACCTCGCCGAGGCGATCCAGTACCGCTCGCTCGACCGCAAGCCGGGGTAAGGGGCGTTTACCGTTCAAAGAGAGGGTCCGTGTTGTTTCCTGCCAGTGCGCCGCGCTGCGGCTCTTTCACCCACAGGAGGGGATTTTATGCAAAAGATTCCACAGATCACCATCTACGCCCGGCAAGCCGGGGTCGCCATCTCCCCCTTCGAGCGTCGCAGCGAAGGGAGGCCGGCCGAAGGGCGCATCGTGCTGCGCTTCTTCCGTCTGGAGAGCGGCAGCAACGCGATCCGTTTCATCGTCGAACCCTTTGAAGCCTTCGCCCTGTACCGCAAGATGCACAGGATTGCCAGCGACGGCGGGCAGGAGAGTCTCACCCACACTTTTACCGGCCCGGAGGGGGAGGTCCAGACGCGCCTGACGGTCGAACGCTGGGCGCGCAACGACAAGAGCGGTTATGCGCTTGCCGTGCAGCGCGGCGAAGAACAGCTCAACGTGCCGGTTCAGGCGGAGCAGTTCCTGTTTGCCGCCGAATTCCTCCGTCACCTGTCGCTGCAGCAGGCCTGGGTCGAGGAGTTGGAGCGTGCGGTTGGATAAGCAGGGGCAGGGCCGCCTGATTGAAAGCGCTCTACCTCCTCCCGCTTACGTTGACACGGTTTGTGGCGACCGCTTAGCCAGTCGACTCGACATGCCGCAGGAACCGCACACCCTCACTCCCAATCGCGAGAATGTCGGTATAGGGCGAATCGACATGATCGATCTTGCTTTCCGTTACTCCGAGAATCATCCCTGGCTCTACCGTAACCTGAACCTTTCCTTTAAACCCGGTCATCTGACCGTGTTGTCCGGCGCCTCTGGCTGCGACAAGAGCACGCTGGCCAAGCTTCTGCTCGGCTTCTATCTTCCGCAGGAAGGGAAAATCGCCCTGGATGGCAAGGATATCCGCTATCTCGCGGCCAACGAACTGCGTAGCGTCTTTGGCGTGGTGCCACAGGAAACGGTGCTTTTCTCCGGTACGCTCTACGATAATCTGGTGATGGCACATCCCCATGCGACTTTCGCTGAGGTGATTCAGGCCTGCAAGGCCGCGGAGATCCATGAGGTCATCGAATCGCTCTCCGAAGGCTATCAGACCGAGATTGGCGAGCGTGGTACGGGGTTGTCCGGTGGACAGCGGCAACGCCTCGCCATTGCCCGGGCGTTACTTAAAAAGCCCAAGATTCTGATCTTTGATGAAGCGGTTTCCAATCTCGATCAACATACGGCGGAGCTGTTCGCCAAAACCATCAACAAGCTCAAGGGCAAGGTGACGATGTTGTTTATTACCCATCAGGTGCCTAAGGGGTTGCAGGTGGATGAGGTGGTGGAGCTTGGTGCGATTGTTCGGCAGATGGGTTTGGTTGAGGAGGCGCAGGCGGGGTGATGAAGAAGTTGTGGACCTGTTTTTGGGGTTAAAAATGAGCCTATAGCGTCTAAAAACGTACTTTTATGGGATGATATTTCTGTAAAAACAGTTGGTTAGGTTGGTCCGACCCCGGCACCCCGGCACCAGTTAAGTTGATCCGACCCCGGCACCCTACACCTATGGCCTAATTGAGAGGAGCACAAAGACCAATGATTGATTCAGATAACAACGAAGAGACTTCTGAGCAGGACAAGGTAAGACGCCGGGAAACAAGTCTGTTGCAAAGGGGCATAGTGACCCTTTTATGGGCTCTGATCTGCCTTGCTTTGGTGATTTACTGGTACGCATCGCCGATAATGGCACTTTTTGTCGTTTGCGCTACCTATATGCTTGCCGGTTATTGTCGCAAGCGTTACCAAGCTCACATGCTGCCCTCATCGTTCACCACCCGGTTACGCAGAAATGAATTGTATCAAATTTATGTAGTGCGGGCTGTACGCCGACCAGGAACCCATCTTCTGCTCTGGGTCGCTCTCATCGCATCTGTTTTTACCGTAGGCAATTGGGTGGATTCTTTAAATCCTGTTTTGAAGCTCGAAGAAATGGAATCAAGAACAGGTTCAGTAGTAAAAGTGGTCACACGCCAGCATGTGGGAACTCGGAAGGGATGTGGGGATAGAGTCTATCTAGAGACAGGAGATGGCACAATCATTCAATACAATGGATTATTGAATAATG
The DNA here is from genome assembly GCF_001278055.1 of Desulfuromonas soudanensis. Lineage (NCBI taxonomy): Bacteria > Pseudomonadati > Thermodesulfobacteriota > Desulfuromonadia > Desulfuromonadales > Desulfuromonadaceae > Desulfuromonas > Desulfuromonas soudanensis. Next base: position 175,655 of record NZ_CP010802.1, on the reverse strand, counting down.
ATGCTTTAAGAATTCTGAGCGGCAGAGTAACCACTGATGTAACCATATGGAGCCGAAGAAAAATAAAGTTACCACCATGTGCAGTTACGAATTGGATCGCGCAAGTGCAAATTGGGACCAAAGTTGTTAATCGATATGACATACATATGAGTGAAAAGGGTAGGAAATGGTTATTAAGATTTAATATTATCTATCCGGTAATAGGATTCTTAGCATTTTTTGGCATCTGGCTGACCGATAAAAAAGTTAACAATTAACTGTCAAGATGATTAGAAGGGGAGAAAAATAAGTAAGAAACTTACTAACGAAACTATTGAAGCTATTCTCGTTGCCGATGATTTAGCAACCCATCCGGTCGAAGTTACCAATGCCATAGTAAGCGGCATTAAAGATGATCCCGTTGGTTCTGCTGCTAGTGTCTTGGATATAATCGATACTTTTTTATCTGCTGCAAAATTAGCGGGGAAAAATGTCCCTGGTCTAAATGTGCCAGCAACAATGCTTTCCTTAGAAAGTAACAGAGAGCAAGCAGCAGAAGAGTTAAGCACGGGTGACGGCAAATTATCGGATGGCACCTATATGAGCATAGCTAGCGATTTCGTGGGCATTGGTTCAATTATACTTGCAGCCGGTGCTGTTGTCGCGGGAGCTCCAGTGGTTTTGACTGTTGCAGCAGTTGCGGCCACTGTAGATTAATGCTGTTCGGGGTCGGACCTAACTAAGAGTATGAAATTAAAACGAAAAGTGTCAATTTTACCCCCAAAAAGAGGCTTATGGGTCGATTTTCAGGGGCAAAAATAGGCCTATAACCCAAAAACAGGTCTCCAGTAAGAAGCAGTGGCGTTGATTTCTCAGGATTGAAGCCCACCCTCATCCCTTGCGGCAGTCCGGACATAGATCCAACAGGGATCAAGGAGAAACTTTATATGCGACCGCACTTCGTGGCCTGATTGCTAGAAATCATCATCTACCGATGTGGTCTGTGCCCGAATTCGTTGAGGAAGCAGGGCGACCTTGTTCCTGATCTGCTCCACCTGCTTTGAAAGCGGGTACGTGTCCTGTTTAAACAGGGGGATGCCAACCAGTGTTGCGACTTCAAAGACGAGGCCGAGGGCACAGCCCATATCGCCCCTTTCAATCTTTTGCAGGAGCCCTGGAGATGTCGGCACGCTCAGCCAGTTCATTTTCTGTCCATCTTTTTTGTTTGTGCCCCAGTTTGATTTGCACACCCATGCCCCTGCGGTTTCGCCGGCGACGCCCTGCGGGAGTACCGCTCCCTGGACCACAAACCGGGGTGAGACCAACGGGCTAGCCACCCCAGATCGGATCCTGGGCAAATTGCTGGCGCAGCCGCTCCTCCGGCCTCTGCTCCAGGAACTCCTCCCGGCTGAAGGAAAACCGGTAATCGCGGCAGTAGGCCAAAAGGATCTGATAGGCGGCGTTGATCTCCCGGATACGATCATTTTCGCTGCCGCCGGCATCGGGATGATGGCGCTTGACCAGGGCCCGATGCCGGGCCTTGATCTCCTGTAGCGAGGCCTTCCCCGTGAGGGAGAAGACATCCAGTGCCTCTCTCAGATCTTCGAACTCCATTCGATTGCCTCAGCCTTCCATCCGTCTAAAAAACACCCTCCGCCCACCAACACCCTCCGAAAGAGCATCGCCGACAATCGGGTCTATCCCAGTCGCGAGCCTGAAACGGCAGCGATCAGGACATAGTCCAGACCGGTCGACATCCTCGGGAAGGTTATAGCCTGCTGCCAGGCCGATTGAGCGCCGGCCAAATCTGCCCTGACTCAGGGAGCCAGGGAGCTCTTATCCTCGGCGGGGCCTGTCCTGACGGGAACGATGCCGTCGGCCCGGCGCCAGTAGTCGCGCTGGGTCCGAAAGGGCGCCAGCAGGGCGTTGCCCAGGGAGTTGTCCCGGTCCCCGGCATAGCCCGGGATGCCGATGTCGATCTCACTTTGCGGGATATTGAGCCGCAGGGATCGGTGCAGGCGGTCCCAGAAGGAGAAGAGGGTGGCGTAATTGGAATTCGTCTCCCCCGGCACCTGGGAATGATGGATGCCGTGCATGCGCGGGGTGACCAGGAGACGCACGAGCAGACGTTCGCTTCCGATGGGCAGGCGCAGGTTGCTGTGCTGGAAGAGGGTGCCGGCCTGAAAGACCGCTTCGTAGAGCAGATAGCTGCCGAGGGAGGGGCCGATCAGGCCGATCTGCGCGACGCGGAAGGCCGAGGAAAAGGCGAGCTCGCCGAAGTGGAAGCGAAAGGCGGTGGAGACGTCCATATCGGGGTCGAGGTGGTGGACGTTGTGGAAGCGCCACAACAGGGGGATGCGGTGGTTGGCCCGATGCCACCAGTAGAAGGTGAGATCCATCAACAAAAAAGCCAGGAGCGGCCGGACGGCCGGGGGAATCGCCGCCAGCTGCGCCAGGCCGAAGCCGCTGTCCCCGGTCCAGCCGAGCATCGCCTCGGCGGCGGGGCGCACCGTGAGCGAGACCGTCACGAAGGCCACAGCGGCAAAGCTCAGGTTGACCGTGAGTCGCCCCAGCAGCGGCCGCTTCACCCGCCGCAGGGGAATGAAGCGCTCCGACAGGAAGAGTAAAAGGGCGAGGCCGCCAAAGACGGCACCGGTGATCAGCGTTTCTTGCATCGGCATCTACTCCAAATCCTGCGGGGCCTGACATCTAGCCATAATGGCTGGGAGGCCCGACCGGCAGGCCTTCGGCGGCCCATTCGTCCGCGCCGTCAGAGTTCTTGTCTACCCGAAAGCCCCGCTCACCCAACACCTTTCGGCCCGCTCCTCCATCCGCATCCTCAAGATGGCGCGGACCATTGCCGATCCGGCCGGAGAAGGGGCGATCCGGGACTGCTCACCGCTCATACTGCTTCAACTTCTCCCACAGGTTTTTGCGGCTGATGCCGAGAAGGGCGGCGGCTTCGGTCTTGTTGCCGCCGGTTTTCTCCAGCACCCGGTCGAGGCATCGCCGCTCGGCCCTGGCAACGGCCGCAGCCAGGTTGTCCTCTTCGTTCTCCCTCTCCGGGCTTCCGCCGCGGATTTCCACCGGCAGATCCCAGAGCTGGATTTTCGCCGCCGGAGCCAGCACCGAAATCCTCTCGAGGAGATTGCGCAGTTCCCGCACGTTGCCGGGATAGGGATAGTGCTCCAGGGCCCGGCGCGCATCGGCGGAAAGCTGGAAACAAAGCCCCCTCTCCCGGCCGAACTCCCGGAGGAAAAAGTCGGTGAGTTCGAGGATGTCCCCGCCGCGCAGGCGGAGGGGAGGGACTTCCACCGGAATCACCTGCAGCCGGTAGAAGAGATCCTGGCGAAACCTCCCCCCCTGCACCTCTTCGGCGAGATTTTTCGAGGTCGCGCAAAGGACCCGGACGTCGATGGGTATGGGGTTTCTCCCCCCCACCCGATCGATCTCCTTCTCCTGCAGCACACGCAGCAACTTCACCTGCAGCTCCAGGGGCATGTCGCCGATCTCGTCGAGGAGGATAGTCCCCTGATCGGCGAGTTCGAATTTTCCGGTGGCCGTCCGGTCGGCGCCGGTGAAGGCCCCTTTTTCGTGGCCGAAGAGTTCCGACTCCATCAGGCCGGCGGGGATCGCCGCGCAGTTCACCCGGACGTAGGGCTTGTTGGCGCGGCGGCTTTCGAAATGAATGGCCGCCGCCACCAGTTCCTTGCCGGTGCCGCTTTCGCCGTGGATAAGGACCGAGGAATCGGAGAGGGCCACCTGACTGATCAGACTGAGGAGTTTCTGCATGGGGGGACTCGACCCGATGATCGGCCGGCGCTTGCCGCAGCAATGCTCCAGGGAGACGCAGCGGGCCTTGATCGTCTGCATCTCCAGCAGCCGGTTGATGCGAAAGGTCAGGTCATCGAGGTCGAAGGGTTTGAGGATATAGTCCGCCGCCCCCTGGCGCAGACAGGCCACGGCATTGTCGGTGCTGCCGTGGGCGGTCATCATGATCACCTCGGTGCGCGGCGCCAGGCGCTTCACTTCGGCAAGCAATTTCTCCCCGTCCAACCCCGGCATGCGGATATCCGAGAGGATCAGCTCGTAACGGTTCTTTTTGACCAGCTCGAGAGCCGCCGATCCGGTGGCGGCCTCCTCGACCGACCACCCCTGGCTGCGCAGGTGGTCGAGGACGGTGATGCGCATGATCTCTTCGTCTTCGGCAACAAGGATGCGCGGGGTCATGATGGCCTCTCCTTTCCGGGTTCATCGTCTTTGGACAGGGGAAGGTTGACAGTGAAGACGGCTCCCCCCTCCTCGCCGTTGCGGACCCTGAGCTCCCCCCCCATCTGCGTGACCAGGGAATGGGAGACGGAGAGGCCGAGGCCGGTCCCTTCACCGACCTCCTTGGTGGTGAAAAAGGGTTCAAAGATTTTCCCCAGGTGCTCCGGCGCGATCCCCGGCCCGGTATCGGCGATTTCCACGAGGAGCCGGTCGTTCTCGATGCGACTTGCGGCCCGGAGGATCCCCGGGCCTTCCCCCATGGCCTGGACCGCATTGCCGACGAGGTTCATCACCACCTGGCGCAGGGCCTCCATGCCGACGAGGAGTGACTCCGGCAGGTCGAGGTGCAGGTCGAGGGTGAGGTTTTTCCGCCCCATGCAGGTCAATTCCAGGCATTCGCGAATCATCTCGTCGACCTTTCCCCGCCGCAGCTCGAGCGGTTCCTTGCGGCTGATATTGAGCAATTGCCTGACCGTTCCCTTGATGCGGTCGACCCCCTGCCCCAGCAGATCCAGATAGCGGAGCTGCAGCTCCGGTTGGTCCATGCTTCTTTTCATCGTCTGGATGCAGTTCTGCATCCCCCCCAGGGGGTTGTTGATTTCATGGGAAATCCCCGCGACCAGGCGCCCCAGGGCGGCCTGCTTTTCTCCCTGGAAGACCTGTTCACGGGTGGCGTCGAGCTCCAGCTGGGAGCGCTCTAGACGCTGGCAGAGTTCCCGGTAATGGCGGGCCAGGGCGCCGATTTCATCGTTTTCTTCCGGGGACAGAGACGTTTCAGGAGGGCGGCGGTCGGGGTAGCGATCCATTTCCCGGGCGAGAATTTTCAGCCGCTTGGCCACCAGAACTTCAAAGAGGAAAAAGATCGCCAGCGCGACCATGGCCATGGTCGCCAGGGCGATGTTGAGCAGCATGCGGTTATTGGTCCGGATCTCGGCAAAGGCCAGGTCCATGGGGATGGTGACATTCATCCCTCCGCGGATATCGCCGACTCCGTACCCCTGGTCGCCGTGGCACTCCAGGCAATGACTGTCGACCTTGAGCGGGGCCATGTAGCGCAGCCGGTAGCGTCCTGCGATTTTTTCGATCTCCACCTCCTCTTCGGCCCCCCTTTCAAAGGCCAGGAGGGCGCGCCGCTCAAAGGGGTCGGGAGCGTTTGCCGGGTTCACCGGCTTGAGGCTGGTGACGTTGAATTGCCCCACCCCTTCCCTGGCGGCATAGGCGGAGAGTTCCCGGGTGACCATGGCCGGGTTGCGCTTCACCAGAGAGTTCCCCTGCTCATCCCGGATCTCCCCCTGCAAAAGGAAGGGATTGTTCTCGACTCCCGGCCCCTTCATGAAGAAGAGGCCGTCGTGATCGGCGACCCATTGCCGGGTGAGGCGGATCTGGTGAAAGAGCATCTTGGCCTGGTTGGTGGCCTGCTCGACGACGAGCTCCTCCTGGAAGCCGGAGGTCCGGTAAAAGGTGACGCCATAGGAGCAGCCGATCACCAGGCCGATGAGGAGAATGAATTTGGTTCTTAACTGCACGGCAATGGACCCTCGTCTGGTGGGAGGAAGAGCCGCACCCAGGGCGGCGGCGAAAACCAACGCTACCGTACGGTAACACAGGTCCCCTCCCGATGGCTACTTCCGGGTAACGGCTGCGGCGCTTGACAATCGCAAGTATTGATATTAACTCTACTTTAAGTCTGGCACAACCATTGCTATCAATAAACTGCAAGACTTGAACCTCCCGGCATCACCGGGGCCCCATCAACCCAACACGCGAAGGGCTGTTTATGAAAACCGGAAAGGCAATGCAGTACGTGGCCACCTGTTGCGTCGTAGCGGCGATCGCACTCTTCGCCTATGTGGTGTACGAGTCGAAAATGCTCTCCTACCTGTCGAGCGACCCGAAGGTCTGCATCAACTGCCATGCCATGAACACCCACTATGCCACCTGGCAGCACAGCTCCCACCGCGACCGCGCCACCTGCGTGGACTGCCACCTGCCGCGGGATTCCTTCGTCCGCAAGATGCTGGCCAAATCGAGGGACGGCTACAATCATTCCCTCGCCATGACCCTGGGCACCTACGGCAACAACCTGAGAATCACCGCCCATGCCGCCCGAAGGATACAGGCCAATTGCATCTCCTGTCACCGGGAAACCGTCTCGCAGATGATGGCCAACAGCGAGCTTTATCACCGCCAGGACGACCTTCCCATGGGGCGGCCCTGCTGGGAATGCCACCGCAGCCTCCCCCACGGCACGACGCGGAATCTCATGGCGACGCAGAACAATCTCGGCGTCAAGGAATTATAAAAACCTCAACACGGAGAATTGAAGATCATGAAGAAATCGTGGCTTGTCACCCTCGTATCGGTCGTCATCATGGCCCCCATGCTCCTCCTGGCCGTTTCCATCAAGGACAACAAGGCGGACCAGCAGACCATCAACGCCGTCCCCGACATCAAAAAGCTCGACCCGCGAAGTTCCGAATGGGGGCGGTATTTCCCCCGTCAGTACGATTCCTACATGAAGACCCGCAAAAGCGATGAAATCAAGGACGTCCTCAAGGAAGAGCCCGCCCTGGTGGTCCTGTGGGCGGGGTACGGCTTCTCCAAGGACTACAATGCGCCCCGCGGCCACTTCTATGCCCTTGAGGACAATATCAATACCCTGCGGACCGGCGCCCCGGTGGACGCCAAGACCGGTCCCATGCCGACGGCCTGCTGGACCTGCAAATCCCCCGACGTGCCGCGATACATCGACAAGAACGGCGAACTCGACTACTACACGGGAAAATGGGCCCGGCTCGGCGGCGAGATCGTCAATCCCATCGGCTGCGCCGACTGCCACGACAACAAGACGATGAAGCTCACCGTGACCCGGGATTATCTCCCCAGGGGACTCGATGCCGAAGGGACTCTCAAATTCGCCGAGGCCTCCCACCAGGAGATGAGAACGCTCGTCTGCGCCCAGTGCCACGCCGAATACTACTTCAAGAAGACCGAATGGACCGACAAACAGGGGGACAAACAGGTGGCGGCCGTGGTCACCTTCCCCTGGGACAACGGCCTGGCGGCCGAAGACATGGAGGAGTACTACGACCAGAGGGGCTTTTCCGACTGGACCCATCAGCTGAGCAAGACCCCGATGCTCAAGGCCCAGCACCCCGGTTACGAGATGTTCGTCACCGGAGTCCACGCCAAGAACGGCCTCTCCTGCGCCGACTGCCACATGCCCTACGTCCGCGAGGGGGGGGTCAAGTATTCCAGCCACAAGGTCGGCAGCCCGCTCGAGAATATCGCCGACACCTGCCTGAACTGCCATCAGGGAACGGAAAAGGAGTTCCGTGAGACGGTGGCGCGGAAGCTCGAGCGCAAGAATGAACTCTCCCGCGCCGCCATGGGCGTGCTCGCCAAGGCCCATCTCGAAGCGGCCAAGGCCTGGGAGCTGGGGGCGACGGAAGAGGAAATGAAGGGAGCCCTGCAGGACATCCGCCACGGCCAGTGGCGCTGGGATTTCGCCATCGCCTCCCACGGCTCCTTTTTCCACGCCCCGGAAGAGACGTTGCGGGTCCTGGGGGGCGCCATCAACAAGGGGCAGGAAGCCCGCCTCAAGCTGCGCACCGTTCTGGCCAAGTACAAGGCCGCCGACTACCAGGCCCCCGATTTTTCCACCAAGGAGAAGGCCCAGGAGCTCATCGGTCTCCCCTTCGGCAAACTGGTGGAGGAGAAGAAAGTCTTTCTCGACGGCCTCAAGAGCCGGTGGTTCGAGGAAGGGAAGGCCAAGGGGATCTACGACCCCAAATCCCGGGAAGGGATGCAGCTTAAAACCTCCTACAACTAGGACTTGCCAAGGCTGACCGCCTGAAGAAAAAGAAGGCCCTCCCTGCGACAAGCGGGGAGGGCCTTCTTTTTGCCGAACGAGCCGCCCGAAACCGCAACCCCATCGGCGCGAAGAGGAATGCCGTCTTTCGGAAGGGACTCGACCAGGGTGGGCGTTCCCACCACAGGATCAATGTCCTCCTGGGATATCGCATATCGCGGAACCCTTGACAGCTCTTTCCCTGAGTAGCAGGATAAGGACTCTTCTTTTCCTGGCCGCCTTCACCACCCTTTTTGCCATCCAACCGCGGTGATCATCGATGCGCCTGACCCTGAAAATCACCATGGCCATCCTCCTCGGGGTGGTCCTCCTCTTCTCCCTGCACGCCTATCTGTCCATCCAGCGCGAGAGAACCCAGCTCAAGGAGAGACTGAGCCGCGAAGCCCTCCATCTCGGCCAGAGCCTCCGGGTCATGCTCGGCGACATCTGGAAGATTGGCGGAGAAGGGGCGGCTCTCAATTTTCTCGAGCGCTCCAATCTGGTCAGCGGTTCCTTCACCGTGCGCTGGGTCTGGATTGACGGGGGAACGGAAATGCGCTACCGCCCCCGTGTCCCGGTGGAAAAGCTCTCCGCGCTCAACAAGGGGGAGTCCGTCTCGCTGCTGGCCGAGTCGAGCGCCGGCCATGACTTTTTAATGACCTATCTCCCCCTGGTCACCGGCGGAGGACGGCTCGGCGCCATCGAACTCAGCGAGTCGATGGATGAACTGCACGGCTACGTCAGGGAAAGCCTGCGCCGCTCCGCCCTGCTGGTGGCGGCGACCATCGGCTCGGCACTCCTGCTGATGGCGCTGCTGGGAAATATTTTGGTCAACCGCCCCCTGCGCCTCCTCACCGAAGAGGCGGAACGGATAGGGGCCGGAGACTTTTCCACGGCCCTGACCCTTTCAGGACGGGATGAACTGGCCGGCCTCGCCGTGACCATCGACCGCATGCGCGGCCAGCTCGACGAAGCCCGGCAGGCGGAACAGGCGGCCAACGAGGCCAAGCTCTCGGCCCTGGAGAAACTGCGGCATACCGAACGCCTCGCCACCCTCGGGCGCCTTTCCGCCGGCATGGCCCACGAGCTCGGCACCCCCCTCAATGTCATTGCCGGCCGCGCCAAGCTCATCGCCTCCGGGGATCTCTCCCCGGAGGACACCACCCGCTCGGCACGGATCATCGGCGAGCAGTCCGAGCGGATGACGACGATCATGCGCCAGCTGCTCGATTTCGCCCGTCGCGGCGAGGGGCGCAAGCAGCCGGTGGAACTGAACCGCCTCCTCCGGGGGACGGTGGATCTCCTGGCGCCGACCGCCAAAAAGGAAGGGGTCGAAATGCAACTGAAGATCCAGGACGAACCGGCCAGGGTGAACGCCGACTCCGGACAGTTGCAGCAGGTGCTGCTCAATCTCGCCATGAACGGCATCCAGGCCATGCCCCGGGGGGGGACCCTGACCTTTTCCCTCGACGGAAATTGTGATCCGAGCCTCACCGCTCCCCCAGGGACCTGGGCCGGAAGCTGGTGCCGCATCCGGGTCGAGGACCAGGGGGAAGGGATCGCTCCGCCCGACCTCCCCAGGATCTTCGATCCCTTTTTCACCACCAAGGAGATCGGCCAGGGGACGGGTCTCGGCCTCTCCATCGCCTACGGAATCGTCGAGGAACACGGCGGATGGATCGAAGCCGCCAGCACGCCCGGCCAGGGGAGCATCATCAGCGTCTACCTGCCGCAGATCGTCGACGGAGAAAACGCATGAAACAAACGAAAGTGACCGGGCGCATCCTGCTCATCGATGACGACCGCGCCCTGGGCGAACTCCTTGAGGAAACCCTGACCCGCCGCGGCCATTTCATCCGAAGCGCCCTCAGCGCCCCGGCGGCGGCTGAGATCCTCCACCGGGAAGAGATCGACGTGGTGCTGACCGACCTCAACATGCCGGGGCCGAGCGGCATCGAATTCTGCGGGGAGCTGCAGGCCAACCGCCCCGACCTGCCGGTGGTGATCATGACCGCCTTCGGCTCGCTGGAGACCGCGATCGCCGCCCTGCGTGCCGGAGCCTACGACTTCGTCACCAAGCCCGTCGATTTCGATCTTCTCGGCTTCACCCTGGAGCGGGCCCTGGAACACCGTCACCTGCAGGAGAAGATCCGCCTTCTCAAGGAGGAGGTTCGCCACCGCAGGCCAGGGGACGAATTGAGGGGCGAAAGCCCGGCCCTGCAGACGATCCGGGAACAGATCAGCCGCATCGCCGACCTGGATACCTCAATCCTGATCAGCGGCGAAAGCGGCACCGGCAAGGAGCTGGTCGCCCGGGCCCTCCATCGCCAGAGCCGGCGCGCTCAGGGTCCCTTCGTCGCCATCAACTGCGCCGCCCTCCCGGAAAATCTCCTCGAAAGCGAACTCTTCGGCCACGTGCGCGGCGCCTTCACCGATGCCCGGGACAACCGCCTCGGCCTCTTTCTCGAGGCCTCCGGCGGCACCCTCTTTCTCGACGAAATCGGCGATCTCCCCCTCCCCCTGCAGCCGAAGCTGCTGCGCGTCCTGGAAGAACGGAAGGTCCGCCCCCTGGGGGGGAGCCGGGAAATCGATTGCGATGTGCGCATCGTCGCCGCCAGCCATCGCAACCTGACCGAGTCCGTGCGCGAGGGGACCTTCCGCAGGGATCTCTTCTACCGCCTCAACGTCATCCAGCTCGACCTCCCGCCGCTGCGGGCTCGCGGCAACGACATCCTGCTTTTGGCCCAGGACTTCATCCGGGAAATGGCTCTTCGCTTCAACAAATCGGTGACCGGCCTCTCCGAACCGGCGGCCGCCCGGCTCCTCTCCTACCCCTGGCCGGGAAACATCCGCGAGCTGCGCAACGTCATCGAGCGGGCCCTGGCCCTGACGCGCCACGACCGCCTTACCGTGGAAGACCTTTCCGACCCTATCGGCCACCCCAGGGGGGAGAGATCACCCTTCTCCGGTCCCCCTGACGGGGACGCCCTGATCCCCCTGGCGGAGATGGAGCGCCGCTATATTCGCCAGGTCCTCGACCAGGTCGACGGCAATCAGACCCTGGCGGCGCGCATTCTCGCCGTCGACCGCAAGACCCTCTACCGCAAATTAAAAGAGGACTGATTCTCCCTTCTCCCTTCTCCCTTCTCCCCGCCTCATCGAGGCATTTTGCCCCGATGAGGCAGGATGCCCCGGGACCCCGGAAAGCCAACTCCCCGATTTAACGCAACTCCTCCCTGGCACGCAGGTTGCTCCTTAACCCGAGTAACCCCTTGCCGGAGTGCCGCGATGAAAGAAATCAACAGAACCGCCCCCTACCCGAAGATTCTCCTCGCCGAAGACGATTCCGACCTGCGGGAACTCCTGGCCTTCTCCCTCTTTCGCGCCGGTTTTTCCGTGACCACCTGCTCCAACGGCCTGGAGCTCCTCGAACGGCTGGAGCCGACTCCGACCCCCGGGGAGAAGATCTATGATCTGGTTCTGACCGATCTGCGCATGCCGGCCCTGACCGGACTCGAAGTCCTCGAAACGCTCCATGACCTCCCCCGCCGCCCTCTCTTCATCTGCATGACCGCCTTCGGCGACAGCGCCACCCACGCCCGGGCGCGAAAACTCGGCGCCTCCTTCACCATCGACAAACCCTTCGATATCGATCGGCTGATCTCTCTGATCGACTCTCTCTGTCCGAAGGAAGTCAACGGAGCGCCTCACCCAAGGAGTGCATCATGATCGAAAAATCCAGACGTCTCATCCTCCCCCTGGTCCTGCTGACAGCCCTGATCCTGAGCGGGCTCCCCTTTTCCTCCGGGGCCGGAGCCCAGGAGCAGGGGATTGAAAATCTCCGCCAGAGCGGCCAGGCCTTCCGCAGCGTCGCCAAAAAGGTCTCTCCGGCGGTCGTCTTCATCAAGGTGGAAAAATCGATCCCCGTCTCCACTGGGATGAACGGCTTCTCCTCCCCGGACGAAGAGTTTTTCCGCCATTTCTTCGGCCAGCCCCCCCGGTTTAAAGGACCCGAACGTTCGCCGCGGAACCGCCAGGAGATGGGCCAGGGTTCCGGTTCCATCATCTCACCCGACGGCTATATCCTCACCAACAATCATGTCGTCGGCGAGGCCGATCGGGTCCAGGTCCAACTGCAGGATGGGCGCGAGTACGAAGCGAAAATCGTCGGCACCGATCCTCCGACCGACCTGGCGGTGATCAAGATCGACGAATCGGACCTCCCTTTTCTGCGTCTCGGCGACTCGGACCAGCTTGAGGTCGGCGACTGGGTCCTTGCGGTCGGCAACCCCTTCGGCCTCTCCCACACCCTGACCGCCGGGATCGTCAGCGCCAAGGGACGCAGCGGCATGGGGCTCAACGACTACGAGAATTTCATTCAGACCGACGCCGCCATCAACCCGGGAAATTCCGGCGGTCCCCTGGTGAACCTTGATGGCGCAATGGTCGGTATCAACACCGCCATTTTCAGCCGCAGCGGCGGGTCGATGGGGATCGGTTTCGCCATTCCCGTCAATATGGCCAAACAGATCCGCGATCAGCTCATCGAGCACGGCCAGGTCACCCGCGGTCGCCTCGGCGTCTATATCCAGGAACTGACCAAGGAACTCGCCACCTCCTTCGGCCTCGATTCCGACCAGGGGATCCTTGTCTCCCAGGTGATCAAGGACTCCCCGGCGGAAAAGGGGGGACTCAAGCGGGGCGACGTCATTGACAAACTCGACGGGGAAAAGGTCGACAAACTGGCCGATTTCCGCAACAGGATCGCCCTGACCCCTCCCGGCTCCAAGGTCGCCCTGGGGATTATGCGAAATGGCGCGGCCAGGGAAATCAGGGTCACCATCGGCAATCTGGACGCCGGCCAAACGGCGGGTACCGTCGGGGGCGGCGACCTTCCCAGGCTCGGACTCGGCCTGCAGCCCCTGACCCCGGAACTCGCCGAACGACTCGGCTACCAGGGGGAAAAGGGGGTTCTGGTCGCCGCCGTCGAAGCGGGTTCGGCGGCGGCCGAAGCCGGCATCGAGCGCGGCGACCTGATCCAGGAGATCGACCGCCAGGCCGTCTCCACCCCGGAGGAGGCCGGCAAAATCCTCAAAGAGACCGGCGGTAAGACCCACCTCCTTCTCATCCGGCACGGCGCGGCCACCCGCTACCTGGCCCTGAAAATCGGCGATTGAAATAAATCCGGGCCGTTTTCCCGGGAATCTTCCGATCCTCCCGGCCCCGGAAAAGATCCCGGGGCCGGGAACACCGGGCTTGATTCTCTCCGGCCGGAATGGCTATAGTGCCCCTTTTGCGGCAGCTTGCTTTTTTTCGACAAAGGATAGATTCCGATGGATTCCGTACAGTCTCGTTTTACCCAGCTCTCCGGCGCCCTCAGCCGGCAGATCATCGGTCAGTCCCAGCTGGTCGAGCGCCTCCTTCTCGCCCTTCTGGCCGACGGCCACCTCCTCGTCGAGGGGGCCCCGGGACTGGCCAAGACCCGGGCGATCCGCGAACTCGGCAAGCGCCTGGAGGGGAGTTTCCATCGCATCCAGTTCACCCCCGACCTCCTCCCCGCCGATCTCACCGGAACCGATATCTATCGCCCCCAGGACGGCTCCTTTGTCTTTCAGCCGGGACCTCTCTTTCACAACCTGATCCTCGCCGACGAGATCAATCGGGCGCCGGCCAAGGTCCAGTCGGCCCTCCTGGAGGCGATGGGGGAACGGCAGATCACCGTCGGCCAGAAAACCTATCATCTGACCGACCCCTTTCTGGTCATGGCGACCCAGAATCCCATCGAGCAGGAGGGGACCTACCCCCTCCCCGAAGCCCAGCTCGACCGCTTTCTCCTCCACATCCGCATCGACTACCCTCCCGTGGAAACGGAGCGGCAGATCCTCGCCCTGGCCCGGGCCGAAGCCGTCGCCGGGATCGGCACGCCCGGGAGCGCGAGCCTCGAGCCCGAGGTGCAGCGTCTCTCCGTCGCCGACCTGCACCAGGCCCGCCAGGAGGTTTTCGCCCTGCACCTGGCGGACAATCTCGAAGAATATCTGCTGCAGATCATCCTCGCCACCCGTCGTCCGCAACCCTACGGCGACGACCTGGCCGGCGCCATTCAGTACGGCGCCAGTCCCCGGGCCAGTATCGCCCTCGATCGCTGCTCCCGGGCCCGGGCCTGGCTGGCCGGCCGGGACTACGTCTCTCCGGAGGACATTCAGAATCTGGCCTTCGACGTTCTGCGCCACCGGGTCATCCTCAGCTACGAAGCGGAAGCGGGCGGCATGACCGTCGACCGCCTGGTCGGAGAGCTGATCGCCCGGATCCCCGTCCCCTGAACCGGATGACCGCCATGTTGCCGCCGAGCCCATCTCCCGTCACCATCGACCTGCCGGGCCTCATCGCCCTGCGCCACCGCCTTTCGGGGACGGGCCGGCCGTCGGCACCGTCCTCGGCCGCCGGTCAGGGGACCTACCGCACCCGGTTTCGCGGCCGGGGGATGGAGTTTGCCGAGGTGCGCGCCTATGAACCGGGGGACGATGTGCGCAGCATCGACTGGCGCGTCACCGCCCGGCGCGGCAAGGTCCACACCAAGCTCTTTCACGAAGAGCGCGAAAGGCCGGTCCTGCTGGTCGTCGACTACCGCCGCCCGATGTTTTTTGCCACCCGCGGCCGCTTCAAGGCGGTGCAGGCATCCCGACTCGCCGCCCTCCTCGCCTGGCAGGCCCTGGGAAACGGCGACCGGGTCGGCGGCGTTCTCTTCTCCGAAGAACATCACCGCGAGCTGCGCCCCAAATCGGGAAAGGGGGGGGTGCTGCAACTGTTGCGGCAGATGGTGGAGAACCCCGCCTGGCAGCGTCCCCCCCGCCGCCCCTTCGAACCCCGCCAGCGCCTGGGCGCGACCCTGCAGCGGCTGCACCGGGTCGCCCGCCCCGGCAGCCGGATTCTCCTCCTCAGCGATTTCGCCCAGTGGGATCCGGAGGTGGAGAAAGAGTTGACCCTTCTCGGCCGCCACTGCGAGCTCACCCTGGTGCACTGCTACGATCCCCTCGAAGCGCAGCTCCCCCCGGCCGGGACCTACAGGGTCAGTGACGGAGCCACCGATCTGACCATCGCCAGCGGCGATGGAGCCGCCCACCGGCGCTACCGGGAGGGTTTTGCCGCCTTTCGCCGGCAGCTCGAAGACTTCTCCCTGCAGCACCGCTGCCGCTACCTCGGCCTGCAGACGGGCGACGACCCCCTCGGTCTTCTGCAACCGGGCGCAAAAGGAGGGCTCTAGGTGCCGTCACCCGCCGCCATCTCTGCAGAAGCGCTGCCGCTGCGCGACATCCACCTCCCCGCCGCCATCGGATGGTGGCCCCCCGCCCCGGGATGGTGGCTCCTCCTCGGATTGGGGGTCCTCCTTTTGGCCGGGGTGTGGTTGCTTCGGAGGCGCCATCGCCATACCCGCAACCGCCGCCTGGCGCTGGCGGAACTCGAAGAGCTGGCCCAGGGACCGACCGAGGGGCAGGCCGCCGCCCTCTCCAGGCTGCTGCGACGGGCGGCGCTCTGTTATTTCCCCCCTGCCGACTGTGCCGGACTCTGCGGCGAGGCCTGGCTCGAATTTCTCGACCGCCCCTTTGCCGACCGTCCTTTTTCCCAGGGGGTCGGCCGCTTCCTCCTCGATTCCCCGTACCGGCAAAATGCCGAAATGGACGGTCCGGCCGTTATCGAACTCTGCCGCCGCTGGCTGCAACACCTCCCCGGCGACGGCGCCCGGGCCCGGAGGAACCGATGATCCATTTCGCCTGGCCCTGGGCCCTTGTCCTCCTCCCCCTCCCCTGGCTGATTCACCGCCTTGCCCCCCCGGCGCCGGTCGCCGAAGAAGCGGCTCTCTGGGTGCCGAGCCTCGACCCCTTTGCCCCGGTCCGTCATGAACTCGGCCGGCGCGGCAGGAGTCGTTTTCTGCTGCTGGCGGCCCTCCTCGGGTGGCTGCTGCTGCTTGTAGCCAGCGCCCGCCCCCAGTGGCTCGGCGCTCCCGTCGAACTGCCGAGAAGCGGCAGGGACCTGGTGCTGGCCGTCGATATTTCCGGGAGCATGCAGACCGAGGATTTCCGTCTCGGCGACCGGACGGTCGATCGGCTCACCGCCCTCAAGGCCGTCGCCGGAGACTTCATCGACCAGCGTGTCGGCGACCGCCTCGGGCTGATCCTCTTCGGCGAACAGGCCTATGTGCAGACGCCGCTCACCTTCGACCGTCAGACCCTGAAACAACTCCTCGACGAGGCGGTGATCGGCCTGGCCGGCAACAAGACCGCCATCGGCGATGCCATCGGCCTGGCGGTGAAGAGACTCAAACCCGAGGAGGGGCGGCAGCGGGTGCTGATCCTCCTCACCGACGGCGCCAACACCGCCGGCCGGATTCCCCCTCTCAAGGCCGCCGAACTCGCCGCCGGACAAGGGCTCAAGATCTACACCATCGGCCTCGGCGCCGATACCATGGAGGTGCCCAGTCTCTTCTTCTCCCGGACCGTCAACCCCTCGGCCGATCTCGACGAGGAGACGCTGACGGAAATCGCCGCAAAAACCGGCGGGCGCTATTTCCGCGCCCGGGACACCGAGGCGCTCGCCGAGATCTACTCCCTTCTCGACCGACTCGAACCGGTGGAACACGAGAAGGATATCTACCGGCCGGTGACCGAACTCTATGTCTGGCCGCTCGGTCTCTCCCTCGGCCTGGCGGTGCTGCTGATCGTGCTGCAGACCGTGCCGGCTCTGCGGAGGAGCGCATGAACGAATTCCATTTTTTGCGCCCCGCCTGGCTTCTGGCCCTCCCGGTGCTCCTCGCCCTCTTTTTCTGGCTGTGGCGCCGCCGGCTGGCCAGCCGCAGCTGGGAGGCGGTCTGCGACCCCGAACTCCTCCCCCATCTCCTCCTCGGCCGCTCCCAGCGCCGCGCCCACTGGCCCCTCTACCTCCTCCTCGGTGCCCTGCTGCTGGCCGACCTCTCCCTGGCCGGTCCGGCCTGGCGAAAGGAGCCCCAGCCCCTCTTCCGCCACCAGTCGGCGCTGACGATCCTCCTCGACCTCTCCCGCTCCATGAACGCGGCCGATCTGAAGCCGAGTCGGATGGAGAGGGCCCGCCTGAAGATCAAGGACCTGCTGCGCCTGCGCCGCGAAGGGCAGACCGCCCTCGTCGCCTTTGCCGGAGACGCCTTTGTGGTCACCCCCCTGACCGAGGATACCAACACCATCGCGTCCCTCCTCGACAGCCTCGACCCGGAGCTGATGCCGGTGCAGGGGAGTGCGCCGCAGAACGCCATCGAGCTGGGGAGGGAGCTGCTGTCCCAGGCCGGACTGACGAAGGGACGGCTGCTGCTGGTCACCGACGAGGATCGTCCGCAAAAGGTCATGGAGGCCGCCGAAAAGCTCCGCCGGCAGGGGTACGATCTTTCCGTCCTCGGAGTCGGCACCGCCGCCGGAGCGCCGATACCGCTCCCCGAGGGGGGCTTCCTGAAGGATGACCAGGGGAGCCTCGTCCTCCCCAGACTCGACGAAGGGGGACTGGGCCAACTCGCGCAGGCCGGAGGAGGAACCTATCGCCGTTTGACCGTCGACGACAGCGATCTGCAGGGGCTTCTGGCCGGAATGGAGACCCATCGCCTCGACCAGGCCAAAAAGCAGACCGGGGCGGAGGGAGCGCGCTGGCGTGAGGAAGGGGTCTGGCTCCTCTGGCCGCTGGCCCTCCTGGCTCCCCTGGGGTTTCGCCGCGGCTGGCTGGTGCTGCTGGCCCTCATCCTTTTGCCCGCGCTGCCGGCCCAGGCTTCTTCCTGGTCGGACCTCTGGCAGAGGCCGGACCAGAAAGCGGCGGGCGCCTTCGCCACTCAGCAGTACGACCAGGCCGGGAAGGACTTTCAGGACCGGCGCTGGAAAGCGAGCGCCCTGTATCGCGCCGGCCGTTACCAGGAGGCGGCCGAAGCCCTGTCCCAACCGGAGAGCGCCGACGACTGGTACAACCGGGGGAACGCCCTGGCCCGCAGCGGTGACCTGCCGCAGGCACTCAACGCCTATGAAGAGGCGCTCAAGCTCCATCCCGAGGATGCCGACGCCCGGACCAACAGGGATCTGGTCAAAAAGGCTTTGGACAGGGAGGAGCAAAGGTCGGGGGAAGAGGAGGATCAGGACCAGAAGGATCAGAAGGACCAGAAGGATCAGAAGGACCAGACGGACCCGAAGAGCGGGGAGGGCGATCCAGGGTCGAAGGGTGCGGCATCGCCGCAGGAGAGCGGCACGGGCACCCCGCCTCAGAACCCGGAGACGTCGCCTCAGGGGGAGGAACCGAAGGAGAACCCCGGGGGAAATTCCGACAAAGCGTCCGCTCCGCCGGGAAAACCGGACGACGGGGAGCAAAACGGCGGGGAGAAGAAGGAAGCAGCTTCGGATGGGGGGGGAGAACAAAACCCGGCCAGGGGGACCCCCGCGGCGGGGACGGAGGAGGACCCGGCTCAAACGTCAGAGGCGGCCCCAAGCGAGGAGAGCCCCTCAACGGAAGAACAACGGGCGTCTAAGCAATGGCTGCAGCGCATCCCCGATGACCCCGGCGGCCTCCTGCGGCGCAAATTTCTCTATCAGTACCGGCAACGCGGCCGGCAGATGGAAACGGATCGACCATGGTGAAAACAAGACGCATCCTCTCTCTTTTTCTGCTCCTCCTCTGTCTGGCGCCGCAGTGGGCCGTAGCCGCCGAGGTCCAGGCCGTCGCCAACCGGGATCGGGTTCCCCTGGGAGAGAGCCTGCAGCTGCAGCTGCGGGTCCAGGGGAGCCCCGATGGCGAAGCCGACCTCAGTCCGCTGAGCACCGACTGGGAGGTTCTCAGTCGCTCCCAGAGCAGCCAGATGCAGATCATCAACGGGGACTTCAGCCGCTCCCTGATCACCACCCTCTCCCTGATGCCGCGGCGGGAAGGGGACCTGAGTATCCCCGCCCTCTGTTTCGGCAGCGACTGCAGCATCCCCCTGCCGATCAAGGTCACGGCACCCGGCAAGGAGAGCGGCGGGACGGGGGTTGCCGAGCTCCTCCTCGAAACGGAGGTCGCCCCGGACAGGGTCTTCAGTCAGGGACAGTTCCTTCTCAGGGTCCGACTGCTGCACCGGGTCGACCTGCTGCAGGGCTCCCTGAGCGAGCCCCAGCCGACCGGCGTCGACACCATGATTCAGAAGCTCGGGGAAGATCAAAGCTACGAGACCCGCCGCGGCGGACAATCCTATCAGGTCATCGAACGCAGCTATGCTCTCTTCCCTCAGGGCAGCGGGACCCTGAACATTCCTCCGCTGCAGTTCGACGGCGGGATCGGCCGCACCGCCTTCGGCCGGGGGGCAAAACGGGTTCGCAAATTCTCCGAACCGGTCCAAATCGTAGTTCTCCCCCCTCCGGCAGATCTCGGCCGACGCGCCTGGATTCCCGCCCGGTCCCTCCTTTTGAGCGATGACTGGCAGGGAAAGGAGCTCAAGCTTACGGTCGGCGATCCGGTGACACGGACCCTCACCGTAAAGGCCGAAGGGCTCCAGGCCGCCCAGTTGTCTCACCTGCCGCTCCCCCTCCCGGAGGGGTTCAAAAGCTACCCCGACCAGCCGAATCGCAGGGACGAGGTCACGGCCGCCGGAGTCACCGGGACCCTGCAGCAGAAAACCGTCCTGATCCCGACCCGCCCGGGGACGTACCTCCTCCCGGCCATCGATCTCGACTGGTGGGATACCGCCGCAGGAGAGTGGAAGCAGGCCCACCTCGACCCCGTCGAAATCAAGGTGAGCCCGGCCCCGGGGAGCGCTGTCGCCGTCCCTCCGGGGGAGCCGTTCCCGGCCGAGGGTTCCGAACCCGCCGCCGCCAATCCCGCCGCCGAGCCACCCTTTTCCCCGGCGGCCGGAGAGTCCGGTTTCTGGCCCTGGCTCAGCCTCGCCCTCGGTCTCGGCTGGCTGGCAACGCTCCTCCTCTTCTTCCAGCAGCGACGGAAGTTGCCCCGGCCTGCGCCCCGGCCCGAGGACGACACCCCCGCGCTCCGGGAAAAGGCCGCCATTCAGGCGGTCCTGAAGGCCGCCGCCAAGGACGATCCCCGGGCGACGCGGCAGGCCCTCGGCGCCTGGAGCCGCACCCTCTGGCCTGAAGACGGGCGCCCGGATCTGGAGAGGCTGAGTCGGACGGAACCCGCTCCCTTAGGCACGGAGATCGAAGGACTCAACCGCGCCCTCTACGCCCGGAGCGAAGGGACCTGGACGGGGGGACCCCTCATCGAGGCCCTCCGCCAACGGCAGGTGTCCCAGCAAGGCCGAAAGGAAAGCGACAGACTCCCCGATCTCTACCCCCCCGCCCCACCCTGCCACCGGAGAGATTGATTCCTCTCCGCTCCCTTTCTCCCGATGCAGGGACAGATTCCCTTAACTTCCGGCGTCCCGTCCGGTCCGGAAGGTCAGGGAGGACAAAATTGTCCTTGCTAACACGAACCTAACAATCCTACCCTATACAGGCTGACGGTTCCTCCTCCGGGAGGAGCCTCCGCCCTTCCGGCGGGCCGGATCCATACAAAACGAAGACTGAAAGGGCTTTAGCTGCCAATGAATACAGACATTCTCCTCATCGGGGTCGTCATTCTCGGCCTGGTCGCCGTCATGGACATCATGGTCGGAGTGAGCAACGACGCGGTCAATTTCCTCAATTCGTCCATCGGCTCGCGGGTGGCGCCGCGGGCGACCATCATGGTGATCGCCAGCCTCGGCATCCTCGCCGGGGTGACCTTCTCCAGCGGCATGATGGAGGTGGCGCGCAAGGGGATCTTTCATCCCCAGTTCTTCACCATGCCGGAGCTGTTGACCATCTTCCTGGCGGTCATGATCACCGACATCATCCTCCTCGACCTCTTCAACACCTACGGCCTGCCGACCTCCACCACCGTCTCCGTGGTTTTCGAGCTCCTCGGCGCCGCCGTCGCCGTATCGCTCCTCAAGATTCTGCAGGCCGGCGACAGCCTGGTGACCATCGTCGAGTACATCAACTCGGCCAAGGCGATCACCATCATCATGGGGATCCTCCTTTCGGTGGCGATCTCCTTCGTCTGCGGCACCGTCGTGCAGTTTTTCACCCGCCTCCTCTTCACCTTCGACTACCAGCAGCGCCTCAGGCGCTACGGGGCCCTGTGGGGCGGCATGGCGCTGTCGTCGATCACCTACTTCATCCTCGTCAAGGGGGCCAAGGGAGCCGTCTTCATCCCCAGGGAAACGGTCGCCTGGATCAACGCCAACACCCTGCCGCTGCTGCTGATGATCTTTGCCGTCTCCGCCGTCGTTCTGCAGATTTTGCAGCTGATGAAATTCAACATCCTCAAGCCGATCGTGCTCATCGGCACCTTCGCCCTGGCCATGGCCTTTGCCGCCAACGACCTGGTCAACTTCATCGGCGTCCCCCTGGCCGGCCTGCACGCCTTCAAGGCGGCCATGGCGACGGCCACTCCCCTGACGGCGACCATGGGGGCGCTCGGCGAAAAGGTTCATTCGGAAACCTCCTTCCTCCTTCTGGCCGGCATCATCATGGTCCTCACCCTCTGGCTGTCGAAGAAGTCGAGAACGGTGACCGAGACCGAGATCAGCCTCAGCCAGCAGGAGGAGGGGAACGAACGCTTCGAGTCGATCTTCCTCTCCCGGGCCATTGTCCGCCTGGTCCTGAACATTGTCGATACCGCCAGGGTCATCGTCCCCCGGGGGGTCCGCACCTGGATCGGCCATCGCCTCGACCCCGGCGTCGTGCCGACGGTGACGGTGGAGGGGAGAAGGCCCTCCTTCGACCTGCTGCGCGCCTCGGTCAATCTGATGGTGGCCAGTGCCGTGGTCTCCTACGCCACGGCCAACAAGCTCCCCCTGTCCACCACCTACGTCACCTTCATGGTTGCCATGGGGAGCTCCTTTGCCGACCGGGCCTGGGGGCGTGAAAGCGCCGTTTACCGGGTCACGGGCGTGCTGACCGTCATCGGCGGCTGGTTCATGACGGCCGTCATCGCCTTCACGTTTGCCGGCCTCTTCGCCGCCGTCATCTTCTACGCCCAGGGCTTCGGTGTCCTCCTCCTTCTGGCTCTGGCCGGGGGGCTGATCTGGAACGCCCACCGCAAACACCGGGCCATGGCCGAAGAAACCCTGAAAGGGAAGGTCTTCAATCTCAAGTCGGTGGAAGACCCCCGGAACACCGTCGAAACGACCTTCGAGCACATGAGCCTTCTCCTCAAGGAGATCCGCGCCTCCCTCGACACGACCCTCGACGCCCTCTTTCGCCAGGATTTCGACCGCCTCGGGGTGGAGCGCAAGAAGCTGACCAGGATCCAGCAGTGGACGAACATCATCAGCGCCAACGTCTTCAAGGCGATGCGCCTCCTCGACCAGGAAGGGCTGGCGGTCTCGCACAAATACGCCCAGACGATCCGTCGTCTGCAGAAGGTCAACGACGGGTACCGGGACATCGTCCTGCGCGCCTACACCCACATCGGCAATCACCACAAGGGGCTCCTGCCGGTGCAGATCGAGGAGTTGGAGGAGGTCCGCCGGCTGCTGCATGCCATTCTCCTCGAGGTGGAGGAGACCTTCAATCGCAAGCAGACCGCCGACCTCGCAGGGCTCGGCGAAAAAGACCGCCAGTTGCGGGCCCTGGCGGCCGAGCTCGATGCCAGACAGGTCTCCCGGATTCACGACAACACCTCCAAGACCCGTTTGAGCATCCTCTATTACGGCATCGTCGGCAATGCCATGATGCTCTCCAAACAGAATCTCGAGCTCCTGGAAATTTTCGATCTCTCCTTCGGCAAATTCGAAAAGGCAAAGGAGAGCGATTCCTGATCGCGCTCTTCTCACCCTATCGCCAGAGACAAAAAAGCCCGCATGCGCGGGCTTTTTTGTCTCTGCTATGGGAAGAAGGGGGCGCCGCTATTTACTTGCCGATCAGGCGGAGAAACTCCTCCGGCATTCCGGTGTCGAAGGTCAGGGTCCGGCCGTTGAAGGGGTGGACGAAGGTCAGCGCGCGGGCGTGGAGGGCGAGGCGCTTCGAGACCGTATCGCCGGTGCCGTATTTCTTGTCCCCGACGACGGGGTGCCCCTTTTCGGCAAAATGGACGCGGATCTGGTGCTTGCGCCCGGTGAGGAGATGGATCTCCACCAGACTAAGTCCCCGGGCCTCCTGCAGCACCCTGTATTCCGTGGTCGAGAGCTTCCCCCTGGCGGCGTCGGGGGTCGAGTAGACCCGCTGGGCGGCATTCTCGACCAGAGAGGTGGAAATGGTCCCTTCCTTTGCCGTCAGATGGCCGTGGACGATGGCCAGGTAGACCTTGTCCGTCGACGCCCAATGCTCCTGGAGAAACTTCTTGGCCTCTTCGCTTTTGGCAAAGAGCAGGACCCCCGAGGTGTCCTGGTCGAGGCGATGGACCACATAGACCCGGTTGCGCGATTTGGGATCGCCCTTGCGCACATAATCGTTGAGGAGATAGTGGGCCGTCCGCGTCTTGTCCCGATCGGTGCCGACGGTCAGGAGACCCGCCGGCTTGACCACCACGAGGATTTCCCTGTCCTCGTGGAGGATCACCATCCCTCCCGGCTGCCGCTTTTTCCCCGGTTTTTTCTCTTTGCCCTGCTGTTCCAATGGACCCCCGCCTTTTTATCGCTCCGACCTTGCTCTGTATTTCGAGGAACCGGAGGGGAAACGATTTGTTCCCGACCGCCTCAGCGCGACCCGATCCCCAGTTCCTGCTGGCCGATGACCGCGGGGAGGCGTTTGGGCGCCTTGATCCGCAGCTGCTTATGGATGTTCATCCGCCCGAAGACCACCTCGATATCGCCGACGGAGACGCCGAACTCCCCGGCGAGAAATCGCACCATATGGTCGGTGGCCCGCCCCTTATGGGGGACGGCGGTTACGCTGACGCAGAGCTCGGCCCCCTTCACCCTGCCGACGGCGTCCCGTTTGGCGTTGGGCGTGCCGAGAATATTGAGGACCAGGGTCTCTCCCTCCCAGGCATGAAACGGTTTTTTCATCCTCTCTCCAGTCGACTAGGCCGGCTCTCCCGCAAGGAAGCGGCGATCGGGACGCACCAGCCAGAAGAGGACCGTCACGCTCAGGGCGCCGAGGGTATCGCTGAGCATATCCTTTTGCGCATCCCAGATATCCCCCTGCGAGCCGAGGAACTCGAGTCCGGCTTCGCCCCCTTCGGCCACGGCGTACCACCACTCGATGATCTCGTAGCCGGCGGCGACGCTCATGATGAAAAAGACGCCGAAAAAGGACGCCAGCACCGCGCCGCACCACCCCCTGCGCGTCACCAGTTCCATGAGCGGATAGGCGTAGAATCCGATGGAGAAATGGCCGATGCGGTCAAAGTGGTTGCGCTCGAAACCGAAGAGATCGGAGACGAACCCGAAGGGGACGTTGGCGAAGGTGTAATGACCGCCGACGGTGTGCCAGAACATCCAGACGGCCAGCATCAGGTAGGAGAGGTTGCTGAAGCGGAAGCGGCCGAAGGTCACCACCAGGAGGACGAAGACCGCCACCACGGGGATGACTTCGGCGATCCACACCTCCCGCGAGACCGGGTCGATCCCCAGGGCGATAAAAAAAATCGTGAAGACCGCAGCCAACCCCTGGGGAAAATATTTTTTGAACATGGACGCCCTCCTCTGAAAAAATCGGTGGGCTCCTTGATAGCCTCAGATCGGCCAAAAGTCAAATCATCTTCGTCGACCGGCCAGGCGACGGAAATCTCGTCCGACAGGCTCCCAAGCAACAGCATTTTTAGCCACCAAGACACGGAGCCACCAAGAAAATCAATTAAAACGCTTAGTTTCCTTGGTGTCTTGGTGCCTTGGTGGCTAACTTGCCTTTTTCGATGCCTTAAAGACCGGCCCCCCTCAATCGACCTTGAGAATCAGCAGCGGCCCGTCCGGAACGATCGCCCAGCGCGCATCCTGGCCGAATCTCTCCAGCAGCTGGGCGATGGCCTCGTTGATCCGGGGTACGGGATGAAAGTGAAAACGCTTCAGGGTTGCCGCGTCGATCCCCCCGGTGTGCACCCAGATTTCCTTCTTCAGCATGACCTGGTACGTCTCCTGGGCGCACCACTGGTCGGGGAGGAAGAACTCCTTCTTCATCAGCTTTTCGATAAAGGCCTGCGGCGTGGTGGCATGCTCGAAAACCGCCCGGTACTCGTCGCTGCCGAAACCCTCCAGGCACTCGGTGGCGATGAGGATCACCCCCCCGTCCCGGGTCGCCCCGGCCACCCCGGAAATCCCCTTGGCGGTCTGGTAGAGGTTGCAGTCGAGGGGGGCCCCGGCATTGGTGGTTACCACGAAGTCGAGGGGGGCATCGAGGGTGCGGATGCAGTGCCGGGAGAGAAACTCCACCCCGGCCAGATGGGCCTCGACCGGGTGTCCGGCGAACACGCCGGTGACCCTTTTACCGGTGTCGAGGGTGACGTTGAGGATGAAATCGGCGCCGGCCTGTTCCATGACCAGGAGCCCCGCCTCGTGGAAGGGGTTCCCCTCGAGGATCCCGTAGCGGGTCCGCGGATGGGCCACCATCTCCGGACCGTGCATGAATTCCAGCGTTCTGACGGAGGAGATCCCCGGCAGAATCGACTTGCGCCCGCCGGAAAAGCCCGCCCACATATGCGGTTCGATAAAGCCGGTGAGAATTTTCAGGTCGGCCGCCAGGTAATGCCTGTTCACCAGAGCCGGCACCCCGTCGCCGATCGTTCCGACCAGAGTCATCTCCTCCTCGTTTTTCGAGAAGTGGTTGATGATACGGTAGCTGCCGGCAATCTCCCGGCCGACCAGGCGTTCGAGTTCCGCGCCCTCGTTGGGGCGATGAATCCCCGTGGCAATGAGGATGGTAATCTTCTCCCCGGGGATCCCCGCCGCTTCCAGGTGGCGGATGATGATCGGCAGGAGGAGGGCATTGGGCACCGGGCGGGTGATGTCGCTGATGACGATCACCGCATCCCTTTTCCCCAGGGCCAGTTTTTCCAGGGGCTCACAATCGATCGGCCGGTACAGAGCCCGGTCGACGGCCTCCTCCGGAGCCGTCAGGACCGGGGCCTCGCCGGGATAGAGGACACCGACGAAATTGGCCGTCTCGGGAAATTCGAGATCCAGCCCCTCTTCGCCGTACTTGAGATGAACGCGCATAGTTTTCTCCCCGTAATTGCTGGCACTTTGACCGAAAAAACCGAATCGCCTCATCGGCCCCTCGCCTTGAGCCTCCCCAAGAACTATACCCGACACAGGAGAAAAATATGCTAGACTCTCCGACTCCCGGGCAGGATCGGCCAAACATCTGGGCCGGGGGGAGAATCGGGGTTGACATGTCGCCGCCGCGGGCGCAGGCTTGCGGGTCCAGCGTCCCTGCCGCGACGCTGCCGTTTTCGAAAGGAGAGAGTGTGACCAAAGAGAAAAGCGCCTTCGTTTATTCGGTCTTCTGGAACTGCGGCCTGATCACCGTCGGCACCCTGATTCAGGCCATCGCCCTGAAGTCGATCGCCATCCCGCACAATTTCGTCCCCGGGGGGCTCTTCGGTGTCGGGTCGCTCCTCTATTACCGGACCGGCTGGCTCGATCCGGGGCTTTTTTACATCCTCCTCAACCTGCCGATGTTTATCCTCGGCTACATCTATATCTCGCGCCGCTTCCTCTGGTACAGCGCCCTCGCCATGGGGCTGATTTCCCTTTTTTACCAGCTCATCGGTTTTCAGATTCAGATCGGCAATCAGCTCTACGCGGCGCTCGTCTTCGGCGCCTTCCTCGGGGCCGGAGCGGGGATGGTGCTGCGCTCCCTCGGCTCCAACGGCGGGCTCGACGTCGCGGCGGTGATCCTCAATCAGAAATTCAACATCGGAGTCGGCAAGGTTTACTTCATCTTCAATATCGTCCTTTTTTCCTTAAGCCTGGCCGCCCTCGAAACCGATCTGGTCATCGCTTCGATGATCGCCGTCTTTGTCTGCTCGCAGGCGGTGGACTATGTCCTTTCCCTCTTCAACCAGCGCAAGCTCACCTTTATCGTCTCGGAAAAACCCCAGGAAATTGCCGACAAGGTGATGACCCACCTGAAGATCGGCACCACCATGCTGCCGGCCGTCGGCTCCTATCGCAAACAGGAGAAAACCGTCCTGATGGTGGTCATCAACAATATCCAGCTCAAGCGCCTGGAAGAGATCGTTTTCACCGTCGACAACTACGCGCTCTTTATCGTCGAGAACACCTTCAGCGTCCTCGGCTCGACCTTTTCGCGGCGCAAGATCTATTGATCGCGCCGACCAAGGACCCGTTCCTCCATGGGGATTTCCCGCTACCCGTCCTGCGTCAGTCTGCCCTGCATAAAGCGCCCCTACCCCTCGCTCCTCGATTTTCTCGTGCAGAGATTTCCCGGCGTCGGGCGGGGCCCCTGGCAGGAGCGGATTCTTGCGGGGAAGGTTCTGGATGAGGCGGGCGCGGCGATCTCCGCAGAGACGCCCTACGTCCCGCAGATGCGACTCTTCTACTTCCGCGAGGTCGCCGAAGAGCCGCTGATCCCCCTGGGAGAAACGATCCTCTTCGAAAACGGCGAGATCCTCGTCGCCTGCAAGCCGCCGTTTCTTCCGGTCACCCCCTCGGGCCCCTATGTCAACGAATGCCTCCTCCATCGCCTGAAAACGAAGACGGCAAATCCCGACCTGGTCCCCCTGCACCGCATCGACCGCGAGACCTCGGGCCTCGTCCTCTTTTCCAAAAACAGGGAGACGCGGGGCCTCTACAGCAACCTCTTTTTAACCGGCCGGATCGAGAAAACCTACGAAGCCCTGGCGGCAGTCCATCATGGCCCGGAAGTACGGGAGTGGACGGTGGAAAACCGCCTGGTGGAGGCCGAGGATTTTTTCCGGATGAAGGTCGCTGCCGGCCTCGAAAACGCCCGGTCGAAGATCGAACTCCTCGATTTCCGCGACGGCCGGGGTCATTTCCTCCTCTCTCCGATCACCGGCAAGAAGCATCAGCTGCGCCTGCACATGAGCGGACTCGGTTTCCCCATCCTCAACGACCGGTATTACCCGAACCTCCTCCCCAGGCAGGAGGACGATCTCGATCACCCCCTGCAGCTGATCGCCCGGAGGGTCAGATTCCTCGATCCCCTTTCCGGCCGAGAGATGGAATTCGCCTCAGAGCGCAAACTCCTCTAGGGACTGGCTCCTGCGGAGCCAGTCCCTGTTCGTGTGGCTCCGCAGGTGCCTGTCCCCTGATGCGAAGGAAATGAAGGATAAAGAAGAGCCGCTGACGGTCGTCCTCAGCGGCTCTTCTTTGTTTTCACTATGTGTCACTGGAGGACGGGCTCCGAAGGAGTCACTTTCCCCTTTTCGCTCAGGCGGTGCGCTTGGTGATTTCGATCAGATGATAGCCGAACTGGGTCTTGACCGGGCCGAGGACCTTGCCGACTTCGCCGGAGAAAACGACCTCGTCGAATTCCCTGACCATCTGTCCCGGGGAAAATTCCCCCAGACCGCCCCCCTGTTTGCCGGACGGACATTTGGAGTGAATTTTTGCGATCTCGGCGAAGTCTTCCCCCCCTTCGATCATGGTTTTGAGGGTGTTGCAGTCTGCCTCGGTCGGCACCAGGATGTGCCGGGCGCTTGCTTTTGCCATGGTGAATCTCCTTCTCCGTTTTTAAATTAATGAAGGACTCATTCTAAACCGAAGGGGGATCGTTTGTCCAATTTGAAGGGAGAAGGGAGATCAGGCTACATCAGCAGCCGGGTCTGGGTATAGGCCAGGAATCCGGCGATGAGGACGGCGATGGCCAGCAGGATAACGACTAATTTTTTCGACATTTTTTCTCCTTTTCCGGGCACCTATCGCCCTTGCCTCAATCAGTGGGCCATGTTGTCGATGACAATATTCATGCACTGGGTCACCTTGACCCCCTTGGGGCTGAGACTGTAATATTTTTGATCGTCCTGGCTGATCAACCCTTCTTCCTTCAGGACCTTGAGGTGGAAGTTGACCTTGGTGTGGTCATCGATGCCGAGATCGCGGGTCACTTCCATGAATCGCCTTCGCCCTTTGCCCTTCAGCACCAGGAGAATCTGTCGGCGAATGGCATTGGCGAGGGAATTGAAGGTTCCGTCCATGTTGAGAATCGCATTGCACTCCTTGAATCGGGCTTCCTCCAAAACTCTTCTCACCGTGATCAGCAGGTCCGAGATCTTGAACGGCTTGGTCAGATAGTCGTCGGCGCCCCGCCGCATCGCTTCCACGGCGTTTTCAATGGTGGAAAACGCCGTGACCATCACCACCTTGAGTTGCGGTTGCTGCCGCCGCAGGAGCAGAAGGGTCTCCAGGCCGCTCAGGCCGGGCATCACCAGATCGAGCAATATCAGGTCGAAGGCCCTGGTTTTGACCATCTCCAGAGCTTCGTCGCCGTTTCCGGCCACCACGACATCGAAGCCCTCTGCCGAAAGAACCTCGCGCAGGTTGTCCCGCAGTTCCCGATCATCATCCACCACCAGAATTTCACTCATGATCTTGAACCCTCAGGCACGGGAAAGAGTAATTTGACGGTCGTTCCTTCGCCCGGCGCACTGGTTATGCGGATTTCCCCGCCATGCAGCTCCATTATACCAAAGCAGATGGAGAGGCCCAGCCCCGTCCCGGTCCCCGGGCCCTTGGTGGTGAAAAACGGGTCATAAATGAACTTGAGATCATTCTCGGAAATCCCTGACCCCTCGTCCACCACTGTGCAGCACACCATCCTCTCTTCGACCCCGGTCCCGACCCGGATCCGTTTCCCCTGGGCGGTCGCCTCCATGGCGTTCATCAGCAGGTTGAGCAGGACCTCCTCGATTTTCCAGGGGATCCCCTCGATATCGGGCAAATCCTTGAGCTCCAGCTGAAAATCATAGTGATTGCGGCGGTTTCCGATCAGCTCGAAGGTGTGTTGAATCACCTCGTTGAGATTGACCGGCATCAACTCGGTTTCCCGGTTGTGGGAGAAAAACAACAGCTCTCCGGCTATTTTCGAGGCCCTGTCGATATTGCGTTTGATGGCATCGATCCGCGGCTGCAGCTTGCTTTCGAACTGAGCCAGAGGTTTCAGATCCTTTTCCAGTAATTCGACACTGATGGAGACATTGGTCAGAGGGTTGTTGATTTCATGGGCAATTCCGGCGGAGAGCTTTCCGAGAGAGAACATCTTTTCGCTTTTGGCAAATCGTTTGAGACTCTCCTCGATCTTGGCTTTCCGTTCGACATCGAAGATCTGCAGAGCCTGCATGATAGAGTGCAGCACGACAAAGGCGGCCAGGGCCCGACAGATTTCCACCGGCATTCCGAAGATTTTCATTCCGGAGGGGAAGGCGCCGGCAAAAATCCCGTACAACAGGATGGCAAAGCCGGCATTCTTGAGATTGCGCGCCCCGCGGCGGCTGAGAGCTGTCACCGTGGCCGAATAGCGGACAAATCCGAAACCCGCCATGGCGGAGGCGGGCAAGGCGATAAAATTTCGCAGATAGAGCTCATAGCGGAAGGGGCTTTCATGAAGATGACTGAAAACGAAGGAGGCCACGGCCAGAAAGATCCCGGCCGAGATGAGCCGCCGCCATGCCGGCCGGGCAAGCCGGTCCAACAGCAGCAGTTTGAATCCGAACCAGAGGAGGAACCCGAAGGAAAGCCCAAGAAGCAGGAGTTTCCCCAGGATCCAATAACGGTAATATTCTCCCTGCAAATGCTCGTCATTCATCTGCATAAAGAGTTCGAGCCATTCGTTGAGGCCGTGCGAATAGGCAAAGAGGGCCAGGATCCAGAGGATCCGGGCCACTTTCAAGTCGCTGAACCGCAGATCCCTGGAGGTGATGGCCGAGCCGATGGTGAAAAAGACCAGCCCGTAGAAGAGATAGAGAGCGAAAAAGCCGGATTCCTCGATCATGGAGTTACCCCTGTCCAGTTCTGTTTTGGAACATTTCACGGGCGAAAATGGCCGTCGTCGATCGGCGGAACCATCCCCTTCTGTTCAAATTCGTTTGAATCGACCCGATCCCCCTTTGTACCATTGTAGCCGCAGACGTCCGCCTTTTTTTCTCGCGGCGCCGCCTCGGTTCACGGGAGGCAAAGCCGGGTGGGAAAACCTCGCCCCGCAATGACAACAGCGCCCCCGAACTTCCGAGGGCGCTGTTGTTTTTACCGGTGACTAACATCCCGAAGGGACGTCGCTTTAGGCGTTGTTAATGGCAGACGCCGCAGCTGTTGTTGAAGGGAATCGGCATCGCGTCGGTCGTTGTTGCGACCCGGGGTACGTCGAAGCGATGGGAGCTGATGTCCCCGCCGTTCCAGGTCTGCTCGCCGGCACCCGATTTCGCGGTTTTGACCGAATGGCAGTCGATGCACAGGGCGGGAGCGCCCGAATGCAGGGCGGAGCCGATTTTGGCCACCTGATGGTCGCCGCTGACGACGTCGGTATGACAGCTCAGGCAGAGGGTGTTGTCGGTGGTGCCGCTGAGCTGGTGACGGTCGGTTCCCGGAGCATGCACGTCATGACAGGCGGTGCAGGTCTTGAGGGCGCTGCCGTTGCGGTACTTGGCCGAGGCGATGAAGTCGGTGTACTGCTGATGGTGCGACTTCGAATGCTGGTCGGCCCACAGGTCGGAGGTGGTAGCGTCGTTGCGGCTCGTCTGGCCGGCCAGGTAGTCGGCGCGGCTGGTGCCGGGGAAGAGCATCTTGCCGTCGGCGTTCAGGGGGGAGTCGTTGCCGGTGACGCCGTCATAGGTCCCCTTGGGACGGCTGTGGCACTGGCCGCAGATGACGCTTTCGCGCTCGGCGGTAAGGTTGCCCGGGGTGACGATGAACTCGCCGAGGCCGCCTGCGGCCTGGTGCTCGGAGCCCGGACCGTGGCAGGTTTCGCAGCCGACGTTGAGTTCCTGCTGCACACCGGTCAGGGGGTGGATTTCCCCATTGGCGTCAGCCACGGCCGATGCGGTGTAATCGAGAGTCGTGGCGTTTTTGGCGATGCTGAAGCCGGTGAAGTGACAGGAAGCGCAGTTGAGGTCGAAGCTCTTGCTCGCACCGGGAAGAAGATTGAGGGTGCTGTTCGCCGGTGTGACGGTGTTGACGGCCAACCACCAGTCGAGGTGGTAATCGCGCCACACCTTGCGGGTGCGGTCGGCATTGGTTTCGTCGCCGGAGGCATTGAACTGCAGCGGCAGCATGTGGAGGCTCTCGCTGGGAGAAAAGGAGGTCAGGTAGCGCTGCTTGTAGACGCCGCCGCCGTAGTTGAGGAGCACCTCGCGGATCAGGGGGCTGTTCGGGTCGGCCGGGTTGATGACGTTGGTGAATTCCATCTTGTACTTGCCGTCGACATCTTTAAAGGCACGGACGGTTGCATAGATTGCGTCGGTCATCACGGCTGTCGGATCGCTCTCGGAAGTCTTGAACTTGTCGAAACCGCGGCTGGCGTCGTAGTCGTAGAACCAGACGGTGGTGCCGCCGACCACTTCGAACTTTTCGATGCCGGCCATGTAGTTGTAAACGCCTGCGGTCGGACCGAACTCGGAGAGATCCTGCAGGGCGCTCGGCGCACCCGGCACCATGATGCCGTGCTTGTGGGCGGTCTTCTTCTGATCGGCGTAGTCGACGTGACAGACCAGACAGTCACTGGAGCCGATATAGGTCGCCGTCGCCGACGGGGTGGTGGAAACCTCGATTGCGGTCACGGTATTGTCCAGCGAGGCGCCCGTGACGGCGTTGCGGCAGAGGCTGCCGCCGGGAAGGTGGTCGGCCGTGGCCGGTGCAACATAAATAAAGTACTCGGTGGTATCGACCGCCAGCCCGGTCAGGACTGCAGTTCCCTCCGCATCGGTGACGGCGGAGATGTAGGTCGCCACTCCGCCGCCGGCGGGGGTATACTTGCCGTTGACCAGGTCCTCGAGGGGCTCGTCGACGTTCAGGGCCTCGGCGGTGTAATTACCGGCGACCAGCGTCAGCGGCTGGGCCGCAAGGTCGGCGACATCGGACGCCGGAATGGCGAAGACGGTGGCGCCCTCGACCGCCGCGCCGGAAGTGTCTTTCACGGAGACGGTGGGCTCCGTCACAACGGGCTGCTGGACGGGCGGGGTCGAATTGCTGTCGCTCCCGCAAGCGGAAAGGATGACCGACGTCAGGACAACCAGAACCGCACAAGCCAGAAAACTGTTCATCTTTTTTTGTACTGCCATGAAACCTCCTTGTTCGTTGCGTGTTTTCCTTCTTTTAAACCTTGTCTTTCGCCTCCTTGCTCATTGATTGTGCAAGTGTGGATAATATCGGCCACTATCCCCATCTCCTTCCAGATAAAAGAAACTTTTTTTTCCCGGCCGCCTGTGAAGTAAAATTCACAGAAGGAACGAATTCACACCGACCGGGATAAGGTCGACGCCGTCCCCGATCCCGCCCCATCAAAGGCGTGTCCCCAATAACGCAAGGAGACCGAACCCTCATGATCTACCACCTCGAGGACCGCCGGGTGACCCTGATCGGGACCCCCTTCATCGCCCCCAACGCAACCCTCATCGGCTCGGTCACCATCGAAAAGGAGGCCAGCGTCTGGTTCAACGTCGTCATCCGCGCCGACAACGACCTGATCCGCATCGGTGAGGGGAGCAACATCCAGGACGGCTCGGTCCTCCACGTCGATCCCGGCTTCCCCCTCTCCGTCGGCCGCCTGGTCACCGTCGGCCACAGGGTGATCCTGCACGGCTGCACCATCGGCGACGGCAGCCTGATCGGCATGAACGCCGTCGTGCTCAACGGCGCATGGATCGGCCGGGGGTGCCTGATCGGTGCCAATGCCCTGATTACCGAGAAGATGGTCGTACCGGACAACTCCGTGGTCCTCGGCTCACCGGGGAGGATCGTCCGCAGCCTGGACGAGGCGGGGCGCAAAAAAGTGCTGGAGAGCGCTGAACATTACCGGGAGCAGGGGCGAAGGTATCGGGAGGGATTGAAGGAGACTGCGGAGGGGGGAGCGTAAGGGGGAGGCTGGAGAGGAAATCAGCTCATTCGAACCGAAAATCACGGGGACAGGCGAAAATCACGGGGACAGGCACCTGCGGAGCCAGTCCCCGCGGAGCCAGTCCCCGGGTTTAAACGCTGACCCGGTTTTTTCCGGCCCGTTTGGCCCGGTAGAGGGCCCGGTCGGCGGCATCGATGAGCGTCAGGACCGTTTCGCCGTCCTCGGGACAAGAGGCGACGCCGATGGAGATCGTCGGCTGCAGGCGGATGCCGTCTTTTTCGAGACGGGCCTCCTCGAGGAGCCGGCGGATCTCTTCGCCGACCTGAACGGCCGCCTCCTTGTCGAGGCCGGGGAGCATGGCGGTGAATTCGTCGCCGCCGAAACGACAGGCCCGCCCGGAATCGTGCAGGACGCGGGCGATCAGTCGGCCGGTCTCGCCGATGGCGTGCGCTCCGAAGAGATGGCCGTAGGTGTCATTGATCGGCTTGATGCCGTCCATATCCATCATCAGAACCGATAAGGGGGACTTTTTCCGGCAAGCCTGCGTCAGGGCGATGCTCAGGGCATCGTCGAAACAGCGCTTCGAATCGAGTCCGGTCAGGGCATCGATGCGCACCAGCTGCGAGAGTTCATGGTGGTAACCGAGGTCCATGGCATCGGCCATGGCGAAGCGCAGGACCGACTCCCCGAGGAAAATCTTGTCCCCTTCGAGGAGTTCCCACGACCCCTGCAGCGCCTTGCCGTTAATCCGGGTGCCGTTGGTGGAGCCGAGATCCTCCAGCACATAAGAGCCGTCCGGCCGCAGGGTGATCCGGGCGTGGCGCGAGGAGACCTGCATGTCCATCAGGCAGAGGCCGCACCCCTTGCCGCGGCCGACGACAAGCGCTTCGGCAATCGGCTGGTTCTGCCCGAGGTCGGCGCCGCAGCCGCGAACCACGGTGAGAAAGGCCTCCTTCTGTGTCGGAGGAATCGAGGGATCCCCCGGCATGAAAATCATCGTTTCCGAGTGCCGGTCTCTGTCTTTATCGTCGTTGGCCACCTTCATCCCCTCCGTCATGAGCTGCCCGAGTCTAGCAGATGAGCCCCCGGGACGTCTATCCCCTCTTGCTGAAGGGGTATCCGTCGCCTTGACAATCCCCGCCAAAGAGGTGATTCTTCACAGGGACGGGCTCCGATGGTGCCTGTCCCCTTGCATCCATTCAACAGGAGAAAAAAGCAATGAAAGTGCTGGCGTTTAACGGCAGTCCCAACAGTGAAGGCAATACCTTTCATGCCATCAAAATGGTGAGCGCCGAGCTGGAAAAGGAAGGGATCGAAACGGAAATCATCCAGGTCGGGAACAAGGCGATCCGCGCCTGCATCGCCTGCGGCCAGTGCTTCAAAAACAAAAACGAACAATGCGTCCTGCCGGGTGATGAGGTCAATGAGTGGCTGCAGAAAATGAAGGGGGCCGATGGCATTATCTTAGGCTCCCCCGTTCATTTTGCGGCCATGGGAGGGACGATGAAGTCGTTTCTCGACCGCGCCTTTTATGTGTCGAGCGTCAATGGCAATTTGCTGCGGCACAAAGTCGGTGCGGCCGTGGTGGCCGTACGACGCTCCGGCGGCCTGCCGACCTTTGACCAGCTGAACAATTTTTTGGCCTATTCGGAGATGCTTCTGCCGACCTCCAACTACTGGAACGTGATTCACGGAGCCCGCCCGGGGGAAGTGACGCAGGACACCGAGGGGGTTCAGATCATGCGGGTGCTGGGGAAGAACATGGCCTATCTGATGAAGCTGGTGGAAAACGGCAAGGGAACGGTCGAGCCGCCGGCCAGGGAGGCCAAAACCTACCTGAACTTTATTCGCTGAGGGTCCGCGGGTCCCAGGAGACGGATGAGCCACTCTTCTGACCAACCGAAGAAAACAGGGTAGAATATTGAATCCGAACCCGGTGCGGTTCACCGGTTTGACCCGTCCTAGGCGGAATCGCTTTTTGGGCTTTTTAAGGAGAGATTAAAATGAAAAATTCCCACCGATTTTTGACCGGACTGGCGCTGATCCTCCTGCTCGGCGGCTGTACGGCCGGCGGCGCTTTCGATGTGGAAAAAGCGATGGGGGTCAGTGGCGGGGCGCTGCTGGCTGCGACCCTCACCGAAGAGAGCGTTGCGCAGACGGCGACCTTGGCCGCAACGGAGCTGGACGGTAAAATCAAGGTCGCCGAGGCGAATAACCCCTATGCGGTGCGGTTGAATCGTCTGACGCAGGGGCTGGCGCACTACGATGGCTTGAATCTCAATTTCAAGGTCTATCTGGCTCCGGAGGTGAATGCCTTTGCCATGGCCGACGGGACCGTGCGCGTTTATTCCGGCCTCTTCGATGCCATGCCGGACGATCAGGTTCTGGCTGTCATTATGCATGAAGTCGGTCATGTCAAACTCAAGCACAGCTATCAGCAGATGCGGGAAAAAATCATCGGCGATACGGCCTTTCAAGCCGCCTCTTCCGTGGGCGGCTATATCGGCGCGCTGACGTCGTCCCAGCTGGGGCAACTCGGCTATGCGGCCATTCAGGCCCGTTATTCCCAGACCGACGAGCTTGAGGCCGACACCTACGCCGTCCGCGCCCTGCACAACCTGGGGAAAAATCCCCAGGCCATGAAGGCGTCCATTCTGACCCTGGAGGGTCTCTACGGCGCCGGTGGCGGCTTTTTGAGTTCGCACCCCTCGAACCCCCGGCGCCTGGAGAAGATCGACTCGGCCATTGCCAATCTCCCCAGGTAATTTCCGTTTTTTACGGCTCCATTTGTTTCAGTAAAATAAAAAGGAGGTTGCGACGCGCGTCGCAACCTCCTGTTCTTTTTGGTGCGCCCGGACAGATTCGAACTGCCGACACCCAGGGTCGAAGCCTGGTGCTCTATCCAGCTGAGCTACGGGCGCAGATGGTTTTTCAAATGGGGGGGAGCCCCTGCCGCAGCCTTCGGTCAGACTTTTTTGGTTATTATACGCGGAGCCGTCTCAAGTTTCTGCAGCACCGAAAAATTGTTCCGGCAAATGGCCTTGAATTCATCGGAGAGTCGCGGTTCGGCAGCTGCTCTATCCCAAAACCGAAGTGCACTTTGCAGCGCCTCCGGCCTGACATCGGCCGTTTCCAGGGTCATCGCTCCGGGGGCAAACTCCCGATGGGGAGTTTCGCCGGAAACCGGGCGATAGAGCATCGGGAGCATGTCGTACACCGGGGCCAGGGCGTAGAACCTCGAGCGCACACGGATAAAAGAGAGATTGCCCAGATGCATATCCGTGTTGCCGATAAGATCGCCAAAAACCTTCAGCCAGCGCATTTTCCGCGCATCCTCGGGAGAAATGACTCCGGCCCGAAGGAGTCCCCCGGCACATTTAGCCCAATCGCTTCCCATCCCCAGATATTCGCCATCGATTGCTCGCAGGGAAAAGAGGGAAGATCTTCCCGCACTGCCGATTCGATCGAAGCGGTCAACCTCAAGAAATACGCGGCTGTCAGCTTCGAGGATCCGACTCGAGGCAGAAGGGATTCCGGCATCCCGCACAACATCAAGAGCCAGATGCTCGCAGAGAAGGAGATCTGCCCAGCGTTGACCTTCTGCTTGAAGGATCGGCGGGGAAAATTTAACCAGCACATGACGGCGTTCGTCACCCGCCCGCAGCATCGCGGCAAACTTCGGCTGTTCCCCTCCCGCAGAAGAACCGGCCGGGTCTCCTTCCATGGCAGCTCTGGCGAGATCGGCGTAGACCTGTTGCCGGGCAGGCTCAGGCACCTCGGGAGACGGCTTTTGTGCGAATTTCAGATAACGTTCGATGGACTCCTCGCCGATGATCAGATTGCCGATATGATCCTCTCCGCGCCGGGACAGCGCAATCAGCACATCATCGTCAGTCCAATCAGTCAACTTTGCCGGAAGCCCCAAATCGGCCCCTTGCCCTTGCGCAAAGGCCCGTCCGACAAAACCTTCCGGGCGCATATCCTGAACAAACCAGGGGAGATAATCGAAAAGGCGACTCTCCTTTGCCGAATCTTCAGGTTCCCACCAGTAATGCCCGCCGGCAAGAGTCTGCAAAAGGCCGAGAAGGTGAGCATCTCCCGCTTCGTCAATGCGGTAAACGGGAAACTGGCTTGTGATGCCCCGCACAAGCCGAGGACGGGCATATCTTGTTGCCCGTCCCCGCCCCAGGGTTACGACCTGAGTGCCGAGTTCTCTAATGGCCCGGGAAAGCGTGGGCTGGCTGGCGCCGACGAGGGAAACAAGTTCCCTGGCTATCTTTGGCCCGGTCGCAAGCCTCTCCAATATTTTTACTTTAAGCTCTTCTCGCATTAAACATCCAGATGTGAATAGATTCTGAATAGATTATTACTGCAAAACAGCTCGTAACTACAACTAAAAAATGAATTTCGTAAGGAAAAATGAATAGAAAGGAGAGAAGCTTTGCGAAGGTCATGGGCTTAATTCAAGGTCAAGACCCGGGGGTCGCGGCCCCCGACGCCGCCCTACTCTTTTGTAAAGCGACTAAAGAGTAGGCAGAAAAACGCTTGACCTGCGGTCGGCATGGGTCGTAACGGTTCGGGAAGCAATGTCCATTTGATGCAGAGACGTCCGACGTGGCGGTTTAACCACCGGGTGCTCCTGCCGACGGCAGTGCGATCACATTCGTTGCCGCGGGCATTTTGTTGAGGGGCTGCTGGTTGAAAAGCAGAACCGGGAAAACTAGAACGAGTCCTCGGTGGCCGTTGCCGTGGATTCTGTCTTTGCTCCTGGCCTTTCAAACCAGAAGCCCTTTACTGAAATGGTTGATGCAACCCCCGCAAACGGAAAACCGGCGACCTGGAATCGAAGCTGAGGGACAAGACAACAACGACCGACTCTCAGCACCGCAGCAATTAACACGACCACCCCTCCAAGCCATGCCCACCGCAGGTGCAAGGCACTTTTTGCTTACTTTTTTGTTGCCGTCTGGACAAAAAGTAAGGCGCCTGTCGGGGCGCGTCCCGACGGTTTTATCCCTAAAACCCCTCCCTCAGTGGCGGCGCGGGACCACTTCCTAGCCTACCCGGGTTTTTATCTGGCGCTTACAGTTTATACAAAATTATTCGACATTATTCGGATAACACCGTATAAATTACTATAAATCCCTGCAGGAGGTACGCTGATGGATAAAATCAAGAACCCCTTCTCACCAGGCGCAGGCTCGCCACCTCCAGAGCTGTCAGGTCGCGACAGCATTCTGGAACAGGCTCATGTATTGCTCGGTCGCGTTTTGCAGCGGCGACCCGAAAAAAGCATCCTGATGACCGGTCTGCGCGGAGTCGGTAAAACCGTGCTCCTCAATGAGATGGAGCGCATGGCCCAGGGAGATGGTTATCGCACCATCCTCATCGAAGCCCATGAGGACAAACCGCTCGCCGTCCTTCTGATCCCGCAACTGCGCCGCCTTCTCTTCGACCTTGACCGGATCGCCGGGGCCGGAGACAAGGCCAAGCGGGGCATTGCCGTTTTGAAGAGTTTCATCAGTGCCGTCAAGGTGACCGTGGGCGACGTTGAATTCGGGGTTGATATCGATCCCGAGACCGGCGCTGCCGATAGTGGGGACCTGGAAATCGACCTTCCCAACCTGTTCATGGCCGTTGCCGAAGCGGCAGAAGAACGTCATACGGCCGTGGCGGTTTTGATCGACGAAATCCAGTATCTTGGTTCGTCCGAATTGAGTGCTCTGATCATGGCGATGCACAAGATGCAACAACGCCAACTCCCCTTGGTTTTGATTGGCGCCGGTTTGCCGATTCTTCCCGGGCTGGCCGGCGAGTCCAAGTCCTATGCCGAGCGTCTCTTCAGTTTTCCCGACATCGGCCCGCTGTCCGATAGGGAAGCCACCAGGGCCATCAAGGATCCGATTGTCGCCGCCGGTGAAAAGATTGAACAAACGGCTCTTCAAGAAATTTATCGTCTGACTCAGGGCTATCCCTATTTTCTGCAGGAATGGGGCTACCAGGCGTGGAATCATGCCGAGGCATCTCCTATCACCCTGGACGTTGTGCAGGAAACGACAACCCTGGTGGCCCGGCGCCTTGACGAAAACTTTTTCCGCGTCCGTTTCAATCGACTCACTCCGCGCGAAAAAATCTATATGCGCGCCATGGCAGAGTTAGGGGCCGGACCTTATCGCACTGCGGATATCGCCGAAACTCTCGGGGTAAAAATTACGACCCTGGGTCCGATTCGGGCCAGCCTCATAAAAAAGGGGATGATCTTCAGCCCTGCACATGGAGATATGGCCTTCACTGTGCCCTTATTCGACGAATTTATGCGCCGGGTCATCACTGACTTTGAAACGAAGCCGCCGCGCACATAAAGAACCGGCAAACATGAATATTCGAGGCATTTTGTCCTGCGAGCCGATCAGGATTTACACCGGCTGATTTCTGTCCCGACGTTGCGGGCGGGGGAGATTTCGAATGAGTTATTGCCTTAATATCAGGGACAAGACCCGGGGGTCGCGGCCCCCGACGCCGCCCTACTCTTTTGTAAAGCGACTAAAGAGTAGGCAGAAAAACGCTTGACCTGCGGTCGGCATGGGTCGTAACGGATCGGGAAGCAATTTCCCTTTGATGCAGAGACGTCCGGCTCGGCGGCTCAACCACCGGGTGCCCTGGCCCACGGCAGTGCAATCACCGTCGTTGCCGCGGGCACTTTGTTGAGGGGCTGCTGGTTTAAAAGCAGAACCTTTAAAGGCAACGACACAATCTCGGGGGCGCGACCCGACGGTTTTATCCCCGGAAAAATGAGTAGAAAGAAACAACCCTAGGTAGCGGCCCGAGCAACGCTCATAAGAATATCGAGAAAATCGAGCAGCCTGGCGACATATCCCTCCCGCAGGGCATAGGCCTCTTTCCCCTCTCCGGACAACTGGTTTTCGATGGCATTGACCAGTCGAGTGAGCTTCCGCTGGTGAAGCCCGAGGGCCTTTTGCACCGGGTCTGCAAGAATCCCGGAGAAGGCCGACACGACTCCCAGGGCCGCGGCAATGCCGCCCGTCAGGCCGACAATAAGCCCCGTGGAGGCGGCAGCCGCTCCGGGGAAAATCGCGTAGTATAGGCCGCCGATGGACTCGCCGAGAAGGAAGTTGGATACAGCCACGTTGTGGGCAATGGCCCCTGCCGTCGCCTGCCCCAGCCCCACGGCGCCGAGATTCACCCCTTTGTGCGCCGCCAGCCCGGCCGACATCCCCATGAGCGCCGCCGTCAGTTCGGAGACATCCTTGCGGTTGTCGACATAGGTGCCCAGTTTTTTCTCCAGGCTCATGCGTAAACTCGAATCCTTCGACATCTCGGCAAATGGCCGCAGGGTCTCCTCGAAGAGGTCGATCAGTGCTCCTTCTGCCAGGATATGAGTCAGCAGGGCGTTTTTTTCGGATTTGCGACCGCTGCACTCGTAGGGCAACTCGAGAAAGTCCGAATATAAAAGCCATTCAACCTCCCGCTCGACATCGGTGCGAAATCCCGGCGGTGCCGAACAGAGCCGGTCGGCCAGCGATTTCAGGCCGACCTTCCTTGAGGCCGCCCCGCCCATCTTCGCCAGAAAATAAACGGGCGCCCAGGCGATATTGGCCGGCGCTCTCAGAAGGTCTTTACCCAGGGCGCACCTGTTGATTTTCCAGGCGCCCTTGAAGGAGAAGTTTTTCTCGATAAACGGGGTGATGAGAAGACGGCGAGATTCGGCGTAGGATTTTATACCGGCCTTCACCGCTTGCTCGACGAGATGACGATTGTCCATTTGTGACCTCGATTTTAAGAGGGGAGGTGGTGCGATCGGGCCGGGAGATTGAAAAAGGTATGATGTCCCCTGATCTATTCCTTGTCAAGGTTCCGGGTTTGACAGGGCGGGGGCAGCGGGTAATGTCTGAGAAGAAACGAAGAGAGTCGACAAAGGAGGAGGGATGAAAGACGTGACCTATCTTTCAAAAATACGCATCGAACGCCTCCAGGGGCCCGATCGCCTGGCGTATCTGCCGGCGGAAAAGGAACCGGTCCGCTTCGGCGTGCACGGACCCGTCGCCGAGCACTACGGCCTCACCGCGGACAGGCTCCCCGAACCGCACGCGACCACACTTGACTACGTAGTCGCTGCCGCCGGTGGCTGACTGACCGGCACCCTGGGAGGCGCGCTGGAGGCGCGTCAAATAGATGCATCCAACGGCAGGTTGACCGCCGACGTGGAAGGTGAGATCGAAACCGAGAACAAGGTGCTGATCATCCGCCGGATCCGCGTCACCTATCATCTCAAGACGCCCGAGACGTCCCGCGAAACGGCGGAGCGGGTGCACCGCATCCACCACCAGTCCTGCCCGGTGTACATGTCGCTGCACAAGGCGATCGACATCAGCACTGAGCTGCAGATCGAGGCGGAATAGGGGGATTGTTTTTGGCCGGCCATCCCTGCGGACATTCACCATCTTTTCAACCTTGCAAGCCTGACCCTGAGCCCAGTTTCATCACCAAAGGAAAAGGGCCTGCGCGAATCGCAGGCCCTTTTTCGTCTTTGGGCGGGACGGGCGTCTTACAGGCTCTTCAGAAACTCCACCAGCGCAGTCTGTTCAGTGGCGGTCAAGGCAGGGATAGGATCGCCGAGGGTGGCCAGCAGGGCGACGACCTCCTCCAGGGAGGCAAGGCTGTGGTCATGCAGATAGGGGGCGGACTGGGAAACCCCCCGCAGCCCCGGCACCTTGATGCCGCCGGCCAGATCCCCCGAAGTCGCTCCCAGGGTAAAGGTGAAGAGGCTTCCCGCGGCATCGGTCAGATCGGCCGTGTCATGGCAGACATGGCAGTTGGCCCTGCCGAAGAAGAGCCTGAAGCCTTCC
Source organism: Desulfuromonas soudanensis (assembly GCF_001278055.1). Classification (NCBI taxonomy): domain Bacteria; kingdom Pseudomonadati; phylum Thermodesulfobacteriota; class Desulfuromonadia; order Desulfuromonadales; family Desulfuromonadaceae; genus Desulfuromonas; species Desulfuromonas soudanensis. The sequence continues at coordinate 132,714 of NZ_CP010802.1, read as the reverse complement.
TCGGCCAGAGCCTCGTCGAAGGCTCCCGGCGGCGGACTGGCGAGGCTGCGCATCCAGGTCTGCAGGTCGAGGAGGTCCTGGGTGACGATGTCGTTGCCGGGAGCGGCGACCTCGGCGGCGGCCAGCGCGTCGAGCAGGGCCTGCGGCGGGGTGATCCGCAGTGCCGGGGAGAGGTTGCCCGAGACGGTGCCGAAGGCGCCGTTGGCGTGCATCACCAGGTCGTAGACCGCCTCCGCCTGGCTGGCCAGGGCATTCTCGCCGACGAACAGCCCGTCGTAGCCGAAGAAATACCCCTGCGCTTCGAGGTCGACGAAGTTCCAGAGCGGCGGATTGCCGGTGGGGTTGTCGGCATTGTCTTCAAGAGGGTTGTCGGGCAGGGCACGGATGTCGAAACGCCCTGGGCCCCAACTGTTCAACAGGTCGATGGTTGGCTGACCGGCGGTCTGGGCAAAGGGGGTGGCGGCGAGAATGGCGCCGGCGTCCATGGCGACGTTGGCCTTGCCGTCGACCTCCAGCGGTCCGATGGGCAGGGTCGTCGGACCCGCGCTCAACTGGAAGGTGGTTGGGGTCACGTTCTGGTGACAGAGGGCACAGGTGATGCCGGCGCTGGTCAACAGGTCGGGGTTGAGCGGATCTCCGAAAACCCCTTTCACTCCGACAACCGCCCCGGCCTGGAGCAGAGCCCGGGTGGTGGCGGGATCGGCCAGGGCGACGTCCTTGGCGTTGAGGTCGGTACCGGTCATGACGTCGACAATAGTCTGGGGAACCTTGGCCAGGTCGATCTGGACGCCAAGGGCCACCGCGTCGGTCGGCGGGAGACCGTTCAGCACCGTGTGCAGGTCAAGGACGCCGCCGAAGAAGTCCTCGTTGCCGAAGGTCCCGTTCATGAAGACGTCGAAGCCGGCCGTGACGCCGGGACCTCCGGCGGTCTGCAAGCTGCGGTGCATCACCCGGAAGATACCGTTGGGATCGGCAACCAGGGTGACGACGGTACTGTCGGAGGGGCGGAAGAAACTGGCCACCTGGCGCAACCAGACGGTCCCTGAAACCCTAGCGATCTCTCCTAGCTGCGGATGGACAGGCGCCGGGGCGGCCGCCATCTCCAGGATCAGGTCCTCGCCGATGGTCAGCGGCGCCCCGCTGACGCTGTTGAGGGCGATCGCGTAGGCGGTACTGGCCGGGGTCTGGTTGGCACCGGGGGCCGGCGAACCGGCGACCGGGGTGACCGTCAGGCGGGCATCCTCGCTGAGCGCCCCGGCAGGAACGGTCAGCGAAACGAGGGGGTTGGCAGGGTTGTCGGCAAAGGTTCCCCCCTGGGCCGCCGAGACCTGGGCTTGAATCACGGGTGGAACCACAGAGTCGTTGCCATCGCTGCCATTGCAGGCGGCCAGCAACAAGGCAAAAAGGAGGACTAGGGACATTCTCTGGAAATCGGAAAAGTTGCTCAAAAAACTTCTAGCGGACATGGTTCACCTTTCCTCTTCCGTTTGGTTGAGCCCCTTGCTCGGACATGTCCGGCATGCCGTGGAGATCCCCAGCAAACTGTAAAGGGGGCACCAGCCGATCGCTCCGGTCAGAAGCGGGATGATGCCGAGATACCCCCAGCCATGGCCGCCGACGACCCCCTGGAAGAGAAGAAAAAACCCTACCGAAATCCTGACCAGCCGGTCCAATGTTCCAACGTCGCGTTTCATGGTCAACCTCCCTGTTCACGTTTTTGTTTTGAGGTCAGTATAGGGACCATGCTTCAGCATGTCTGTGACTTTGTCACACACGGCCGTTGAGACGACAGGTGCTGTATTTGTCCGGGGTTTTTTCCTTTTCTAATGCTGCCTGGGATGAAATAGTATGTTTAAAAAAATGGAGCGAGGAAAATGGATACGAGAGTGACGGAAGAATTTATCTCCCTCTTCCCCCGGTTTCGCCGGGAAGGGGAACTCGTGGCGGAGATTTTGGCACATGCCCGTCGCCAGGCCTTCCAGGCAGATTTCCATCTCTACTGGGAGGGGGATTCGTGTTCAGCCATCGCTTTTGTTTTGGCCGGGGAGGTCAGGGTCTACCGGTGTGGGGAAAGCGGCCGGGAGATCACCCTGTACGAAATTGGTCCGGGCGAAACTTGCATCCTGAACGCCTCGTGCATCCTGGGAAACAATGCCTATCCGGCCAATGCCGTAACTGTCAGTGCCGGGGAAATGCTCCTCATCCCGGCCCGCGAGTTCCGTCGCTTGCTCGGGAACTACGAAGCCATGAGTGCCTTCGTCTATTCCCTCTTGAGCCAACGGCTGACCGAAGTCATGGAACTGGTCCAGGAGGTGGCTTTCGGCCGGATGGACGAGCGCCTAATCGAATACCTGGTCGAGAAGTCGGCCAACGGCATCCTTCATGCCACCCATCAGAAAATCGCCAATGACCTGGGCACCTCCCGGGAGGTTGTTAGCAGGCTGCTGAAGGACCTGGAGCGGCGGGAAAGGATTGTGTTGGCGCGAAATGTCATAACTCTTCTGACGCTGTAGGCATTTGCGGAAGTGCCCGTAACCTCCTGTTCTTTTTTGGTGCGCCCGGACAGATTCGAACTGCCGACACCCTGGGTCGAAACCAGGTGCTGGGTGCGGATTGTTTGTGATATTTGGCACCGGGATAATGATGTCGAGAGTTAAGGGGCATGGGGAAGAATGCGGAAGAATCATCGGTTGATAAGCATGACCCCTTTACTAGATTGAGACGACAAAGGCGACCGATTGGTCGCCTTTTGAATTAAGTATGGTGTCCCCGGAATTCCACACAGAACCTCCGAACTCCCCTATGAAATCAGTTAGTTGGTTCGATCCGACCCCGGAACCCTGTCTTCTTTTTAAGAATCAAGAAGCTTCTTCAGCAATTCAGCAGCGGAGCGCTGCAGGCTGACGAGTTCTGCGACAAAGTCCGTGTGCGCTTTTCCTGCCTGAGCTCGTGATAGAATACTGCGCACATCCTTGATCAATTCTCTGGCAGACAGCTCAAGCGCGGTGCGCCAACTGCTCAGGGATTCCAAAGACTCGAGGACAGCGTTTCGCTGCTGCTCGGCATCTTCAAGAGTCTGTGAATATGACTGAAAGGTAGCCTCGTCAGACCTCGTTGCTGCGAGCTGACGTCGTGCTGAGCTGATAAGATCCTCGTAAAGCTGAAGCAACTCCAGGAGCCGCTTTGCCTGCAGGCGCCGGTCCTTCTCCTCCTCGACTACTTTCATCAATTCATCGACAATTTTTGCGATGAGCAGCTTCATCGGCGCGTCGACGGACTTTGAACGCAGGGACCGGTCCGCTTGATGACGAAGCCTGTTGACTTCACGCTCCAGGAAAGAGTCCCCGTCAGGTGATTCAAAAAAATCAAGGACCTGACCTCTAGGTTTTGCAATGGCCAGCACCCGGATGAGTTGGACAACTCCAATCGCCGCAAGAATACTAAGGCATATTAAAATGAAGAGGGCGCTGATCATTGAAATTTGTGACCTCATTAATGTGGCACTCAATTTTGCAAGCGCCCCGTTTGCCCAGTATTCTGCCGTTCTTTCTCAAGCGAGAAAGGACTCCATCATTAACGACTCCGGGCAGTCTCTCTGATGAGGCTGCCCGGAGATGGTGCAAAGTCCAACTCTCGGCTTATGCCCCGGCGCCAGCCGAAGCGCCGCTGTCATCATCCTGTTTCTCAAGAGCCGCAAGCCCCTGACCTTTAAGGAGTCCGTTAAGGCCGGCCTCAGTCATGAGCTGGTCTACGAGGGGTGCCATTGCCCGATAGCGGAGCGCGCTGTTGACGACGCTGTCTGCGAGACCGGCGCCGCTGCCGTCTCCATTGCCGCCGTGGATCGCGGGTCCCATCCCGTCCATCTGCACAATTCGGATGCTATCGATGTTCTCCATGGGCTTAACGCTCTCGCTAATGATCGCCGGCAGCGTCTCAAGGAGTTTGATGCGAATCTGCATCTCGATTTGTGCCGGCGATAAGGTATTGGCCGCTTGGTTGATTTTCTGCTTGCCTTCGGCTTCGACCTGGTACATGCGCTCGTCGGCGTTGGCTTTGGCGAGCACGGCTTCAGCTTCGCCGGCGGCTAGAATTTTAATCGCGTCTGCCTGGCCTTGCGAGGACTTCCGTGCGGCTTCTGCATTGGCGGTTGCTGCCTCTTCTTCCGCCTTGGCGGCGACGGTAATGCCAATGGCTTCGCGTTCGGCCGTCCTGGCCGCTTCGATCAGCTCAATAGCTTTTTGGCGAGTAGCGATTTCGGTATCTCGAGCAGTGATAACCTTTTCTTCCGCCGAGATGGCCAGAGCACGAGCTTCATCGGCTTGTTTTTTCGCCAGGGATTGTTCTTTGGACTTTTCGGCGATGGCGATCTCCTGATCTTGGCGCGCAAGCTCGACTGCCTTTACCCGTCCAATTTCAGCTTGCTCGATCAACTTTTTTTTCTCAATCTCCGCGGCTTCGAGGTCACGAGTTTTATTGATGCGAGCCTCCTCAATCTGCCGATCTTTCTCGATCCGAGACTGCTCGATCAATCTTTCAGATTCGATGCGCGCCTCTTCTGCCTGGCGATTTTTCTCAGCCTGTTCTTTGGCCGTGAGCATTTCTTGTTCGGCCAGACGAACTGCAATCTCACGATCTTGCTCCATAGTCGCGTAAGCTTCTTCGCGGTCAATGGTCAGGCGAAACTGGGTCGTCTCCAGATCCTTTTGACGGATCTGAATCTCCGTATCTCGCTCGATATCGTTGCGCTTCTTCCTTCGAGCCTCAATTGCTTCGGTCATTTTTGTGAGACCCTCAGCGTCGAAGACGTTGGCCGGATTGAAATATTCTTTCTTGGTCTGGTCAAGACCGGTGAGGGAGACCGACTCGAGTTCCAGTCCGTTTTTGAGAATGTCTTCAGCGACCACGTTTTGGACCTTTTGCACAAAGCTGGCGCGTTGCTCGTGCAGTTCTTCCATGGCCATCTGTGCTGCGACCGAGCGCAGAGCGTCGACGAACTTGCCTTCGACCAACTCTTTGAGCTCTGTCGGCTTCATGGTCTTGGCCCCTAGCGTCTGAGCGGCGTTGGCGATAGCGTCCACAGAGGGCTGGACACGCACGAAAAATTCGGCTTTGACATCCACCCGCATGCGGTCCTTGGTGATCAGCGCTTCTTGATTAATCCTTGAAACTTCCAATCGAAGCGTGTTCATGTTGACATGGATAAGGTTGTGGAGGCCGGGCAGCACCATGGCTCCACCGTCTTTGATGACTTTCTGGCCGCCGAGGCCAGTTCGCACAAAGGCCAGTTCTTTCGTGGCCTTTTGGTACAGTCGAACAAGGATCGTGCCGACGATAACGATGGAGATAAGAACAATTGCGGCAAAAATTAATCCATCAAGCATTGCTGGCGCCTCCTAAGGCAAAGGGAAGATAGGATCTGTCGACGCATCGACGCGTCGGCAACTGAAGATATGCCCATTAAGCTGAGCGAGAACAACCTGGTCGCCTTGCGAGAAACTTTCGTCCTTCTCTGGCTCGACCAGAATGTAATGCGTCTGGCCGTAGAGATCGCGGACCTTTGCCTGCGACGGCAATCCTTTCTTCGCGGTTCCGATAACGATGGTCGCTGTCTGCCCGGAAAGTGAGTCGATGTTAATGGCCGACGAGGTCTCTTTTGGGACAATGCGTGCAACCGCTTTCACCAGGAGCCCACCCACCGGCACCGTTGCGGCGGCGGCTCCCAGCCCAGCAAGCATCGCTGGCAACGGCGAGCCGAATAAGTTCATGATCGAAATTTGAAGACTCACTCCGACGATCGCGAAGACAGCCAAAGCGATGACCAAGATCACTAGGGCAGGAACTCGGCCAAAACCGAGCCAACTAAACGCTTTCTGAAGGCCTTGAGCTCCGTCGACTTCAACATCAAACTCCGGCAAGGCTTCATCAAGGACGCCGGAGAGACTCACTCCGAGAAGAAGTCCCACCAGCTCAAACGCGCCGATTCCCAGCAGAAGAAAGATGGCAACGACAAAAGGAAAACTCTCTGGAAGATTCAGCAACGCTAGAAAGTCCATGCTCACGCCTTCTCCTGACCATACTCCAGCGACCGGACCGCAGCGGAAATCCGTTTCGACTGCTCCTCCGCAGCTTGTCCGGCACGCTGCCCGTTTTCAATCGCCGCTTTGACCGCAGCCTTGACATCAGAGGCCATCCCGATGAGCTCATCTGAAAGCTTCTGAATGGTCGCTTCGTCAATGATCGGCTCGTTAGCGACCTTGGCAACAGCAACCGCATTTTCCCGTGTTTGCCGCGCATTTTCGACAGCAACAGCTCGAACCCCGTCACGAAGAGCCTGCATCTGCCTAGTCGCCGCTCGAACCTCCGCCTGGCTCACTAACTGCGCTAACTGCTGTTTCAGCAGGATGTCCAATTGAGGACCGAGCGAAGACATTGTGCTATAGAGCGTCTCGCGCTCCTGAATCTGGACGCTCAGTTGGGCGGAAGTGGTCTGGTGGAGAAAAAGAAGCCCTTTTGCATCGGCGATGGATTTTTCATAGCGCCGCAGGACCGAACTGACATTTTGCCTTTCCTCTGATCCGGCTTCCAGGGTCGGGTAAAAAATTTCAAGCTCGGTTTTCTCCTTTTCCAATTCGCCGATAGTCCCCTGAAGCCCCTGTGCTGTAGCGCGAGACGCCGAAGCCAACTCCTCGACCAGCACAATATTAGAGCGAAGCTTGTCACGGGAACGCTCGAAATCAGCTTTCATCTCTTCGAGCACCGTGCGCACAGCTTTCCTCGCAAGGACCTTTTGACGAATACCCCATTTCGTTTCAGAAATAAAGCGGCCGATGAAGCCAGTCGGCTGTGATTTCATCTTCTCGAGCTCTTTCACCATCCCTGTCAGGAGGATGCCAGCATTCTCGACTTCGCCGACCTTTGCCGCTGCGAGGAGACTGTCACTCGCCTTTCGCACAGCGTCGCTATGGGGAGCTAGTCGATCAATGAGTTTGAGTGAACTCTCATCAACCAAGGCTAAAACCGTGGGGGATGAGCCATGCTGAATCTCCATCGTCATTTCCTCCTTTAAGAAAAAACTAGGGACATCTCCACATTAACTTCTGAAGGCTGGGTGACTGTAGATTCAATTTGCAAGTGCACCACTCACGACCAGATGTGCCAGGCCGGGTTCCTGTCAGATTTTAAAGATCCTCGCTCTTTAACTTTTTACAGGAGATGGCAAGTTCTTCTTCGCTGAAACATATTTTCTTTTCCGTGTGACGATTTTCCCAGTAAATCCAGGTGTTAGCGAGCAAGCTTGGAGTGCGATGTTCCGCTGGATAACCGTAGGAGATCAGAACCTCCTCCTTGGTCATTCCCTCGATAACTGCCGAACGACGAATCGCATCAATGACATCTGCTGATTTGCCCTCCGTTATCTCTCCAAATGTTTTTACGCCAAACATTAGATTAGCGTAATCGTAAACGGTTTTGCCCGGGTGGTAGCGCTCCGTGAATTTAAGCGTGTAATTGATATTATCAGAAAGCGTGGTAAATCGAATTTCCGGCATGGCGAATAGACTTCTATCATCTAAAGAAGGTTCAACAATCTCGACTGTTACCGGAGTGCCCGCTGGAATTATGCCACCAACTCGAAAGTTAATTGCTTGAACTTTTCTGTTTTCAGTAAACATGTTGTAGGCCGTGTGTATTTGAACCCTAGAAATGACTTTAGGAGTTGAAAGTAGATTTTTAAACTCTTTTTCACCTGCGGCAGCGAAACTATGGGTGGGTAGGCACCACGCTATCATCAGGATGATGGTTATCCCCTTAGAAAATATTCTTTGCATTTTATTTTCCTTCATTTTTTAGGAAAGGTGACATTCCTGGAATTTAAGGTTTTGATCGATCGCGCCTGCAGATGCCGAATCACGTTTTTACAGGCGCGACCATTTTATGTTCAGAACAACACGGCAAAATTGGCAAAAGCCGATGTGGTCCCACCGGAGATATCTTCTTCCCAGTAATAATGCACCCCCCCGACATACTCATTAATTTCACCGGTGCCGGCAAAGCCACAAATTCTAAAACCGAGGGAAGGGGCGAGAATCAGCCTGTCATTGATGTTGATGTTCACACCGGTCACTGCGCCGATGCCGAACTCGGCATAGGTGAAGTCGATTTGCTGGGTGCCACCACCGATATTAACGGGATCTGTCTCACCGGAGTAAATCCCCACTCGGACCAGGGGACCGAGCCACCAGCGGACGTTCTCATCCCTGATCAGGGCGAAACCGAAGATGTTCTCGGCATAGATGCCCCCCGCCTCCATCTCAACACCCAAATCATCTTCAAAATTCTGGGCGGCCAATCCTGCATTGAGTCGATAGTTGAACGTTCTTTCATTCATCGGCGCGGTATCAAGAACGAAGCCGAAGGCTGCAGCACTCGCGTCGATATCCCAAGACTGAAAATCCGAGTCCCATTCGGCCTCACCGGAGCCGCCGGAGACATCGACATATCCGCCGATTCCGACCGCCAGGGCGCTGGAAGACCACAGGGAAGAAATAAAGACCAATGCAACCAACCCCAATAACGATTTTTTCATAAAACCCCCTGTGAAAAGGAAGACCCCGGAGCTGGTCTTGCCATGACTGAGATGGACCCCGCGCGCTGTTCTGAAGACTTGCAGAGATCCTTGCAAAATTCATCAATGGCCGACAATCTAACATTTCAGAACTCGAATTGAAATTAATTCATGCACTGCTGGATACGCAGAGGGAGTCAAAACAAACCGGCCGCTCTTTCAGGGGAAAAAGAGCGGCCGGAGAGAGCGGTTCAAAATACTTCCCTGGAGGGGGGTGTGCATGGGCTTAATTCAAGGACAAGACCCGGGGGTCGCGGCCCCCGACGCCGCCCTACTCTTTTGTAAAGCGACCAAAGAGTAGGCAGAAAAACGCTTGACCTGCGGTCGGCATGGGTCGTGACGGATTGGGAAGTAATGTCCGTTTGACGTAGAGACTTCCGGCGCGGCGGCTCGACCACCGGGTGCCCCTGCCAACGGCAGTGCGATCACCGCCGCAGCCGCGGGCATTTTGTTGAGGGGCTGCTGGTTTAAAAACAGAACCTGAAAACACAACGACACAATCTCGGCGGTTGTCGCTGTTGGTTTTGCCGTTACTTTTGTCTTTGCTCCTGGCTTTTCAAACCAGAAGGCCTTTAACAAAATGTTCGCTGGATCCCCCGCAAACGGAGAACCGGCAAACTGGAATCGAAGCTGAGGGACAAGACAACACCGACCGACTCTCAGCACCTCGGCGATTAACCCCGCCAACCCTCCAAGCCATGCCCACCGCAGGTGCCAGGCATTTTTTGCTTACTTTTTTGTTGCCGTCTGGACAAAAAGTAAGGCGCCTGTCGGGGCGCGTCCCGACGGTTTGATCCAACCCAACGGTTTGACCCGACCCGATGGTTTTATCCCGGCAACGAACAACCTTTCCTCAGTCCGCTCCCGAAGCAACAAGCTCCATCACCTTGCGAAAAGGAAACTCCCCCAACGCCCCGAAATCAGCGTGGCGACCGAGGCGGACGCGGTTGGCGGCGGGGCTGCTGATGCCGCAGAGAAAGCGGGCGAGCTGGCGGGGGTGGGCCAGGGCCGCGTGGTTCTCGTCCCGAACCCGGCGCGCGATGGCGGCTTCAGTCGGGCCGGGTTCGAGGGGGGCGGTGCGGGAGAGGCGCTCCCCCTGACCGGTGCGGCAGCGGCTGCAGTCGCCGCAGTCGGCTTCGACGGCTTCGCCGAAATAGGTGAGCAGGTGCCGGGTCAGGCAGCTGCGCTGTTCGGCGTAGGAGAGGACCTCGCGCAGGCGGGCGATGTCCTGGGTTTCCCGCCGGGCGAAGGTCTCCTGCAGGCCGGCGATGAGGGCTTCCGGGTCGAGTTCCGGACTGAGGCGGCGATAGCCGTGCCGCAGGCCGGTGACCTGAACCTGGATGTCCCCCTTTTCTTCGAGGTAGTTGACGGCGGCGGTGATCCGCTGCCGCGGCTCGTTCAGGGTCGCGGCGCTTTCGCCGGGGGTGAGCTGGTACCAGAGGCGTCCCTTTTTGGCGGTGGCAAAGAGGGCCTGCAAAAAGGCGACGCGCTGCGGGTCGAAGCCCTGGAAAATCTCCTCCTGGGGGCGGTTGAACTGGATCTTGTAGCTGTCGTAGAAGGGCCCCGTCGAGCGCAGCACCCCCTGCAGTTCGAGGTAGGTGAGGACGGTGGCGATCACCAGGGGGCGGATGTCGAAGGCCCCGGAGAGATCGTAGTGGGAGACGTCGAAGACCTCCTCCTGGCCGAGGAGGTGCTCCACCAACTGCCGCAGCGCCTCGGCGGTGGGGGTGTCGCCGAAGCTGAAGTTGGCCAGCACCGTCAGATCGTCGGCGCAGGCGAGGATCTCGCAGCGTGAGTCGAGCCCGTCGCGGCCGGCGCGGCCGATCTCCTGCATGTAGTTCTCAAGCGTCTTGGGGAGGTTGTAGTGGTAGACGGCGCGGATGTCGGCCTTGTCGATCCCCATGCCGAAGGCGATGGTGGCGACCACCACCCGGAGGCTTCCGGCCATGAAGGCATCCTGCACCTGGCCGCGCACCTCGTTTTGCATCCCGGCATGGTAGGCCCTGGCGGAAATCCCAGCCGAGGCAAGAAAGCTTGCCACCTCTTCGGCGGTTCGCTGCAGGGTGACGTAGACGATGGTGTCCCCCCCGGAGTCGCCGCGCAGCCGTTGCAGCAGCAACTCCCGACGCTGCGGGGCCGGGCAGGGGGTGACGGAGAGGTGGAGGTTGGGGCGGTGAAAGGAGGTGCGGATCTCATCGGCTTCGGTGATGGCAAAGGCCTTCCGAATGTCGGCGGCCACCGCCGGCGTGGCGGTGGCGGTCAGCGCCAGCACCCGGCCGACCCCAATCTCCCGGGCGAGGCCGGCGATCTTCATGTACTCGGGACGGAAGTTGTGCCCCCATTCGGAGATGCAGTGGGCCTCGTCGATGGCCATCAGGGCGAGGGTGCGTCCGCGCAGGCGGTTCAAAAAGCGCTCGTTGGCCAGGCGCTCGGGGGCGATGTAGAGGAGCTTCAGGGAGCCGGCCTCGAGCTGCCGGTAGATCGATTGCACCTCCGCCGCCCCGATACTCGAGTCGAGGCGGGCGGCGGCGATGCCGCGAGCCTGCAGGGCGTCGACCTGATCCTTCATCAGGGCGATGAGGGGGGAGACGACCAGGGTCAGTCCGTCGAGGAGGAGGGCCGGCAACTGGTAGCAGAGGCTCTTGCCGCCGCCGGTGGGGAGGACCGCCAGGGCCGAGCGCCCGGCGAGCAGGGAGTCGGTGATGGCCTCCTGCCCGGGACGAAAGGAGGAAAAGCCGAAGTTCTCCTGCAGGCAGGAATGGATCGATGTTTGGCGGGGCACGGGAACCTCCTCGAATGCGGCAGGGTTATAACACCGGATTGACCACAGAGCATCCTCATTCGCCTTCGATGTCCCTTTTTCGGAAAGAGACTTTTAAACAGGATTTTTTGCCACAAAGACGCGGAGGCACCAAGAAAATCAAAAACAAAATCAGTTATTTGGTGTCTTGGTGCCTTGGTGGCAAATCTTGCTCTTTGTACCGGAAGAAAAAGGCACTGAGCACACAGAGGTAACCTGTTTGATCTCTAAGGAATTTCTCCGTGCCTCTGTGCCTCTGTGGTGACTTTTCGGTTTTTTCGATCGCCGCAACGGCCGGCACTGTAACACTTCAGGGCCTAAATTGGAATATTTTCATTTCACTTCAAAAAGGAGGCGGCTCCAAACAAACCGGCCGCTCTTTCAGGGAAGAAAGAGCGGCCGGAGCCGGAGTGGGGTCGGGAATTCCTTCCATCGGGAGGACCCGGCTCCGGACGGACGGGGGGTTGTGAGACGCCCGGCCGGAGCGGTCGGCCTCTTCCCCTAGGGCTCCGGTTCGGAAGCGGTCACCAGGGGACCGGAGTCGCTCGGGCCGATAAAATCGAGGATCAGGGCCGCGGTTTCCTTCGGTTTTTGCAGTTCCAGGTCATGAACCCCGTCGGCAAAGGAGACCATCTCGACGTTGGGAAGATGTTCCTTGAAAAAGGCGATGTTCATGTCGGTCATCTCACGAAACTCGGAGAGATCTCCGGAGAGGTAAAGAACGGGCGCCGTGATCGACTTTGCCTCCTCGGTGAAATCTTCCACATCGTTGAGGGCCCGGGCCAGACTGAGCCAGGTGCGCCGCGAGGCGACATCGGCATTTTTTGCCACGATGCCGGTTATTTCGTCCTGCTCCTGGCTGCTCAAATCGTCCCAGGAGGGGCCCATGATGTCCTCAGCCATGGTTTCGTCAAAGAGCCCCGAGCGGACAAAGCCGATAATCGCATCGCCGAAGATCGGGTATTTGAGCCCCTGGATCAGCCGGCGATAGGGGGTGTTTTTCGGCATGATGACGGCGCCCTCAATGGCGACGATGGAGACGACCCGCTCGGGGTAGCGTGCGGCGATGTTGAGGGCGATCATCCCGCCGTAGGAGACGCCGACGATGTCGCAGCTGGCGATTTCAAGCTCGTCCATCATGGCCACGACCCTGTCCGCCTGTTCGGCCACCAGATAGTCGAAGCCCCCCTCGGGGCGCCCCGATTGACCCGTGCCGAAATTGTCGATGGCCAGAAGGCGGTAGTGATCCTTCAATAAGGGGATTACGCGGTCGAATATGCTGTGAGTCCCGAAGAGACCGGGGATCAAAAGGACCGGCGGGCCCTGACCGACCTCGACATAGTGGATGGCATTGTCGGCGGCGACGGTGACCTTGTCCGTGCCGTACTTGGTTGGCGCGTCCAGGTTATGGGCGCAGGAGACGCAGAGGAAAAAGACGAAGGTCAACAGAAGGGAGCGGGAGATACGTTTAATCATCACAATTTTCTTTTTCAGTGGTTGAAGCGTTTATTTTCAGGGGAACAAAATTTCGGGAGCCCGGTTTCCAGGGGGTAAAAGTTCGCGTCTGGTGCCGGCCCCACACGCCAGTTCCCACCTCCGGGACTCCTCGAATCAAGGCGTTGCCAAACGGGTCATTTCTCCGACGAAAGGGGGCGCTCCCTTCTGAGCCGGTCGTGTTCAGGGGCATAACCGCTGATCACCATCATCAAGCGGAGCATACCATAGCTGAGCCAACTGATGAACCGCAACCCGAGGGGTTCCTTTTTCCAGGTGTCCCTCAAGATTCGCTCCCCATCGGTTTCAACGGTCTTCATCAAACTTCGGGCCAGGGTGACGGCAAAGACTTCGTCGTCAACGACCACGTTGGCTTCCCGGGACAGGAGGAGGCTGAAGGGATCGATATTCGAAGAGCCGACCGTGGCCCAGTGCCCGTCGATCACCGCCACCTTGGCGTGGAGGAACCCCTTGCGGTATTCGTAAATTTCGATGCCTGCGTCGAGAAAATGGCCGTAGAGGGCCCGGGAGGCATAATGCTGCAGAAAAAATTCCATCCGCCCCTGGAGGAGTAAAACCACCCGGACCCCGCGCTCCGCGGCACGGGTCAGGGCATGACGAAAATCGACCCCCGGCAAAAAATAGGCGTGGCAAAGGATGATCTCGGAGGTTGCACGGTCGATCCCCTGCAGATACGCCGCCTCGATGTCCCGACGATGGCGGTAGTTGTCCCGGGTCACAAATGCCGCGCTCATGGATCCACCGGTGGTCGAACCAGGCAGCGCCACGGACCGGCCCGCCCCCTTGCGAAAACGAGCCCAGGCCACCATGGACCACTGCCGCCGCGCCGAAAGGCGGATCTCCTCCACCAGCGGACCTCCCACGACGACGGCAAAATCGTAGCGCGGGGGGAGATCCTCGGTCGGTTCTCGATCATCGACGATGTTGATCCCCCCGACAAAGGCGACCTCCCGGTCCACCACGGCGACCTTCCGGTGCATCCGGCGGAGGCGCTTGCGGCGAAAGGTCCAGGGGGAGATTTGCGGCCGGTAGACAAGAACCCTCACGCCATCGGTCCGCATCCGCTCCAGCATCGGTTTTGGCAGGTCCTTGGAGCCGTAGCCGTCGATGAGCAAAAAGACCTCGACTCCCCTCAGAACCGCCCGTTTCAGAGCGTCGGCAATCCGTTGTCCGGTGGCGTCATCCTGGTAGATATAGGTGACAAGGTAAATTTCAAACCTGGCCCGGTCGAAGGCCGCTTCGAGGGCGGGAAAATAGGCCGCTCCGCTCTGAAGGAGGGAGATCTGGTTCCCCGGCAGAAAATCGGAACCCCTCCTGGAGGGGGAGAGCCATCGCTTTCGAGACCTTTCGCCGGTTAAAGAGTCAGGCAAATCAGGGGTCTTCACCATCTCCTTATCCGTTCGGCCTCGCTCGCCCTCACCCATTTCCGTCCACTTTTTCCACCCTTGCCCTCTTTCCCTGCCGGCCGTGAAGGTCCGTTATTTTTTTGACTGCTTGTTGATCAACACGACCAGCAGAACCACCACCAGGACGCCGATCACCGTCCAGAGGACCATTCCGCCCCCCATCCATCCGTGATCCATCCAGCCACCGTTATGGTTCATCATGTCTGAAGAGTTCATTCTCAACCTCCCTGGATCGCGCGGCCTTGCGCCCGGAACCGAGTCATCCGGAGCTGAGCCGAGGAACCGGCAACGTCTCTAGTCGTTGGTAATAATCACCTTCAGTGCACGTTCTTTCATGGCATTGCCGAAGGTTTCGTAGGCTTTCATGACATCCTTCAGGGCAAAGTGGTGGGTCACCAGTTTCTTCGGCTGAACCTTGCCCGACATGACGGTTTTCAGCAGCATCGGCGTCGTCACCGTATCGACCAGACCGGTGGTGAGGGTGATATTGTGCGACCAGAGTTTGTCGATATTGAGCTGCACCGGTTTGCCATGCACGCCAATATTGGCGATATGACCGCCGGCGGTGACGATGGCCTGACAGACGTCGAAACTTTCCGGAATGCCGATGGCTTCGATGGCCACGTCGACCCCCCTGTTCTCCGTCATCGCCATCACCTGCGCGACCGCCGTGCCCTCTGAGTTGTTGACGATCTGGGTCGCACCGAATTTTTTGGCCACCTTCAGGCGGTTGGCGTCAATATCGACCATGATGATTTCCGCCGGCGAGTAGAATTGCGCCGTTAAAAGCGCCGCCAACCCGATGGGCCCGCCGCCGACGATGGCCACCGTGTCGCCGGGCTTGACCTGGCCGTTGAGAACCCCGCATTCGAAACCCGTCGGCAGGATGTCGCTCAGCATGACCAGCGCCTCTTCGTCGGCTCCGGCGGGGATCGGATAGAGGCTGTTGTCGGCAAAGGGAATCCGCACATATTCGGCCTGAGTCCCGTCGATGAGGTTTCCCAGGATCCAGCCGCCGCCGCTTTGGCAATGGGAGTACATCCCTTTTTTGCAGTTGGCGCATCGTCCGCAGGACGAGATGCAGGAAATCAGGACGCGGTCGCCGACTTTGAAGTTGGACACGCTGGCGCCCACCTCTTCGATGATGCCGACACCTTCGTGCCCGAGGATGCGCCCGGCGGTCACCGTCGGCACATCCCCCTTTTTGATATGCAGATCCGTTCCACAGATGGTCGTCCTGGTAATCCGGACGAGGGCATCGGTCGGGTCCTTGAGGACCGGCTTCGGTTTCTCTTCCAGTGCCAGCTTTCCCGGACCGTGATACACGAGTGCTTTCATGGGCGGTTCTCCTTTATCCTCGGTTGTTGTGTCCTCACCACTCCGGGGCAAATTCCCGGTTTTGTGGTCTGCCGAAGGGGTCTTTTTCAACTCTTTGGCCGAACCGACCCCGACTCTGACTCCTCCTGCTCCGCCCTGGCCTCTCCGCGGGCAATGCGAATAATTTCCTTGGCAATATTTTCCGGGGACAGAATGAAATCGATGCAGCCGCTGGCGATGGCGCTCTCGGGCATGTCGGGTTGTGCGGCCGTGTCGAGCTTCTGGGCGATGGTGATTCCCCCCACGTCTTTTATGCCGCACAAGGCGTCGGCTCCATCGCCATCAAAACCGGAGACAATGACAGCGATCAGTCTGCCGTCCCAGTTCTCGGTCAGGGAACGAAGAAAGATGGTGATCACGTCGGGCCAGCCATGGGGCTTGGATATCGGTTTGAGCCGGAATTCTCCCTCGAGAACGTGCAAATCCCGCTGTTCGGGGATGATGAAGACGTGGTTGGGCTCGATGTCCAGTTTTTCCGTGATCAGTTCCACCGGCATCCCGGTGTGCTGCGGAAGGATTTCATGGAGCAGGGTGGCGACGGTCCGCAGGTGATTGACAATGACGATGGCCACACCCATATCGTCCGGAAGGTGTTTAAGTAAGCGGATATAGGCGTCCAGGCCGCCGGCCGAACCGCCCACGCAAACGACGGGAAAATCGCTCTTGGCTCTCATAGGCAATCGCTCCACGGAGAATCTTTCATTCCTGGATCGGAGTCGGGATATCGGTTTTCGAAACCGTTCGACCCCGGTGACCACTCAGGTCTTCATAATAACATCGATCAGGAGATTGCTGATCTCGCTGCGGATCTGTTCCGTTCCCGACTTGAGTTCTTCCCACTCATGATCGCTGGCCGTCGAGATCCCCTGCAGTTTTTGCGCAGCCTCATCCCGCTTGAGCTGCAAGGCCGCAATGGTTCGGGCATATTCGAACTTCCTCTCCGGTGTGGCGCTTTCGGCCTTCTCCTTGAGCCGTTCGATCTGAATATCCCATGCGACCATCTCGGCGGAGAGTTTTTCCACGTACGCTGTTTTCCTGTCCATGTTTGTGTCTCCTTTTTGTCTTCACTGTTCGGTCACGATGACTTATCTACAGTTTACTCTTCCCCGGTTAAAAGGCGACTGGCTCGCCCGGCCGGATCCTGGCGGTAGTAGGCGCCCAGGACACGGTAGAGATCGGCTGCGTGCTTCTGGAGAGCCAGAGGGCGGTCGAAGAACTCCTCGGTGGCCACGGCGAAGAACTCGGCCTCGTTCCTGGCGCCGTAGGCGTCGAGGAAGGTTTTGTGCCCCTTTTCAGCGAGCTCTCTCAGGCGCAGGAATTCACGGGAGCAGACGGCGACCCATTCGGCAAGCTGATCCCCGTCGGCAAGGGGCGGGGTGCCGTCGGCGGCGCCGTCGAGCATGTCGAGCTTGTGGGCGAATTCATGATAGACGACGTTATGACCCTGCTCGGGATGGCGGGCGCCGCGCTTGACGGCGTCCCAGACAAGGATCACCGCCCCCCGGGCGATGGCCTGTCCGAGGATCGGGATGGCCGTCTCCACCGGAGCGTTGACGCGCTCGAAGACGCCGGGCCTGCGTTCGGGGATGACGACGGTGGAAGGGTAGACAAGAATCGACTCCACATTGCGGTAGTAGTCGTGGGGGAGTCCCAGAAGGAGGAGGCAGGCCTGGGCGGCGATGGTGACGCGAATCTCGTCGGTGAGCTCAAGCCCGCCGCACCCCTCCCAGTTTTTCTCCTCGAGGAGGACCAGCGTCAGGGCACGCAATTCGGCGCGCTCAGGGTCGTCAAGGACAGAGTAGTGTGCCACGCTGGTGCGCAAAAAACTCTCCCACTCGGAAGGAAAAGAGCGCCTCCGCACTTCTTCGCGGTGGTTGTCTCGAAGCCAGTGGAACATCTTCACCAATCTCCTTCGAGGAATGGGGTTTGATTGTCTCGAATGGCCCTCCGTTCCTTCTCCGGCCGGCTCATTGGCCGCCGCCATCCCCCGTGTGGTCAGGTCGACTCCCCCCGTTCTCCCGCGAATCCCGGCGGGAAAAATCGAGGAGAGACGACAGGAGCCGATTCATGCGCAGGGCGACTTTGTTCAATCCCCGCAGGCATTCATGGGCCTGCACATCAAGATTCAATGCGGACCATTTGCGGACCGCCCGGCAGGTGGCCCGGAAAACCGTCATGGGGCGGCACAGTTCCATTGCCGAGGTCTGGCCGACCGCCTGCAGTTCAGACTTGGCAACGGCCAGTTCGGCATGTTGCCTTTCCATTTGTTCTTCCATGGATCGGCGACGGGAAATATCGATGAGTGCCACCCGGCAATCGAGCCCTGAGGCGGAGGGCAAGGCCTCGACCTGCACAAAGATCGACTGGGCGGAACAGTTCAGGAGCGCCACCTCACAGATTTGCTTGCTCTGACCGGCAAAAACCGAGGAAAGAAACGTAGAAAACTCTTCGCGGGACCCCGGGGCAACGATGGACTCAAAGCGCTTACCCACCAATCGGTTGCGTCCAATCCCGAGGTGGGAGGCGGCGGTGAAGTTCGCGTCACCAATGATCCCGTCCTTATTGAGGGTCAGATAGCCGACCGGTGCGAAATCGTAGAGGTCGGTGTATTTGTCCAGGGCGATTTCAATCTCGTCCCGTGCCTGCCGGAGCACGGCGTTCTGCATCTCCAGCTCGATCTGGTGCACTTCGAGTTCATGGACGATCTGACGGCGCTCCTGGCCGTTGCGGGGAACCCTGGATACGGCCGCCCTGGCAAGCAATTGCTCTTCGGCACGGCGGCGCAATTCAGTGGCGGCACAGCGATCCGCTGCCGGGTCTCTGTCCACCGTGTCTTTTATTTTCTTTTTTCCCATAGCGGTCATTTTCCCTTTGAGGAGCGATACCAACCCGCAGGCCGTTTTCGCTGCCTCTCCCGTCACTCTAAAACACCGGGCCGGGAAAACCGTCCCGGAGGGAACGGCCTCCTCGGCCCGTTATCGGCGCAGCGGAATGCAGGTGCCTCTATTTGACGACCAGATCGTTTTTCACTCCGACAACGCCCTCAACGGCACGGGCAACGTCGCCGGCCTTCTCGACGCTTGCGGCCGAATCGACAAAACCGCTCAGCTGAACCTCACCCTTGAAGGATTCCACGTTGATCTGCAGGGTTTTCAAGGTCGGTTCCTCAAAGATGGCGGCCTTGACCTTGGAGGTGATGACGGAGTTGTCGATATACTGACCGGTGCTTTCATTCGTGGAGGTTGCGGCACAGCCCATGAATGAAGCAACCAGGACGATACCGGCAAGAAACATGAGGATACGATGGGTTTTGAACATGGTGTTCTCCTTCTGGTCTGTGACCATGGTTGAATTATCTGATTGTTTTGAAGTCAATCGAGCCGGGTTTGTTTTTGCGCCCCCACCCGCTCGACGAGGGGAAAAGGCCCTTCACAACCTACATTCCCACGGTGATGTTGGGAAAGTGGCTGATGATACCGAAAATTTTCAAGAGCCACACAATAACGACAATGACCACGACGACATTCAGAATCGTCTTTATCGACCCCGCCATGGGGATAAAGCGGTTGATAAGCCAGAGAACCAGACCAACCACGACCAGTACGACAACAACGTCAATCAACGGCATGAGTTTGTTCTCCTCCTGTTATTAATTGGGACTTGGCAAATCCTGGTGCCTAAATCCTGCCGACCAGCACGAGGATAAGAAAAATGACCAGGATCAGGCCGAGTCCGCTGCTGGGGTAGTAACCCCACTTGCGGCTGTGGGGCCAGGCGGGGAGAGCACCGAGCAGCATCAGGATGAGGATGACGACCAAAATTGTTCCAAGCATTGTTTTTCTCCTTGAATGAATTTCTCTGCAAGACTAATTTGCAACCAGCGTGCCAGCCCTGACATCCTCGCAGCATGGTTTTAAGTCCCTTGAATGATAAGGAAAAAAGAAGATTGCCCTCTTTTTATGGCAAAGGGGGGTCGACGACGTTCTCCGTCATATCTAACGGAATTTTCATATTTGACGGGCTGCAGGAGGAGAGGCGGGGGTTTGTTATTCTGTATTATTTTCCGGAAGGAAAAGAAGTCGGCCCCGGCGATCACCCGAAGATAAAAAAAGGCCCCCTGAATGACAGGGAGCCGGGATTTCGCCTTGAAGGGAGGGGTCCGGGGTCAGCCCAGGGTGATTTCGGTCTTGTCGCTGCCGATGAGGGGAAGAACATTTTCCACGGCAAAATATACCAAAAACTTGGGCCCCCTGGCCTCGTCCTCCTCCGGGCTCAGACAGCGCCGGGTCAGCTCCCGGATCAGTTCCGGGTCTGTGTCTTCTTTGACCTTATTGAGAAACAGACGAACACCCTTGTAGCCGTGCCCTTCTTCGATGAAAAGATAGGCGGCCGAGGGGTTTCCTGTGAGGTTGTGATGGGTGAGGCGATCCCGCATGATAAAAGCGATCGTCCCGTCTTCCAGAACATGCGGTCTGGCGTAGATGGCTGCGTCGACTTTGCCGGCGCTGTCGGCGGTGGACAGCACGCCGATTCCTTTGGCCTGAACAAAATAATCTTTCAATTTCATGGTCCATCTCCTTGGGGATGTATTTTACGCCCGGGCTAAGCTTACCCCAAAACCGCGGGCGCACAATCGCCACGGCGCAGGGGAAAGCAGGGGACGCATTAAATGTCGAGTGCCGAGTCCCATCATCCGCCGAGTTGACCGAGTTCAATAAGAGCGTCGGCGATTTCGCTTTCGGAGAGTATACCGCGGAGGCCGAGAAGGTTGAGGAGTCGCGCCGCCCGCTGGCGAACCCTGACCGGCCTCGTCTCCGGATTGAAGGCGACACGCGGGCCGGGGAGCATGGCGGCGAGAAAGGCCGATTCCGCCGGAGTCAGGAGATGAACCGGTTTATCGAAATGGTAGCGGGCTCCGTGCTCAAAGCCGTAGACGAGGGGCCCGAGTTCAACCACATTGAGGTAGAGCTCGAGAATCCGCCCCTTGGTCAGCTCACGCTCCATACGCAGGGCGATGACCAGTTCCCGCAGTTTGCGCAGCACCGATTTGTCCCGGGACAGATAGAGGTTCTTGGCCAGCTGCTGGGTGATCGTCGAGGCCCCGCGGACCAGGCGCTTGCGCTTCAGGTCGTATTTGAGGGCCTCTTTCAGCGCCGGCACATCGATGCCGCTGTGTTCGTAAAAGTTGCCATCCTCCGCGACGATGACGGCCCATTTCAGCTCATCGGGGAAGGACGCCAGCGGGGCCCAGCGGGGATTTTTCGGCCCGAGCCTGAAGGAGTGCATCACACCCTTCCAGTCGGGAACCTCGATGGTGAGCGTGGTGGCGCGATTATCGAGGGAGGCGACATCGGGGAGGTCCCAGAAAAGCCAGGCCGTAAAAATCCCCAGGGACAACACCAGGGCGACCAGTGCCAGGAGAGCGTATTTCAGCCATTTCCTCGGCCCTGTAAACAACGACCTGAACAAGGGGAAGATCCGTTTCATTTCCGTGTCTTCTGGGGTAAAGGGGGAGTAAAAACCGGTCGAATTGCCGTTGCCGTCAAAGGTGTCGGGAAGTCCCGCTTCTTCAACCTCCGGGCAATTTGCCGGGGGACAAAAATATTAATTCGCCAGGTACCCGGGCGTGGTAATATGGTGTCTAACTTGTGTCGGACCAGTCCCCTAACTGCGGAAGCGAAGGAGAAAAATCATGGGCAAGGGCATGGACAGCAAGAAGACGGAAAAAAAGGAACCGGCCAAAACCATGAAAGAGAAAAAGGCCGACAAGAAGATCAAAAAAGCCGAGAAGAAGTCCTAAGCGGGGCGGGGCCTGCGCCCCTCCGGCTGGAGTCCAGTCCCCCGTCCGGCGGTCTGAATCCGGCCTGTTTTCAAGGATATCGAGGGAGCATGCGAAACGGGGAATTCCCGTTTCTCATGCTCCCCTTTTTTTATCTTAACAGGCTCAGCTCGTGCCAGCGCCGCGCCGATTCGATCTCCCGCATGACGCCCCCCACGTCGGCATGCAGGGTGCTCTCCTCAAAGCAGCCGGTCAGGCGGGTCGTCGGGAGGAGCTCGCCGGTGGCGTAAAGCTTCCAGATCTCCCGTCCGTAGTCGGTTTCAAGAAGGCCGGGGGCAAAACGGCCGAAGTAGGCGGTCATGTTCGCCACGTCCCGCAGAAGCATCCCGGCGGCGTTGTTGTTCCCGGCGGCATCGACGGCCTGGGGGAGGTCGATGATGACCAGCCCGTCGCCTGCGACCAGAACGTTGTAGGGAGAGAGATCGCCGTGAACGAGACCGGCGCAGAGCATGAGCACGATCTCCCTGATCATCGCCCGGTGATAGTCCCGGGCTTTTGCCTCGGAGAGTCTGACTTCGTTGAGCCGCGGCGCGATGTTCCCCTCTGCGTCGACCACCAGCTCCATGAGCAGGATGCCGTCGACGTAATGAAAGACCTGCGGCACCCGCACTCCGGCGGCGGCCAGACGGTGCAGGGCTTCGACCTCGGCGTTCTGCCAGGCTCCCTCCTGCTCCTTGCGACCGAACTTGGAGTGCTTGCCTATGGCCCGGGCCTGACGGCTGTTTCTGACCTTGCGCCCTTCCTGATACTGGGCGGCGGTGCTGAAGCTGCGGTTGTCGGCGTCCTTGTAGACCTTGGCACAGCGCAGCTCGCCCCTGGATTGAACGACATAGACCTCCGCTTCCTTGCCGCTCATGAGCTGGGCGACGACCTCATCGACGAGGCCGTTTTGTGCGAGCATCTCGAATTTCTCGGGCATTTTCATATAGGTCTCATTTTCCGTACTGAACAGGGAGACGCGGATCTCCGGGCGTCTCTGTTCGCTTTTGATTTGGGGGGACGTGTCACTCGTCAGAAATGGTGCGATCTGTTCCCGGAGGGGGGAGAGGTGGCCCCTATGGTAGCATTTCTGCCCCCGAAATTGAATTCAATTTCGGAAGTGGGGGCCCGGCGACAAACGCCGAGGTCGATCCCGGCTGAGAATCGGCCTATTCCGGCTCGGCCAGGAGGAGGCGGTTCTTGGGGGTAATCTCCGCCGGGATCGTCTGGGTGACGACCCGGTACCCCCGGGCGCGCAACCGGGCCGCACGGGTCGCGTCGACGGCCAGAGGTCCGTCCATCCATCCCAGCAGACCGCCGGTGTCTGCGCTCTCGAGATCATGGCAGCAGGGGAGAACGGCGACGCGGGCGCCGGTGGCCACCGCCCGGGCGAGGATCAGGTCGGTCAATCCGCCGCAGGCATGGGCCGAGACCACCAGGTCGTGCGGCGTCAGGGGAATCTCCCCGATGTCCTGCTCAAGAAAGGTGACACGTCCTGAAAGCCGGGGCCAGTCGGCCTGCAACGCCGCCGCCAGGGTGGCGGCACTTTTCGGGATGCGCCGGTCGACGGCCAGGGCCGCGGAGGACGTGTCGTCGAGGAGCAAAAGGATCTGGGCGAGGAGCCCGTGGCCGCAGGCCATGTCGACCACGCGCCCGCCGCGGAACCTCCGGCGCACCCGGCGGGCGGTTTCCCAGGCTTCGAACAGTTCCTTGCGCGGCAGGCAACCGGCACGGCAGACAGCGCGGGCGATGCGGTCGAAGAGGGTCTCGGAGGCAAAGAGGGGGAGGTGGCGTTCATTGAGGCGGTTGCGGGAGGATCGATCCATCATGGCGACGTTTGTTCTCGGCGAGGAGTAGGGCTTGACCGGGCAATTCTGCTGCTTTTCTCCTTGGATTGCAAGGAGGGAGAGTTTTTCCTCGCAAAGAGCCCCGGGGCCTCCCGCCCGGCCAAGGGTTCTGACGACCCTGTTTCCTTCGAAACGCAAATGGTTTACCCTGCGAAGTGCCCCTCCTCCTTTCCGAGAGACCCCATGCAGCTGATCCAGCTCACCGAACTCGAAGCCGTCGAACCCTGCCCCTATCTCCCGGGACGGGAGAAGCAGTACGAATATTTCCTGGCCATGGGGGTTTCCGCCGCCGAACTCTCCCGACTGCTGGCCCAGGGGTGGCGCAAGTTCGGCCCCTATTACTTCCGCGTTGCCTGTCCGGGGTGCCGGCTCTGCCTGCCGCTGCGGGTCGATGTGAACAACTTCACCCCCTCCCGCAGCCAGCGGCGCCTGCTGCGCAAGAGCGCTGCGGTCTCCTTTCGTTTCGGCCCCTTGCGCCCCGACGAGGCGGTCTACGACCTCTATCGCCGCCACAGCCTGATCCGCTTCGGCATCGAAACCGACCGGGAGGCCTTTCACAATCTCTTCTATCTCTCCTCCTGCCCGGCCCTGCAGAGCGAGCTCTACCTGAACGACCGCCTCGTCGGCGTCGGTTTTCTCGACCGAGGGGCCGACGCCCTGAGCAGCGTCTATTTCTCCTACGACCCCGACGACGCCCTCCTGCAGCCGGGGACCCTGAGCATCCTCGCCGAGATCGAGCATGCCCGCCGTCTCGGTCTCCCCTGGTATTACCTCGGCTACCATGTCCCCGGCTCGCCGAAGATGGCCTACAAGAACCATTTCCGACCGCGCCAGCAGTTCGACTGGTCCCGGCAATGCTGGCAGACCCTCACCTCCGCGCCGGGAGATCACCCCGCTGTCGGTGTCCCCGGGAACTGTGCTCCCTGATTTTCCGCCGTCTTTCGGCGCCCCTTTGCCCACCGTCCCCGATCTTGACTCCCCCCTCCCCTTGGCTATACTCCCGGTAAAGGAGGCCATCCGCACGGCCCCGAAAAAGGAGGAGCCATGAAAGCGATACTGATCACTCTGACGATTGTTGCCCTGATCCTTTCCGGCTGCGCACCGACCAGCGGCCCGAAGGAAGGGGTCGGAACCCTGATCGGCGCCGGATCCGGCGCTGTCCTTGGCGCCCAGGTCGGCCAGGGGAAGGGGCGTCTGGTCGCCGTCGCCATCGGCACCCTCGCCGGGGCGATCATGGGCCAGGAGATCGGCCGGTCTCTCGACACCGCCGACCGGCTGGCCATGGAACGCAACGCCCAGTACGCCCTGGAAAATACCCGCACCAATTACAGCACCACCTGGCGCAACCCCGATACCGGCAACTACGGAAGCATCACCCCGGTGGAAACCTACCGGACCAACGACGGAAGATACTGCCGCGAATACCTGCAGAATGTCGTCATCGCCGGTCAGCAGCAGCAGGCCTACGGCACCGCCTGCCGCCAGCCCGACGGCAGCTGGCTGATCGTCAAGTAGCCAATCTTCTCTACGAAAAAAAGAGGGGCGGTCCCTGCGGACCGCCCCTCTTGCGTATTGCTGAATGGAACTCCCCTACATGAGGGGGCCGGCCTTCGTGAAGTCGAAGTCGTCGCCGGACTTGATGTATTTCTGGAAGTTGTCGATGAACATCCCGGCGAGCTTGTTGGCGGTGGCGTCGAAGGACTCCTTGTCGGCCCAGGCGTTGCGCGGGTTGAGGAGGGCGCTGTCGACCCCGGGGAGGGCCTTGGGGATATTGAGGCGGAACCAGCGGGTCTGCTCGAATTGCGCCTTCTCGATGGAGCCGTCGAGGATGGCGTCGACGCAGGCGCGGGTCGCCTTGATACTCATGCGCTTGCCGACCCCGTAGCCGCCGCCGGCCCAGCCGGTGTTGACGAGGTAGGCGTTGACGCCGTGCCTGGTCATCTTCTCGCCGAGGAGCTTGGCGTAGACGGTGGGGTGCAGGGGCAAAAAGGCCTCGCCGAAGCAGGCGGAGAAGGTCGCCTGGGGCTCGGTGACGCCGCGCTCGGTCCCGGCGACCTTGGCGGTGTAGCCGGAGAGGAAGTAGTACATCGCCTGCTCGCGGGTCAGCTTCGACACCGGGGGGAGGACGCCGAAGGCGTCGCAGGTGAGGAAGATGATGTTCTTGGGATGAGCGCCCTTGAGGGTCGGCTCGTGGTTGTCGATGTGCTCGATGGGGTAGGAGACGCGGGTGTTCTCGGTCTTGGAGCGGTCGTCGAAGTCGACAAGACCCGACTCGTCGGCCACCACGTTCTCGAGGAGGGCGTTGCGGCGGATGGCGCCGTAGATTTCCGGCTCGCTCTCTTCGGCGAGGTTGATGCACTTGGCGTAGCACCCCCCCTCGAAGTTGAAAATGCCGTCGTCGTCCCAGCCGTGCTCGTCGTCGCCGATGAGCTTGCGGTGGGCGTCGGTGGAGAGGGTGGTCTTGCCGGTGCCGGAGAGGCCGAAGAAGAGGCAGACGTCGCCGGCCTTGCCGACGTTGGCGCTGCAGTGCATGGAGAGGATCCCCTGCAGCGGCAGCCAGTAGTTCATCATCGTGAAAATGCCCTTCTTCATCTCGCCGCCGTACCAGGTGCCGCCGATGATGGCAATATTCTTTTCGATGTTGAAAACGATGAAGACTTCCGAGTTGAGGCCGTGGCGCTCCCAGTCCTTGTTGGGGAGGTTGGAGGCGTTGTAGACGGTGAAGTTGGGGGCAAAGCCCTTGATGTCGTCGCCGGCCGGGCGGATGAACATGTTCTTGACGAAGTGCGACTGCCAGGCGAATTCGGTGACAAAGCGCACCGATTTGCGCGTCTTGACGTTGGCGCCGCAGAAGCCGTCGGTGACGTAGAGGTCCTTGCCGGCGAGATAGTCGAGAACCTCCTCATAGAGCTCGTCGAAAATCTCGGGCGCGACCGGCTGGTTGAGCTTGCCCCAGGCGATGTTCTCGAAGGAGGGGAGCTGGTGGACGAAGTATTTGTCCTTGGGGGAGCGCCCGGTGAACTTGCCGGTGTCGACCATCATGGTGCCGTTGGTGGAGATCCGCCCTTCGGCATTCTTGCTCTCGTGGGCAAAGAGGTCATCGTAACCGAGGTTGTGGTAAATCCTGCCAACGCTCTTGAGCCCCAAATCCTTCGCTTCGATCATGATTCGCCCTTCCTTTTCCTCAGAGTCCGGCCGCCCGGTTTTTATTCGGCCTGGGGTTGATGAAAATTGCCCCGGCCCACCCCGGGAGACGGGGCCGACCGGATCGAAGGCCGCAGTCGGTGGCCTGGGAACCGGCGCGCCGCGGACTCGTCACATATCGGGTATTTTCCACCGAAAACCGGCGGAAGTTACCGTTTTTTTACGGGAAGAAACTCTATCAAATTTATTGTAAATAAAAAAGGGAAAATTAAGCTAAAAAAGGCCAGACCGCCTCCGCTCACCCTTCACCCCGCCCCGCCCCCTCTTTGCTCCCTCGAAAAAGGGGGATGAACCCTCCCCGGGGCCGCCGGTCGCGCCCTCCCGTTCCCCTGTTATACTGCTCGAAAGGGACGATGTCCTCTTGTCCTTCGCTCCGGGGCGCCGATTCGATGAGGGGGAATGGCGATGGAAAACGAGCTCATCAGGAAGGTGGTCCGCTACGAGGAGGAGCTCAACCGCCGCGTCGCCGCCGAG
The DNA here is from genome assembly GCF_001278055.1 of Desulfuromonas soudanensis. Lineage (NCBI taxonomy): Bacteria > Pseudomonadati > Thermodesulfobacteriota > Desulfuromonadia > Desulfuromonadales > Desulfuromonadaceae > Desulfuromonas > Desulfuromonas soudanensis. The sequence continues at coordinate 105,650 of NZ_CP010802.1, read as the reverse complement.
GAGGCGCGGAGCCGCGCCTGGCTGGAAGAGGGCCGGGCGCGCCTCGGAATGGAATTCGATCGGCGGAAAGAGGCCCTCGATGAGGAATGCGCCCGCTCCCTGGCGGCAGCAGGAGACGAGGCGCAGCGGGAGGCGACAGCGACGGTCGCACGGGCCGAATCCCGGGCCGCAGCGCTGGAGGGGATCGACGAAGGGTTGCTGAAGAGGCTCATCCGCCAGCATATTTCTTCCATCCTGCCGAGGGGAAGCGATGATCATCCGGATGTCGAAGGTTGAAATCGTCGGCCCGAAGGGGCACCTTCTCGAGGTTTTGCAGCGCCTCGGCGAGAAGGGGATCCTGCAGCTCAACGACGAGCTCCTCCCCCGGGCGGGGGAGGAGCCGCCGGTGAAGGCCCTGCTCCCCGACAGGACGACCCTGGCCGAGCGCACCTTTTTTCTCGGCCTGCAGGAGGAGATCCGGGCGCTGCTCGACCTCCTCCCCGACCTCTCCGTTCGCGACGGCTACCTTTCGCCCCTGCCGGTCATCGACGTCATCGCCCCCCTGGCAAAGAAACATCTTTCCTTCTGCCGGGAATGGAGCCGCAGCCGGGAGGTGCTGGACCGGGAAATGCGCGAGCTCGCCGCCTACGAAACCTTGCTGCAGACTTTCGAACCCCTGCTGCAGAAGGCCGGAGGGGACACGTCAATCGAATTCATCGGCGTGACCATCAAGGACCCGGCTCTCATCGAACGCTTCCGGCGACTGGCCGCCGAGGAGACGGCGGGACGCTTCGAGCTGGAGACGGCCCGGTCCGACGACGGCGACCTGGTCGGACTGATCGCCACGGAAAAGAAGATGGCGCAGCGCCTGCGTCGCGCCCTGAGCGACGGCCAGATCCCTGAACTCACCCTGCCGAAACCCTACAGCGAGCTCCCCCCGGCCGCGCGGGGAGAGGCGCTGCACGCCCGGCAGCAGGAGGTGAAGGAAGAACTCGTCCGCCTTTCCGAGGAGGAGGAGCGCTTCGCCCGGCGCTGGCTGCCGATCTACCGGCGTGTGCTGCAGTGGCTCACCGAGCGACTGGCCCTTCTCGAGGCCTCGGCGGCGGTCTTCGAAACCGGCATGTGCTTCTACATCCAGGGGTGGACCCCCGCCGCCGAAGTCGCCCCCCTGCGCGACGACCTCGAGGCGCGTTTCCGCGGCGAAGTCCTCCTTTCCGAGCTCGCCATCCGCGAAGAGGACCTCGACCGGGTCCCGGTCGCCCTGCAGAATCCCCCCTATTTCAAGCCCTTCGAGCTCCTCTCGCGCCTCCTCCCCCTGCCGCGCTACACCTCCTTCGACCCCACCCCCTTTCTCGGCCTCTTCTTTCCCCTCTTTTTCGGAATGATCCTCGGCGACATCGGTTACGGACTGGTCCTGGCCCTTCTGGTCGCCCTTCTCCTGCGCCTCTGGCCGAAACGGAAGAACCTCACCGACGCCGCCAGGATTCTCGGCGTCTGCGCCGCCTATTCCCTGATCTTTGGCGTCCTCTTCGGCGAGTTTTTCGGCGACTTCGGCGCCCGACGCCTCGGTCTCCAGCCGATCCTCTTCGAGCGCAGTCAGGCGCTCCTCCCCCTCCTCTACTTCTCCCTCTCCGTCGGTTTCGCCCATATCCTCCTCGGGGAGATTCTCGGCGTGCTGGCCGCCCTCAACCGGCACCTACGCCGCCAGGCGCTCCTCAAAGTCCTCGGCATCCTCTTCCTCCTCCTCCTCGTCGCCCTGCTGGCCGCCCGCCTCTTCCCCCATCCCTGGCTGAGGGACACCCATCTCATCCTGGCGCTTTTGGGGATCAGCCTCCTGGCTCTTTTCGCCGGCGGCCTGCTGGCTCCCCTCGAACTCCTCAAGAGCGTCGGCAACATCATCTCCTACACCCGGATCATGGCCATCGGGTTGACCTCGGTCCTCCTGGCGCAGATCGCCAATCGCCTCGGCGGCATGACCGGGGACGTCTTTGCCGGGATCCTCGTCGCCGGCCTCCTGCATTTTTTCAACCTCGTTCTCGGCGTATTCGCCCCGACGGTGCACGCCCTGCGTCTGCATTACGTGGAATTTTTCAGCAAATTTCTCGAACCGGGGGGGCGCAGATTCGAGCCTCTGGACAGGTTGCACCCCTGAAAAAGACGAAAGGAGACGACGATGGAACAAGCCCTCCTCGCCCTGGCCGCCGCCCTGGCCATAGGCCTCCCCGCCCTGGCCACCGGCTGGGCCCAGTCGCGCATCGGCGCCGCCGGGGCCGGAACCCTGGCGGAGAAACCGGAACTCTCGGCCACCATCATCATCCTGGTGGCCATCCCCGAAACCATGGTCATCCTCGGCTTCGTGGTGGCGACCATGATCCTGGTCCTGGAGTAGCCGATGAGCCAACGGGAACTGCTGGCGGCCCTGCAACAGGAGGGGGAGGCAAGGATCGCCGCCCTGTGGCAGGAGGCCGAGATGGAAGCCGAGGCCCTGCGCGCCGAAAACGCCGGCAGGCTCGAAGCGCTGGAGACCGGGATGCGGGCGGCGCTGGAGGAGGAAAAGGAGGAGGCGAGGAGGCCGATTCTGGCCCAGGCCGCGGCGACGGTGCAGCGCCTGACGTTGGCGGCCGAAGAAAGGGTGGCCCAGCGCCTCCGGACCCTGGCCGAAGAGCACCTGCCACAGCTGCGAACCGGCCCCTACGCCGAAACCTTTGCCGCCCTGGTCGCCGAACTCCCCGCCGCCGCCTGGGCCAGGGTCGCCCTTCATCCCGACGATCGGGAGAAGGGCGCCTCCTCCTTCCCCGGAGCGCTCCTGCGCTCCGACCCCGCCATCGCCGGCGGCGTGGAGGTGGAGACGGCCGGGGGGGAGATCAGGGTCGTCAATACCCTCGACAAGCGCCTGGAAAGAGCCTGGCCGGAGCTCCTTCCGGTCCTGATGAAGGAGGTCCGCCGTGCCCTCGATCGTCCCGGGACTGCTGAAAAGCGCTGAGGATCGCTGCCATCCGCCGGATTACCTCCTGGCCAGGGTCCGCGGGCGGAGGGCCCGGATCGCCGGCGACTGGTCGGAGCTCCTCCGGACGTCTCCGGCCGGTATCGGCGGCGCCCAGGAGGCCTTCCGCGGCGAACTGGCCTGGCTCTACGGCCAGATGAACCGTTCGCTGCGGTCTCTCTTCGGTTCAGTCTTCGAGTTTTTTGAACTGCGCACCTGGCTTCTGGCGCTGCGCTACCTTAGCGCCGGGGAGGAAAAGGCCCTCCCCGGAATCCTGGCGCCAAGCCTTCTGGCTCCCCCCATCAAGGCCCTCCTCCTGCAATCCCGGGATTTTGCCGCCGTCCTTGCAGGCAGCCAAAAGATCCTGGCCGAAGCCGACCCCGATTTTTCCGGCCTCGGCGCCCTCTACCGCCGGCAGGGACCGGGGGGGCTGGAAGCGGGGGTGATCGACCTCGCCCTGCGCCGCGCCTTGCGCCTCCCCCTCCATCCGGCCGTCCGCACTTTTTTCCGGGAGCTCATCGACACGCGAAACCTCCTCGGCCTCTACAAGCACCTGCAGTGGCAGCTCTCCTTCCCTCCGCCTCACCTCGACGGCGGCCGGGTGACGAAAAAGCGCCTGTCGGCGCTCTGGCGGGGGAGGTCCATCCCCCCCCTGATGGCCTGCGCCCGGACCCTGGCCGGAGACCCGGCGGCGGCGGGGTCTCTGGAGAAAATCCTTCTCGACGGCGTGAGCCGCTCCCTGCGCCGGGGCGCCCGCGACCCCCTGGGGCCGGGGGTGATCCTCGACCATCTCTGGTTCTGCCATACCCGGGCGAGAAATCTCGAACTCATGGCCCGCCTCGGTGCCGGGGACGAGGGGCGCCTGGAGGAGGAGCTGCTCTCATGAAGGGAGTCGTCTTCGTCACCCCGAAGGAGGCCCGTTACGGTTTCAGCCTGGCGGGGGTGACCCAGCTCGTGGTGGAGGCGCAGGAGGCCGAAGCGACCCTCGAAAAGGTTTTGAACGACCTGGCGAGCGGGGTGGTGGTCATCGACGAGCGCCTCCTCGAAGGGATGGGAGAGGAGCGTCTGCGCGAGCTGGAGCGGCGCTGGTACGGCGTCCTCCTCGTCCTCCCCGCCCCTTCTGGGGAAGAGGAGCGGGAAGGGGACTATTTCGAGCGCCTGATCCGCCGGGCCCTCGGCTACCATGTGAGGTTGAAATGAAAAAAGGCCGCATCATCGGCCTCTCGGGGCCGACCGTCAGTGTCGACCTTCCGGGACTGCAGCTCTACGAGCGGGTCTACGTCGGCCATCAGCGTCTGGCCGGGGAGGTGGTGCGCCTCGAGCAGGGGAAGGCGGTGGTCCAGGTCTACGAGGAGACCCGGGGTCTAGCCCTCGGCGAACCGGCCGAGGGGAGCGGGCGGCCGCTGACGGTCCGCCTCGGACCCGGCCTTCTCGGGGGGATGTTCGACGGTCTGCAGCGCCCGCTGCAGGCGCTGCGCAGGGAAACGGGCCCCTTTATCCGCAGCGGCACCGACCCCTTCCCCCTCGACCTCGAGCGCTCCTGGAATTTTTCCCCTCTCAAGAGCCCGGGCGACTCCCTTTCGGCCGGGGAGATTTTCGGCACCGTCGAGGAAGGAGCCTTTCTCCACCCGATCCGCGCCGCGGTCGGCGGCACCCTGGCCACCGTCCACCGCGGCGCATTCACCCTCGATTCCCCCCTGGCCACATATAAGGAGGGGGGGGAGCTCTTTGCCTGGCAGGAACGGCCCGTGCGGGAACCGCGCCGCGACATCACTCGGCTCCCCACCGCGGACCCCCTGGTGACCGGCCAGCGCTGCCTCGACTTCCTCTTCCCCCTGAGCAAGGGGGGGACGGCGATTTTCCCCGGGGGGTTCGGCACCGGCAAGACGATTCTCGAGCAGTCCATCGCCAAATTCGCCGATGTCGACATCGTGATCTACGTCGGCTGCGGGGAGAGGGGGAACGAGATGGCCGAGATCCTCGAGGAGTTCGCCACCCTCTCCGACCCCTGGCGGGACACGCCGCTGATGGAGCGCACCATCGTCGTCGTCAACACCTCCAACATGCCGGTGGCCGCCCGGGAGGCCTCGATCTACACCGCCGTCGCCATGGCCGAATACTACCGCGACCTGGGGTACGACATTCTGCTTTTGGCCGACAGCATCTCCCGCTGGGCGGAAGCGCTTCGGGAAATTTCCTCCTCCCTCGAAGAGATGCCCGGCGAAGAGGGGTATCCGACCTACCTCGGCTCGCGCCTCTCCGCCTACTTCGAACGGGCGGGGGTCGTCGCCTGCGGCGAAGGGACCGGCTCCCTGAGCATGATCCTCTCCGTCTCCCCTCCGGGCGGGGACTTCACCGAACCGGTCACCCAGGCCTGCCTGCGCTCCGCCGGGGCCCTCTACCTCCTCGACACCGCCCTCGCCCACCGCCGCCACTTTCCCGCCATCCACTGGGGGCAGAGCTATTCCCTCTACGAGCAGGACCTGGGGCGCCACTTCTGCTCCGAGGTCTCCGGCGACTGGGACCCCCTGCGTAGCCGCTGCCGGGAGCTTCTGCAGCAGGAGACGGCGCTGGCCGAGGTGGCGGAGATCGTCGGCCTCGAAGGGCTGCAGGACCGCGACCGGCTGGTGATGCACGCCGCCGAACGGGTGCGCCGGGAGTTCCTCTGCCAGAACGCCTACAGCGAGGACGCCTTCTCCACGCCGCAGCAGACCCTGGAGAGAATCAGCACCATCGTCGCCTTTTTCGATGAAGCCCTGGCCCGCCTCGAAGAGGGGGAAGCTCTCGATGAAATCCTGAAAGGTTGAACAGATGCGCCTCGCCGAACACAGCTACCGTACCGTCGCCGCCATCCGCGGCCCCCTCCTCTTTCTCGAGGAGGTCTTCTCCCCCCGCCTCGGCGAGGAGGTGCTCATCGTCTATCCCGACGGCCGCACCCTCGAAGGGGAGGTGCTGCGCATCGAGGAGTCGACAGTGCTGGTCGAGGTCTTCGGCGAGCCGCGGGGGCTCGACCGCGAGCGTTCGCGGGTCATCTTCAGCGACGCGGTGAAGCAGGCCCCCCTCTCGGCGGCCTGCATCGGCCGGATCTTCGACGGATCCTTTCGCCCCCGCGACGGGCTGCCGATGTACATCCCCGAGCGCTGGGAGCCGGTCACCGGGGCCCCGATCAACCCGGCGGCCCGGGCGCGCCCCGAGCAGTTCATCGAAACGGGATTTGCCGTCATCGACGGCCTCAATACCCTGGTCAAGGGGCAGAAACTGCCGATCTTCTCCTGTTCCGGTCTCCCTTCCCGGGAGATCGCCGCCGGGATCCTCCGTCAGGCCCGCCTGGTGGACGGAGGAGATTTCGTCGTCGTCTTCGTCGCCCTCGGGCTGACCTACCACAACTACGCCTACTACCTCGAAGTCCTCAACGGGATGGGGGGGGGCTTCGTCGCCTTTGCCAACCTCGCCGACGACCCGGTGGTGGAGCGTCTCCTCGCCCCGCGCCTGGCCCTGGCGGTGGCCGAATACCTGGCCTTCGAGCGGGGGATGGACGTGCTGGTGGTGATCACCGACATGGTCAACTACTGCGACGCCCTGCGGGAGGTCTCGGCAGCCCGGGAGGAACTCCCCGGCCGGCGCGGCTATCCGGGATACCTCTACTCGGACCTGGCGTCGATCTACGAGCGGGCCGGGCGCATCAAGGGGCAAGAGGGGTCGGTGACCATGCTCCCGGTGGTGACCATGCCCGAGGATGACATCACCCACCCGATCCCCGACCTCACCGGCTACATCACCGAGGGGCAGATCGTTCTGTCGCGGGAGCTGCACCGCCGCGGGATCTTTCCCCCCGTCGATGTGCTGCCGAGCCTCTCAAGGCTCATGCAGCAGGGGATCGGCGCCGGGCGCACCCGGGAGGACCACCGGGCGATCGCCAACCGCCTCTACCGGGCCTACGCCCGGGGACGGGACCTGCGCAAGCTCGAGGCGATCGTCGGCCGCGAAGGGCTCCCCCCCCGGGAGAAGCAGATGCTCTCCTTTGCCGAGGCCTTCGAGGAGCGCTTCGTCCACCAGAAGGAGCGGCGCACCATCGGCGAGAGCCTCGACGCCGGCCTCTCCCTCCTGCAGGAAGCCGAAGGGGGAGGGGAGGGGGGATGATCCACCAGACCCGCACCAATCTCCTCCTCCTCAGGGAAAAGGCCAAATCGGTGGTCGGCAGCGTCGGCATCCTCAAGGGGCGCCGCCAGGCTTTGATCCGCGAACTCCTCGAAACGAGCCGCCCCCTGCTGCGCTCCCGGGAGGAAATCCGCCGCGCTTACGGCCGGGGGATCGAGGAGCTGCAGCTGACCCTGGGGCACGAGGGGGAAACCTTCGTCGCCTCCCTGGCCGCGGCGGAGCGCCGCGATCTGGGGGTGGAGATCCTGTCCCGCCACGCTCTCGGACTCTTCTACCGCGAGGTGCAGGTCGCTCAAAGACCGGTGCGCACCCCCGATAAACGCGGCTACGACTACCGGTCCACCACCCCCCATCTCGAGGAAGCGTTCAGCCGCTTCGAAACGATCGTCGAACAGATGCTGGAGATGGCGGCCTTCGAAGGGAAACTGAAACGACTGGGGGAGGAACTGCTGAAGACGACCCGCCGCATCCGGGTTCTCGAGGAACGGATCCTTCCGCGGTTGCGGGGGGAGATCCGCGCCATCGCCCAGCACCTCGGCGAGCGTGAGCGGGAGGCCTTCTACCGCCTGAAACGCTTCAAGGGGAAGAGGAACTAGGAACCGGAGCGCCGGAGAATGTAGGCGACCAGCGACCAGAGCTCCTCGTCGGAGAGGTGGGGCCCCCAGGCCGGCATCACCGAGCCGCCCGAGAGGTAGGGTTCGACGGCTTTACCCTTCTGGATGCGCCAGAAGAGGTAGGCGGGATCGGCGCTGCGGTAGGTGGCAGAGGTGAAATCGGGGGCGGGGGGGACGAAAAAGTCGGCCCGCGGCGTGCGCCCCTCTTCGGGGGTACCGTGGCAGACCGCACAGTGGAGGGAAAAGAGGGCGGCACCGGCCTCCTGCCGGGCGGCGTCGCCGAGAAGGCCGGCCGGGGGCTCCCGGCGGGGGTAATCGGGGACCAAGTCGCTGCAGCCGGCGACGAAGGTGATCAGAAGAAGGAGCCCCAGGGCGGTCGAGGAAAGAGACATGATCTATCCTCCGTTCACGGTAATCCGCGGCCGGGGGGGTGCCCCCCAGGCCGCAAGGTCCGATGCGACCTCCGAGACCACCCGGTCGAGGGCCGCGACGACCGGCGGCGACATCCGCATCCCCATTTCGATGGACCCCGGCTGCACCCCCCGGAAAACCAGGGTCGGCGGGAGGTTTCCCTGCAGCTCGGCCACCGCCAGAAGGTCCTGCAGCCCCATCTGATGAACCGAGAGCTTGCCGGCAAAGGCCCGCGGCACCTCGTCCCCCTCGAGACGAAAGACCGTCCCCGGCGGGGCCCCCATGGCGACGGCATCGACGATGAGCAATCGCTCCACCCCCTCGAGAAACGGCAGGAGGTCGAGGCCGAGGGTGCCGCCATCGACGACGCTCACCCCCTCGGGAAAAGAGAAGCGCTGCCGCAGAAGGGCCACCACCTCCCCGCCGAAGGCGTCGTCGTTCATCAGGCTGTTGCCCAGACCCAGGACGAGAATCGCCATCAGAGATCCCGGGGTTCGATGTAGCGGTAACCGCTGAAAATCCCGCTGATGGTGCCGTTTCTTTCCTTGATGTCCATCAGCCAGGCGCTGTAGATGTGGTTGATGATGAAGCCGATGAGGAGCCACATCACCCCGTGATGCCCGAGCCGCAGCCACTGATTCCCCAGGAGACCGAAAACGGGGGAGAAGAGAGCCGCGGCGGTCCCCCCGGGATTGTACTGGCTGTAAAGAGCGAAACCCGAAACGATCTGGAGGAAAAAGAGAAAGAAGATTCCGGCATAGGCGAGGGCGGCGACCGGATTGTGGCCGACCTCGTAGGAGATCTTTTTGCCGGTAAAGGTGTAGTAGCGCAGCATCTTGACGAAGTTGCGCCGCCCCTGAGCCGTCGTCCAAGGGATGAAGGCCCGCCAGGAGGCGTGATGGTTGCCGGCGAACATCCAGTAAACGCGCGCCAGCAGGGAAACGGTCAGGGCATAGGCGGCCACGAAGTGGATGAAGCGCACCCAGCCCATGACAAAGGCGCCGTCGCTCCCGGCGATAAAGGGGGAGCCGATGTAATAACCGGTGAGGGAGAGGATGACCACACAGAGGACGTTGACCCAGTGGGTGATGCGCACCGGCCATTCCCAGACATAGCGGATTTCAAGCATGGCGACCTCCTGATAGCGTGACAGGTGACGCGTGACGGGTGACAAAATCTGCCGGCGACTCCGTGACTCGTTACCGCCCTACAGAACCTTGACCTGCACCATCTCCGTCCCGCGGCCGTCGAGGACGTGAACGGCGCAGGCCAGACAGGGGTCGAAGGAGTGAATGGTGCGGAGAATTTCCAGGGGTTTTCCCGGGTCGGCGACGGGCGTGCCGATCAGCGCCGCCTCGTAGGGACCCATCTGCCCCATGGGGTCGCGGGGGCCGGCGTTCCAGGTCGAGGGGACGACGGCCTGGAAATTGGCGATGGCGCCGTTTTCGATGCGGATCCAGTGGCCGAGGGCGCCGCGGGGCGCCTCGTGGTAGCCGAAACCGCGGGACTCCTTCGGCCAGGTCGCCGGATCCCAGCGCTCGCCGTTGTGCACCGCCAGAATCCCCCGCCCCATGTTGTCCGTGAGCTGCTGCAGCCACAACTCGCTCTTCTGCGCCAGAAGCAGGGTTTCGATCCCCCGGGCGGCGGTGCGTCCCAGGGTTGAGAAGAGGGCTTCCGGGCCGACGCCGAGCTTGCCGAGAACGAAGTTGACCGTCTCCTGCACCTCCTTGTGACCCCGGGCGTAGGCCACGACCATGCGGGCCAGGGGACCGACCTCCATCGGCTGATCCATGTAGCGCGGGGCCTTGACCCAGGAATACTTGTCGTCGGTGTCGAGAAAGTCGTAGGGGGGCCTGGGACCGGTGTAGTTGTGGCTGGTTTCGCCGTCGTAGGGATGCAGCCCCTTGCCGTCGCCGCCGGAATAGCTGTACCAGGAATGGGTGACGTATTCGGTGATCTTTTCCTCGTCCATCGGCATCACGTTGGCCAGGTCCCTGCCGAGGATCACCCCCCGCGGAAAGTAATTGCTCTCCAGGCTGCCGCTGTTGTCCATGGGGAAGTCGCCGTAGGTCAGGAAGTTGCCGACCCCGCCGCCGATCCCCGCCCACTCCTTGTAGAAGGAAGCCACCGCCAGAAGATCGGGGATGTAGACCTGTTCGACGAAGACCCGCGCCTTTTTGAGGAGCTTGCCGATCAGCGCCAGCTTGTCGGCATTGATGGCGTTCTGGCTGTCCGGATCGACGGGGATCGCCATGCCGCCGACGAGAAAGGTCTGGGGATGGGGATTCTTCGAGCCGAGAATGGCATGGATGCGGATGATGTCCTTCTGCCACTCGAGCGCCTCGAGATAGTGGGCGACCGCCATCAGGTTGGCTTCCGCCGGCAGGCGATAGGCGCTGTGCCCCCAGTAGCCGTTGGCGAAGGGGCCGAGCCGTCCGGTGCCGACAAAGGCGGCGATGCGCTCCTGGTTCGTCTTGAAGTAGGTGGCACTCGCCTGCGGCCATTCGGAGATGGACTGGGCCAGACGGGCCGTCGCCGCCGGATCGGCCTTCAGGGCCGAGGTGATGTCGACCCAGTCGAGGGCATGCAGATGATAGAAGTGGATGACGTGATCCTGCACGCTCTGGATGGCCATGATCAGGTTGCGGATCAGGCGGGCGTTGTCGGGGATCTGGATCTTGAGCGCGTCCTCGACGCAGCGGATGCTGGCGATGGAATGGACCGTGGTGCAGACCCCGCAGAAGCGCTGGGTGAAGTGATGGGCGTCCCTCGGGTCGCGCCCTTTAAGGATCGTTTCGATGCCGCGAAAGGCGGTGGAGGAGCTCCAGGCGTTGACGATCTTTCCCCCTTCGACCTGGGCCTCGATGCGCAGGTGTCCTTCGATGCGGGTCACCGGGTCGACAACAATTTTTTTCGACATCGTTTACTCCTCCTTCTTCACTTTATCCGATTCCATGGCATCCCCCTTGCGGAAGGCGCTCGCCACTCCGTGGGCACCGAAGGCCAGAGCGGTGGCGGCGGCCAGGCCGAGACCGATCTTGTCGGCCGTCGCCTCGACGCCGAATCCGGGGACGGCCGGGAGGCGCCGGTAAAAGGGGGTCATCGTGTCCCAGAAGTGCGGCTCGGCGCAGCCGATGCAGCCGTGGCCGGCCATGACCGGCCAGCTCTGTCCCTCGTTGTAGCGCACCGTCGGGCAGTTGTGAAAGGTTTCCGGCCCCTTGCACCCCAGCTTGTACAGGCAGTGCCCCCGGCGGTGGCCGTCATCCCCGAAGGCCTCGGCGTACTGGCCGGCGTCGAAGTGGGAGCGGCGCTCGCAGTTGTCGTGGATCCGCTTGCCGTAGGCGAAAAAGGGGCGGTTCAGACCGTCGACGGCCGGAAGCCTGCCGAAGGTCAGGTAATGGACGATGGTGGCGGTGAGGTTGTCGGCGTTGAGGGGGCATCCCGGAAGATTGATCACCGTCGCCCCGGGGACCGCCTGCTGCACGGAGATGGCTCCCGTCGGATTGGGAGCGGCGGCGGGGATGCCGCCGAAGGAGGCGCAGTTGCCGACGGCGATGGTCGCAGCGGCATTCCCGCAGACCTTCCGGACGATGTTCAGGGCGCTGTCTCCGCCGACGCAGCAGTAGACGCCGCCGTCGCCGGCAGGAATCGACCCTTCGACCACGGCGATGTATTGCCCCTTGTACTTCTCCACGGCCGCCCATTTGGCCTCTTCAGCCTGGGCGCCGGCGGCGGCCATGATCGTCTCGTGGTATTCGACGGAGAGGCGGTCGAGAATCAGTTCGGCCACCGTCGGCTGGTTGGCCCGCAGCAGCGCCTCCGTATCGCCGGTACACCCCTGAAATTCCAGCCAGATCACCGGCGGCCGGTTATCGGCCTCCATGGCCGCGGCAAGGCGCGGGATCAGGGCGGGAGGGAGGGCCAGGGTGGCGGCCAGGGCGGTACAGTACTTGATAAAGTCGCGGCGGCCGACGCCGCGCGCCTCCCAGGCCTGCAGAATCGCTTCCGGCAGGGTACCGTCGGGAGAGGTCTCGTCCACTTTCATCTGTCGCTCCTCCTGTGCGGGGTTGCTTCACCGTGAAAGACCGGGGTAAGAGTAACCGTATTCCAGTGCATTGCCGAAGGATAACACTGTTTTACATGCTGTCAACTGCGAATTAAAAGTCGCACAGAACCGATCCGTCCCCGGGGCCTTTCCGGCAGAAGTCCCTCCCACTTTTCCGCATCGGGTCCCCGGGTCCGGCGACCGGCAGCCAGAGTCGTTCCCTTTCTATGCAGGGCGGCGATTGGTGCTATACTGTTTTTACGGAAGGGCTGTAAAGCCCCGCCGCACAAAGGAAAGGGGGCCCTATGCAACGGGATGTGAGCAAATTCGGAATCAGCGACAAGCGCGGCCGGGTGAAAACCAGCGCCGATCCCTATCTCCCCGCAGGCGGAATGAAGGAGGTCGCCCTCTGCCAGGGGTGCCACGCCCTGTACCGCAACAAGCGCTGGTATCTCGACCCCGAAGCCTTCGCCGCCGAAAGTGCCGCAGGTGATCCCCACTGGGTCACCTGCCCGGCCTGCCAGAAAATCGCCGAGCGCTATCCGGAAGGGATCGTCACCCTCAAGGGGGAATACTTCTGGGAGCACGAGGAGGAGATCCGCAACATCCTCAAAAACGAGGAAGACAAGGCCATGGCCAAGAACCCCCTGCAGCGGATCATGCGCATCGACCGCGAGGGGGACGACCTGGTCATCGAGACGACCGAGCAGAAACTGGCCGAGCATCTCGGACGGGCCCTGCACAAGGCCCATCAGGGAGACCTGAAGGTCACCTGGTCGCAGGAGCACGCCGTCTGCCGGGTCGACTGGGAGCGGGCGGAATGAACGCTGGAGACTGACCGGCCTTCGAACCAGACGAAGTTGCCTTCTCTGGTTCTTTTTCTTTGCGCCCGGGAAAAGAACGGGGACGAGATGGAGAGCTACCGCCTGCTGGAGCACACCGCCGACATGGGGATCGAGGTGCACGCCGACACCCTCGAGGAGCTCTTCGCCGGTGCGGCCTGCGCCCTCAAGGAGATGATCTGGGGAGAGGCCGGGGGTCGAGCCATCGAAGAGCGGACGGTCTCCCTGCGCGGCGGAGATTACGGAGAGCTTCTGGTTTCCTGGCTCAGCGAAATCCTCTACCGCTTCGAAGTCGAAGGTCTCTTCCCCGTCGATTTCGAGCTCGAGGAAATCAAAGGCACGTCCCTCAGGGGACGGATCCGCGGCGAACCCTTCGACCCGCTGCGCCATCCCGTGGAGCGGGAAGTCAAGGCGGTGACCTATCACCGGCTTCGGGTTGAACCCAGCGATGGCCGGTGGCTGGCCCGTCTCTACGTCGATTTGTAGGGGATATTATGACGCTGCGCATTGAACAGATCGACGCCTGCCGCTGGCGCATCCCGAAAGAGGGCGCGATGCGCACCGAGGGGCTGGTCTTTGCCAGCCGGCAGATGATGGCCGCGCTGCAGAAGGAGGAGGCCCTGGCGCAGGTGCGCAACGTCGCCACCCTGCCGGGGATCGTCGGTCCGTCCATCGCCATGCCCGATATTCACTGGGGATACGGCTTCCCCATCGGCGGCGTCGCCGCCTTCGACCCGGAGGAGGGGGGAATCGTCTCCCCCGGCGGAGTCGGCTACGACATCAACTGCGGAGTGCGTCTGTTGCGCTCGGCCCTCGTGGAAGATCAGGTCCGGCCGCGCCTCAAGGCCCTCGCCGACACCCTCTTTACCAACGTCCCTTCGGGGGTCGGTTCGCAGCGCCGCGACTTAAAGCTCTCCATCGAAGAGGAGACCAGGGTTCTGCGCCAGGGGGCACGCTGGGCGGTGGAGCACGGCTTCGGCAGCGCCGAGGATTTGCTCCACATCGAGGAAGGAGGGACCATCGCCGGCGCCGATCCCGAGCTCGTTTCCGAGCGGGCCCTGGAGCGTGGGCGGGCCCAGCTCGGCACCCTCGGCAGCGGCAATCACTTCCTCGAAGTCCAGGTCGTTGACGAGATCGTCGATCTCCGGGTCGCCGAGGTGCTCGGCCTCTTCCCCGGCCAGATCACCGTCAGCATCCACACGGGAAGCCGCGGCCTCGGTTACCAGGTCTGCGATGACTCCCTGCGGACCATGCTCTCGGCCAGCCGCAAATACGGCATCGAACTCCCCGACCGGCAGCTCTGCTGCGCCCCCCTCACCAGTTCCGAGGGGCGCCACTACCTGGCGGCCATGGCCTGCGCCGCCAACTTCGCCTTCGCCAACCGTCAGCTGATCACCGCCTGGGTGCGCGAATCCTTCGCCGAGGTTTTCGCCCTCGGCGAAGGCGACCTGCGCCTCTCGGTGATCTACGACGTCTGCCACAACATCGCCAAGATGGAGACCCACAAGATCGGCGGAGAAAATCGGCGCCTCTGCGTGCATCGCAAGGGGGCGACCCGCGCCTTCCCTCCGGGACACCCCCAGACCCCCGAACTCTACCGCAGCGTCGGCCAGCCGGTCCTCATCCCCGGCGACATGGGGCGCTATTCCTACGTCCTCGTCGGCACCGCCGGGGCCTTTTCCGAAACCTTCGGCTCGACCTGCCACGGCGCCGGTCGGGTCATGTCCCGCCATGCCGCCAAGAAGGCCGCCCACGGCCGCAACATCGTGGGGGAACTCGCCGCCCGGGGGATTCTCATCCGCGCCGCCGGACAGGCCACGGTCGCCGAGGAGATTTCCGAGGCCTACAAGGACGTCACCGAGGTGGTCGACGTGGTGCAACGGGCGGGGATCGGCAAGATCGTCGCCCGGCTGCGGCCGCTGGCGGTGATCAAGGGATAGAAACGACGGTGAGGCCTTGCCTGAAAAAGGAGATTTTATGAGGGTATTTTTGACCGGTGCCACCGGATTTGTCGGAGGGGAGGTTCTCAAACAACTCCGGGCCGCAGGACACCTTGCCCGCTGCCTGGTGCGGCGGGGATCGGAGGGGAAGCTGCCGGCTGAAGAAGGGATCGAGGTCCGCTACGGCGACGCCACCGACCCCTCGTCCCTGGACGGCACCCTCGAGGGGTGCCAGGCGGTGATTCATCTGGTGGGGATCATCCGCGAGGTCCCCCTCCAGGGGGTGACCTTCGACAAACTCCACCCCGGGGCGACGGGAAACCTGGTTGCGGCGGCCGAGGCCCAGGGGGTGCGGCGCTATCTGCAGATGAGCGCCAACGGCGCCCGCCCCGACGCCGAAACCGACTATCACCGCAGCAAGTGGCGGGCCGAGGAGAAGGTTCGCTCCTCGTCGTTGCAGTGGACCATCTTCCGCCCCTCGCTGATCTTCGGACCCGACGACCAGTTCGTCAACAAGCTCGCCGATCTGATCCGCACCCTCCCGGTGGTGCCGGTCATCGGCGACGGGCGCTACCGCATGTCGCCGGTGGCGGTTCAGGACGTGGCGGCCGGCTTCGTCGGCGCCCTGGAGCGGGACGAAACCGTCGGCCGGACCTTCCACTGCTGCGGACCGCAGAGCCTCAGCTACGACGAGATTCTCGACCTCATCGGCAAGGCCCTCGGAAGGACGACGGTCCCCAAACTCCATCACCCCCTCTGGATGATGAGGCCCCTCGTTTCCCTCCTCGATTCTCTCCCCTTTTTCCCCATCACCGCCAATCAGCTCACCATGCTCCTCGAGGGGAACGTCTGCGACCCCGCCCCCTGGGCCGAATCCCTTGGCATCAACCCACAGGAGTTGGCCACCGGGATCAGAAGCTACCTGAAGAAATGATCGCCTTTCCCACCCCTGAAAGCGAAGCCACCCGGAGGAGACTCTTCCCCGGGTGGCTTCAAGTCATGAGCGCTGCGACCCGCTCCTGGACTTGAGGAGACCATCCAGGGAGAAGCGTCCGCCGCCGGTGATCATCAGTGCCAGGGAGATGGCGAGGGCCAAAAGGTGATACTCGAACCCTTCACCTCCCTGCTTTCCTCCCCAGTTCATGAAAAATCCGTTCTGCCAGTGGACCAGGGCGATGGCGCCGAGCATCACGCAGCCGATCCCGAAGGCGGCGACCCGCGTGAGGAGACCGACGATCAGCCCCAGGGCCCCGAGAAACTCGGCGGCGATGACCAGCAGGGCCAGGATCAGCGGGACGCCCATCGTCTGGGTGAAAAAGTCGAGGGTTCCGGAGAGTCCGTGCCCTCCGAACCACCCGAGAACCTTTTGGGCGCCGTGGGGGAAAAAGACCAGCCCGAGCATTACCCGCAAAACCAGGGGTGCCGTCCCTTCTCCGGTATTCATCAGTTTGCCCAACATATTTTATCTCCTTTCCATCAGGGGAACACACCGATCGGCAATAGCCGGCAACCTACTTCTTGGAAAACGGTATCACCGTCCGGGGGGGTGTCAAATCCCTCCCTTGCCCCCCCGCGGTTCTCTGCTAATCTTCAGTTGAGAGCTGGAAAAACCAAAGGACCCCGAGGACAGGAGAGCGCCATGGGAACCGAGAAGAAGCCGCATTTTTCCCTGAACGTCAACGCCGAGCTCTACGAAGACCAGTTTGCCGACCTGGCCATCCGCCTCCCGGACGAACGGGTCTACCGCAACGTCGGAACCGCCGGCAGCCCTTTTCAGCTGGAGGTCGTCAACTTTCTCGAGAAGGGTGAGCGCCCCGCACACTGGCAGGAGATGCCGCCCCATGAACTCCTCTACGGCAAGGGATGGCGCTGCATCGCCACCCTCGGCTATCGTGACGGCGACCCGGCGCGCCCGGCGGTGACCTTCGAGGTCGACGTCGAGAGCCTCGGGGAAAAAGCCCGTGCCTACCTCGCCGACGCCCTCCCCGGCGCAGGTTAGGAGCCTCAGCTTTTCCTGTGGTCTTTCCGGGGCACAGAGGCTATGCTCCTTCGATCCCCAAGCAAAGGAACATCGCCCATGGCCCAGCCGGCAACCGTTTACCGCGCCTCCGTCCAGCTCTCCGACCTCGACCGCAACCATTACGTCGACCTCTCCGCCACTCTCGCCCGTCACCCCTCGGAAACCGCCGAGCGCCTGGTGGCGCGCCTCCTGGCCTTTGCCCTCTTCCACAGCGACGAACTCACCTTCACCAAGGGGGTCTCCGCCGGCGCCGAACCCGACCTCTGGGCCAAGGAGCCCGACGGCCGCATCGCCCTGTGGATCGAGGTCGGTCTCCCCGACCCCGAGCGGCTGATCAAGGCGAGCCGCCATGCCGGCCGGGTCATCCTCCTGGCCTGCGGCCCCAATCGCTGGCGCTGGGAAAGCGCCCACCTCCCGGCCCTGGGGCGGATGAAGAACCTCTCCGTCTACGCCCTCGAGCAGGAATTCCTTCAGGAGCTGGTGACCGGCCTCGGGCGCTCCTTCCAGTGGACCCTGACCATCACCGAGGGGACCCTCTACCTCAACAGCGGCACGACATCCATCGAGACTCCGCTGCTCAAGCTCTGCGGCGAAGACGCGCGCTAGGGCCTTTTCCCTTCTCCCGAACGTCTTCCTTCGTCCCGAGGGATGCTCCACCCTCCTTTTCGTCTATAATCCTGCAACGCCTTCTTCGCACCGAAAAAAATGAGCCGGCCCCGTCTTTTTGCAGACTTCTCACCCTTCCCTAACGTCCTCCTAACATGAGAGGGGATAATACACGTCATCAACTGACGACAACGACGAGACAAGGGAGAAGGCTCATGACGAACAAGGGTACAAAAAGTTTCTGGGGCGCGCTGATGGTCACCGCCGCCCTGCTGCTGACCACCGCCTCGCTGTCGCGGGCCGAGCAAATCGCCGTCGACCCGGCCCTGGCCACCTATGCCCGGGTACAGGGGGTCAACGGCAATCTCAACAGCATCGGCTCCGACACCCTCAACAACCTGATGACCTACTGGGCCGAAGGGTTCCGCAAAAAATACCCGAGCGTCAACATCCAGATCGAAGGAAAGGGTTCGGGGACGGCCCCTCCGGCCCTGATCTCCGGAACCGCCCAGCTCGCCCCGATGTCGCGGCCGATGAAAAAAGAAGAACTCGAGGCTTTCGAGACCAGGTTCGGCTACAAGCCGACGGCCATCGGCGTCGCCCTCGACTCCCTGGGGGTCTTCGTCAACAAGGACAACCCCCTCGCCTCCCTCTCCCTTCCCCAGCTGGACGCCATCTTCTCCAAGACCCGCAAGGGGGGGAGCGCCGAAATTTCCACCTGGGACGAGGTCGGCCTTAAAGGGGCCTATGCGGGAAAACCGATCAGCCTCTACGGGCGCAATTCGGCCTCCGGCACCTACGGTTACTTCAAGGACCACGCCCTGTTCAAGGGGGACTTCAAGGACACCGTCAAGGAGCAGCCCGGCTCCTCGGCCGTCGTCCAGGCCATCACCGAAGACAAGACGGGGATCGGCTACTCGGGGATCGGCTACCGCACCTCCGGCGTCAAGGCCATCGCCCTGGCCAAGAAGGACGGCGAAAAGGCCTATGAGCCGAGCTACGAAAACGTTCTCGACGGCAAATACCCCCTGGGCCGGATGCTCTTCATCTACGTCGCCAAGGCGCCCAGCGAAAAGCTACCGACCCTCACCGAAGAGTTCCTCAAATACGTCCTCTCCCGGGAGGGACAGGAGATCGTCGTCAAGGACGGTTATTTGCCGCTGCCGGCCAAAGTCGCCGCCAAGTCGCTTGCGACAATAAAATAATCCCCCGCCATCGGAGCAATCCGACGGCAGGTTGACAGACATGTCCCGGTCCGGGGTTCGTCCCCCGGGTCCGGGACCCTGCCGTTTTCACCTCCCAGGGAAAGTCCGCCATGGAACGCCACGTCCTGAAGAAAATCAAGCGCCATGATCGCATCGCCCGCTGGGTGATCACCGCCGGCGGACTGACGATCATCGCCAGCGTTCTGCTGATTCTCTTTCTGATCACCCGAGTGACCCTCCCCCTCTTTGCCTCCCCCCAGTCCGGAGTTCTCGGCCACAGCACCCTTTCCGCCGATCTCCGAAACGAGGTGCTAGCCCTGGGAATCGACGAATACCTCGAAGCCGCCTTCCTCCTCACCCGCCCGGGGACCCTGAAACTCTGGGATCCGCGCCGGGGGGTTCTCATCGAGGAACTGCAGATCCAGCCCCCTTCCCCGGGGGCGACGGTCATCTCGGCGGAGGCCAGCGACGCCCAGACCTTCGATCTTTTGTGGAGCGACGGCTCGGTGACCCGGGACCAGCTGCAGATTCACCCCCGCTTCGACGCCGGCGGCCAGCGCTCCTTCGACCGCACCCTGGAACGTCTCGCCACCTTCGCCATCTCCGCTCCCCCGCGCCGGGCCCTGGTGCGGATCGACGGCGAGGGGCGGCAGACCCTGGTTACCCTTCTGGCCGACGGCCGCCTCGAAGTGCGCCAGAACCTGACCGTCACCGACTTCCTCGGCAACGAAGAAACCGAAGAACACGCCTTTCCCCTCGACACCGCCGACCTCGGAGAGATCGGGACCATCGGCCCCCTGGCTCTCGACCGCGCCGGCCATACGCTCTACGCCGGTACCGACCGGGGACACCTTCTGCGCTGGGACCTCTCCAGTGCCGGCGAGCCGGCCCTCCTCGACAACCTGCAGCCCTTTTCCGACGGCCGGGCCCCCACCGCCCTCGCCCTGGTCTACGGAGACATCTCCCTGGCCGTCGGCGACAGCGCCGGGGGCATGAGCACCTGGTTTGCCGTCCCGGCAGAGGAGGGGACCGGGAAGGTCCTGCGGAAAATTCATACCCTCGATCCCCACGACTCGTCCATTGTCGCCATCTACCCCTCCGCCCGGGACAAATCCCTCCTCTCCCTGGATGCCGGCGGCGTGCTGCATCTCGACCACATGACCAGCGAACGCCACCTCCTCACCCTGGATGAGCTGAGTCCGGTCGTATCTGCGGTTTTCGCCCCGCGGGGAAACGCCGTCGCCGCCCTCACCGCCGACGGCCGGGCCCTTCTCTGGTCCGTCGACGCCCCCCACCCGGAGATCAGCTGGAAAACCCTCTTCGGCAAGGTCTGGTACGAGAGCTATCCCGAGCCCGCCTACGCCTGGCAGTCCTCCGCCGGCAGCGACGACTTCGAACCGAAAATGAGCCTGACGCCCCTGATCTTCGGCACCCTAAAAGGGACGTTCTACGCCATGCTCTTCGCCATCCCCCTGGCCCTTGCCGGTGCCGTCTACACCAGCCAGTTCGGCCAGCAGCGCTTGCGCCAATGGATCAAGCCGACGGTGGAGATCATGGCGGCCATCCCCTCGGTGGTCATCGGCTTTCTCGCCGCCCTCTGGTTTGCCCCCCTGCTCGGGAAACATCTCCCCGCTCTCTTCCTTTCCCTGGCCTTTATTCCCACCACTTTCGTTCTTGCTCTTCTCGCCTGGCAGTTGCTGCGCCGCAGCAACCGCTTCAAGGGGATCGATCGCGGCTACGAATTTCTCGCCCTCGTCCCGGTCCTGGTTTTGGCCGTGGCCGCAGCCCTGGTTCTCGGCCCGATCGTCGAGGGGTGGCTCTTTGCCGGCGACTTCAAGCTCTGGCTCTTCACCGAGACGGGGACGCGGTACGACCCGCGCAACAGCATCGTCATTGCCTTCGCCCTGGGGTTTGCGGTCATCCCCATCATCTTCACCATTGCCGAAGATGCCCTCTCCAACGTTCCTGCGAGCCTCAAGGCGGCCTCCCTGGCTCTCGGGGCCAGCCGCTGGCAGACGGTGTGGCGGGTGATCCTCCCCTCGGCCAGCCCGGGGATTTTCGCAGGGATCATGATCGGCCTCGGCCGCGCCATCGGCGAGACGATGATTGTTCTGATGGCCACCGGCAACACGCCGATCATCGACTGGAGCCTCTTTAACGGCATGCGACCCCTGTCGGCCAACATCGCCGTGGAAATCCCCGAGGCGCCGGTGGGAGGGTCCCTCTTCCGGGTCCTCTTCCTCTCGGCGGTGATCCTCTTTGCCCTGACCTTTTTTCTCAACACCGTGGCCGAGATCGTCCGCCAGCGGCTGCGCGCCAAGTACGGACGCTTCTGACAATCACCCCACAAGGGGAGCAAAATGGAACAGGGCGTTTTCATCAAAAGCCGTTTTCAACGGAGAGTCGCAAAGACTGGAGAGGCGGAGAGAACAAAAAACCCTAATTCCTGTGTTTTTCTGATTTCCTCAGCGCCTCTGCGTTGAAGCCTTTGCTTCGGTGCAAACATTCAACATCCAGTCGGCCCCGGAACTCGCGGCTGACTATTCACCAACCCAAAAGGTCTGACCGACGATGAGCAGAAAATTCTGGCGTGAAGGAGAACCCCTGGTCTGGGGGACGGCGGCGGCCCTGACCCTGACTCTGCTGATCGCCGCCACCCTGGTGATCGTGGTTCTGGTCAACGGCCTCGGCGTCTTCTGGCCGTCGCCGGTCGCCAGTGCGACCCTTGCCGACGGCTCCAGGGTCATGGGGGAGATTGTCGGTCGCGAGCCGATCCCCGAAGACAGCGGTGAGCGTCTGCAGTTCAAGATCGGCAACCGCGATCTCTACGGCCTCGATTTCCGCTGGATCGACGCTTCGGCCATCGTCTCCCTCGACCATCCCCGGGACGCCCTGGTCCTCGAGCGCCAGGAAAACGGTAATTTCTACGGAACCCTGCTGGATGCGAGCGGGCCGACGGCGGCGGTTTCTGACGGTGACCCGGCCACGCGCCTGGCCACCCTGAGAAAGATCACCGAACGGCGGCAGGCCGAAATCGAAGAGGTCGGCGACGAACTCTCCGACCTCAACAGCCGCATAGTCGATCTCACAACGCAGCGACGCGACCGGATCCATCGCGGCGAACGTCCCGATGCCCCGGCCCTGCAGGAACTGGAAGCACAGGCGGCGGCACTGCGCGCCGTCTATGAAGAGGACCTGGCGCGGCAGGAGGAGATGTACGCCGATTTGCAGGGATACACGGCGACGGTCGCCGATGCCTCCGGCGTCGAGAAAGTCATCCCCCTGTCCACCATCGTGCGAGCCTACCGCCCCAATGCCATGACGGGACTCGAGAAGGTCCTCTTTTATCTCTCCAAGCTCAAGGAGCTCCTCCTCGGGGAGCCCCGGGAATCGAACACCGAAGGGGGACTCTTCCCGGCGATCTTCGGCACCGTCATGCTGATCTTCCTCATGAGCCTGGTGACCTTTCCCCTCGGGGTGATGGCCGCCGTCTACCTCCGCGAGTATGCCCGGGAGGGAATGGTGGTGCGCCTGGTGCGTATCGCCGTCAACAATCTCGCCGGAATCCCCTCTATCGTTTACGGGATCTTCGGACTCGCCTTCTTCATCTACGGCATCGGCGCCTCCATCGATCAGATGTTTTTCCCCGAGCGCCTCCCGGCGCCGACCTTCGGCACCGGCGGGATCCTCTGGGCCAGCCTGACCCTGGCCCTCCTCACCGTCCCGGTGGTGATCGTCGCCACCGAGGAGGCCCTGGGGGCGATTCCCGCCGGGGTTCGCGAGGGATCCCTGGCCCTGGGAGCGACCAAGTTCCAGACCCTGACCCGCACCCTACTCCCCATGGCCTCGCCGGGGATCATGACGGGACTGATTCTGGCCATGGCCCGGGCCGCCGGCGAGGTGGCGCCCCTGATGATCACCGGCGTCGTCAAGCTGGCCCCGGCCCTCCCCCTCGACGGCCAGTTCCCCTTCCTGCACCTCGACCGCAAGTTCATGCACCTCGGCTTTCACATCTACGACATCGCCTTCCAGTCCCCCAACGCCGAGGCGGCGCGGCCGATGGTCTTCGTCACCACCTTGCTCCTGGTGCTGATCGTTCTCGGGATGAGCAGCGTCGCCATCGTCCTGCGCAACAGGATGAAAAAACGCTACACCTACGGAACGTTTTAGCCATAAGGGCAAGCCTTTGGTTTTGCTGAACCATTTGAATCAATAAAGGATGCACGCATGAACAACGCCACCACCCTCTCCATCAAGGATCCCATCGTCGAGGTCAAAAATCTCCGTTTCTACTACGGAGCCTCCGAGGCCCTGCACAATCTCAACATCGATTTTCCCCGGCGCCAGGTCACCGCCCTCATCGGCCCTTCGGGGTGCGGCAAGTCGACCTTTTTGCGCTGCCTGAACCGGATGAACGACCTCGTCGACGGTTCCCGGGTCGTCGGCTCCATTCGCCTCAACGGCACGGACATCCATTCCTCGGCGATGGACGTCATCGAACTGCGCCGCCGGGTCGGCATGGTTTTTCAGAAATCCAACCCCTTTCCCAAGTCGATCTACGAAAACGTCATCTACGGTCTTCGCATCGCCGGAGTCAAGGACCGGGCGCTCCTCGACGAGACGGTGGAAAAAAGTCTGAAGGGGGCGGCCCTCTGGGACGAAGTCAAGGACCGGCTCCACGATTCGGCCCTCGGCTTCTCCGGCGGCCAGATGCAGCGCCTCTGCATCGCCCGGGCCATCGCCGTCAATCCCGAAGTCATCCTCATGGACGAGCCGTGCAGCGCCCTCGATCCCAAGTCGACGGCCCGGGTCGAGGAGCTCATCGGCGAGCTGCGCAAGGATTTCACCATCATCATCGTCACTCACAACATGCAGCAGGCGGCCCGGGTCTCGGACTACACCGCCTTTCTCTACGAGGGGCTCCTCATCGAATACGGCCTCACCGACAAGATTTTCATGAAGCCGAAAAACAAGCAGACCGAGGACTACATAACCGGCCGCTTCGGCTGAACCCGCAATCCGACCACCAGGAGTGGATATGACCCAGCACATGCAGCGTGAACTCGACAACCTCAAAAAGATGATCCTCGCCCTCTCCGCCGTCGCCGAGGAGAGCGTTCAGAAAGCGGCCCGCTCCATTGAGACCCTCGACGTCCCCCTCGCCGAGGAGGTCATCGGCAGCGACGACCTGGTCGACCAGATGGAGGTCGACCTCGAGGAAGAGTGCCTGAAGATCCTCGCCCTGCACCAGCCGGTCGCTATCGACCTGCGCTTCATCATCGCCGTTCTCAAGATCAACAACGACCTGGAACGCATCGCCGATCTGGCGGTGAACATCGCCGAGCGCGCCGTCGGCCTTTCGGGGATGAGCCGCGTCGAGATCCCCTTCGACTTCGCCGGGATGGCCCGGCGGGCCGAAACGATGCTCAACATGAGCCTCGACGCCCTGGTGCAGCTCGACACGGGGATCGCCCACCAGGTCATCGCCCTCGACGACGAGGTCGACGCCATGCACAGCGCCAACTACGGCCTGATCAAAGCGCAGATCCTCGCCCGCCCCGAAACCCTCGACGCCCTGATCCAGCACCTCTCCCTCTCCCGCCACCTCGAGCGGATCGCCGATCTGGCCACCAACATCGCCGAAGACGTGATCTACATGATCGACGGCGTCATCGTCCGTCACTCTCTTTAGCCAGCCCGTCGGGCAGGCCGAAGAGAAAAATTGTATAGTTGAAGGCAGATTCGAGTTCGTTTGACAGCCGATTGTCGTCTCTATTGGTCGAAAAGGAGCTCGGATATAGACCCCTTTTGGAAGGAAAAAATCATGAAACGTGCAGGACTGATCCTTGGCGCCCTCGTGTTGCTGCTGATTTTCCTCGGAGGGTGGTGGCTGATCAGCCGCCCGGATCGAGGGACGACGGGAGAAGTGAGTACCCGCTTTCGCTTAATGGGGGCAAACGACAAGATCGTCGTCGATGGATTCGACGATCCGAAAGTCAAGGGGGTGGCCTGCCATATCAGCAGGGCGCAGACCGGCGGGATCAAGGGAACCATCGGTTTGGCCGAGGACACCAGCGACGCCAGCATCGCCTGCCGGCAGATCGGGCCCATCAGTTTTGTCGACGAGATCGAGGACGGCGAGCCGGTTTTCGACGAACGCCGCAGCCTGCTCTTCAAACACCTTCAGGTCGTTCGTTTTTTCGATCGCACCCGCAACGTGCTGGTTTACGTTTCCTACAGCGACCGGGTGATCGAGGGGAGTCCGAAAAACAGTATCAGCACCGTGCCGATCATGCCCTGGCCGAATCCTTGACCAGACAGGACAGGGTCAGTCCCCGAGGGGTTGCACTCGCGCTGGGAAGGGTTTACATTGGGGACGTTTCGAACCCTCCCCCGCGGAAGCTGCTCCATGCCCTTTGATGTCGAAAAACTGCCTCCTTCCCAGCTCCCCGTTTCGGCCCCCGACCTGGTCGTCGCCGTCGAGCCCGGCGGCAGTCTGCGGATTCTGCGCCTCTCGCCGCGCCTTTCCCGCCTGACGGGGAGAGCCCCCGGAGAAAGCTCAGGCCAGCTTTCTCGCCTCTTTCCCGAAGCCGTCCCCCCCCTGGTCGACCTGGCCCGGGAGGTCGCCGAAAGGGGCGCTCCCTTGGGCGCTATTGCCGTCCGCCTCGGCGGCAGCGAAAAGACCCTCCTCCTCGCCGACGTCGACCCCGGCGGCCTGACGCCCGACTATCGCGGACAGATCGTCTCCTTCACCTTTTATGCACCCTCCGCCGCCGCATCGGCGGCAGGCGCCCACGGCCTCATCGGCTCCGGGCCGGCCCTTCGCGAGGTGCTGCGCAAGATCGCTCTCTACGCCCCCACCGCCGCCCCGGTGGTCATCACCGGCGAAACCGGCACCGGCAAGGAATTGGTCGCCCGCGCCCTCCACGACGCCGGTCCCCGCAGCGGCGCCCCCTACGTGGCGGTGAACTGTTCGGCGATCTCCGACGAACTCCTCGAATCAGAACTCTTCGGCCATGAAAAGGGGGCCTTTACCGGCGCCGTCTCCAGCCATCGGGGCCGCTTCGAACGGGCCGACGGCGGCACCCTCTTTCTCGACGAGATCGGCGACATGCCGCTGCACACCCAGAGCAAACTCCTGCGGGTGCTGGAATCCGGGGTCCTCGAGCGGGTCGGGGCTGAAAAGGAAATCCGGATCGACGTGCGCATCGTCGCCGCCACCAACGTCCCCCTCGAGGAGGCCGTCGCCAGCCGGCGTTTTCGCGTCGATCTCTATCACCGCCTCAGCGTGCTGCGCATCCACCTGCCGCCGCTGCGCCAGCGCCTCGAGGACATTCCTCTTCTGGTGACCCATTTTCTCGCCCGATTCAACGATCGCTACGGCCGCAACGTCGAGCGGCTCACCCCCGAGGCGTTGAACCTACTCTCCTCCTACCTGTGGCCCGGCAACATCCGCGAGCTGCGCAACGTTCTCGAGCGGGTCTGCGTCGAAAGCGCCGGTTCGGTCATCGGCGCCCGGGCCTTTTCCGAATGGATCCGCGAGCGGCAGGATTTCACCCCCGGCGACTGGAGCCTGCAGAGCCCCCGACCGGGGCGCCCCCTGGCCCCCCCTATCCCCTCGCCTCCGACCAGCGCCTCCTCACCGCCGGCCCCAGCGACACCCTGGAGGCCGAGATCCTCCCCCGGCAGCGGCGCCTCTCCCGCCCTGCCGAGCTCGACATCGATGCAATCCGGGATGCCTATCGGGACGCCGAGGGGAACCTCAGCGCCGCCGCCCGCCGTCTCGGCGTGCACCGGGCGACCCTCTACCGCGCCCTGGCGCGCCTCGGTCTCGACCGTGAGCAACTGGAGGATTAATCCATGACCGTCAGTCTTCCCCTCCTCCTCTTTCTCACCTTTGTCGCCTTGGGCCTGATCAATTTCGCCATCTCGGTAACGATCCTGCGCCAACTGATCCGCTCTGGAGTCAAAGTCGGCTTTTTCGAAATCCGCTGGCAGGTCCACCGCCACCTGAAGACCTACAAAGAGCTCGGCATCGCCAGGACCGGCACGGTCCCCCCGCTCTATTACGGCTACTGGATCACCCTGGTCGGGCTCCTCTGCGCCGCCGTCCTCACCCTGGCCTCCCTCCCGAGCTCCTAAAAACTGCTACCGACAGGAAAAACCGATGCAGATCTGGATCGACGCCGACGCCTGCCCCAGGGTCATCAAGGATATCCTCTACCGCGCCGCCGAACGCCGCGGCATCCCCCTGATCCTGGTCGCCAACAAACCGCTGCGCACCCCCCCTTCGCCCCTGATCCGCTCCATCCATGTCGAGGCCGGCTTCGACGTCGCCGACCAGGAAATCGCCCGGCGGGTCGAACCCGGCGACCTGGTGATCACTGCCGACATCCCCCTGGCCGCCGACGTCATCGGCCGCGGCGCCCACGCCCTCAACCCCCGGGGGGATTTCTACACCACCGACAATATCCACGAGCGCCTCACCCTGCGCAACATGATGGACGAGTTGCGCGGCGCCGGGGTCGAAACGGGGGGCCCCGCCCCCCTGACCCCCGGCGACCGCCAGGCCTTCGCCAACCAGCTCGACCGCTTTCTCACCCAGAACCGCTGAGGGGCACCCTCTCCCCGCCTCCTTGCGGCGGCCGATTTCGGCCCCCCTTTTTTTTCCTGCGACGTCGCAGGTGTCGCAGGCGACAATCCCTGCGACGTCGCAATCCTCCCCCCGCGAACCACAAAGCCTCCCAACCTCCCGAAAATTGGCATGTTTTTTCTGTCATCCTTTTCTGGCACGCCTGTTGTAATCCTCTGGGGACAGAGACGGAGCCCAAGGCGGCTCCTGCAAACTCCCACCAACCCATAGATAAGTAAAGGAGGCAAAAATCATGACCCGTTTCGCCCTGCTGCAGGAGATGGAGAGCGTCGGCCGTGACATGGAGCAGATTTTCCGCGGACTCGCCCTCGGCCGCCGCTGCCGACCGGAGCCCTCTGCCGGCGTGGCGCCCCCCGTCCGCCTGAGGAAAACCGCCGAGGGATACGCCGTGGAAGCGGCTCTTCCCGGCGTCGATCCGGCCACCCTGGAGATGACCCTTCTCCGGGACACCCTGACCCTGGCCGGAGAGCGCTCGATCTCGAACCCCGAAAACGTCGTCTGGCATCGCCGGGAGCGGGCGGCGGGACCCTTCGAGCGCACCCTGCGCCTTCCCGAGGAAATTGACACCGAAAAGGCCCGGGCCTCCTTCAAGAACGGCATCCTGACCCTCCTCCTCCCGCGGGCGCAGAGCGCCCTGCCGAAAAAGATCGCCATCGAGGCGGCCTGAGTGCACGAACCAAAACCGTCAACCGCTTATCCGCAAAGGAGACAGATCATGACCGATATCAAAACCCCGAAGACCTGGCGCTCCCCCGCCGTCGACATCTACGAGACCGAGGCGGGACTGACCCTGATCGCCGAACTCCCCGGCGTCGAGCGCGACGCCCTCGACCTGGCCTTCGACCGTGGAACACTCACCCTCGAAGGGCGAAGCGACGACATCGGCTACCAGCGACGCTTCCGGATTCCCGAGCACCTCGACGCCGAAGAGATCGCCGCCGAACTCAAGGACGGCCTCCTCACCGTCACCCTGCCGCGAGCCGCCGGCGCCAGGGCGCGCAAGATCGAGGTCACCGTCCACTAATAACCCTTTTCTCCTGTTATACTGCTGACTCAAAACCACCCAAGCCAAAGGATCGATCATGGACCTCAACAAGCTCACCGTCAAAAGCCAGGAAGCGATCCAGAACGCCCAGGATCTGGCCGGCCGGCGCGGCCACGTCGAAGTCGACGGCGAGCATCTGCTGCTGGCCCTCCTCGAACAGCCCGAGGGGCTGATCCCGCGCCTGTTGCAGAAGATCGAAGTCCCGGTGGAGAATTTTTCCGCCGCCCTGCGTCGGGAGCTCGACAAGCGCCCCTCCGTCTCCGGTCCGGGAGCGGAGGCCGGGAAGATCTACGTCACCCAGCGTTTCAACAAGCTTCTCCTCAAGGCCGAAGAGGAGGCGAGGCAGCTCAAGGACGAATACATCAGTGTCGAGCACATCCTCCTCGCCCTCGTCGAGGAGGGGCCGGCGACCGCCGCCGGAAGGCTGTTCAAGGAATTCAAGATCAGCCGCGACCGAGTGCTACAGGCGCTGACGCAGGTGCGCGGCCACCAGCGGGTCACCTCCCCGGAACCGGAGGGGACCTACGAGGCGCTGGCCAAGTACGGCCGCGACCTGGTGGAGGAGGTGCGCAAGGGAAAACTCGACCCGGTGATCGGCCGCGACGGCGAAATCCGCCGGGTCATCCGCATCCTCTCCCGCAAGACCAAGAACAACCCGGTCCTCATCGGCGAGCCGGGGGTGGGCAAGACCGCCATCGTCGAGGGGCTGGCGCACCGCATCGTCCGCGGCGACGTCCCCGAGGGGCTCAAGAAGAAGACGATCTTCTCCCTCGACATGGGATCGCTCATCGCCGGCGCCAAGTTCCGCGGCGAATTCGAGGAACGGCTCAAGGCGGTCCTCGCCGAAATCCGCCAGAGCGAGGGGCGCATCCTCCTCTTCATCGACGAACTGCACACCATCGTCGGCGCCGGCAAGGCCGAAGGATCGATGGACGCCGGCAACATGCTCAAACCGATGCTCGCCCGGGGGGAACTCCACTGCATCGGCGCCACCACCCTCGACGAATACCGCAAGCACATCGAAAAGGATGCGGCCCTCGAGCGGCGCTTTCAGCCGGTGCTGGTGGAACAGCCGACGGTGGAGGACACCATCAGCATTTTGCGCGGCCTCAAGGAGCGCTACGAGGTCCACCACGGGGTGCGGATCCAGGACGGCGCCCTCGTCGCCGCCGCGACCCTGTCCCACCGCTATATCTCCGACCGTTTCCTGCCGGACAAGGCTATCGACCTGATGGACGAGGCCTGCGCCATGATCCGCACCGAGATCGACTCCATGCCGACGGAACTCGACGAGGTGACCCGGAGGGTCATGCAGCTCGAGATCGAGGAGGCGGCGCTGAAGAAGGAGAAGGACCCCGCCAGCAAGGCGCGCCTCGAGACGCTGCGCCGGGAACTGGCCGACCACAAGCATCGGGTCGACACCCTGCACGCCCAGTGGGAGACGGAAAAGGAGGGGATCAAGAAGCTGCAGGCGCTGCGGGAAGAGATCGAAAAGGTGCGGCAGCAGATTCTCGTCGCCGAGCGGGACTACGACCTCAACAAGGCGGCCGAGCTCAAACACGGCCGGCTGCCGCAGCTCGAGTCCGAGCTGCACGAGGAAGAGAGCAGGACCGCGGCGTCCTCCCTCGGCGCCCGCATGCTCCGCGAGGAGGTTACCGAGGAGGAGATCGCCGACATCGTCAGCCGCTGGACGGGGATTCCCGTCACCCGCCTGGTGGAGGGGGAGCGGGAGAAGCTTTTACGCCTCGATACCCTCCTGCACAAACGGGTCATCGGCCAGGACGAAGCGGTGCAACTGGTGGCCGACGCGGTGATCCGGGCCCGGGCGGGGATCAAGGATCCCCGGCGTCCCATCGGCTCCTTCATCTTCCTCGGCCCCACCGGCGTCGGCAAGACCGAGCTGGCCCGGGCCCTCGCCGAAGCGCTCTTCGACAGCGAGGAGAACATGGTGCGCATCGACATGTCCGAGTACATGGAGCGCCACACGGTGAGCCGCCTCATCGGCGCCCCCCCCGGCTACGTCGGCTACGAGGAGGGGGGGCAGCTCACCGAGGCGGTGCGCCGCAAGCCCTACAGCGTCATCCTCTTCGACGAGATCGAGAAGGCCCACCACGACGTCTTCAACGTCCTGCTGCAGATCCTCGACGACGGCCGGGCCACGGACAGCCAGGGGCGCACCGTCGACTTCAAGAACACGGTCATCATCATGACCAGCAACATCGGCTCCCCCCATCTCCTCGAAGGGATCAGCGCCGACGGCGAGATACGCGAGGAGGCGCGCAGCGCCGTCATGAAGGAGCTGCGGCAGAGCTTTCGCCCCGAGTTTCTCAACCGCGTCGACGACATCGTCCTCTTCAAGCCGCTGACCCTCTCCGAGATCAAGGAGATCGTCGTTCTTCTCACCGCCGACCTGAGCCGGCGCCTCGCCGACCGGCGCATCGATCTGGAACTGAGCGAGGCCGCCCGGACCCATATCGCCGAACAGGGGTACGATCCGGTCTACGGGGCACGCCCCCTGAAACGCTATCTGCAGCACGCCCTCGAAACGCGCATCGGCCGGGCGCTCATCGGCGGCGACATCGGCGAGGGGGCAACGATCCTGGTGGGGATGGAAAACGGCGAACTGACGGTGACCCGCCGCGACGGCTAGGAGGAAAGGGTTTGCCTTTTGATACCCGCTGTGGTTATATTTGATGACCCACTCCCCCGGAAAGGGCCGTACTGACAGATGAATCGACGCAAACGCTTCGGCGAGATCCTGGTTGATGCCGGGGTGATCAGCGAATCCCAGCTCACCGACGCCCTCACCCTGCAGAAGGGGAGCGGCAAACGGCTCGGTCAGGTCCTCGACGAGATGAAGATCGTCTCGGAACGGGACATCTCCATCGTCCTGGCCCGGCAGTTCGGCTACAAGACCGCCAACAACCTCGCCAAATTCAACTTTCCCCCCGAGCTCCTCAAGCTCGTCGACAGCGAAAGGGCCTTGAAGTCCTTGATTTTCCCTCTCAAGCTCGAAGGGAAGACCCTCTTTCTGGCCATGGTCAATCCCCTCGACATGGAGGTGATCGACAATCTCTCCTTCCGCACCGGCCTCAACATCACCCCCTGCGTCACCACTCCCAGCGAAATCCAGGAAGCGGTGAGCAAACACTACCTGCAGGCCGAGACCGCCCGCAACAGCGACTGGTGGACGATCCTGGTGGTGGAAGACGGCGAGTTGGTGCGGGCGGCCATCCTCGCCGCCCTGAAAAAAATCGGCTACATCACTCTCGAGGCGACCAACGGCGCCGACGGGTTGAAGAGCGCCTCCCAGAACCTGCCGCACCTGATCATCACCGACAGCCTGATGCCGCGGATGGATGGCAACGAGATGTTCGACGCCCTGCAGAAAAACCCCGCCACCGCCCGTATCCCCGTGATCGCCCTGTCGGCGAGGACCTCGGCCGAAGACGAGGCCGCCCTCCTCGACAAAGGCTTTTTCGACTTTATCGCCAAGCCGATCAACCCGGTGCGACTCACCGCCCGGGTGCGCCGCGCCCTGAAAATGACCTACGGCGAGACCTGTCCCTCCAAGGACTGATCCGGTGCCTTCACCACCTCTCTCCCCACAGCAAAGGCCACCCGATTCGGGTGGCCTTTGCCGTTTCTTGAATTCTTTTTTTTACCCTGGTCGTAAGAGTTTTCGTTGAATGTCAATGTACCGCCGCGGCTTGGCGGACAAAGGCCCATCTCTATCCGCGCTCAGGGGCGGATCCCCCTGGCGGCGGCGCCGGAAAGAAGGGCGCGCAGCTCCTTTTCGTCGGGGGGGCGGGGACGGTCGCGGTGGTGATTGACGATGCAGAAAAAACCGAAGGGCTCGTCGAAGGGGTTGCACAGCTGATGCGGATCGTTCGGGGCGAGGTAGGCGGTGTCGAGGAAGTTGAGCTCGGCCAGCGTCCCGTCGATGAGGAGGGTGCCGCGGCCGCGGATGCAGATCACCACGTGTTCGTGTTCGTGCTTTTCCAGGGAGGAGTGACCGCCGGGGGCGATCTCGAAATAGCGCAGGTCGAAGAGGGCGCTCTCGCCCCGGGCGCCGATCAGCACCGTCCGGGCAATGGCGGCCCAGGTGCCGTCCTCGGCCTTGTAGCGCTCCTGCGGCACACCTGCCCAGGTAAAGTCGCCGGCAAAGGGATAGATCACGCTGCGATTGCCGGGAGCGTCGCCCGAGATTGCCGTAGCGGTCCCTTCCGGTTCTCCGCCGGGAATCCAGTCGCAACTCATCCCCTTGTCGGTCTCGTCGTTCATGACGTCTCCACAAGCACCAGGGCCTTGAGGGAATCGCCTCCACGGGCGGTGAGGGCGAAGGCCTCGGCGGCCTCAATCAGGGGGAAGCGGTGGGTCACCAGATCCCGGGCGGCAATCACCCCCCGTCCGATGAGGTCGAGAGCCTGCCGGGTGTCGAGGGGTCCGCAGGAGTAGGAGGAGGCGAGGGTGATCTCGTTGAAATAGAGGAAATGGGGCTCGATCTCGAGGAGGATACCCGGCGGGGTGGGGGTGAAGAAAAGGACCGTGCCGCCGGGAGCGCAGGCGCGGATGCCGTCGGCCATCGCCGCCGTGGTGCCGGGGCCGACAATGACGCGCCGGGCCATGGCGCCGCCGGTGAGGCGGGAGACTCCTTCGGCCAGGCTCTGCCGCGAGACGTCGATGACGGCGTCGGCGCCGAGATCCAGGGCTTTCTGCAGCCGCCAGGGAATCCGGTCGGCGGCGATGATCCGCGCCGCACCAAAGGCCCGGGCGACCTGGATGTTGAGCATCCCCATCACACCGAGGCCGGTGATGAGCACCGTGTCCCCGGGAAGGACGCCGACTTTGGCCATCCCCTTCACCGCGCAGGCGGCCGGTTCCACCAGGGAGGCGTCCTCGAAGGAAACCTGGTCGGGAAGTTTCAGGGTGTCGCTGAGGTTGATCTCGGGAACCCGCACGTATTCGGCCATGCCGCCGGGATCGAGACGGCTCCGCTTCCAGGTGGGACAGAGGGTGTACAGACCCTGACGACAGCGCTCGCAGACGAAGCAGGGGGCGTGGTGGTGCATGAAGACCCGGTCGCCGACGGCAAAGGAGGTGACTTCGGCGCCGATGGCCGCCACCGTCCCGGCCGGTTCGTGGCCGAGAACCAGAGGAGCCTTGGCCTCGATGTACCAGTCCATGACATCGCCGGAGCAGACGCCGCAGACGGCGACCCGGACGAGAATATCCCGGGGACCGGGGAGGGGGAGAGGGACCTGCTCGACGCGAATATCGGTAAATGAATGAACCACCACCGCCGCCATGGTCGAAGGGAGATCGGTCTTCATCGCCCCTCCGGAAGGATGGCGTACTTGAGTCCTTCGCCGCGGTCGAGGAGGGAAAGGGCCGATTCGAGTCCGTCGAGGCCGAAGCGCCCGGAGACCAGGGGGGCGACCTCGATAGCCCGGGTGACCAGGAGCTGCCGGGCCTCGGCGACCGCCGCCGGGGTGAAATGGAAGACCCCCTGAAGGACGATTTCGTCATAATGGAGCCGCCCGGCATCGAAGCGAACCTCGGTCCCGGAGGGGCAGCCGCCAAAGAGCAGGATCCTTCCCCCCTTGCGCACCAGGGCCATCGTCCCCTCCCAGACCGTCGGGCGCCCGGTGCACTCGATGACCTGATCGGCGCCCCGCCCCTCGGTCTCGGCGGCAACGACCGCCAGCAGATCCTCCGTCTCGACATCGATCACGCGGTCGGCCCCGAGGCGACGGGCCAGGTCGAGACGACTCCCCCGCTTGCCGGCGACGAGGATCCTTCCGACCCCGCGGGCCCGGGCGAGAAGGAGATAAAGGATGCCGATGGCGCCGGCACCGACGATAAGCAGAATCTCGCCGCGCCGCAGGGGCTGGACCAGGCTGCCGTGGACCACGCAGGCCAGAGGCTCGAGGAAGGCCGCCTCCTCGAAGGAGAGATGGTCGGGTTTGAGATAAACGTTGCGGGCGACGATGTGGGCCGGAAGGAGAATCTCCTCGGCGTAGGCCCCCAGAACCTTGGTCTCCATGAGGGTGTCACAGAGATTTTCCTGGCCGGCCCGGCAATAGAAACAGACGCCGCAGGGGGCCGAGTGTACGGCCATCACGGCGTCTCCGGGAGCAAAGGTTCGGACTCCCTCGCCGACGGCGGCAACGGTCCCGGAAAATTCATGACCGAAGGGGGAAGGGAGGGAGATTTTCGGGTGACCGCGCCGCCAGGTCTTGAGGTCGGTGCCGCAGGTCAGGGCGACCCGGATCCGCACCACGATCTCCCCCGGTCCCGGACGGGGGGACGGAAGGTCCCGTTTCTCGATCTGGCCCGGAGCGTTGAGCATCTGGCATTTCAAATGGTTACCTCGAAAAATAGAAATTCAGGGGCTCATTGTAGCCGCAAGAGCAAACCCAGGCAAGCGCTGGATCGGGTCCGCCCGGAACCGGAGATAAAGGTTGCCTTTTACCCCTGCTCCTTTATAATATTACCAGATAGGTCATCTTTGGCCGTCGCGAGTGCAACCAAAAGGATCGGAGGGAAGAATGAGGATCGACATCATTTGCAAACCCGAAAGCAGCAAGCGCTGCGAACTCACCCTGGCCAACGTTCGTGAAGCGCTCGATACCCTCGGCATCAAGGCTGAGGTGCATCTCTTCCGCGATCGCCGCAAAATGATCGACAACCGGGTCTACGTCTCCCCGGCCCTCCTCATCGACGACATTCTGCGGGTCGCCGGGCGCGTCCCCGAGGTGAAGGAAATCGCCGGCCTCCTCAGCGAGCGGCCGCGGTATCACAAGCGCATGCAGGATGTGGCCTGAGGCCGCCCGCTCCGCGCCCCCTGCGGGGGCAAGTCTTTACTTTCGGGTCCGATTGCTGTAGGTTCAGGGGAATTTCTGACCTGAAATGCGAGACCCTATGTCCACGATTCTTCTGGTCGACGACGTCGACCTCTTTTTGCAACTGGAAAAATCCTTTCTCGAAGACAGCGGCCACCAGATCGCTACGGCCAGCTCCGGGGAGGAAGCGCTCAGTCGTCTCGACGAGGTGCGGCCCGAGCTGATGCTCCTCGACCTGTACATGCCCGGAATCAACGGCGACGAGGTGTGCAGGCGCTTGCGCGCCCCGGGGCCCTGGCAGGAACTTCCGGTGATCATGGTCACCGCCGCCGGCAAGGATGAAGAGATCCTCAAATGCCTGGAAGCCGGATGTGACGACTACCTGACCAAGCCGGTCAACAAAAAGGATCTCGTCGACAAGGTCCAGCGCCTCCTCGGCCGCTCCAAGGTGCGCAAAACCCTTCGCGCCGCGGTCTCTCTGCCGGTTCAGATCACCCACGGCCGAAAGACCCTTGAGACCCGGGCCTGCGATCTCTCGGAAAACGGTATTTTTCTTAAAAGCGCGGATTTGTTCCCCCAGGGAAGCCCGGTGGAACTCGGTATCACCTTCCCCGACGGCCGCCACCTCTCCCTGCGGGGGAAAGTGGTGCGGGTCGTCGAAGGGGCGGAAGGGGGGATGGGAATCTACTTTGTTCATCCCGACCCCGAATGGCTCCTCGCCCTGCGCCACCTGGTGGCAACGGACCCCCGCGCCGAACCGGTCCCCCCGCCGCTCTCCGGGCGCCCCGTCGAGGTCCGGCTCGAACACCTCGAGCACCAGAACTCCCGGGCCCGGGAAGAAAACCGTCTCCTGCAGTTGCGCATTGCCGAACTGGAGGAGGAAAATCAAGACTTCGCCGGCCAGCTGATTCACACCGAAGAGGTCAACAACAACCTCACCAACCTCTATATCGCCTCCACCCGGCTGCACTCCCAGCTCAACCGCACCCAGGTCATCGCCATCATCAAGGAAGTGGTCATCAACTTCGTCGGTGCCGAAAAGTTCGCCCTCCTCCTTTTCGACAGGGAGGCGCGGCAGCTCTGTTACGAAACCGGAGAGGGGTTCGAGGAGAGCCCCTTCCCCCGGGTGACGGCGGGCGAGGGACTCCTCGGCGAGGTGGCGGCGGGCGGCGAAAGTTATTTTCAGGAAGGGTCGGTGAGCGAGGGTTCGGACGATCCTCTGGTCCCCCTGGCCGCCATCCCCCTGATGATTCATGGCGAATCCATGGGCGTTCTCGCCATCTACCGGCTCTTCATCCAAAAGGAGAGCTTTCAGCAGGTCGATTTCCAGCTCTTCTCGATGATGGCCGAACACGCCGCCACCGCCCTTTTTTCCTCGACCCTCTACGAGGAATCGGAACGCAAGCGCCAGACCTACCGCGGCTTCATGGACCTCATCCTCAAGTAAGCCCCGCCGGCACCAGCAGACCCTCCCCCACCGCAAAGACCGCAATCTCCTCTCCCTCGGCCCGGGAAATGCTCCCGGCAAAGATCTCTTCCGGCGTCCGCCGCCCGTCGCATCCCTTCAGCAGTTTGAGAAAATCCTCTTCGAGGGATTCGCAGATCACCTCCTCCCCCCGCCGCAGGAAGAGAGCGACCGAGCCGACGGGGCGAAAGAGGTCGGTAAGCTGCAGCAGATCGACCTCTCCCATTTCCAGCAGATTGAGGATTTCGTAGGAGAAGGGGACGAGCCGCACCGTGGAGGCGACCCGCCAGGGCGACCGCCAGGGATCGAGTCCGCAGAGGGTGTCGGGAAGGGTTTCGGCGCCGAGAAGGGTTTCGGCATAGTAATAGTGGTAACGAAGAAGATCGATCGCTGCGGAAATCAGCTGCGGACGGCCGCAGGCGCGCAACTCATCGGCGACAAAGCGCTCCTGGCACTTCAGAACCTCCTGCGGAGCCCACCCCTCGGACTCGAGGAGGCGCTCTTCCCCGCCGGGCTGCGCCGCCAGAAAATCGGCAAAACGTTCGAGGAAGGGGACCGCCTTGAGGCCGGTCCCGCGCAGCAGGGCGGGGAAATAGGCGACGGCCCGGCCGATATTGTAGAAAATGGCCGTGGCACCTGCCAGGCGGCGGCTCGCCGCCAGCTGATCCGGGGGACAGCTGGCGCTCTCCAGGACCAGGTAGGGAGGGCTTTTCTCGGCGCGCAGGCCGAAGCGCTCGCGATGAGCGTGCAGGGGTGTCCCGGGGAGAACCGCCAGGGGGAAGATGTCGAGATGATTGGGGCGCAGCTCCAGCGCGTACTCGAGACTCTGGCAGAAGCCCCCGTGATCGTCCCCGGGGAGGCCGTAAATCAGATCGAGGCCGTAGGTTACCCCTTCGGCGGCGAGGTACTGGATCCTCTCGGAAAAGGACTGCGGATCGAAGACGCGGTGGATATTGCGCAGCACCTCGGGATGGGCCGACTGGAGGCCGACCTGCACCGAACAGGGGATGCGCCCGAGGAGGCCTGCGGTTTTGCGATCGATGTAGTCGGCCTTGGCCTCGAGGTGAAAATGAATCCCGGGGGCCCGCGCGGCGAGGAGCTGCAGCAGGGTCTTTCCTCGCTGCGCCGGGAAGTTGAAGGTCGAGTCGAGGACCCAGACCTGGGAGACTCCGGCCCTGACGAAGAGGTCGAGTTCAGCCTTCAGGCGCCCGACGGAGAGGTGGCGGACGCCGCGGCTCCCTCGGGCGTCGTAGCAGAAATCGCAGGCAAAGGGGCATCCCCGGGCGATCTCCCAGAGGACGCCTCCCCCGGCGGCGGGGACCAGCGCGCCGCTCAGCCAGGGTGAGGGGAGGGTGTCGAGGTCTTCGACGGGAGGCCGGTCGGGACCGGTCAGAATCCCGGCGGCGCTCCGCAGGGTCAGGCCGGAGAGCGGCGGCAGCGTCTCATTTTTTTCCACGGCGGCCATGAGTTCGGCGAAGGTCTCCTCCCCCTCGCCGCGGATGACGGCATCGAGCTCTCCTTCGTCGAGGACCCCCTCGGCGTCGACGGTCGCTTCCGGACCGCCGGCAACCAGCAGGAGGGACGGGCGGCGGCGACGCAGCTCCCGGGCAAGAGAAAGAAGGCGCTTTCGGCTCCAGACGTAGAGAGAAAAGGCGACGACATCCGGCTCGCCGGCGAGAATGTCCGAGAGGAGCTCCTCGTCGGCCGAGGTCGGGAAGAGGTCGACCAGGACGGTTTCTTCCTGCAGTTCCGGAGGGAGGGCGGCCTTCAGGGAGGCGGCGGCCAGGGGGACGGCCTGGGCCGAAGGACGAACATGGAGTGTTACGAGATGGATCTTCATTCAGGCCTCCCGGACGATCTTTTCAAGTGACGACTTCGGCGGGGGGGGCGCTGGAAAGGTGCTCGGCCGTCACCTCGACGCCGTGGCGGCCGAGCACCGACTCAAACTCGTCAAAGCGATCCTTGAGCTGCCCCAGGGTGAGGTTGTAGCCGTAATTCATGATGTGATGGCGGGCGTCGTTGCTCATCGGGCTCTGAAAAAAGAGCATCGACTCCTCGCGCCCCGGCTCGATGAGAAGGATATCGACCTCGGGGTGCTGGTGCCGGTACCCCTCGAGAGCCATCTCGAGCTTCTCCTTGGTTTCGATGCGCATCGCCTGCTCCCAGGCGAAGGAAATCCCCAGGTCGGCGATGCTCGAGCATTTGCCTTCCGATAAAGAAGGGAGGCAGAAACGTTCGAGGTCGTTGTCCATCGGTACCCGGGGGTTGACCACGACGATCAGCTTGGCGCCCCGCTCGATGGCGATATCGATATGGCTGACCCGGCCGATGGAACCGTCGATAAAGTTCTGGTTTCCTATTTTGTGGGGGCGGAAGAAGTAGGGTATGGCGCAGGAGGCGGTGATCGCCTGGCAGATGTGCATGTCCCGGTATCCTTCGCAGCCGAAGACCACCCGCTGCCCCCGGTCGAGATCGTAGGCGGGGATGTAGAGCTCGGGAGTCAACTGGCTGAAATCGTCACGGACCCCTTCCTTGGCAAAGGACCGGCAGAGATAATTCTGCATCGGCGCCAGGGAGAAGAGCCCGGAGGGGAACTGTTCCTGAAGGATATAGAGAATTTCGTGGAGGGAAAAGGACCAGCCGTTGCGCCGGTAGTTGCGGAAAATCCGGAACAGGTTGCGCAACAGGGCCCAGAAGGACGTGAGGATTTCGCGGTAATCGATGCGGTAGATGTCGGAGCGGCGCCAGTTGAAGACCCTGCTCTCATTGTTGGCGATGGAGCGGAAGAGGACCGCCGGCGGGATTCCGTTGGCCACCAGGGTGGCGATGACCGATCCGGCGCTGACGCCGACGTACATCTCGAAGCGGTTGGAGGAAAAACCCCCGGACAGGAGCCTGTCGAGTGCCGTCAGGGCGCCGATCTCGTAGGCGGCCCCCATGATTCCGCCTCCCGCCAGGACCAGGGCCGTCTTCCCCTTTTCCGTATTCTGCGGGCTCATGGAAGCGTCTCCTTGGGGACTTCGGACAGTTCGGGGCGAGGCTGAAAGGGCATGAAGAAAAGAATGTAGAATACAGAATACAGAAGGAAAACGCCCAGCGCGAAGGGGGTATTCTGTGTTCTGTTTTCTGCATTCTAGCCCAACGGGCTCCTAAGGCTTGGGCC
The DNA here is from genome assembly GCF_001278055.1 of Desulfuromonas soudanensis. NCBI lineage: Bacteria > Pseudomonadati > Thermodesulfobacteriota > Desulfuromonadia > Desulfuromonadales > Desulfuromonadaceae > Desulfuromonas > Desulfuromonas soudanensis. Next base: position 65,676 of record NZ_CP010802.1, on the reverse strand, counting down.
GGACCTTGATCTTCGGCTTGCCGCCTTCGCAGACCACGGTGAACTCCACTTCGCGGTCGCCGAATCGCTCGCGAATCTTCTCCCGCTGCGTGTCGAGAAAGGCCGCCACCTGGGCCCGGTCCGGGGCCTTCCCCTCCATGTGGCAGGCGCTGCGGGCCGCCATCAATTCCCGGTAAATATCTTCCTGCCGTCCCTCCGTCGCCGGGGGTGGGGATTCCGTCGCTGCCGGGGCCGGGACCGGGGCCGGGGCCGAAGCCTTGCGGACCTGGCGAACGTAGCGCCCTTCGTCGATCAGGCGCAGTATGCGATCCCAGTGCGCCGAATAGCTGTGATAGCGGGCCGCCAGGCCCTGGTAGCGGAAGCGCAAATCGGTCTGGGTGATCCGGCGGTTGGCGAAGCGCCGCAGGCGGGCCGCGAGATCCTCGCGGACCTTCATCGGCTCCCGCTTCTCCACCCCGGCAAAATACTGCTCGTAGGTGATGTGCAGCTCCTTTAACAGCTGTTCTATGGTGTTAAGCTCGCCCGCGAGCCCCTTACGACTATCCATAAGCACCCTCCAATAGGGCAAACTATACTGAACCAGGGCGATATTTGCAAAGAAAATCGCGGCTCTGGCCCCCCTTGCGGGGGGCATATTCCTTGACTCCCCCCCGCCGTTTCGTATAATGAAGCACTTCGGCAAGACCTCCCAGGAAAGAGGACCCATGAACGATCAGAAACTGGCGGCCGTCATCCTCGCAGCCGGGCGCGGAACCCGGATGAAATCCGACCTTCCCAAGGTCCTCCATCGGGTGGCCGGACTCCCCATGGCCAGCTATCCGGTCCGTCTGGCGACGGCCCTCGGCTCTTTTCCGACGGTCATGGTGATCGGCCACGGCGCTGCGGCGGTAGAAAAGGCCCTGGCCGACGAAGGGGTGCTCTTTGCCGTCCAGAGCGAGCAACTCGGCACCGGCCACGCCCTCCTCTGTGCCCGGGAAGCCCTGGCCGATTTCACCGGGACGATTCTCCTCCTCTGCGGCGACGTCCCCCTGTTGCGCCAGGAGACGGTCGCCCGGCTTCTTTCCTACCACGGCACCCAAAAGGCTGCCGTCACCGTCCTCACCTCCCGGCTGGAGAACCCCCACGGCTACGGGCGGATCGTCCGCGACGGCGAGGAGGTGCTGCGCATCGTCGAGGAAAAGGACGCCACCTCCGCTGAAAAGGCCATCCTGGAGATCAACACCGGGATCTACGCCTTCGAGGCCCCCTACGTTTTCGAAGCGCTGCGCGGCGTCACCACCGACAACGCCCAGGGGGAATACTACCTGACCGACGTTCTGGCCATGGCCCGCGCCGACGGTCGCAGGGTCTGCGCCCTGGCTGCCGCCGAAGCCGGCGAGACCCTGGGGATCAACGACCGCCTCCAGCTCGCCGAGGCCGGAGCGCTCATGCGGTGCCGCATCAACGAGGAGCTGATGCGCGAGGGCGTCACCCTCATCGATCCAAAGACCACCTACATCGATCCCGGTGTGCGCATCGGCGCCGACACGGTGATCCACCCCGGCGTCCACCTGCGCGGCGCAACAATTATCGGCAGAGGCGCCCTGATCGAGCCGGGAGTCGTCGTCACGGACTGCACCCTCGCCGACGACGTCCACCTCAAGGCGGGGAGTGTTCTCGAAGAGTCCCGCCTCGGCGACGGCTGCACCATCGGACCGATGGCTCACCTGCGCCCCGGCACCGTTCTGGCCGGAAACAACAAGCTCGGCAACTTCGTCGAGACCAAGAAAGCCACCTTCGGCCTCGGCTCCCAGGCCAGCCACCTGACCTACATCGGCGACGCCGAGGTCGGCAGCGGGGTCAACATCGGCTGCGGCACCATCACCTGCAACTACGACGGCGTCAACAAGCACCGGACGGTGATCGAAGACGACGTCTTCGTCGGCAGCGACACCCAGTTCGTCGCCCCGGTGCGCATCGGCCGCGGCAGCCTCATCGGCGCCGGATCGACCATCACCAAGGATGTTCCTCCCGATTCCCTCGCCCTCTCCCGGACCGAGCAGAAGGTCGTCCTCGGCTGGCGACTGCGTCACAAGCCCAAGGAAAAAAAATCGTAATCGCCCGTTCAAGCAAGGGGTGAGGCGACAGCGTCTCGCCCCTTTCCCCTTTTTATCCATCGTCGGAAAGGAAACCTCCCATGTGCGGCATCGTCGGCTATATCGGCCAGCAGCAGGCCACCCCCATCATCCTCGACGGTCTGCGCCGCCTCGAGTACCGGGGGTATGATTCGGCGGGGATCGCCACCCTCGACGGCGGGAAAATCGAAATCCGCCGCGCCCAGGGGAAGCTCGCCAACCTCGAAGCCGTCCTTCTGCAGCGCCCCCTCGAGGGGAGCCGCGGCATCGGCCATACCCGCTGGGCCACCCACGGCCGCCCTTCCGAGACCAACGCCCACCCCCATTTTGCCGGCGGCATCGTCGTCGTGCACAACGGCATCATCGAAAACTACCAGCAGCTCCGGGAGAAGCTCCGCGCCCTCGGCCACAACTTCCGCTCGGAAACCGACACGGAGGTCATCGCCCACCTGGTCGAGAGACACTACAAGGAAGGCGGCGATTTCGAAGGGGCGGTGCGCCTCGCTCTCGGGGAGGTGCGGGGCGCCTACGCCGTCGCCATCCTCTGCGAGAAGGAACCGGACAAGCTCATCGCCGCCAAGCTCGGCTCGCCGCTGGTGGTCGGCCAGGGGGTGGGCGAGTATTTCGTCGCCTCCGACATCCCGGCGATGCTCTCCCACACCCGGGAGATGATCTTCCTCGAGGACGGCGAGATGGTCGTCTTCACCCCCGAGGCGATGCGCGTCACCGACCTCTCCGGGGCGCCGCGGGAGAAAACCGCCAAGACCATCACCTGGAGCCCGCTGATGGCGGAGAAGGGGGGCTACCGCCATTTCATGCTCAAGGAGACCCACGAACAGCCCCGGGCCATCGCCGACACCATCGCCGGACGGATCGTCGAGGGGGAGGGGAGGATCCACCTCGAAGATCTGCGCCTGGGCGACGAGGAGCTCGGCTCCCTGGATAAAATTTTCATCGTCGCCTGCGGCACCTCCTGGCATGCCGCCCTGGTCGGCAAGTTCCTCATCGAAAGACTGGCGCGGATCCCGGTGGAGGTCGACATCGCCAGCGAATTCCGCTATCGCGACCCGATCGTCACCCCGCGGACGCTCACGGTCCTCATCAGCCAGAGCGGCGAGACCGCCGACACCCTCGCCGCCCTGCGGGAAGCCCGGGGGAAGGGGTCGAAGGCCGTCGCCATCTGCAACGTGGTGGAGTCGTCCATCGCCCGGGAGAGCGACGGCGTGATCTACACCCACGCCGGGCCGGAGATCGGCGTCGCTTCCACCAAGGCCTTCACCACCCAGTTGGTCGCCCTCTTCCTCTTCGCCCTGCACCTCGGCAAGACCCGGGGGATCCTCGACGCCGAGCGCAGCCGCGCCCTCACCGCCGAGCTCCTCACCCTGCCGCGCAAGGTCGAAGAGGCCCTTCTCCTCGACGGCGCTATCGAACAGATCGCCAGGGACTTCGTCGGGGCGACCGACTTTCTCTATCTCGGGCGGGGCAACCAGTACCCCATCGCCCTCGAAGGGGCCCTCAAGCTCAAGGAGATCTCCTACATCCACGCCGAGGGTTACCCGGCCGGCGAGATGAAGCACGGCCCCATCGCCCTCATCGACGAGCAGCTGCCGGTGGTGATCATCGCCCCCGGCAACGACACCTACGAGAAGGTCATTTCCAACATGGAGGAGGTCCGCGCCCGCGGCGGCAAGGTGATTGCCATTACCGATCGGGAAGACAGCGACCTTTCCGACAAGGCCGACGTCATCCTCGTCCTGCCGCAGATCGCCGATGAGCTGATGCCGATCCTCACTGTAATCCCCCTGCAGCTCCTCGCCTATCACATCGCCGTCCTCAAGGGGACCGACGTCGACCAACCCCGCAATCTTGCCAAAAGCGTCACCGTGGAGTAAATCTGTTGCGTCCGAGAAACAAACTCATCATCTGGCTGCGCCGCCGCAGCACCGCCCTCCTCAGCCGCTTTCGCATCAGCGAAAACACCTTCATGGCCATCCTGGCGGTGGCCATCGGCCTCCTCTCGGGACTGGGCAACTACGCCTTTCGCAAAACCATCGACTTCGTTCACTGGGCCGTCATCGAACAGGGGATGGAGCTCTTCGCCATCTCCTTCGACGAATGGACCCTGAGCCGGGTGCTGGTCATTCTCTTCCCCGTCGCCGGCGGTCTGCTGCTGATCCCCTTCGGACTCTTCTTCGCCAAGGACCTCAGGTTCGGATTTCCGGCCTTTCTCGAAAGGGTCAACCTGCGGGGAGCCAAGATCGAGGTCCGCACCATCTTCACCCGGGGACTGGCCAGCGCCATCACCCTCGGCACCGGCGGCAGCGCCGGCCAGGAAGGGCCCATCGCCCAGATCGGCGGGGCCATCGGCAGCCAGTTCGGTCAGACCTTCAAGGTCAGCGGCGACCGGCTCAAGGTCCTCGTCGCCTGCGGCGTCTCCGGCGGGGTGGCGGCGACCTTCAACGCCCCGATCGCCGGCGTCTTCTTCGCCCAGGAGATCGTCCTCCTCTCCTCCTTCGAAATCTCCAGCTTCACCTCCATCGTCATCGCCAGCGGCATGAGCACCGTCGTCTCCCGGGCGCTCCTCGGCAACATCCCCGCTCTCGCCGCTCCTCCCTACGTTCTCTCCGGCCCCTGGGAACTCCTCCTCTACCTCCTCCTCGGCCTGATCATCGGCATGTTTGCCGCCGGCTTCATCGATATCCATTTCCGCATCAAGGACCGCTTCGACAGCCTGAAGATTCCGAGGCTGGCCAAGCCGATCTTCGGCGGCTTGCTGGTGGGGGCCGTGGGGATCTTCTTTCCCCAGGTCTTCGGCAACGGCTACGAGTTCATGGAGACGGTAATGCGCGGCGAAGGCGCCTGGTACCTCCTCGCCGCCCTGATCGTCATGAAGGTGGTCGCCACCTCGGTCACTCTCGGCTCCGGCCTGCCGGGGGGGCTCTTCGCTCCGTCCCTGTACATCGGCGCCGTCACCGGCGGAGCCTTCGGCAAGCTGGCGCAGATGGCCTTCCCCTCCGTCGCCACCACCCCCGGCGCCTACGCCCTGGTCGGCATGGGAGCTTTTCTTTCGGCGGCGACCCACGCCCCGATGACGGCCATCTTCCTCCTCTTCGAAATTACCGCTTCCTACCAGGTCATCATCCCCATCATGCTCACCTGCGTCATCGGGACCGGGATCAGTCGCCACTTCAAGAAGGAAAGTCTCGACACCGTCGAGCTCTCCCGGGCCGGGATCAACCTCGAAGCGGGTAAAGAGCGCAATATCATGAAGTCCCTTCTCGTCCGCGAGGTGATGGCCACCGACCCGGAATCGGTGCCGGAGAACATGACCCTCGGCCAGTTTGCCCACTTCATTGCCAGCACCCGCCACACCAACTTCCCCCTCATCAACAGCAACGGCGAGCTCACCGGGATCATCTCGGTCCAGGATTTCATGGGGGTGGTCTTCGAGCGCGACCTCATGGACCTGGTGGTGATCAAGGAGCTGGCCACTCTCGACGTGATCACCGTCACCGGGGACGACGATCTCGACCAGGCGATGAAAAAGATCGGCTACCGCAACATCGAGCAGCTCCCGGTGGTCGACCGCGAAGGCGGCAACCGGCTGGTCGGGATCATCTCCCGGCGCGACATGGTCTCGGCCTACAACCGCGCCCTGATGACCCGCACCCTCGAGGACGAAACCGATGAGTGAGTTTCTCCGCGACCTCAACCCCCGGCAGCAGGAGGCGGTGCGGCAGACCGAAGGGCCGCTCCTCATCCTCGCCGGGGCCGGCTCGGGCAAGACCCGCACCGTCACCCACCGGGTCGCTCACCTGATCCACGACCGGGGGGTCGAGCCGTGGCGGATTCTGGCGGTCACCTTCACCAACAAGGCCGCCGCCGAGATGAAGGAGCGCCTGCAGCGCCTCCTCGGCGGCGGCGAACTCCCCTGGGTCGCCACCTTTCACGCCACCTGCGTGCGCATCCTCCGCCGGGAAATCACCGCTCTCGGCTATTCCAGCGATTTCAGCATCTACGACGATCAGGACCAGGAACGTCTCCTCAAGGGGATCCTCAGGGATCTCGACATCCCGGAAAAGATCCTCAAACCCCGGGCGGCGGCCGCAGCCATCGACGGCGCCAAGAATCGCGGCCTCTTTCCCGAGGCGATGGAACGGGGGGACTTCTACAGCGATCTGGTCGCCCGGGTCTACGCGCGCTACCAGAGCCGCCTCAAACAGGCCAGCGCCCTCGATTTCGGCGACCTGCTGATGCTTACGGTGAGACTCTTTGAGAACCATCCGGAGATCCTCGAAAAATACCGGCGGCGTTTCGCCTACATCCACGTCGACGAAGTCCAGGACACCAACCAGGTGCAGTACCGCCTCATCCACCTCCTGGCCGGCGGACACCGTAACCTCTGCGTGGTCGGCGACGACGACCAGTCGATCTACCGCTGGCGCGGCGCCGAGATCGGGAACATCCTCGGCTTCGAGAAGGATTATCCCGGCTGCGTCGTCATCCGCCTCGAACAGAACTACCGCTCGACCCGCACCATCCTCGACGCCGCCGGGGGCGTGGTGGAAAAAAACCTCGGCCGCAAGGGGAAGACGTTGTGGACGGACAACCCCGAAGGAGAAAAGGTCGTCGTCGAGACCCTCTCCGACGATCTCGAGGAGGCCCGCTTCGTCGCCGATGAAATCGCCCGGCTGCACCGGGGCGGCCGCCATCTGCGCGATATCGCCGTCTTTTACCGCACCAACGCCCAGTCCCGCCCCCTTGAGGAGGCGCTGCGCGGTCACAACCTCCCCTACGTGATGTTCGGCGGCGTCAAATTCTACTCGCGGATGGAGATCAAGGACATCCTCGCCTACCTGCGGATCCTCCTCAACCCGGCCGACACCGTCTCGGCGCGGCGGATCGTCAACGTCCCGCCGCGGGGGATCGGCGCCGCGACCATCGATCGCATCGCCCCCCTCGAGGAGGAGGCCGGGGGCTTTCTCCCCGCCTGCGCCCTCGCCCTGGAGCGCGGCCTCGTCGCCGGGGCCGCCGCCCGCAAGGTCGGCGAGTTCGTCGAGCTCATCGCCTCCTTCGGCCGCCGGCTGGAGCATCTCCCCTATCCCCGGCTCACCGCCGAGATCATCGAAGAGAGCGGCTACGGCCCGATGCTCCGTCAGGAACGAACCGAGGAAGCCCAGGGACGAATGGAGAACCTCGAACAGCTCCTCGCCGGGATGGAGGAGCACAGCGGAAGCGAGGGGACGTTGCGGGAGTATCTCGAGCAGGTGGCGCTGATCACCGATCTCGACTCCTACGACGCCAGCCTCGACCGGGTCACCCTGATGACCCTGCACGCCGCCAAGGGGCTCGAATTCCCGGTGGTCTTCATGACCGGGATGGAAGAGGGGCTCTTTCCTCACTCGCGCTCCCAGGGCGGAGGGGACGAGCTCGAGGAGGAGCGGCGCCTCTGCTATGTGGGGATGACCCGGGCCATGGAGAAACTCGTTCTCAGCCACGCCCGCAGGCGAAGGGTCTACGGCGACTTCCAGTTCAACCCGCCGAGCCGCTTTCTCGCAGAGATCCCCCCCCATTTGGTGGCCGGAACCGCGACCCCGACCCTCCACAAGGTTTCGGCCCACAACCTCGCCTCCGTCTTCGAGTCCCTGACCCCCTCCCCCTTCGAAGACAGCGGCGGCGAGCCCTCCTTCGAAGAGGAGGTCCGGGTCGTCCCCGACGCCGAGGAAGGGTTGCGCATCGGCCTCCGGGTCCGCCATCCCCGTTTCGGCGTCGGCAGCGTCCGCCGCGTCGAAGGAAACGGCGACAACCAGAAAGTCACCGTCTACTTCAACACCGTCGGCGCCAAGAAACTCCTCCTCAAATTCGCCGGGCTCGAGCCCGCCTGATCCCTGCCGGTTTCCCCTTTTCTTCCAATCCGCACCGCAACGACGGACCAGAGCCTTCGGCTCCGGGTAACAAGCCTGTCGTGAAAAAGCCCGCAACCTGCGGGCTTTTGTCTTTTTGCTCCGGGGTGAGGGGGATGGCCACCCTCTCCATTTTTCGGACCCACTCCGGTCGTTTCTGCCAATAGCCTCTTGACATCCGGCAAAAATTCAGCGATAAACAAAAAATTTTAATGGAAAACTTCTATCTTTTTCGTGGAGGAATTCTGTTTTGCTGACCTCTTTGCAACGGGTGCGTTCCACCATATCCTTTGGCTCCTTTACCGGAACGGTCCTTTCACTCTCCGGGGAAGAGGCCCTTTCCGCCCCCTTCCGCTTCCGCCTCGAAACCCTCGTCGCCGGGGAATTCGATCTCGGGGAACAACTCTCCAGTCGCGCCGTCCTGACCCTGACCGGACCCGACGGCTCAAGTCGCATCCTGGGGGGAATCCTGACCGCCCTTGCCGAAGTCGCCTCCCTGGACAACGGACGACGAAGGGTCGAGCTGGTTTTCGAATCGGGGATGGCCCTGCTGCGCCATCAGTGCGACAGCCGGGTAATCCTCGGCGAGAGCGTCGAAACGATTGCCCGCGCCCTCCTTTCCCGCCACGGATTCGGCGCCTCCCGGGTGCGCTTTCTTCTCAGTCGCTCCTTGAGCCCGCGCCCCCAAACGGCGCAGATCGGGGAGAGCGATTACGATTTTCTTCTGCGACTGCTGTCCCGGGAGGGGATCTTTTTCTGGTCGGGATTTGAAAACGGGGAGGAGATCCTCTTCTTCGCCGACCACAACGGCGCCTGTCCGCACCTTGCGCGACCCACGCTGACCCACCTTCCCCGCGCCGGGATGGTCGGATCTCCCGACGGATCCCCCCGCGGAGTCGATTCTCTGACCGTGCGAGAGCGCCTGATCCCCGGGGAAATCCGGGTGCAGGGCCTCTGCCAGGAGACCCCCTCCCTGACACTTCTTGCCGCTGCCCCGACCGGCCGCCACCCCGGTGCCGGCGACCTCCCCGTCGGCCAGACCCATTTCGCCACCGGCGCCGCAAGCCTCACCGAAGCCCAGACCGAGGCGAGATTCCGCGCCGAACGCTGGACGATTGCGGCCTGGAGCCTGGAGGCCGCCGGGGAAATGGTCGACCTCCTGCCGGGGTCCATGCTGACCCTGGAGGCCTCCCGCTTCGCCGTCGCCGTCGGCGGTGACTATCTGATCACCGCCGTCAGCCACGCCTCCTCCGATAAAACAACCTACCGCTGCCAGGCCCGGTTGACCCGCCGCGAAACGCCCTATCGCCCGGCCATCCCCGCCCACCCCGAACTCCCCGTGACCTTTACGGCCAGAATCGAGAGCGACGGCGATACTCCCCGTCTCGACGAACAGGGGCGCTATCGGCTGCGCCCCCTCTTTGACCGCGATCCCAAACCCCACAGCGAAGCGAGTCTCCCCCTGCGCCGCCTCGCCCCCTCTGGCGGTCCGGCCGGCGATCTGGCCTGCGGCTGGCACACCCCCTTAGGGGACGGCGCCGAGGTCCTGCTCTCCTGCCTCAACGGCAATCCCGACACACCGATGATCGTCGGCTTTCTCCCCGAATCGAACCACCGCAGCCCGGTGACCAGCGCCCATCCCGGGCAAAATCTCCTGCGGAGCGCCGCCGGCAGCGAACTTCTCATGGATGATTTCCGGGACAGGGCGTCGGTCTCGCTGCGGACGGTGGGAGGAGACAACATCCTTTACCTCAACGCCGCCGCCCAGGCGCATCAGATCCGCCTCGCTTCTCAAAAGGGGAGTTTGCTGCTGCAGGCCACAAAGACCTTCAAGGTGCATAGCGGCGAAACTCTAAGCGAACGCAGCGGCGCCGACCGGCAGGTGACCGTCGAAAACCGCTCGCAAACGATCACCAATCAGGGCGAAATACACCACCAGGCCAAGACGGATTACACCTTGAGCGCCGCAAAAAAAGTTCAATCTTCCGCCGGTAAAAACCTGGAACTGACCTCGGGGAAAAATCTTCGGATCGACGCCACCTCCGGAGCGACGGTCACCGTGCGCAACGGCGACGCCGCCTTCGCCGTGCGAAACGGTGAGCTGCACCTTCAGGGAGCCGGGGACCTGCGCATCGAAGGGAAGGGGGGAGGGGACATCACACTCGGCCAGGGGGGCGGCGGGATCACGGTCCAGGCGAACGGGACGGTGCAGCTTTTCGGCCACAGAATAACCCTCAAGGGAGGATCGGGGGTCACCTTCAACGGCCAGGTGCATTACGACATCGGCCGCGGGGCGGCGATGCCGGAGGTGCAGGCAAAGGCGCCCCTGAGCACCCTGGGCATCGCTCTGTTGCAGGCGGAAAACAATCAATTGCAAACAGACGAAGAACCTGCAGAAATCGAAATCCACCTTCAGGACCTCTTCGGCAACCGGTACGATTCCCACTTCGCTTTCCTCAAGGGACTCCCCTGGCAGATTGTCAGCGACAGCGGCGAGGAAATCACCGGGACGATCAGCAAAGAGATCATCTCGGTGCCGCAATTGCTCCTGCGCAAGGAGTTGACCTTAAGGATCCAGGGGCTCGAAGTGGTCATGGAGAAGGAGAGAGGACGCGCTTGAGGAAAAACATCGACACCCACACACCCCCCAAAGAGACCCGGACCCTCTCCATTGCGCTGCACGCCGCGCCGGAGAGTACGGCGAGCAAAAAGATTTTCAAAGTCCGCCAGCCCTCCTATGAGGCGGTGATCCTCCACCCGTCCCTCGGCTCTCCTCTCCTGGTCGACGACCCGGCCTGTTTCAGCCTCTTTCTGGCCGCCAACGGGAATTTTTCCGCCACCTTCGCCAATGGCAGCGACCGGGGAAACAAAAGGGGAGCCGTCGGTGGCGACAACATCAAGCTGGTCATCGCCCAGAGCCTCGCGGTCATCCCCTGGGATGACTCCACCGGGGCGATGAAGGATCCGGGGAAGGCGGAAACCCTCCTCTATCCGTCCCCGGAGAAGGCCTTTGCCGGCATCGACTGTACCTGTCTCGGTGAGCTCGGGCCGGAGTTGCAGGATAAAAACGGCAGGCATTTTGCCAACACCCACCCCGCCATCCGGAAACAACTCGCCGAGGCCGGGCTCACCTCCCTCTATCAGGTCGATCTGAAAAACCTCAAAGACATCCATCCCGGCCAGATGTATGACTCCTTCTGGAGCGGACGCAACGACCGGCCTGCAGCCGCCGATCTCAGCCGGGACGTCCTCGACACCCAGGATCGCCTGACGCGAAATTACGTTTTTACGTCCTTTTACAAATACAAAAACAAAGGGAACGGCGCCCCTTCCGACGCACCCCGGTATGCCTTCAAGGTCGGTGTCGAGGGGATCGTCTTCGAGGAGGACAGCGCCATCCCCCTGATCAACCGCCACCCGATCTACGTGCCGCCGGCGGGGAAAAAGGTTCTCAACCTCGGCCATCTCTCCGACATCCATGTCTCGTCAAAACAGCACGCCTACAAGGGATGCAAAGCGACGGTCATCCCCGATGTCGAGGATGCGATCTCGCCCCCCCTTGGCGAGCAGGTGAATAACAACTGCGACAACTTTCACAATCTGCTGGGCCAGTTCGGAAAGGACAAGGATGTCGACCTGCTGGTAATGACCGGCGACCTCTACGACCACACCCACAACTTCGATCCGCGAAGCCGCAAGATCGAGACGACCGGCAACCTCTGGGAAGCGATGTATCTCGACGGCAAAAAAGCGGTCCATGACCGTGCCGCCGAGTATCCCTACGGCATCGACGGCCTCATCGTCTATTCGCTGCTGATCCATTTCTACAACGCCTTCCACAAGCCGGTCTTCATCGTCTCGGGAAATCATGAGGCCTATGAATACCCGTACGGGATTTCACCTCGGATTCTGGGAAAAAGAGCCAATGACGGGATCCCCCTCGATCACAACCTGACCTTTTACGAGGCGATTCTGCTCTACGGGCCGGGCTACGACAAGGTGCTCAAAATTCATAATTTTGCCAAAGAAAATTTCGACTGGTTCGCGACCGTTTTTTCACCGTTTTCCGATTATGCGGTGACCTATGGTGAACAGAAACTGATCGGGCTTGCCTGGGGAGACGGCGAACATTTTTTGGACAACTGGTCCCTGGCCACGTTCTCCAAAGGCGGCACCTTGCCGCGGGCAACAGAATGTCCCGGCAATGCCCAGATTACCTTGAAGGAGAACCATGTCCCCCGTGAATCAATCAAGAAGAACCCCGATGCGATGCGCATTCTCTTTAGTCATTTCACCCAGATCAACTATGCCCTGGACAAGCCGTTAACCGAAAAGGGTGAGATCAACTGCAACGATTTTCTCGAAAAATACAGCAACTACGACCACGGCTCGGTCAAGGCAGGGCGTCCCGAACTTTACGGCGAATGGCTTGCCCAAAACCACTTTGCCTACACCCTCAGCGGCCACTCCCATCGCGCCGGCCTTTACCGCTGCCTGAACTATGACGACAACCTGCTCGGCCGTAAAAACATGACCACCCTCGGCCATTATCCCGAGAGCGAAAACCTTCAACAGGCGCACTGGCGTGGACGGACCAAGGCCCTCGTTTCCGCCAGCGCCGGACCCATTCCCAAGCAGAACCATGAAGGAGAAATGAGCGGACAGGGGATGGAGTACCCCTCGGGAAGCAAAATTATCCTCAACGGGGAACAAAAGATCACCCTCGTCAAAAGCGGCTGTCCCACGGCCAAGCCCCGCTTCGCCGTGGCCTGCGATTATATCGATATTATGAATGGGGGGTTTTGGGAGTACTTCAGAGCGGTAGGCGACAACGGTGAGTTCGAATTGAAAATCTGTTGGGATAAGATCCACCCGAGGTTTCCCGAGGGGAAAAAATCGGATTTTATCGAGAGTTTGACGTTATGGCTCGTGGGAACTGAAAGGACAAAGAAGCTAGGAACAAGCTTAAAACTATCTCGTGATCATTTTCAGGTGGTATTTCCGTCCACTTTTTCTGACCATTTAAAAAAAGATTTTACACAGGACTGTTTCTTTTTGTCCATCAAGTTCAATTGTTCAACTTTACGGCACCTTCAAGGCTTCAATAATTATAATTATGAATCACTTTGGAATATTCAAATAGGTATTTACGATTTTTTCGGAAGGGGTTTTAAAAACCATGAAAATTTTCAATCAACTGTAAATAGCTATTTGGGATATCACCTCAACGAAAACAAGCATCTCCAGGATAAATACAGGGTGACATGGCAAATCATGAGACATAAGGAATATGGCGAAGTTCCTGATCACAAGTGGCGTTCAAAAACCTGGCCAAAATACTACGGCTATCAACTGGAAACAAAGAAAATTTAACCATGAGTCTTCTAATAAAAATATCCATTATTTTTGTTGTGCTGTCTTCTTTTTTAATGGGGGTAACTTACGCGATGAATATATCCGAAAGTGAAATTCAAAATAAATGGGAGGAACTTTTTGCCGATATCCAAAAGTTAAATTTTTTTACATCTACGAAGATGATTCGACTAAAAAATGTCGAGGTGGCTGATTTGGACCTTGAAGGTGCAATTTTTAATGGAGCAGAATTTGAAAACATACAATGGAAAAACGTTACTGCAGAACATTCAAAATATCGAAAAACAAAATTTAAAAAATGCAAATTTATTAACTGTAAATTCACGTTTGCTGAATTTACAGACGTAATATTTGAAAAATGTGAATTTATAAACACAACATTTCTAAAAAGCACTGTAATAAAAGTTGTGATTATCAACTGCAAATCTGTGGAGAGCGAATTTGACAGTCTTGTTGGCACCGAACTATTAGTGAAGGAATCCGAATTTGGGGTACGTTCCTCTTTCACAGACAGTAAGATTCCTCTTTGTTTTCAAAATACTAGCCTTTCTGGTGTCAACATGATGGGTATGACCGGCATTCAAACCTTATTAATTGAAGGTGGTTCTCTCGATGAAGTAAATTTCAACAAAAGCCACTTTTCTAATGTTGTACTCCGACAGGTGACACAAGGCGAAGGCCCCACTCGCTTTAATGACGTTATCGCGGGCACAATTTTATTTGAAGACGTAAATATGACCAGGGGTGTTTCTCTTGCATTTGTGACAGCAAAAACTGTCGGAATTTCTGGTGGGACATTTAGGGTAGCTACAGAAGGCTCGAGAATTGCCGAATTTACAGCTCGAGATTCTATCCTTCCTTTGTTTGACATGAGCGAATCTCAAATGGCGTACGTATTGTTAAGCAACTGCCAATTGCGCGACATTGCCCTTTGGGATTGTTTTGTCGATGAATACGCTGTTGTCAATTCAGCAATTCACACAATTCGTGGCAAAAACTTCAAAGCCGAGACCGTCCTCTGGGACAACGTCGCCCTCAATGGGAAAATCGACCTCACCAACGCCCAGGTCAAGGATTTCCGGCCGACCCGGATTCAGCGCGGCCCGGACCTGCAACTGATCACCACCGGCTCGAATATGAAGTTTTGATTATCTGCGACATCGTTGCCTTGTTACGGTATTCTTGAGGACCCGCCTCCCGGCCAGCCCTTTTTGCCCTGATTTTCCCGAGGGGAGGTGAAGTCACCACGAACAAGGAGGATTCATGTCGCCCAGGATTTTTCTCACCCTCGCTTTTACTCTCCTCTTTCCTCTCACGACCCTTTCCGCCGAAGCGGAACGGCGCAGCACGCTCGCCGAGCAGAAGAGCGTCGCCGTCACCATTTACAACGACGACCTCGCCCTGGTCAAGGATCGCCGCCTGGTGTCCCTGGCGGCCGGAGAAAACCGCCTCGCCTTCACCGAGATCAGCGCCCTGATCCGCCCCGAAACCGCCCTGTTGCGCAGCCTCTCCAATCCCAGGGATTTTGCGGTCCTTGAGCAGAATTTCGACTTCGACCTTCTGACCCCCGAGACCCTTCTGCAGAAATTTGTCGGCAAGAAAGTTTTTGTCGTGCGCAGCCACCCCACCAGCGGCGTCGACCGGGAAGATGAGGCGCAGGTTCTTTCCGCCCAGGGGGGAGTGGTCCTCAAAATCGGCGAGCGGATCGAAACAGGGATGCCGGGACGCCTGGCCTATCCCGATGTTCCGGAGAACCTCAGGGAACGGCCGACCCTGGTCACCTTGCTGCGCAGCGGCACAGCCAACCCCCAGGACCTGGAACTCAGCTACCTGACCGGGGGGCTTTCCTGGCAGGCGGATTACGTCGCCGAACTCTCCGGCAACGACGACCGTCTCGACCTCACCGGCTGGGTCACCCTCACCAACCGCAGCGGCAGCAGCTATCCGAAGGCGAGGCTGCAGCTCGTCGCCGGCGACGTCCACCGGGCGCCTCGGGAAGATTTTCGCGTCCGCGCCAAGGCCATGCCGATGGCTATGATGGGTGCCGAGGCGCCGATGGCCGAAGAGGCACTCTTCGAATATCACCTCTACACCCTGGAGCGCCCGACCACCCTCGCCGACAACCAGACCAAACAGGTCGCCCTCCTTTCGGCTTCCCAAATTCCCGTCCGCAAGGAATTCCGTCTTCCAGGGAGCGACTTCTACTATCTCAACAGCGCCGGCGACCTCGGCCAGAGGCTCAAGGTCGGGGTCTTCATCGACTTCGACAACAAAGAGAAACAGGGGCTGGGGATCCCCCTTCCCAAAGGGGTGGTCCGTGTCTACAAGCTCGACAGCGCAGGGGCGGCGCAGTTCGTCGGCGAGGATCGCATCGATCACACCCCGAAGAACGACCGGGTGCGCCTCAAGCTCGGAGAGGCCTTCGACGTCACCGCCGACAAGAAACAGACCGACTTCAAGAAACTCGGCAGCATCCTGCGGTACAAGAACGTCTTCGAAGGCGCCTTCGAAATCAGGCTGAAAAATGCCAAAACGGAAGCGGTCACCGTCAAGGTCGTCGAACCGATCCCCGGCGACTGGGAGATGGTCGAGGAAAGCCACCCCCATCACAAGGAGGATGCCGGCAACGCCTCGTGGCAAATTCCGATCCCCGCCGGAGGGGAGACGGTCCTGACCTACCGGGTGCGGGTGCGGCTCTGAATCACGGCCGGAAGCAGAAAGAGGAAAGGGGAGCGCACTGCGCTCCCCTTTTTTTCAGAACCTGACCAGATCAAAGCTTTCAACGCTGAGACGCCGAGGTGCAGAGGCGCTGAGAAAATCGAGGGATTGGAGAAGATCATTTCAAGGCCAATCCTCTCCGTCTCTCCGGTCTCCGCGTCTCAGCGTTGAAGGGATCTATGACTCCCTCCCCTCGACCAGGACCCGCAACTCCTCCAGAAGCCCGCGGACGAAGTCGTACCCCTTCTGCCAGAAGCCGGGATCGGCGAGGTCGATCCCCAAAGGCGCCAGGAGTTCGGCGGGGGGGGCGCTGCCGCCCCGGCTGAGGAGTTCGAGATAGCGGGGGACGAAAGCCTCCCCCTCCTCGAGGTATTTCTGATAGAGGGCCAGAACCAGGAGCTCTCCGAAGACGTAGGAGTAGCAGTAAAAACGGGCATGGATAAAATGGCTGATGTAGCTCCACCCCCAGCGGTAGGGTTCGATCATCTCCACCTCGTCGCCGAAGAGGCGCCCATTCTCCTCCCACCACAGCCGGCCGTAATCGTCGGCGCTCAGGAGGCTCTCTCCCCGCAGGCGATGGGCGGCGATCTCGAAACGGGTGAGGACGTTCTGGCGGAAGGTGGTGGCGATGATGTCCTCGAGCTTGGCGCAGAGGAGCTCGATCCGGAATTGCGGATCGCTCTCCCGGGCCAGAAGGTGGCGGGTAAGGAGCATCTCGCCGAAAACGCTGGCGGTCTCGGCAAAGGGGAGGGGGGCCTGGTAGTGAAAGAGGTTCTGCCCCCGGGAGAGGGCGAAATGGACCCCGTGACCGAGTTCGTGGGCGAGGGTCGAGACGTCCCGCAGGTTGCCGGTGTGGTTGAGAAGGATGCGGGGCGCAAGGCCGGGGAGCATCCCCATGCAGAAGGCGCCGCCGCTCTTCCCCGGACGGGGAAAGGCATCGATGCGTCCGTCCTCGAAAAAGGCCGCCCCCTCCTCGGCCAGAACCGGGGAGAATTCACCAAAGGCGGCAAGGACGAGCTCTTTGGCCTCGGGGTAGGAAAAGCTGCGTCCGGATCCCCCCAGGGGCGCGTAGAGATCGGTGTTCTTCATCCGTTCCAGGCCGAGAAGGCGCTTCTTGAGGGCGAAGAACTCCCGGGCCAGGCCGTAGTTGGCTTCTGTCACCGCCATCATGTGCTCGACCATTTCCGGCTCGGTTTCACTCTCGAGGTGGGTCGGCGTCATCAGGTCGGGGTAGCGGCGCAGCTCGACCTCCTTGCCGTGATCGAGGAGGATGTTGTTGAAGCAGGAACCCAGCACCAGGGCGTTGTCGCCATGACGCCGAAGAAAAACGGCGAAAGCCCTCTCCCGCACGGTGCCGTCGCCGTGATAGAGGAGGGCGAGGAGTTCCTCTCCCGTCCCTTCCCGGGGGGCGCTCTCGCCGGGGAAATGAAAGTCGTAGCGCAGCGAGGCTTCGAGCTCCTCGTAGAGCTGGACGAAGGCCTCCCTCCCCGAGAGGTCCTTGCGCTGAAGGGCCTGCTCCACCTCCTCGGAAAGGGTGTAGGGGGCATGGGCCGTCAGACGGCGCAGATAGTGGCCGTAGGGGAGAAGGAGGGGATCGGCAAGGAGGACAGCAAAATCGTCCGGGTCGATGCGCAGGATCTCGAGTTCGAAAAAGAGAATCTCCTCGCTCAGGTCGCTCCACGCCTCCCGCACCCGGGCAAGGAGGGCCTTGTGGACGTCGCTTTCACCGTCGGCGGCAAAGAGGAGCTGGGCGTAGAGATAGGGCTTGAGGCCGAGACGCTGCAGCGCCTCGTAGCTCTGCAGGCCGGCGGCGAGGAGCCCGGCGGCCGGGCCGGGACCGGCGATGCGGCCGCGATAGTCGTTGCGGAAGGTTAGGGCTTTTGCTGCGGCCAGGGCCAGATCGGCCGTCAAGGCCGGAGCCTCGGGCCCGGGATAGAGAGAGGTGAGATCCCACACGCTGGGGGGCGTGGCGCACGCATTCATCGTCGGACTCCTTGGGAAGGTTAGGTAGAGACCGTAACGGCTCCCCGGTACCCTGTCAATGGCAAAACTCCCCGTCGAACCGAAGACGGCGTTGACAGAAAGAGCCTCGCCGGGTACCCTCAGAACGCTTCCCACCCCGGAACCGGAAAGGATCGGCCATGAAACGACGCCTCCCCCCCATGCTCCCGCGCTACCTCGTTCAGACGGGCTTTCTCGCCTTCTACATCTGGATCGGCGTGCGTTTTGCTGCCTGGGCCGCCTCCCTGCAGGGGGGTGGAGCGCCCCCTTTTCCCCGTCCGGCGGCCATCGACGGCTTTCTCCCCATCAGCGGCCTGATGGGACTGCGCCAGTGGCTGCAGGGGGGAGAACTCCATGCCGTCCATCCGGCGGCGGCGCTGATTCTCCTCGCCGCCCTGGGGACCGCCCTCCTCCTCAAGCGGGGGTTCTGCTCCTGGGTCTGCCCGGTCTTCCCCCTCTCCGAAGGGCTGTGGCGGTTGGGACAGCGCCTCTTCGGCCGCACCTTCGCCCCCCCCTTCTGGATCGATCTGCCGCTGCGCGCCCTCAAGTACCTGATCCTCGCCTTCTTCGCCTGGCAGATTCTCTACCTGATGCCGCTGCCGGGGGTGCAGGCCTTTCTTTCCTCCCCCTACCACAAGATCGCCGACATCCGCCTCCTCCACTTTTTCCAGCACCCGTCCGCCGTCGCCCTCGGGGTTATCGCCGGCCTGGCTCTCCTCTCCCTCTTCGTGCAGATGGCCTGGTGCCGCTACCTCTGCCCCTACGGCGCGCTCCTCGGGATCTTTTCCCTCTTTTCCCTGAGCAGGATTTGCCGCAGCGAAAGGCTCTGCATCCGCTGCGGCCTCTGCTCCGCCCGCTGCCCCGCCTGGCTACCGGTCATGCAGAAGAAAACCGTCCGCTCCGCCGAGTGCTACGCCTGCTACCGCTGCGTCCACGGCTGCCCGGCGCCGGGGGCCGTGGAGATGAAGGTCGCCGGACGCGTCCTCCTCCCTTCGGTCGTGTTCGCCCTTCTGCTCCTCGCCCTCTTCCTCGGCGCCGACCTCTACGGCCGCGTCACCGGCCAATGGCAGGGGAAGGTCTCCGACGCCGAAGTCCGCTATCTGCTCAGGTCGTCGCCTTAAAGAGAGGCGCATTCTCTTTGACGAAGAGACGCCCCCGTGCTAAAAGAGAATGGTTTTCGACCACGGAAGAGGGGTCTTCATGAAGATAGAGGATTTCTGCAAAAAACTCGAAGGAGAGCTCGCCGCCCTCGGCGCCGGCGAGGAGCGTCTGTCTCTCGCCGTGCAGTCGTTGCGCAAGGCCTTCCGCGTCAAGCCCGACGAGATCTCCATCCTCTCCCTCGACGACGAAAAGCAGGTCCTCGTTTTCGTCTGGCCGGCCAAGCTCGCCAAGTCCGGCTTTATCCCCCTCTCTTCGTCCTCCTCCCTGGCTGCTCGCACCGCCCGGGACAAAAAGGGCTTCGCCAACAACCGCTTCGCCTCCGTTCACCATTCCTCGATCTTCGAATCCGTCCGGCTCGGCCCGGAGAGCGACCCTCCCCCCCTGCCCATCCAGAAGATCCTCAGCGCCCCGCTGCTCAGCAGCGACAAGGTCAGCGGCGTCGTCCAGGTCTGCCGCAAGGGGACGAACACGGCCGACGCCGGGGAAGACTTCAGCCAGACCCAGCTCACCGCCCTCACCCAGATCGCCCAGATCCTCGCCCGCACCCTGTGAACATTCGTCCCGCCGCTTCCGGTGTTTTTTTACCCCCCTTGACTTACGCATAACCTACGCATATAGTGTTTGGCAACCGATCGTTCTCATCCGAGGTTGCCATGAGCCCACTGACCCCCAAGCAGAAGAAGATACTCGACTTTATCACCGCCCATCTCGACCGGGAGGGATACCCCCCTTCCCAGCAGGAGATCGCCGCCGCCTTCGGCTACTCCTCCCTGGGGACGGTGCAGAACTACCTGGTGCGTCTCGAACGGGAGGGAGCCCTCTCCCGGGACTGGAACGCCCGCCGCGGGCTGCGCCCGACCCGTCCCCGGGGACGGTCGATGGAGCTCCCCCTGGTCGGCACCGTGGCCGCCGGCCGCCCCATCGAGGCGATCGAGACCGCCGACACCATCGAGGTTCCGCCGTCGATGGTCGGCCGCGGCGAGAATTTCGCGCTCCGGGTGCGCGGCGATTCGATGGTCGGCGACGGCATTCTCGACGGCGATTTCGTCGTCGTGCGCAAGCAGGCCAGCGCCGACAGCGGCCAGACGGTCGTCGCCCTCATCGGCAACGAAGCGACGGTCAAGCGCCTGGTCAGAAAGGATGGGCGCATCGAACTCCACCCCGCCAACCCGGCCATGGCGCCGATTCTCGTCGAAAACGTCGAGGAGTTGCGCATCGAAGGGGTCGTGGTCGGGGTTCTCCGCCACTGCCTCTGAACCTCCCATGGAACGCGATATCCTCCATCTGGCCATCCCCGCCTTCCCCATCGCCGTCGCCCGGGTCGGCGATCCGGCGCTGCGCGGCCGTCCGGTCGCCATCGCTCCGGGCAACTCGGACCGGGCCCTCTTGCAGTGCGTCTCCGCCGAGGCCCGCGCCGAGGGGGTCTGCGAGGGGATGCCGGTCTACCGGGCGCGGCGCTGCTGTCCCCCCCTCCTCCTGCGTCTCCCCGACCCGGCAACTGCGGCCCGGGCCTTCCGGTCCATTCTCGAAATCGCCGCCCACTATTCGCCCCTCGGAGAGCCGGCCCTCCCCGGGCGCCTCTACCTCGATCTCACCGGCAGCACCCGGCTTCTCGGACCCGGGCGCGACGCCGCCGCCCGCCTCGAACGGGAGCTGTCGGCCCGCCTCGGCCTATCCTCCGCCCTGGGGGTGGCGGGGAACAAGCTGATCTCCTGCATCGCCGCCGGCACCCTCGGCCACCCCGGGGTCTGCGACGTGGAGCGCGGCGGCGAGGCGAGCTTCATCGCCCCCCTCCCCGTCGCCGCCCTGCCGGGGGTCGGGGCGGCCCGGCAGGCCCTCCTCCTCGAAGAACTCGGCCTGCGCCGCATCGGCGACCTCGCCGACCTCGCCGTTTCCCAACTGCGCCTCGCCTTCGGCCCCTTCGCCCCCCTCCTCCACCAGAGGGCCCGGGGGATCGACCCCTCGCCGGTGCAGAGGCCGCAGCGCCGCGCCGAAATTTCCGAGGAGGCAATCCTCTCCCGCGCCGAGAACGACGACGACATCCTCCTTGCCGAAGTCGGCCGTCTCGCCGAGAGCTGCGCCTTCCAGCTGCGCCGCTTGGGGAGAGGTGCCGGCTCCCTGGTTCTGACCCTCTTCTACGAGGACGGGGTCAGCGAGGAGCACAGGGCCCCTTTTCCCGCCCCGGAAAGCCGCGACCGCGCTCTGCTGGCCGCCGCCGAGGCGCTCTTCGATCGCGGGTGCCAACGCCGGGTGCGGATCAAGGGGATGCGCCTCCTCTGCCGGCGCCTGGCCGGCGAAAACCGTCAGCTCCCCCTCTTTACCGAAGAAGAGGCCGACCCCCGCCTCGATGCCCTGCAGGACGCCCTCGACACCCTGCGCCGGCGCCACGGCATGGATGTCGTCCGCCACGCCGCTGCGCACCCCCCGTCCGTGGATTTCTAAGCGCCATGTTCGCCCACCTCCACGTTCACTCCGCCTCTTCCCCCGCCTGGGGGATCCACTCTCCGCAGGAGCTGATAGCCTCCGCCGCCGCCCTGGGAATGACGCGCCTGGCCCTCACCGACCGCAACGGCCTCTACGCCATCCCCCACTTCATCGCCATGGCCCGGGAGGCGGGGATCGCGCCGATCATCGGCGCCGAGGCGGTCCACGGCGGCCGCAGGGCCGTTCTCCTGGCGCAAAATGACGACGGTTACGCCAACCTCTGCCGCCTCCTCTCGGCCCTGCACACCGAACCGGGCTTTGCCCTTCCCGCCGCCATCGCCCGCTGGCGCTCCGGACTGCTGGTGATCAGCGACGACCCGGAGATTCTCACCCCCCTGTGCCGCGACGGGAGCGCAGCAGGTCTTTACGTCGAGCTCTCCCCCGGTCACGGCATGGAAAAAGCCCTGGCCCTCGCCCGCCGCCTCGGTCTGCCGCCGCTGGCCACCAGCCGCGCCGTTCTCCTGGCTCCCGAGGATCTCGAGCTGCAGCGGGTGCTGGTGGCCATCGCCTCCGGCAGCAAGCTCTCGCGCCTCTCCCCGGCCGACACCGCTAACGCCGGCGACCGGCTGCTGTCGGCCAGCGAGCTTTCCGCCGCCTTTCCCCACTGCCCCGAGGCGCTCTCCAACGCCGGCGAGGCCGCGGCGCTGTGCAAGACCGACTGGGACTTCTCCGCCACCATCTTCCCCGCCTACCGCGGTCTCGACGCCGGGGAGGCCTTCGCCGAACTCGAGCGCCGCGCCCGCGCCGGGTGCCTGTGGCGCTACGGCGCCATCGACCCGGTCGTCGAGGAGCGTCTGCACAAGGAGCTCTCGATCATCGGCGCCAAGGGGTTTGCCCACTACTTTCTGGTGGTCGAGGAGCTGGCCAAGCGCTCGGTCCGCACCTGCGGCCGGGGGAGCGCCGCCGCCTCCCTGGTCGCCTACGCCCTCGGGATCACCCACGTCGACCCGATCCGCCACAACCTCTTCTTCGAGCGCTTTCTCAACGAAGGGCGCCTCGACCCGCCGGACATCGACATCGACTTCCCCTGGGACGAGCGGGACGCCGTCCTCGACTACGCCTTCGCCCGCTACGGCGACGGACGGGCGGCGATGGTCGCCAACCAGGTCGGCTTCAAGGGGCGCGCCGCATTGCGGGAGGTGGCCAAGGTCTACGGCCTCCCCGCCACCGAGATCAGCACCCTCACCGAGCGCCTCTCAAGCTACTGGGACGCTTGCAATGCCGCCCGCGCCGTCGACAGCCACCCCCTCTTCGCCGGCGAGCCCCCCTGTCCCGAATGGCAAAAAATTTTCGCCGTCGCCTCGCGGCTGCGCGGACAGCTGCGCCACCTCGCCCTGCACTGCGGCGGGCTGGTGATCGTTCCCGACGAGATCCGCCGCTACGTCCCCGTGCAGATCTCCGCCAAGGGACGGCCAGTGATCCAGTGGGAAAAAGACCAGGCCGAAGCCGCCGGACTGGTGAAGATCGACATCCTCGGCAACCGCTCCCTGGCGGTGATCCGCGACGCCCTCGCCGCCGTGGCGGAAAACGGCGGCCCGAAAATCGACTACGCCACCTGGCAGCCCCTCGACGACCCGGCGACCTGCACCCTCCTGCGCGCCGGAGAGACCATGGGGTGCTTCTACATCGAGTCGCCGGCCACCCGTCAGCTCCTCAAAAAGATGTGGGGGGACCCTCCCGACCCGGCGACCTTGCACTGCGACCTTTTCGAGCATCTGGTGATGGCCTCCTCGATCATCCGCCCCGCCGCCAACACCTTCATCCGCGAGTTCGTGGCGCGCATGCGCGGCAAACCGTGGCAAACCCTCCATCCCCTCCTGGAAAATGTCCTCAACGAGACCTACGGCACCGCTATCTACCAGGAACAGATCACCCAGATCACCATGGCCCTCGCCTCCTTCTCCCCTTTCGAGGGAGACCAGCTGCGCAAGATCATCAGCAAGAAGCACAAGGGGAAAAAACTCGACGACTTCCGCCAGCGCTTCGCCGCCGGCGCCGCCGCCCAGGGGGTTGAGGAGAAAACGGTGGCGGAGATCTGGATGCAGATCCTCTCTTTTGCCGGTTACTCCTTCTGCAAGCCGCACTCGGCCTCCTACGCCCTGGTCAGCTGCAAGTGCGCCTGGCTCAAGGCCAACTACCCGGCCGAATTCCTGGCCGCGGTGATCTCCAACCAGGGAGGGTTTTACGCCCCCCTGGCCTATCTCTCCGAAGCCCGGCGCCACGGCCTCGAGATCCTCCCCCCCGAGATCAACGAGAGCGCCATCCCTTACCGCGGTCGCGGCCAGGCCCTGCGCGTCGGGCTGATGCAGATCGCAGGGCTCTCGGCGTCCGGACTCAAGGCCCTGATCGCCGAGCGGGAACAAAACGGGGCGTACCACACTTTTTCCGATTTCCTGCGCCGCGTCCCCCTCCCCGCCGGCGACGTGCGCCTCCTCGTCAAGGCCGGCTGCTTCGATCTCCTCGAAGGGGTGGAGAAACGCCCGGCCCTGCTCTGGGAAGTGCTGAGCTTCCACAGCCGCGCTCCGGGCGGCGGAAGCGGCTTTCTCTTCGAAGAGTCCGCTCCACCCCTGCCGGCACCGGCGCCCTACGACCCCGAGCTGGTGCTGCGCCAGGAGGTCGAAACCCTCGGCCTCCTCGCTTCACGCCATCCGCTGACCCTCCATCGCCGGGCCCTGGCGCGCCACCGACCGGTACCGGCCGCCGAGCTGGGCCGCTGGATCGGCCGCTCCGTTACCGTCGCCGGCTGGTGGGTGACGGGGAAGACGGTGCAGACCCGCAAGGGGGAGCCGATGGAGTTCATCTCCTTCGAGGACACCACCGCCATCTTCGACACCACCTTCTTTCCCCGCCCCTACGCCCGCTTCTGCCGTCTCCTCTCCCGCGCCCGCCCCTACCTCCTCAAGGGGAAGGTGGAGGAGGAGTTCGGGGCTCTGACGTTGACGGTGGAGTGGGTGGGATTTCTGGATGACTGATTCATGTTTTAACGGAGAGGCGCGGAGGGGGAGAGGCGCAGAGAGAAGCGGAGGGATCAGGAGATCAAATTAAAAAGTTTGAAATAGGCTATTGGCGTTCACGATCCATAGACCTGGGCATGGAACCTTGCCCATTTTATGTTTTCTCTCCGACTCCCCTTCTCAGCGCCTCTGCGTTGATATTTTTCTCTCAAAAACAAAAAAAACCCCGACCCAAAAAGGGCCGGGCCCGGGGCCGATGGCTTCGAATTAATCAATGGTGCAGCTGTCATCCAGGGTCACCCCCACCTTGCTCGACATTCACCGGGACATGTTATATTTTTGAGGAGGCGCGCTCGAAGTCTGCAGATTAACGCCGATGGGTTTTGAAACAGAAATTTTCAATGGAGGACGCCCATGAAATGTCCCATGGTCGTATTATTGCTTCTGCTGGTCGCCGGGTGCGCCTGGCAGCCTGGCCATTGGCGCTGGCAGCACCCCGACGCCCATTACGCGGAGCAATACCGCTGGCGCGATATTTTCGAGTGCGAGGACTATGCGCTCAGGGTAGCCTCGAATGGTCCACCCTTTGCCGTCACTCAAGCTCGGGATTATGGTGGCTGGGGAAATTTGGATTTCGAGTTATGCATGGAGGGGCTGGGGTGGAGTCTGGAATTCCTGCCCGGCAAGAAGCGATCCCGATAACCTTTCCTGTGCCGAGGCTGGGGAGATTTTCCCAGAGTAACCATTCGACCTTTGAACAACGACCCGGTCTGGGCTCGGCCCCTCTTTTATCTGGGGGAACTGCCGACCCTCAGGGACCCTCCCACTGCAGCTGGAGATAGGCCTGTCCTCCACCGTCCGCCTTTTCATTCAACAACAGCAGGAACGCGGTTTGGTCGTCTCCGATGGGGGCAAAATCGAGAATGAACATGGGAATCGGCGCAAAACTGTGTTCCGCCCGAAGACCCGCCTCGAGATATTCGACCCGCACCAGCACATCGTCCCCTTGCGCTTGCCCGATGAACGCCATCCCCTCGCGGCGACCGCGCCGGATGGTCACAACCGACTTATCGACGCCCTTGACCGTTCGGGGAGGGAGTGACCAGTATTTTTCCAGAACCCTGTCCTCTTTAGCAAAGCCGGAGCGATAACCGGGCTCTTCGATCCGAACCGCCACCTCGGCCCCGGCGAAGGGGCCGAAATCCTCCAGCAAAGCGCCCCCCGGCACGAGATCTCCGCTCAGAAGGTTGACCAATGCCAGCCTTCCGGGCTCCACCCAGGCGAGGCCAAGATCGGCATCGAGAGGTGTCAATGCAAAGAGGCCGCGCTGTCCCCAGAAGAGAGGATCCCTTTGCGCGGACGGGGGGAAAGGAAGAACCGGTCCGTCATAAAGACTGAATGTTCCCCGTTGCTGAATGGCACCAGCTCGATCCCCCCCCAATCGGGCATAACCGGCCGTCGGCGCGCCGGAGGTCTGCAGGACGGCTCCGTCCCACAGTAATGGCTGGGACCAGATCCGGCTGTTTGTTCCTTCATAGATGCTGTGGATATCTTCCGCCCAGACTGCGGCCAAAAGGACTTCGGGAGTCCCCCTGACCTTCATCCTGCTGAGAAAGAGCGGGCGCCACCCCGATCCGGGGGCGGAAACCAGGTCACTCTTTTCCATCTTGCCGCCTGACAGGGTCAGGACCGTCACCCCGTTTTTTGCCAGCAAGGCGACCCGGATCTTGTCCCCCTCACTCCCCAAATCGACGAGGGACCGGGGTTTCATGTCCAGCAACAGCGGGGACGCCGGAATAACACCCTGCAGAGGGGGCGAATTCGCCACCGGCGCCGTTGCCAAAACGCCGACCGTTTTTGGGCCGCCCTGACCCCGGAAAAGCTTTTCCAGAGCCAGTATGGCGCCGTCATTCCCCCGGCGCAGGACCGCCAGCGGTCCTGCCCCCGAAGTCTGGATTTCCAGAATCACCCCTTCGGCACCCGTGAGCGCGTCCGCATCGGTCCGTACGGCGAAACCCCTGGCAAGCAATACCTCGAGCCAGGGGAGCATTTCGGCGGAAAGCCCGGGGGCGCTGCCTCCGTTTTTGACCAGGATCGCCTCTTTCGGTCCCTGCCAGGCGTCGAGTGCCGTTGTGATCCCAGACGCAGCGGCCATGGCGAGTCCGGTCATCAGCAACAGAAAACAGCCGGTGGAGAACAACAGGGCAAAAGTACCTCGGCGCATGGCAAACTCCCTTGGTCAAGTCAGCGACGGGACAGGAGAAAATCCCTGTCGATCGACCGGGGGTTGGCCCCCGATTTCAGATAGTAGCCGGTTGTCACGGCAAAAGCAAAAAAAGGGTCCCCGAAGGGACCCTTTGAGGTTAAGAAAAGACCGGTCAATAGGTCCAGCCCAGGGTCAGCATGTGAACATAGGCGTTATCATCGGCACCGACCTGATCCTGGAGGCCATCCCCTGGGACAAAGGTGGAAAAGATGTAGTCGACGGCAAAGTTCTTGTCGAAAGCGTACATCGCCTGCAGATCGAAGGTGGTACCGGCGTAATCGTCGACTTTCTGCCCCGGATTTTTAACGTTGATCAGGTTACCGGTCTCGTCATACCAGATGAAAAACGCCTGGGTCTTGTAGGAGAGATTGGGGAGGAGAGCGCCGAGATCACCCTTGGTGCCGACGGCAATCAGCTTCTGGCCGGGGTTGTTCCCCGAACCGCCGTTACCGATGCCCCCATAGGCGTCGCCGCCCCCTGCCCGCTCCGGTGCATAGGCATAGAGAGAGGCCCCGTAGGGGCTGGCCCCGGAGGCGAGATGTTCGCCGAGAATGTTGCCGTCCATCCCCATCAGCGGGGTAAAGCGGCCGATATCGGTGATGCCGACGAAACCCTCGACGTCATTGTCGGCCGAGTTGTCATCCCCCTGGGTATAGCGCGCGGCGACATAGGGATTGAAGGCCTTGGTGACCGGCACTTCAACTCCGGCAAACAGCGCCAGGGAGTCGATGTCCTTGCCGTTGTCGAAATCCCCCTGCGCCTTGATGATTTCAAAGGAGGGCGCGATCGGACCGAGATGGCCGAGAATTTCCAGACCGTAATAGGTCACCGTCGCCAACTTGGCGCGATTGTCGCTGAAGGCGGCCAGCGGGCTGATCGTCAGCTTGCCGATGCCGGTATCGATGGTCTGGTCGACCTTGAGGGTGTAAACCCGCCAGTCATTGGTGACGGTCGCATCGGCGGCGCCAAGGATCTCGTCATTCTGAATCGGCAAATAGAGGAGCTGATACTTGGTGCTGTCGGTCAGGGCGCCGCCCAGAGCCAGAAAGGGGTGGTCGTCGCCATAAAGGAGACCGCCGGATTTGATATCGAGGGCACGGATATCCCAACCGGTAGAAATGTCGAGGTACTTGCAGAAAGTGTAGCCGATTTCGGCCCGCTCGATGCCGAATTCACCTCCGGCGTTGGTTTGCTGTTGAGGAGTCCCAGTGTAATAGGAACGATCGGCGTTGTTCTTGTTCATGATCGCGTCGACCTCGGCGATCATCTTCACCCGCCACTTCTCCCCGGAGGCTTTCCAGCCGAGCCGCAACTCGGCGCGCATATGCTCGCCGGAGGTCCATCCCCCCTCGTTGAGGGTCGGTTTATCCTGAAGATCATCGTTAAAATCAAAGTTACTGTAGAACGTCGGTTTGACCTTGGCGGTGCCGAAGAACTCCACAGCCGCCAGCGCCTGTGTTGCAAAACCAAGGATCCCCAACGCAGCCAAGCCAAAAATCCATCCTTTCCTCTTCATGAAGCCTCCTTTTCAATTTAGACATGAAAAAACACGTTTCTCTGACTGAACCGCCCACCCTCTTCTCTGGCAAGGGCCGCAGTAAACCTGTGTGAAAATAACAGAGGCTTGATAGTCAGTCAAGAGTTAATAAAACGTAGTTCTATCTATTTCAAACAAGGGCCAACGGAGAGTAACCTTTGAAATGACTCCCTTCCCTTCCATCAACGAAAAATGCCCCGACCCAAAAAGGGCCGGGGCTGACAGCAGGGATGACGGTACAGAACTACCGGATGGTGTAGCTGCCGTCGGCAGCAAAATCGACATTCCGGTTGAGAAAGCGGGTCGTCTTGACGCCTGCCTCTTCGGCGGCGTAGTAGGCCGAGGCGCAGCGGCTGCCGGCTTTGCAGTAAAAGACAACGTTCTTGCCTCTGATTTTGTCTGTGTTTTCGCCGATCTTATCGTCGAGGATGTTGATCGCCCCGGGAAGGTGGGCTTTTTTGAAGTCCGCTTCGGAGCGGACATCGATAAGGAGAAATCCTTCGGGCTGTTCAGCCATCAGCCTGAGCAGTTCATCTTTCCTGATTTCCCCCGTGGACACCTTCTCCTCCGCCGGTGAGGACTTGCCGCCGTCCCTGGAATTGACGAGGGCAAATGCGCGGGTCGAACTTTTTTCCCACGCCGGCCAACCTTCGGCGAAGACCCGCACGTCCGTGTACCCCATCTCCCGTGCTTTGGTCGCCGCCTTTCGGGAAAAGTCGCTCTCGAGACCGCCGCAGAAGAAGATCAGCTCGGTGGCCTTGTCGCCGGGGAGGAGCCCCTTGAGCTTGTCCCACTCCCGAAAGGGGAGATTGAGCGACCCGGGAATCGTCCCCTCGTTGTACTTGGCGGTCGGCCGAGCATCGACGATCAGGGCGATGCGGTCGCGGTCATTGAGAATCATCTTGAGGTAACTGGCCGAAACCCAAAGGGTTTTTCCGCCCCTGGTCCAACCCGGCTCTCCTTCGGCGAAGACGGAGATGTTGGTATACCCAAGACTGACGGCGAGATGGGCGGCCCTGGTGGAAAGGTCGCATTTGAGGCCGCCGCAGAAGAAGACCAGCTTCGTCCCCTTCTCCGCCGGAAGTTCATCGATCCGCTCCTTCATCTCCTGCCAGGGGAGGGACTGGGCCCAGGGAAGGTGCCCTTGGCTGTAATAGACTTCCGGACGGGAATCGAAGAGCAGGTAGTTGCCGTCCTGGGGATTCCGGGAGATCATTGCCTCCACCTCGGCGAGGGGAACAATCTTCACCTTGGCGGGGGCAGCCAGGACGGGGGCTGCCAGAAGCCCGAAGACTCCGATCAATAAAAGGGCACACCGTAAATTCTGTCTGGGAATCAAGCAAACCTCCTGTTCAGGTTAGGGTCCGGTCCTTTCGGCCAATCAAATTCAAAGGTTGCTAGGCGACCAGGGACGTGTCGTGGTAAGTGACGGGAGGGCAAATTACTCCCTCCAGAACAGGATCATAGTCCTATCGGCAGAGCGAGTAAAAAGCTGTTGCCCGTGCCGGTGAGGATCGATCCAGACTTGGCGCTGACAAGCAGGACCCGTTTACCGTCAACGGCCAGTCCCTGAACGGGGCGGTCCAGCTCATCGCCGAGTCGGCCGCGGACAAAGGAGCCGTTGTCGTAGCGCAGCACGACCAGCCAAGCCTTGTTTATATTCGGGCCGAGGCCGGGGGCACGCAGGAAGGATCCCTCGGCGGCAATCGCCACAAGTTCAAGCTTGCCGTCGCCGTCCAGATCGGCCGCCACCGGCGGAATTTCCAATGGTTCGGTGGTAAAAAGCTGATCTGCAGCGCCGGGATTGCGACTGAATGTCATCGCGGAAGAACTGCCGCCCATCTGCTGCGGCGACTCGTAGAGACGTTGCTGCCCATTATAAACGGAGAGGACCCGACGGCGCACAAAAATTGCTTCCGGGCGACCGTCACCGGTCAGGTCGGCCAGGAGGCTTCCCTGCACCGGAAATACTCGGGGAAGCTCAAGGGACGGACGGCGCGTCTCCACCTTGCCGTCCACGAGATACAACTCTTTGATTTGGCGACCAAAAAAAGTGTCGCGGTCAAAGTTCTGACCCAGGAGCATTTCGCAGATGCCGTCTCCGTCTTGATCGAAACTTCCGAGAATGTAAGGGAGACCTTCACGAACCGGCGTGAACCGATCACCCTCCAGCTGAAAAATCGACCCGGAGACGGTATGCGGCATGGCGGTGGTCACCGCCTGGTTTTCCTCTACGGAAGAGGTCACCGCCAGATAGAGGGGGCCGCCGGTCACCGGCTGCCACCAGTGCAGGGCCAAAAGTTTGCCGGAACGCGCGGTGCCCCCCCGGGCCAGGGGCGTCAGCGTCTCCGCCACGGTAAACGCCTGAAAGTCTCCGCCGTCGGTAGTAGCCAGCAGCATCCGGTCACCCAACCTGGCAAACGCCGCCATGACCGTTCCATCCGGAAGCGAACCGAGGGTCTCGAAGCCGGGATAGACCGCCTGATAGCCGGCCGCCCCCCTGGTTCCTCCGACAGGAGCCCCGTCCCACTTGAGCGGGCCGGCGGCCGGAGTAACCGTTGTTGCTACAGATAGAACCGGGTTCGGGTAAGCGTGAATAACCTGAAACTCGGCATTGTGGACCTGCAGCCCACTCCCGTCGAGAACGAAGAGGAGGGTCGGCCCACCCTTTGCCAGCGCACCGGGGATCTGCGGACGATCGACCTGGGCGGCGGCATAATCCTGCCAGTCCAGCCTGGGGAGAGCCGTCTTGAGTTTCGTGAAGAGTTCGCTCCCCTGATCCGTGTAGTCCCAGAAGAGGGCCGGGATGTTTTCGTAACGACGGATGACATCGCCCGGTTTGAGATCCTCGGTCCGGCCGAGCGGCCGAGCATAAGAGTACCCGGCCTTGACCCGGGTCACCTGCAGAACACCCTTCACCTGGTCGAGGGTTCCCAAGACTTTTTTGGTCACCGGATGAACGATCTTTCCCCCCTCCTGGACGACGACAAAAAGATCGCCGACCGCCACCCCCTTGCCGGCATCCTGGTCGATGAGGAACTCGTCGCCCGTCGCCATGACGAGGTACCCTGAGAGAGGCTTGAAATCCCGGACGACCTCGTCGAGGAGCGCCGCTCCGGCCAAGACGACCGAACTGAGGTAAAAGAGAGTCGCGAGGACAAGGATGCGTCGCAGGTTCAAGGGACTACCTCCTGTTAGACAGGGAAAGAAGGGGTTACTGCCTTGTGAAACCCCGGGCGAGAAAAAACCGGCCGGGCGCAAGGCCCGGCCGGCAAGGTACCATAACTGCTGAAAAGCGGCAATGTTAGAAGCTGTAACGGACCCGCGCGGTGCTGCGGAAGATGTTGTCCGCATCGCCGCCAACGGCGACGGCATCCACCACCTCATCGGAGAGCAGGTAGCCGGCATTGATGGCTACTTCGACATTAGGATAGAGCTTGTGGCTGATATAGGCGTCGAACTCCGTTCCGATGACGTTACCCTTGGCACCGGAGGCAAGGGTCACGTCCTCGGCGGTCATCAGATAGAGGACGGCCGCACCCATAGCGGTCTTTTCGGTCGCCTTGAAGTCGACGGCCGCTTTGTTAAAAATCATGCCGTAGGTGCCGAGGTAAGGCGCCTCAGTGGCGTAGTTATCATCCGTGTATCCGCCCTCGAAAAGGACCACGCTGTCGAAACGGTCGACGTCGGTCGACATGAAATTGTTGATGTCGCCATCGGTAGCATTATCGTCGCCGGAAGCGTACCAACCGGTGAGGGTGAGGCGGAGCGCGCCGAGATTTGCGCCGACATCGGCGTGGACCAGGTAAGCGCTGACGTCGAGGTTGCCGGGCTGGTCGATGGTGCCGCCCTGATAGATAGCATCCCAGTTGACGAAGAAATTGCCGGGACCGGTCGGGGTGGTGAAGCCACCATCAACCCCCAGGGTGTAGATGCTGTACTGATTGTTACCGAAGCCCTTGATTTCGTTGGAAATAGCACCTGTGCCGTCGAAGGCGTCCTGATGCTGCCAGAGGGCGAAGAGGCCAAGTTTGGTCCCTTCAGCCGGCTTGAGATCGGCGCGGGCCAGCAAGGCGTCCGCATCCTGGAAGGCATTCTGCGAGGCGGCGGTGGGATAGTTTTCCTTGCCGCGAACCCAGCCCAGGGTATAGCCGACAGGACCGGCGTCCCCTTTGAACTGCACACCCATGACCGTCTCGTTCCAGACGAAGCTGTTGAGAGCCAACGGCTGCAGGCCGATCAGGACCCGGGCCTTGCTCTGAACGAAGGGGAGCTGGATATCGGTATAGGCCCAGCGGGTCTCGATATTCACGCCGTCACCCGAGTAGGTCCCGCCGCCGCCCTTGGTGTAGTTCTGGCCGAAGCGGATAGCACCGAGTTCGATGGCGTAAACGCCCTTGACGGCTCCGTCGTTGCTGGAGGCTTCAGTCCACAGGCGATACTTGATGTCGCCCCAGACAGCGCTGTTGGCGTCCTTCTCCACCGGGGTACCGTTATCCGCAAAATTCTTGCCTTCGAGCGTTCCGGCCGCCCGATAGAGTTGAGACTGGTTGGTGTAGAGGTTGAAGCGGTTGTTGAGATCGCCGTGAAAGGCCACGTCGACGGCCAGGGCGGGGGCCGCCATGGCCAGAACGGCCAAGACCGCCAGGAAAATATTCTTTTTTCTCACTATTGCCTCCTGAATTGGAATTTCGATGTCATACCTTTTCGATTTTCTGCGTTCCAGATCGGAATTCACCACGAAAGATCGGGGAGAATTAGTTGTTACTCTCCTCCGGAGGCGGGCACATCAAACTCATAACCACAGGCGGGACACTTGACGCGGGCGGAGCCTTCCTTCTTGCCAGCGGGGACACAGGCAGACAGAGACACGGCGAGCATGGTTACCAACACAAAAGATACCAGCTTTTTCATCCTTTCACCTCCCTTCGGTTGATGATCGTTTTGCTTCTTTGCAAAAGATCAAGTTGCCACAAGAAATAAAACAGTTTTTTCTATTCTACAAAAATGGTGCCAGAATTAGAAGTGCCTATAAAAACCACGATAAAACGGGGATTTCTCTACTTATGCTGTAATTCCGCGACCCTCGACCCGGTCCTTTAACTGTGAATTTCAGCCACACTGTTGAAATTCGGCCACGGTGCCGGACCCTGCGAAACCCGGGGACAAACAATGGGAATTCTAAATTCTTATCCTCAGAAGTCAAGCCGATCCGGTTAAAATACCCCTGCTCTTTCAGCGGCCGGGAGACTTATTCCTTGCCGGCGATCGCCTGCACTTCACGAATCAGGTCCCGGGCGGTCATCAAGCTGCCGTCGCGTCGCACCTTAAAGTCGCGGTCGATGATCAACAATCGCGGAATCATGTACACGGCGTAGGCACGCCGCGCCGTTCCGTCGTCGAGAAGGGCGACAAAGGTCATGGGGAATTTTTCGCCGCTGAGGGTCTCGCGGACCATCTCTTCGGAGTCCTGGAGAAAGACCTCGATCACCGCCACGTCGTTCTCGGCAAGAACCCTCTTGGCGTAAGCGATTTCCTGCGTCTGCTGCTTGCAGGTCGGGCACCAGGTCGTCGCCAGCTTGAGGAGGATGATCCGCCCCTGGTAGTCGGAGAGGCTGACCTCCAGGCCGTCAACGGTCGGCAACTTGAAATCGGGAGGGGTGCTTCCGACCTCGATGGCCAGGGCCGTCCCGGTGCAGAGAAGGAGGAGGACGAGAAGATTCAGTATGATTTTGCTTTTCATGGCAACGCTCCGGAAAGAGTTCAAACTTCTTCGCTCTGACCGCTTCAGTTTAACAATCTTGCCGCCTGCGTCAAGGACGCGGGGAACCGCCCATGTTCTATAATTTTCGAGATCAGTATAGAATTTTAGAACACGATGTCAAGATAAAAAAAACGGCATTTTAATCAGACGCTTGGCCGCTGCCGACGAGGGATAAATAGCGGTTATTTATGAGCCTCTCGTGAGCTTCCGGTAAATTTTCAGTGTGCAGCGCTCTGGCAGAGTTCGGTGAGAACACCGCCGGTCCCCCTGGGGTGAAGAAAGGCGATGGCCGTGCCGTGCGCACCGCGGCGGGGGGTCTCGTCGATAAGGCGCACGTTCTGTTTCTTGAGCTCCTCGAGGGCCCGTTGCAGGTCGTCGACCTCGTAGGCGATGTGATGCACCCCCTGGCCGTTCTTCTCAAGAAACCGGGCCACCGGCGAATCGTCGGACGTCGGCTCGAGGAGCTCGATGCGGCTGTCGCCAATGGCGAAAAAAGCGACCCGGACCTTCTGCTCGGCGACCTCTTCGGTCCCCTCGAAGGTCATGCCGAGGACGTCGCGATAGAGGGGAGTGGCTTCGGCGATGCTGCGCACGGCGATGCCGATGTGGTTGATTTTTTTGGGCAAGGGGAAACTCCTTTGAAAGCAGAATATAGAACACAGAATGTAGAATATAGAAGGTAAAAGGCCGTTGCGAGGGGTTTGTCCTTCTATATTCTTTTTGAGAACAGAATGTAGAATACAGAAGGTAAACCGCCCTTGCGAATAGCTTGTCCTTCTATATTCTATATTCTATATTCTGTATTCCGTTATCTGTGACAAGAATTCAGAATGGCATCAGCATAACTTCTCAACATCTTGCCGATTTCTTCCAGCATGGATCTGAGCTCTGTGGTGTCGCCGTAATCGAGATCCTGGGAGAGGATCAGATAATAGCGCGACTCTTCCAGCGAGCCCTGAGCGATATTCAGAAACCTGGCTTTGTCGGGCTTGCCTCTTTTTTTGAACCCTTCGGCGATATTCGCCGGGACAGATACGGCCGACCGGCGAAACTGAGAAGTCAGTCCATAAACTTCAGCTTTGGGAAATGTTGAGGTGTATTTGTAAACCTCCAACACAAAACGATGGGCCTTCTGCCACACAAGCAAGTCCTGAAAATTTTTCGCACCCTCTCTCACACTCCCCCCCAACCGTCTTAATAAAGGGTCTTCTTCCTTCTATATTCTGTGTTCTGTATTCTAATTTCTGCCCTCTTCAATGCCTCTTGAATGCCTCAAGCAACCGCCTCGCCGCCGCGCTCGGTGTGGTGATCCCGCCGGCGACGGCTTCCTGCACCGGACCGAGGAGGGCTTCGACGTTGCGGTCGCGGAGGAAGAGATCCTTGAGATCATCCATGACCAGGGTCCACATCCAGGCGGTGGCCTGCTGGCGGCGCTTGCGGTCGAACTCGCCGCTTGTCGCCATCGCCTGGCGGTATGCAAGGACCGTCGCCCAGACTTCGGCGATCCCTTCCTGCTGCAGGGCGCTGCAGAGGAGGGCGGGGACGGTCCAATGGGAACTTCTGGGCTTGAGCAGATGGAGGGCGTTGACGTACTGGGCGCGGGCGAGTTCGGCCCGGGGGCGGTTGTCCCCTTCGGCCTTGTTGATGAGGATGGCGTCGGCTATCTCCATGACCCCCTTCTTGATCCCCTGCAGCTCGTCCCCGGCCCCGGGGATCTGCAGCAGCAAAAAGAAGTCGACCATGGAGGCGACGGTGATTTCCGACTGGCCGACGCCGACGGTCTCGACGATGATGACGTCGTAGCCGGCGGCCTCGCAGAGGAGCATCGTCTCGCGGGTCTTGCGAGCGACGCCGCCGAGGGTATCGCCGGAAGGGGAAGGACGGATGAAGGCGTTGGGATCGCGGGCGAGGAGTTCCATGCGGGTCTTGTCGCCGAGGATGCTTCCTCCCGAGATCTGGGAGGAGGGGTCGACGGCGAGAACCGCCACCCGGTGCCCCTCCCCGGTGAGGAGGAGGCCGAGGGATTCGATGAAGGTGCTCTTTCCGGCGCCGGGCACCCCGGAGATGCCGAGGCGGATGGCGTTTCCCGAGGCGGGGAGGAGTTCGTCGAGCAGGGTGGTGGCAGCCACCGAATGGTCGAGGTTGCGGCTTTCAATGAGGGTAATGGCCTTGGCCAGGGCGCGGATCTTCCCCTGTTTCACCCCTTCGGCAATTTCGTGGAGTTTAATCAATGGGAGAACCTTTGAAGAGGGGCTCAGAATGTAGAATACAGAAAACAGAATGGGGCAAGGCATTCGCACCGGCACTTCTTCTATATTCTACATTCTGTATTCTATATTCTGCCTTCCGCAGTTTTTCTTCTATATTCTGTATTCTGTATTCTGTTTTCCCTGACCTACTTCCGCTTCTCCTCAATCGCATCGAGAGTCTCGGTCGCCGATTTGATGATCGGGGTGCCGGGGCCGAAGATGCGGGCGGCGCCGGCCTTGTAGAGTTCGTCGTAATCCTGCCGGGGGATGACGCCGCCGCAGACGATGACGATGTCGTCGGCGCCGAGCTTTTTGAGTTCGGCGGCGAGCTGGGGGACGAGGGTCTTGTGCCCGGCGGCGAGACTGGAGACGCCGACGACGTGGACGTCGTTTTCGACGGCCATCCTCGCCGCTTCTTCGGGGGTCTGGAAGAGGGGGCCCATATCGACGTCGAAGCCGGCGTCGGCGTAGGCGGTGGCGACGACCTTGGCGCCGCGGTCGTGGCCGTCCTGACCCATCTTGGCGACGAGGATGCGCGGACGGCGCCCTTCCTTGGCGGCGAAGTCGTCGATGCGCTTCTTGACTGCGGCAAAGTCTTTATCGTCTGCGACCACGGATCCGTAGGCTCCCGATACGAGTTTGATTTCGGCGCGATGGCGCCCGAAGACCTTCTCCATGGCGTCGGAGATCTCGCCGACGGAGGCGCGCCGGCGGGCGGCCTCGACGGTGAGAGCAAGGAGGTTGCCGTCCTTATTTTGGCAGGCGGCGGTGAGGTCGGCAAGGGCTTGACGGCAGGCAGCCTCGTCCCGCCCGGCACGCAGCTTTTTGAGGCGCTCGATCTGCGACAGGCGCACGGCGGTGTTGTCGATGTCGAGAACCTCGATGGGGTCTTCCTTGGCGAGCTGGTATTTGTTGACGCCGACGATGACGTCGCGTCCAGAGTCGATGGCCGCCTGCTTCTTGGCCGCCGACTCCTCGATGCGCAGCTTCGGCATCCCCGTTTCGATCGCCTTGGTCATGCCTCCGAGCCCCTCGATCTCGTCGAGGATCTTCTGCGCCTCGTCGATGAGGGCGGCGGTGAGCGCCTCGACATAATAGGAGCCGCCGAGGGGATCGACGACGTTGGTGATCCCCGATTCCTCCTGGATGATGAGCTGGGTGTTGCGGGCGATGCGCGCCGACTGTTCGGAGGGGAGGGCGATCGCCTCGTCGAGGGCGTTGGTATGCAGCGACTGGGTGCCGCCGAGAACCGCGGCCATCGCCTCGATGGTGGTGCGCACCACGTTGTTGTAGGGGTCCTGCTCGGTGAGACTCCATCCCGAGGTCTGGCAGTGGGTGCGCAGCATCAGCGATTTGTCGTTTTTCGGGTTGAACTGACTCATCATCTTCGTCCACAGATAGCGGGCGGCGCGGAGCTTGGAGGCCTCCATGAAAAAGTTCATGCCGATGGCGAAGAAGAAGGAGAGGCGCGGAGCGAAGGCATCGATGTCGAGCCCCTTGGCGATGGCGGCGCGCACGTACTCGAGGCCGTCGGCGAGGGTGAAGGCGAGTTCGAGGGCGTTGTTGGCCCCGGCCTCCTGGATGTGGTAGCCGGAGATGGAAATGGAATTGAAGCGCGGCATCTCCTGGCTGGTGTACTCGATGATGTCGGAGATGATGCGCATGGACGGCGCCGGGGGGTAGATGTAGGTGTTGCGGACCATGAACTCCTTGAGGATGTCGTTCTGGATCGTCCCGGCGAGGAGTTCCCGGGAGACCCCCTGTTCCTCGGCGGCGACGATATACATGGCGAGAATCGGCAGGACGGCGCCGTTCATGGTCATGGATACGGAGACCTTGTCGAGGGGGATGGAGTCGAAGAGGATCTTCATGTCGAGGATCGAGTCGATGGCGACCCCGGCCTTGCCGACGTCGCCGACGACCCGCGGATGGTCCGAATCGTAGCCGCGGTGGGTGGCGAGGTCAAAGGCGACGGAGAGCCCCTGCTGGCCGGCGGCGAGATTGCGCTTGTAGAAGGCGTTGGACTCCTCGGCGGTGGAGAAGCCGGCGTACTGGCGCACGGTCCAGGGACGGCCGGCGTACATGGAGGCCATCGGCCCGCGCACGAAGGGGGCGATGCCGGGGAGGGTGTCGGCCGTCTCCAGGTTTTCGACGTCGGCCTTTGTGTAGAGGGGCTTGACATTGATCCCTTCGGCAGTGTTCCACGTCAGGCCGGAAACGTCGCCGGCCTTGATTTCCTTGGCGGCCTTGGCCTGCCAATCCGCAAGGGATTTTTTTTCGAATTTTCCCATGATTTCCATCCTCATAGCCGAGATTCGAGATTCGACCCGACGTGCCCCTGGAGCGGCACGGGATCCCGTAAGAAAAAATAATTACAACGCAGAGATCGCAGAGGAAAACCGCAGAGAAAAGAAGTGAGATTTCGGGTTTGACCTCTCTGCGTTCTCTGAAGCTTTTCTCTGCGATCTCTGCGTTGGAGAGGTTTAGGTCAATTGTCAGCGGGTGACGACGGCGAGGACCTGCACCTCGCTTCCGTCGTAGGACAGGAGGCGGTGTTTGAGGGTGGCATCGAAATAGATGGCGTCCCCCTCTTCGAGAAGGAGCCGCTCATCCTCGAGGATCACCTCGGCCTTCCCCTTGATGATCAGCAGGAACTCCTCCCCCTCATGGTTGTAGAGGGTCTCCTCGCCGGCCCGCTCGGAGACGGTGAGCAGAAACGGTTCCATCTTCTTGTTGCGCTTGCGGAAGGAGAGGGCTTCATAGGTGTAGCCGTGCCCCGTCCCCGCCTTGGAGATGACGCGGCTGACGACCCGCCGCTCCCCGCGCTTGACGACTTCGTATTTGCGCTCCTCCTCCTCCTCCTCGAAAAAGTGCCCGACCTTGACGTTGAAAAAGCGGGCAATTTTGGAGAGGGTGGCGATGGGGGGGGAGACGTTGTTGTTCTCGATCTGGGAGATCAGGGCAGGGGAGAAGCCGGTTTCCCGGGCCACGTCCTGTAACGTCAGTTTGCGGGCCTTGCGCAAGGCCTTGATCTTTACACCGATGTTGAATTCCATAGCCGCCTGCCTTGTTCTATTTAATAGAAAACAGTTTTATTTCATGCCGATATAGCCGAAATAGCTGAAATTGTCAACAAAATCATTTACCCCGGGTAAAAACATTTACTGAAAATAAACCCGGCAGCGGCCGGAAAAAGGTCTGCACCGGGGAAATTGGCCGCGCTTTTTGCGCCGTCGCTCCCCTTGCCCGGCGAACCCGGCGCATATTGACTTTTTCGCGCAAATCCACTATGTTCAGACCTGTGCGGCCCCCGGCGGCCGTATTGTTATTTCAACCTTCCCATGCACCCATGTCAACTCCTTTCAGGAGGCTCCCTTTTTGCTGAACACCAACTTTGATCTCCCCCTCGGCGTCCGCCTGTGGCACAGCGAGCAGCGCCGCCGCGGCCACCGTCTGAAGGAGGGATATACCTTTTCCCCCCTGGAAAATTCTCCCGATTCCTATCGTTTCCTCGCCATGCCCGAGGCGGGGAAGGTGGAGCCCCTTCTGCGGGCCCTGGCCGAATCCCTCCCCGAGGAGATCTTCTTTATCCTCGAATACTACCAGGACCAGCCGGACCCCCAATCGGACGACCAGCCGGAACCGACCGTTTTTTATTCCCCCTACATGCCGACCTCGGAAATCCTCGAGATTCTCAAACCGTACCTGCCGCGCCTGATTCATGACGGCTTCGTCGGCTTCGGCCTGGCCAACAACCGCGCCGGCGCCGAACTCTTCTATTCGGAGGAAAAGGTCCTCTCCTTTTTCACCGACAACCACATCCGCACCATGGATCTCCTCGGCGGCCAGGGATTTCCCTACCGCCCCGATCTCCTCTTCACCACCGATTTCGGTCACGATCACTATTCGTTGCAGTGCCACCCCCGGGAATCGCTCCCGGAGCCCTTCGCCGCCATGAATGATGACGACCTCGACTATCTGAGCTTTTGCCACGAGCTCACCGAATCCCTCGACATGTACCCGGTGGAGGAGGACCTGGCCTTCTTTCTCTCCCGCAGCGAGCAGGACGACATCGAAAACCGGCTCCTTTCCCACCCCGTCTTCGGTGAATTCGCCGAGGAGGACTTCGGCTGCCTTCTCCTCGACTGGAACGATTTCGTCACGGAATGCGAAGCGGGCTTTGAAGGGGACCTCTACGACTACCGTCAGGGGCTGCAGCTGCGGGACATGATCCAGTTCGCCGTCGAGGGGGTTCCCCCTGCCCTCGGCCACAAAATTCTCGACATCATCGCTCCGGCCGACAGCAATTTCCGCAAAAACCTCACCGACGTTCGCAAGCGCCTCGACCCCCCGGGGGAACTTTCGGTGCGCGAGGATCTCTTCTGGTACCGGGGGATCGTCGCCAACCAGGGGGTCGATCTGCGCCGCGACCTGATCCGTCAGGGGTGGTACCAGCCTTGACGCCGGCCGGAGGGGACAGACACTCTCAAAGTCAGGGGACGGCCGTCTCACAGGTTCTGTCATGATCGCCCTGGTCGCCGCCGTCCCGAAGGAAACCGAACTCCTCCGCTGCCGCCTGGCTCCCTGCGAGGTTCGCAACAGCGGCCGCCGCGATCTCTATCTCGGCACTCTCGCCGGTCATGCCGTTTCCCTGATGCACAGCGGCGTCGGCAAGGCCAACGCCGCCTCCGCCGCCACCTCCCTGATCGCGGCGACCCATCCCGATCTGGTGATCAACTTCGGCTGCGGCGGCGCCTACCCGGGAAGCGGCCTGGCCGTCGGCGATCTGGCTCTGGCCTCGGAAGAAATCTACGGCGACGAGGGGGTGCTGGCCCCGGAAGGCTTTCTCAACATGGCCGCCCTCCGCTTTCCCCTCGTCCAGCGCAACGGCACCCGTCATTTCGATTCTTACCCCGTTCCCGGGGGACTCCTCGAAATGGCCCGCCCGCTGGTCGCCGGGGCGGCAAGGGACGCCGGCTGCGTGCTGGCCGTCGGGGCGCTGGTCACGGTATCCACCTGTTCCGGCACCGACGCCGCCGCCCGTGAACTTTCGCGGCGCACCGGCGGCATCGGCGAAAACATGGAAGGCGCCGCCGTCGCCCAGGTCTGCGCTCTTTACGGCGTTCCCTTTCTCGAGCTGCGGGGGATCTCCAACCTCGCCGAGGACCGGGATCTCTCCCGCTGGAATCTCCCCCGGGGAATGGACATCGCCCAGCGGGGGGTCCTGGCACTCCTCGAAGGGATGGAAAAGAGGAGCACCCCGGCATGACCCTCTCCCTCGGCTATTCCCCCTGTCCCAACGACACCTTCATCTTTTACGCCCTGATTCATGGCCGGATAGCCGCCGAGGGGCTCTCTTTCCGGGAGCGCCTCGAGGATGTGGAGACACTCAATTCCCTGGCCCGCCAGGGCGCCCTCGATCTCACCAAGGTGTCCTATCACGCCCTGGGGCATCTGCGCCGCGACTATGCCCTGCTGCACAGCGGCGGCGCTTTGGGACGCGGCTGCGGACCGCTGGTCGTCGCCCGCAGGGAGGCGGCGCTGGAGGACCTCCGCAGCCGGCGGATCGCCATCCCCGGCCTCCTCACCACCGCCAACCTCCTGTTGCAGCTGCACGGATCGGGATTCGACAACCTTGTCGTCCTCCCCTTTCACCGGATCATGGAGGCCGTGTCCTCCGGAGAGGTCGAAGCCGGAGTCATCATCCACGAATCGCGCTTTACCTACCGCGACCAAGGGCTGGTGGAGATCCTCGATCTCGGGGCCTGGTGGGAAGAGGAGACGGGAGCTCCGATCCCCCTCGGCGGGATTCTGGCCCGACGCTCCCTCGGCGCCGAAGTGATCGCCAGGGCCGACCGGGCCCTGCGTCGCAGCGTCGAATACGCCCTGGCCCATCCCGGCGAGGCCAGAGCCTACATCAAAGCCCACGCCCAGGAACTCTCGGACACCGTGATCGACAGCCACATCGCTCTCTACGTCAACCATTTCTCCGTCGATCTCGGGGACGAAGGGATCCGGGCGGTGGAGACCCTCTTCGCCCGCGCCGAGGCCAGGGGGATCCTCCCCCCCCAGGACCTCCCCCTCTTTGTTCCCTGATCGCGTCTGATCCCCGGCCCTCCGGCGTCCCTTGCGGACGGAAATAGTCCCATAAGGGAAAAATACGGGGTTTGTTCCCGGCCGCGGGGGAGATTCGGAGGATTTTTTTCTATTTTTAACGGCCAAATTTGCCGGCCGATTCAAAATAGCGGTCTATTTTCCACTACTTTGCTTACCCTGTTCCGCCCCGGCGTCCCTCCGGAGGCGATCCCGCCCCGGCGTCCAGACCTTCGACCGGCCCGGCCCCCCTCTA
Source organism: Desulfuromonas soudanensis (assembly GCF_001278055.1). Taxonomy (NCBI): domain Bacteria; kingdom Pseudomonadati; phylum Thermodesulfobacteriota; class Desulfuromonadia; order Desulfuromonadales; family Desulfuromonadaceae; genus Desulfuromonas; species Desulfuromonas soudanensis. Next base: position 22,803 of record NZ_CP010802.1, on the reverse strand, counting down.
TTTTTCCTCTGTATTTTAAAGCACCTGCAACTCCCTCCCCCCTCAACGGCTTAATTTGTCGATCCTTTTTTGGTCCCCCCTTTCCGGCAAAAAAAAGGTTGTTCAAACTCCTGAACCTGGCCGATCACGGGTCTGATTTAACCCTCCGATTCTTCGGTGTCGGTGCGACTTCAAAATCCCGGTTTGCACCTCAAAACAAAAAAGAGGCTAACATGCTGTTTTGAAAGGATTTTGTCGAATTTTTGCCTTGCATAAACGGGCGGGTGCTCTATAATCACTTCATCTTGAAAATAATTTTTACCAGATCTGCTCGAAAGGAGAGTTGCCATGAGGTGTCCCGTTTGTAAAAACCGCAAACAGGTCGAAATCGCCCTGCAGTCCGAACAGTTCGCCGAAGATATCGTCGAATGCAGAATCTGCGGCTCGATCTGGTCGGTCAATCACGGTGTCGTCGAACTCGTCAAGGATACCCAGAAGAATTCGTTTCTCGAGGCTCTTTCCGAATGTGTCGAAGGAGACGATTACAACTGGGTCGGAGTCTAGGCTCCGGCAAAGAGGTTGATGCGACAAAAAAAGGCCGCAGCGCTCGGGACATTCCGAGCTCTGCGGCCTTTTTTTCTATCCGGGGGCGCTTTTTCCGCCCCCGGAACTATCTTACAAAAAAACCCTTTTCAGAGGACGGCCTTGAGATACTCGGCGGTCTTTGCCCGCCTTTCCTTCTCAACGGCCCTGGAGTCCACCTCGACGAACATCTCATCCGGGGTGATCTTGAAGAGCGGCTGCCCCTTGGACACGATGACGCCGTCCCCCCCTTCGATGAGGATTTTGTCGATGGTTCCGGAAAAGGGAGCGTAGACCTTGTTGAACATCTTCATGACCTCGATGATGTACAGCGGCTGACCCTTGTCGAAATGCATCCCCGGCTCGACGAACTTGGGCATCCCCGGAGCTTCCTGCCCGTAGTACATCCCGCCGCAGACCGAAACGATCTCGTCGGCCTTGGTGGCCGGAGGGGGAACGAGGATTTTCTTCATCCGCGCCTGCAGTTCGGGGTCGGTCAGGTATTCGGGGATGGTAATTTCCATGTCCTCTTCCACCCGCAGGTCCCAGAACCGGGTGTTCTCGGCGACCAGGAAGATCAGGCCGAGGAGCTCGAGCCCTGCCTCATAACCGAAATGGGCGGAGCGGACCGCTTCCCAGGTTTTGGGGTCGATCCCCCCCTGGGGTTTGTCCTTCTGCAGCAGCTCGTTGAGCTTGAAGTAATCCTCCTTGCCGAGAGCGAACTTCTCCCGCAGGGTGTCGTAGAAGCGCAGCCCCTTCTCCAGCAGGGCGGCGTCGTGGCTCCAGATCACTTCGGCCGCCGGCTCTTCGGGGCGGAAGCTCATGTTCAGATAGCCGTAGGTTTCATCGAGAATCACCAGGGGATTTCGCAGCCAGACGACCTTGCCGGCCTCGATGCGGAAGTTTTTCTTGTTGAGGCTCAGCCAGCCAGAGAGGACGTGGGGATCCTCGAGGAGGCGCTCCATCGGCCGGGTGAGCAGCGTTCCTTTGCGGTCGAGAATCTCGGAGATGTTCTTGAGTTCGGCGTTAACAACCTCGGGCTGATCGGCAAAACGCTCGGAGATCTCCTTGGCGTAGTGTTTCTTCATCTGCAGAAATGCGTAGATGGGGTCGAGCTTGCTCGCCTCTTCCTTGAGAATCCCCACCAGGGTCAGGTAGGGGACGACGAAACGGGTGGTCGGCTTGGCGTTGACATTGGTGCCGATGAACCAGTTGACCAGTCCGTAGTGGAATTCAAGGTTGGTGGCCAGATCGGTGCCGCGGATCTTGGTGTGGCAGAGGACTTTGGCGAGGGACTCATAGCTGTCGAGGCGGTCCTCACCCTTGGTCAGGAGTAGGGCGATGTTGGAATCGTAGGCCCCGGCGACCTTGTAGCGCATGAAGAGCCCGGTATCCGGATTGACCATGCAGATCCCCTGGTCGTCGCGGATCTCCCCTTCGAGGGGTTTGGACCAGTAGCGGATCATCCCCCCGGCGTGGGGGGAGAGGGAGGCGTCGGTGGCATTGAGGCGCGCCTCGGCGCTGGCGTTGAAACGGACGATCCGCTCCGGCTTGGGGAGGCGCTCCTTGTGCCGCGCCAAAAGCGCCATGGCCTCGACCAGGGACTCGACGATGAAGAAATCCTTTTTATCCTTGGGATTGGTGAATTTGAGGCTGTAGCAGAGTTCGGTCACCCGGTGTTCCACCTGGATGCGGGTGTTGACCTCCATGAAGAAATGGCGGTCGCGGTCGACGATGCACTCGAAAGTCGACGCCGAATCGAGGCCGACGGCCAGACCGAAACGCTCCGACTCCTCCTCCATCCGCTTGAGGACCTTGAGATCCGATTCGAGAGCCGCAATCTCCCCCTTCCTCCCGGCGGCCTTGGCGCGGGCGATGGCTGCGGAGAGCCCCTCCTGGGTGACGGAGACTTCGAGAAGTTTCTGTTCGTGCATCTGCAGCGAGCAGTCCCGTCCGCCGAGGGCGATACACCACTGACCGTTGCCGAGGAGCTGAATCTCGTTGTGGCGGGTCTGCTCGATATTGAGCTCGATGAGGACGTTCTTGTTGTCGCCGACGCCGTTGGCCTTGACCTCGTTGAGAATTTCCCGCACCAGCCCCGGAGCTTCGGCGGCCGCCGCGGCGATCTGGGCGTCGCTGGGATTCTTGACGGTGAGCAGGGAGACGCCGAGGATGCGCTGCCCCTTGCCGCCGCCGCCGCCGATGGCCTTGAGGCGAATCCGGCTCTGGGGATAATTCCTGAACATCTCCATCGTTTCGATCTGCACCTGGGCGCAGAGTTCCTCGACGGAGAAGAGGTCGATCCCCTTGGCATAGGCGGCAAAGAGGATCTGGTCGGCCAGGGCCTCGAGGGTGAGGGTGGTATCCTTGAGGACCTTGGCGTCGACCTTGAGATCGTCGGCCTTGACGAGGGCCAGGAGCGCCTCCCGACTTTTGTGCTTCTTCACCAGGGTCCGGGCGGTGACGTTGTCGATGCCGGGGGTGACAGAGACGTTGACGGAGAGGGCGGTGCGCTTGGCTTCGTCCTTCTTCCCCGCTCCCGTCTGGGTGGCGGCGCAGGGGCCGATGAACTTGAGGCCGGCATTTTCGATGGCGGCAACGAACTCGTCATCCTCGGCCATGAAACCGTAGCCGGCGAAAACCGCGTCGTAATCATTGTCCCGGGCGATCTGGATGATCTGATTGATGCGCTCGACCCGCTCCTCCTTGCTCGCCCCGGAATAATCGGGGACCCGGTGAACGCGGGTGGAGTCGGTGAGCTTGCGGAGTTCGGGAGCCAGGGCGTTGGGATAGACGATGGAATCCTTTTCCGAGAGGAGGATCCCGTAATGGGCGATCCCCATCTCCTCATAGACGTCCATCGCCTCCTTGCGGATCGGCCCGCGGCAGACGATGAGGGGTTTGAGGTCCTCACAGGAGAAGGAGCGCACCCACTCGGAGGAGGCCTGACCCAGTTTGCGGTCCTTATGAATCAGGGGGTTGTTTATGTAGTAATCGATTTGCTGTGCCATCGGTTCATCTCTCCAATCGGATTCTTTGGTCGTTATTCCCGGCAAGGATCAGGAGAATCAATAAAACTCCCGCTGCACTGACTGCATCGGGCCGGCCTTGTAATGCCTGAGGAAGAAGTTCATGTTCTCGCCGAGAACCTTGCGCAGATCGGTCGGCATGACGAGGCTGGAGATGGAGCCGAGGCTCAAGGCCTCCCTGGGGTTCATCAGCTCCTTTTCATACCGCAGGTTGAGTTCGGCCTCCTGGGTCCGGAGCCAGTCCGCGCCCTCCCTTTCGGCATCCTTCTGCGCCGACTCGCCGTCGGCACCGGCGGCGATCCGCTCGTGGACCCCCTGTTTGATGCGGGCCTGGACGGCGCTGCGCACCTTGCGCATCTCGTCCTTGTAGACGAACTCCTTCCCCGCCGGACCCATGACGGCCAGACGGGTCGTCGGCAGAGCCAGAACCAGATCGGCGCCGGTGGGGTAGTTGTTGTAGGAGGCGTAGGCTCCGCCGTAGGCGTTGCGCAGGATGAGGAGGATGCGGGGGGTGCGGATGTCGACGATGGAGTCGAGCATGGCCCGGCCGGCCTGGACGATGCCGCGCCCTTCCTGCTCGCGGCCGGGGAGGAAGCCGGTGGTGTCCTCCATGAAGATCATCGGAATGTTGTAGATGTTGCAGAAGCGGTTGAAACGGGCGATCTTGAGGGCGGCGTCGACGTCGATCTGTCCGGAGTCGACGGAGCTGTTGTTGGCGACGAAGCCGACGACGTTGCCGCCGAGGCGGCCGAAAGCCGTAACCACGTTGCGCGCCCGCCCGGGCTGCATCTCGAAATAATCGCCGTGATCGCAGATCTGCTGAATGATCAGCGACACGTCGAAGGGGGTGTTGAAGCCCGTCGGCGAGTTGAAGGCCTTTTTAAGCAGGGTGTTGATCTCCCAAGTCTTGCGGTCGAGAGGGTCGCTGGTCTCCTGAAAGGGGGACATCACGCTGTTGTTGTCGGGGAGATAGCTCAGGAGGCGCACGGCGGTGCGCAGGGCGGCGACCTCGTCGCTGACGGTCAGGTCGGCGACGCCGGAGCCCCCGTGGACCTTGGGTCCGCCGAGCTCTTCGGGAGTGACGTCCTCGCCGAGAACCGACTTGACGACCCCGGGTCCGGTGAGGCCGAAGAAGGTGTCGCTCGGCTGAATGACGAAGCTCCCCTGGCGGGGGAGATAGCTGCCGCCGCCGGCGTTGAAACCGAACATGCACATGATGGAGGGGACGACGCCGCTGATCTTGCGCAGGGCGGTGAAGGCCTCGGCATAGCCGTCGAGCCCGCCGACGCCGGCGGGGACGTAGGCGCCGGCACTGTCGTTCATGCCGATGACGGGGATCCCCTTCTCGCCGGCCATCTTGAAGAGATTGGCCAGCTTGCGGCCGTTGGTGGCGTCCATGGAACCGGCGCGCACGGTGAAGTCGTGGCCGTAGAGGGCGACGTCGCGACCGTGGATGTTGAGAATGCCGGTGACCAGAGAGGCGCCGTCGAGGTTCTTTCCCCAGTTCTGGAAGAGGATATTCGGCTCCTCGGCGGTGAGAACCCGGATCCTTTCCCAGACGGTCATCCTCTTCTTGAAATGCTGCTTCTCGATCTGGGCGACGCTGACCGACTTGATGGGGCGTTGAATCAGGTCGTACCCTTCCTTCATCGCCACTTCATAGCCGCCGGTCGTTCCGGCGATCTCACCGGGAATGGTGAAGTCGACCGTCTCGGCCGCATCAAACGGGTTTTTCAAGGAAGGCTTAATCGCTTTTTTGGCCATGTGGGTCATCCCTCTGATGATAGAATTTACTTTGCGGAAAGCGGCTCACGACGACGCACCCCGGCTGGTTATCGACCTTAACTGGCTGATAATCAAGGAAATCAAACCGTATTTACATAAAACATTGTTTCTTCGAGGCCCTGCTACAAAACAAAAATCTCGCCCTTTTGTCAAGGAATTTTTTATTTAGGGTAAAAAACACCTTCTTTGGGGCGTCCCCGGCGACGCCGGGATTGGCCGGGCCTAACCTCCGGTCCTCCCCGGCAACCCTGGACCCTTGCCCCCCCGGATGTCGAGATCGAAGCCCCTGATATCTATCGATTGTTACCTCGGTGATCCCCCTTGGTACCCGCAGAGGCCATGGGCCCGACCTCCCCGTCAAAGGGGGTGGAAATGGCCGGCGGCACAGTCGCGCTCCGTCCGGCCCGTCAGGGCGAGGGAAAATTAGCCCAAGTAAAATTATGTTCTGTATTTTTTTCTTTCCCTTAAATTCCCCAGACCCAGAGACAGCCGGACGCCGCCGGTTCCACCCCCCCGGTGACACTCCCTTCTCCGGCGGCAGATAAAAAAAAACGACCGGTCAGGGTCGTTTTTTTTCGCGGGAGCCGGTCTCGTCAATGCATATGAACGGCCCTGATGAAACGAGCCTCGACGGAGGCCGCAAGCTTTTCGATCGTCTCCGGAGCGGCCGGGGTGTCGAGGGAGAGAACAACCATCGCCTCGCCGGCCTTGGCGCGACGCCCGAGGTTCAAGGAACCGATGTTGATCCCGGCTTCGCCGAGAAGGGTCCCGATCTTGCCGATCAGGCCGGGCTTGTCCTCGTAGTTGATGACCAGCATGTGCCCTTCGGGGGTGAAATCGGTTAGAAAGTCGCGCATCTTGACGATCTTGGGAATACCCTCAAAGAGCGTGCCGGCCAGCGACCTTTTCCCTTCGGGGGTTTCGAGGGTGACGGTAATGAGGTTGGAGAACGACTCGGACTCCGTGGTCCTCACCTCCTCAATGACGATCCCCATGTTTTTGGCGACCAGACGGGCGTTGACCATGTTGACCTCCTGCTCGGTGTGGCGTCCGAGAAGGGCGGCGAGGCCGCAGACGGTAATCGGCGCGCAGTCGTAGCGGGCCAGCTTGCCGTTGTAGGTGAAGATGACCTTGCTCGGATTGGGGGGCGCGAGCTGGGAGATGAATTCGCCGATCTTGCTCACCAGGGCCATGAAGGGTTTCATGTGCTCCATCAGGTCGGGATCAAAGCGGGGAATGTTGACGGCGCTCTCCATCGGCCGGCCGTCGAGGTAGTTGATGATTTCCCGGCTGACATCGACGGCGACGTTTCTCTGGGCCTCGACGGTATTGGCTCCGAGGTGAGGCGTCACCACCATGCGCGGATGACCGATGAGACGGGAGAGAACCTCGGTGTTCGGCGGCTCGATGCTCCAGACGTCGAAGGCGGCCCCGGCGACCTTTTCGCTCTCCAGGGCCTCGAGGGTCGCCGCTTCGTTGTAGATCCCCCCCCGGGCGCAGTTGACGATGATCACCCCGTCCTTCATCCGGGCGAAATGCTCACTGCGGATCATGTCGTGGGTCTCCTCCGTGAGGGGGGTGTGGACGGAGATGATGTCGGAATAGCGAAGGATGTCCTCGAGGGAGACCAGCCGGACGCCGAGATCCTCGGCGCGCTTCTCCGAGACATAGGGGTCGCAGGCGATGACTTCGGCTTCGAAGGCCTTGACGCGCAGCGCCACGCGGCCCCCCACCTTGCCGATGCCGATGATGCCGATGGTCTTCCCCTTGAGTTCGCAGCCGGTAAAGGGAGAACGTTTCCACTCTCCCTTTTTGAGGGAGGCGTTGGCGATGGTGACCTTGCGGCACAGGGAGAGGAGGAGGGCGAGGGTGTGCTCGGCGGCGGAGTTGACGTTGCCGAAGGGGGCGTTGACGACGATGATCCCCTTATTGCTGGCCGCCTCGACGTCGACGTTGTCGATGCCGACTCCGGCCCGGGCGATGATTTTCAATCCCCTGGCGTGCTCGAGAAGAGCCGCATCGACGTTGGTGCCGCTGCGGGTGATGATCGCCTCGTAGCCGCCGATGATGCCGTGGAGTTCTTGGACGGAGAGACCGAGTTTGATGTCGAGCTCCATTCGCGAATCGTCGAGAAGGGGTTGCAGCCCTTCCTGGGAGATTTCATCGGTAATCAGGACCTTCATAGGAACTCCTTTTGGCTTGCCAGTCTGTCACGGTGGCGGCCCGGCCGTCACCCGTCGAATGAAACAAACGGGGAGTTTATTCCTTTTGCCGGACCCTGTCAACGCCGTTGACGGCAGGGGAAAGCCTGCGCCACCGCCTACTTGACGACCCTGAGCCCCCCCTTCCCGCCACCCTCGGGGGTCGGCGTCGGTTCCGGATTTTCTCCGAGCTGCGGCAGGTTGCCGGCCTGGACCATGGAGGCGACGGACTCGGCGATGGTCAGGCATTGCTTCATGCAGACGCGGCGAACGGGACAGGTCGAGCAGTCGGCCAGGCCGCCGGCCATGCGCAGGGCATGAATCACCAGTTCGACACTTTCGACCTGCGAAAGAGGGATGAAAAACATGCAGTCTCCTCGAAAAGGCCGGAGGAAGGGTTGCCGCGATCTGCGGCAACCCTTGTCCCCCGGGTTAGATGGTTTTTCCGGCGACGGCGGCAAAGGCCCGGACCTTCTCCATCATGGAGGCGAAGGCCTCCGGACGCAAGGACTGGGGACCGTCGCTGGTGGCCTTCTCCGGACAGGGATGCACCTCGATGATGAGGCCGTCGCAGCCGGCGGCGACGGCGGCGTAGCTCATCGACGGCACCAGCCGGGCGTGTCCTGTGGCGTGGGAAGGGTCGATAACCACCGGAAGGTGGGTCTGCTCCTTGAGGACCGGAACGGCGGACAGATCCAGGGTGTTCCGGGTCGCTGTTTCGAAGGTACGGATTCCTCGCTCACAGAGAATGACCCTCTGGTTTCCCTCGGCCAGGATATATTCGGCGCTCATCAAAAACTCCTGGATTGTGGTCGCCATCCCCCTCTTGAGCAGGATCGGCTTGTCGAGGCGCCCGAGCATCTTCAGGAGGGCGAAATTCTGCACGTTGCGGGCTCCGACCTGGAGAATGTCGGCGTAACGCGCCACCAGTTCCACATCCCGGGGATTGACGACTTCGGTGATGACCGGCAGACCCGTGGCCTCCCGCGCCAGAGCCAGGAGTTTGAGACCCTCTTCCTCCATCCCCTGAAAGGAATAGGGGCTGGTGCGGGGTTTGAAGGCGCCCCCCCGGAGGACCGTGGCCCCGGAGGCCTTCACTGCATAGGCGGTCTCGAGGATCTGATCCTCGCTCTCCACCGCACAGGGGCCGGCCATCACCACCAGCTTTTCGCCGCCGATGCTCACCCCGTTTCCGAGGTCAATGATGCTCGGTTCGAGTTTCACCTCGCGGCTGGCCAGTTTGTAAGGCTTGAGAATCGGCACGACACTTTCGACGCCAGGGAGGGATTCCAGCGACTGCAGGACCGATTTCCCCCGCTCGTCGCCGATTGCGCCGAGGACATTGCGCGTCTCGCCGTGGATGACGTGGGTCTTGTAGCCGAGTTCGCGGATACGCTTCTTGACTTCTGCCAGCTCTTCTTTCCCGGCTCCGTGCTTCATGACGATGATCATACCCCACTCCTTTTGCTGTGATTGGTCCCTGGTGGAAAAACAAAAAAGGCCGCCAGGTTTTCCCGACAGCCTTTTCCTGCAGCGATCACAGACGAAAAAACCATGGGAGTCCTGACCGGTCTGCCCATGGTTCCTGGTGGTTTTGTGCGATGTTCCGCGTTACGCCAGCAAACCTCGACCCTGGGCAGACGGCCTAAAATAAAAGCCGTACCAAAAGGTGAAGCTGCTAAACAGAGCGAAACGAGTGTGCATCGAAATCTCCCGAAAAACAATGAGATCCTTTTTAACAAAAATGTGCCGCCGGGGTCAAGCCCGTTTTTACAGCAAAGGCCAGTTATCGAAAATCCGGTTCCCAAAGCCACTCTTTTCCTGACGGGGAATCCTCGTCCGCCTCGATTTTGTCTTGACAGTTCGATCCGATTTCGCTATAAACGTGGCTCTTCTTGCCCAGATAGCTCAGTCGGTAGAGCAGAGGACTGAAAATCCTCGTGTCGGCGGTTCGATTCCGTCTCTGGGCACCAGTAAAGAAACAAGGGGTTACGGCTTTTGCCGTGACCCCTTTTTCTTTGTCGTGCCGGCCTCCCTTGCATCCCTCCCTGCGGTCTGCTTTACTTGGGAATAATTGCCGAAGGAGGGTCTTCCCATGATGGTCCTGGTCCGCTATCACAACGGTGCCTTTGCACGGATTCCTGCCGGTCTCCTGGACAACCTGATTCGCAGCGGCGAGATCAGCCACTTCCGCCGCTCCGGCGGCTGGGTGGCCGTCGACCGGGACCCGGTACGAAAAAGGGTTACCCCCCTGTTCAGCGGCCGCGAGCAACGTTTCGGCTGGCGGACCAACCTCGACTGAGTTCCCCCGGCAACCTATTTCGCTTTCACCACTCCACACCGGGGACAGAGACCCGACAGGGGACAGGAACTGCACGTCGGGACAGGCGCCCGGCACAGGGCCCGGCCATGAAAGATCAGCAGGTGACTGGCCAGGGTCCATTTTTCCCTTGGCAGAAGGAGGGACAGGTCCTGTTCGATCTTCACCGGATCACGGTGTTTCGTCCAGCCGAGACGTCTGGAAACCCGACGGACATGGGTATCGACCACCATCCCCGGGACATCGAAGACATTTCCGAGAACGACGTTGGCTGTCTTGCGCCCGACCCCCGGCAGAGCGGTCAACTCCTCCATCGTTTTCGGAACCTCTCCGTCATGACGCTCGAGAAGAGCGGCTGCGCAGGCGATCAGATTGCGGGCCTTGTTGCGGAAAAACCCTGTGGAGCGAATCGTCCCTTCGAGTTCCTCGGGGTCTGCGGAGGCATAGGCCCGAACATCGGGGTAACGGCGAAACAGCTCCCGGGTGACCTGGTTGACCCTCAGGTCGGTGCACTGGGCCGAGAGGATCGTGGCGACGAGGAGTTCCAAGGGTGTGTCATAAAGGAGGGCACAGGCGGCCCGGGGGTAGGTTTTTTCGAGAACGGCCAGGACGCGCGCCGCATCTTCTCTCCTTTTCACCTCCATATCTTCGCCCGAAGCCTCTCCTTCCGGATATTTATCAACCATTTCCACAACCTTGTCCACAGGCTGGTCCCGAATTCAGCCCGGGGCTGTTTCCATGCGGTTCCGGTGGAGCTTTTCGACTTTCAGGTGGGTGCGGGGATCGACAACCTGAACGGTGACAAGGAAGGGGAGGTGGGTCGAACCCTGGCGAGCCAGGCGGTGACGCAGGACCCGGTAATCGAGAACCCTCAGGCCGCCCCGGAGATAGATGCGATCCCGCGCCGCCAGGGGGAATCGGGCCGGATAGGTGGCGCTCCACAGGGGACGACCGACCTTTTCCAGCGAAAGGGCGAGGTTGAGATTTCCCGCCCCCCACCAGAGGTCGGAAAAATCCCCGAGCACAAGGGTCGGGCAGGAGACGGAACGGCTGCCGAGAAGCTCGGGACCCAGGAGGGAGGCGATCTGGCGTCCCCGGTCGGTGGAGCCCAAACGAACATTGAAGAGGTGCAGACGTTTGCCGCCGATGCAGGTGTCGCCGCGCAGGCAGATCCCCCCGGCGCCCAGGGGATATTCCTGAACTCCCTGCAGGGATAATTGCGAAAGAAAGCCCAGGGGCGAGTCGGGGGACCCGGCATAGGAGTTCATCCCCAGGGCCCGCCCGAAATGGGCCAGGGTCCCTTTTTCCGTTGCGCTTTGGAGATCCTGAAGGGCGATGATGTCCGCGCCCCCCTGGTCGATCACCTGAACGACCCGACCGGCATCGAACCGCCCGTCGCTGCCGAGACAATGGTGGACGTTGTAGGTCATGACGCGAATGGTTTTCACCTGACCCCTCATCCTCCCCCCCGATCCGGTCGTTGCGCCACCTATTCCTTGAGACGCCTGACGGCAGTGATGACAACCTGGTCTGCGGGAAGGTCGGAAAAGAGAGCGTTCATGCTTCGGGTCGGCGAGGTCCCGATCCGGTCGACGACATCCATCCCTTCCACTACCCGGCCGAAAACCGCATAACCAAACCCCTGCGCCGTCTCGTCGCGATGGTCGAGGAATTTGTTGTCCTTGAGGTTGATGAAAAACTGACTGGTGGCGCTGTCGACCACGTTGGTGCGGGCCATGGCGAGGGTCCCCCGAAGGTTCTTCAGGCCGTTGCCCGCCTCGTTCCTGATGGCCGAACGCCCCTTCTTCATTTTCAGATCGGTATCGAAACCCCCTCCCTGGATCATGAAATCCTTGATGACCCGGTGAAAGACCGTCCCCTCATAGAATCCGGCATCGACATAGGCGAGGAAATTTTTCACGCTCTCCGGAGCCCTCTCCGCGTCGAGCTCCACGGTGATATTCCCTTTATTGGTCTCGATAATGAGCCTTTCTGCGGCCCACAGGGGGGAGATCCCCAGTAAAAAAAACATTCCGGAAGCAATTATCAGTCGTTGCAGCATTGTCTATCTCCTTTCGGCAAACTATTTCCCTTCGGGCTTGAGCTCGCGCAACATCAGATCGTTGACGGCCCGAAGCGCCCCCTTGTTCTCATAAAGAATCTTGTACATCTGCTCGGTAATCGGTGCTTCGACCCCGAGTTTTTTGGCCAGGTGGTAAGTCGACTCCGTCGTCTGGACCCCTTCGGCGACCATTTTCATCCCTTCGAGGATATCCTTGAGAGGTCGGCCGCGCCCCAGTTCGATTCCCACGGTACGGTTCCGGGAAAGGTCGCCGGTACAGGTCAGCACCAGGTCGCCCATTCCCGCCAGACCGGCAAAGGTTGCCGGGTTCGCTCCCAGGGCCATTCCGATCCGGGTCATTTCGGCGAGGCCGCGGGTGATGAGGGCTGCCCTGGTATTATAGCCGAATCCAAGGCCGTCGGAGACGCCGGCGGCCAGGGCCATGACGTTTTTCAATGCCCCTCCGAGCTCGACGCCGATGATGTCCTCGTTGGTATAAACGCGGAAATAGTCGGTGCTGAAAACGTCCTGAACGCGTTGCGCCACCGAGGGCTCACTGGCGGCGGCGACGACCGCCGTCGGCATTTCCCCGGCGACTTCGCGGGCGAAGGACGGGCCGGAAAGGAAGGTCAGATTCTGCACCAGCTCCCGCGGCAGAATCTCGGCAAGGACGGAGCTCATCGGCAGCAGTGTTTCAGTCTCGATCCCCTTGGAGGCCGAGACCAAAAGGGTTTGCGGGGCGATGTGGGGTGACGCCTGTTTCATGACCCGTCGCATTAACTGGGACGGTGGGACCAGGAGCAGGAGATCCTTGGCGGTGGCCGCCTCAGGCAGGTCATGGGTGAAGGCGAGGTTGGCGGAGAGCTTGATCCCGGGGAGATAGAGGTCGTTTTCCCCCCCTTCCCGCATGCGGGCGACCAGATCCTCCTCGTAGGCCCAGAGGGTGACCGAATACCCCTTTTTGGCCAGCAGGTTTGCCAGGGTTGTTCCCCAGCTGCCGGCACCTATGACACCTATATTCATAGCGTTTCCCCGTGAAAAGGACCATCCCTGCGGACAGTCGGGTCAGGAGCGAGCCGATTGGACAAAAACTAAATCGCTTTTTTCTTTTTGCGGATCCGCTCCCGGACCTGCTCGGTCCGTTGGGCGAGGGCCTCGGCATTGGGATAGATGCCCTGAAGATCCTCCAGAACCTGGAGGGCCGAGCGAAGCTGTTCCTGGTCCTCGAGTACTCCGGCGAGCCCGTAGCGGGCCTCGACGGCGTAGGGGCTGTCGGGCCACTCCTTGATCACGGCGCGAAAGGCTTCTTCGGCTTCGGCGGGCGCCTCCTCAAGGGAGTAGGCGACGCCGATGCGATAGTGGACCTCGGGGACCAGGGGGCTTTCGGGGTAATTTTTCAACAGGCTTTCAAATTCAATCCGTGCCTGTTCGAAGTTGTTCATCCGAAAGTAAATATCAGCCACTTCGTACTGTACGCTGTCGAGATTCGGAGCGCCGCCGTCGAGAAGTTTTTGATAGGCGACGATCGCCCGACTGTAGTCGCGAAGGCGGTTCTTGTAGATGTCTGCCACCTGCGCCTGCGCCCGGCGAAAGTAAACGCTCTCCGGGTAGTCCTTTTCCACAAGCAGGTAGGCCAGAAGCGCCTCGTGGTAGCGTTTCAGGTAAAGATTCTGGATTTCTCCCGCCTGGAAAAGGGCCTCCGGGGCCCGGGCGAAGCCCGGATGATGATCGTACAGGGAACGGAAGGAATCGGCCGCCCGCTGGTACTCCCCCTCCTCGACCAGCGCCTCGGCCCGGGCGAAATCCTTGTCCAGAACCTTGTCGATATTGAAGTAATAGGCGATCCCGGAAGCAATCAGCAACACCAGGAGGCAGGCCGCACCGCGGACCAGCCAGCGGTGTTTTTTCGACTTACTCCTCTGTCTCTTCAACTCCGCCTTCAAAAGACTCTTCTTCAGCTTCCGTATCTCCATCATCCTCATCCTTCTCGGCAAGTTTGGCCACGGCGACAATCCTCTCTTCGGGCTCCAGGACCATCAGACGAACCCCTTGAGTATTGCGGCCGATGATGGAGAGGGCCGCGACCCCCGTGCGCAGAACCTTGCCACGATCGGTGATGAACATGAGGTCGGAATCCTCATCCACCAGTTTGATGTCGACGACCTTGCCGTTGCGTTCCGAGGTCTTGATGGTAATGATCCCCTTGCCGCCGCGGCTCTGCACCCGGTACTCATCGAGATTGGTCCGTTTGCCGTAACCGTTCTCCGTCACGGTGACCAGGGTGGCCGAGGTCACCTCGCTGACCACCTCCATACCGATAAGGTGATTGTCCTCCTCAAGCATCATTCCCCGTACTCCCCGGGCCGTCCGTCCCATGGGTCGGGCATCGGTTTCGGGGAAACGGATCGATTTGCCGTTGCGGCTTGCCAGGAGGATATCCATGCTGCCGTCGGTAAGGCGGGCCGAGATCAACCGATCCCCCTCGTCAATGGTCAGGGCGATGATACCGCCGGCCCGGGGATTGGCGTAGGACATCAGCTCGGTCTTCTTCACCGTGCCGTTTTGCGTGGCGGTTATGATGTATTTCCCCTCGACGAATTCCTTCACCGGAAGGACGGTGGTGACATTTTCGCCGGTGGACAGTTGCAGAAGATTGACGATCGCCTTGCCGCGGGAAGCCCTCCCCCCCTGGGGTATTTCGTGAACCTTGAGCCAGTAGACCTTGCCGAGATCGGTAAATACCAGGATGTAGGAGTGCGTCGAGGCGATGAACAGACGTTCGACAAAATCCTCCTCCTTCGGTCGCATTCCGGTCTTCCCCTTCCCTCCGCGGCGCTGGGCACGGTAGAGGGAAACGGCATTGCGCTTGATATAGCCGGAGTGGGAGACGGTCACCACCATGTCCTCCTCGACGATCAGATCCTCGAGGGTGAGGTCTCCGGTTTTCGGAATGATTTCGGTGCGGCGGGCATCGGCGTAACGCTCCCGGATATCGAGCAGTTCCCCCTTGATGATCTGAAGGATCTCCACTTCGCTGGCAAGAATTTCCTTGAGGCGCTTGATCAGAGCCAGAATCTCGTTGTACTCGGCGATGATTTTTTCTCGTTCCAGCCCGGTAAGACGATGGAGACGCATCTCGAGAATGGACTGAGCCTGAATATCGGAAAAGGAGAAGCGGGCGATGAGCCGTTCCTTGGCCTCGGCGGCATTGGCCGAGGTCTTGATGATCTGGATCACTTCGTCGAGATTTTCCAGAGCAATCTTGAGACCCTCGAGGATATGGGCCCGGGCCTCGGCCTTTTTCAGCTCGAAGATGCAGCGCCGCGTGACGATTTCCTTGCGATGTTCAAGGAAACGATCGAGAACCTCTCTCAGCGTGAGGACCCGCGGCTGGCCGCTGACAATCGCCAGCATGATGATGCCGAAGGATGTCTGCATCTGGGTCATTTTGTAGAGCTGGTTGAGGATGACCTGGGGAATGGAATCCTTTTTGAGCTCGATGACGATCCGCATCCCTTCCCGGTCCGATTCGTCGCGGAGATCGGAAATACCCTCTATCTTCTTTTCCTTGACCAGATCGGCGATTTTTTCGATCAGCCTGGCCTTGTTGACCTGATAGGGGATTTCGTTGACGACGATCGCTTCGCGATTGGTGCGACGGTCCTTTTCGACCAGGGCCCTGGCCCGCATGAGGACGATGCCCCGTCCGGTACTGTAGGCCTCGCGAATCGCCTCGGTTCCGAGAATGAAACCGGCGGTGGGAAAGTCGGGCCCCTTGATCAACCCCAGGAGATCCTCAAAGGGGAGGGAGGGGTCGTTGATGACGGCGATCAGAGCGTCAATGACTTCTCCGAGATTGTGGGGGGGGATCTTGGTGGCCATCCCGACGGCGATCCCCTCCGAGCCGTTAACCAGCAGGTTCGGAAACTTGCAGGGGAGAACCAGGGGTTCGCGGAGAGAATCGTCGTAGTTGGGTCCGAATTCGACCGTTTCCTTGTCGATGTCCGTCAGGAGCTCACCGGCCAGACGGGACATGCGGACTTCGGTGTAACGCATGGCCGCAGCCGAATCGCCATCGACGGATCCGAAGTTTCCCTGGCCGTCGACCAGGGGGTAGCGCAGGGAAAAGTTCTGGGCCATGCGAACGATGGTGTCATAGGCCGCGGTGTCGCCGTGGGGATGATACTTACCGATGACGTCGCCGACGACGCGGGCCGATTTTTTGTAGGATTTGTTCCATTCGTTCCCCAATTCGCTCATGGCGAAGAGAACCCGCCGGTGAACCGGCTTGAGTCCGTCCCTGACGTCGGGAAGGGCGCGCCCTATAATGACGCTCATCGCATAATCCATGTAGGATTTACGCATCTCGTCTTCGATATTGACACTGACTTTGTTATGTTCCGAAAGCATCTGCTTCCTCCAAAAATAACCCTGTTACGGTCGACCTCGACAAAAGCTGCATGATTATGAGTGCAGCAATCCGACTATGCCGGCAGAACCCTTAGATATCCAAGTTTGATACGTTAAGGGCGTTGGTTTCAATGAATTGACGGCGCGGTTCGACCTGATCTCCCATGAGAACGGTAAATATCGCGTCGGCTTCGATGGCGTCCTCGATTTTGACCTGGAGCAGTATCCGTTTTTCCGGATCCATGGTTGTCTCCCAGAGTTGCTCCGGATTCATCTCCCCCAGCCCCTTGTATCGCTGGATGTACTGTCCCTTTTTCGCCCGTTCGAGGATAAAGCTGAGGATATCCTGACGATCGCTGACGGAAGTCTCTTCCTTCGATTCGTGGGAAATAAAGGCCCTTTCATCGAGGCAGATATCCTCCACCAGGCGATAAGCCTGCAGAAGGAGTTTGTATTCGTGGGAAGAGAGGTGTTCAAGGACCGTCTGGTCGATACGGGCCCGAATGTTACCCAGGGTAAAGAGTATGCGCGCCGGTTCCTCGATGACCTGAAAGTCCGCCCGCGGTTCTATTTCCTTGAGTTTCAAGGCCAGGGGGGTGAGGTCGGCCATGTCGGCAAAACCGTTTTGAATCTTGCCGTAGACGAATATCTTCAATACCTCGGCATGCACCCCCTTGCGGACCATTTTTTCAAAGTGTTTGTTGTAATCGATAATGTTGCGCAACATCGGGACGATTTGCTTGCCCCGGATGGCCTTGCCACTCTTTTCCATCTGAACGGTCAATCCTTCCACCCCTTCGGAGAGAAGATACTCAAGAAGCGCCTCCTCATCCTTGAGGTAGAGTTCCTTTTTACCGCGCTTGGCCTTATACAGCGGCGGTTGGGCAATGTAGAGATGACCGCGCTCCACCAATTCTGTCATCTGGCGAAAGAAAAACGTCAGGAGGAGGGTGCGGATGTGGGAACCGTCCACATCGGCATCCGTCATGATGATGATTCGGTGATACCGGAGCTTGGAGACGTCGAAGTCGTCCTTGCCGATGCTTGTTCCCATGGCCGTGATCAGGGTCCGGATTTCATTGGATGTCAACATCTTGTCGAAACGGGCCTTTTCGACGTTGAGGATCTTCCCCTTGAGGGGGAGAATGGCCTGGGATTTGCGGTCACGACCCTGTTTGGCGCTTCCCCCCGCCGAGTCGCCCTCGACCAGATATATTTCACAGAGAGCCGGGTCTTTTTCCTGGCAGTCGGCGAGCTTTCCAGGAAGCGATAGCCCGTCGAGGGCGCCCTTTCTCCGGGTGAGATCTCGGGCCTTGCGAGCCGCTTCACGAGCTCGGGCTGCATCGATCCCCTTTTCCAGAATTTTGCGGGCCGTCTGGGGATTTTCCTCCAGGAAGGTGGAGAGCTTTTCATTCATAAGGACTTCAACAAAACCCTTGATCTCCGAATTGCCGAGTTTTGTTTTGGTCTGCCCCTCGAATTGGGGGTCGGGAAGTTTGACAGAAATAACCGCCGCCATTCCTTCTCGCAAATCGTCTCCGGATATCGCTGTCTTTATGTTTTTAAGGAGGTTGTTCGAGGTAGCGTAGGTGTTCATAGTGCGCGTTAAAGCAGCTTTAAAACCGATGAGGTGTGTTCCGCCCTCATGGGTGTTTATATTGTTGGCGAATGAAAATATTTTTTCGTCGTAGCCGTCGTTGTACTGCATGGCCACCTCAATTTCCACTCCTTCCCTGGATCCGGTGAAATAGATCGGAGTGGGATGAATCGGGGTTTTGGCCCGGTTTATATATTCAACAAAGGAAGAAATTCCTCCTTCATAATGGAAATCATGCCTTTTTTCGCTTCGTTCATCCAGAATACGTACGGTCACACCCGCATTGAGAAAGGCCATTTCCCTGAGACGTTGAGAAAGTGTTTCAAATGAAAAGACAGTCGTTTCAAATATCTCTTCGTCCGGCCAGAAGGTAATACAGGTGCCCCTTTTTATGGTGTCACCTTCTTCGCGCAA
Organism: Desulfuromonas soudanensis; assembly: GCF_001278055.1. Taxonomy (NCBI): domain Bacteria; kingdom Pseudomonadati; phylum Thermodesulfobacteriota; class Desulfuromonadia; order Desulfuromonadales; family Desulfuromonadaceae; genus Desulfuromonas; species Desulfuromonas soudanensis. The sequence goes on along the minus strand of NZ_CP010802.1, from coordinate 4,424 downwards.
AGGTGTCATGGGAATTCCGCGTTCATAACTCTGTCTATAAATTATATTGTTACGACGGATTTCCAGTTCGAGTCGTTTTGAAAGGGCATTGACTACGGATATACCAACTCCGTGGAGCCCTCCTGAGACCTTATAGGAATCGTTATCAAATTTGCCCCCTGCATGAAGAACTGTCAAAACGACTTCAGCTGCTGGTTTATTTTGTGCAGGCATTATATCAACGGGTATTCCGCGACCATTGTCTTCAATGGTCGCAGAACCGTCTACGTGCAACGTCACAAAAATATCATCACAATATCCGGCCAATGACTCATCGATAGAGTTATCTACCACTTCATAAATCAGGTGGTGGAGACCCATCTCTCCTGTAGAGCCAATGTACATGGCCGGCCTTTTTCTTACAGCAGAAAGACCTTCTAATACTTTGATACTTGATGCACCATATTCTTTTGTTGTTTTTTCAGTCATTGTTTCCTCATGTTTATTGATCCTGTCGCAGTATTCCATTCTTGACAGAAAAAAAACGAGCTTCGGTGAGCCCTGCGCTGATCATGGGCTGAATATCGGTCGTTGTGACAAAAACCTGGCCTTTGCGGGACAGGAGAAAATTAAAAAAATACCCTTGCCTATTTTTGTCCAACTCGCTGGTCATATCATCCAAAAGAAGAACGGGGGGTTCCCCTGTCTGTTCCTCTATATCAATAATCTGGGCGGTTTTGAACGCGAGCATAAATGAACGTTGTTGTCCCTGGGAGGCAAACTGGCGAATTGAACGTCCATTTATTTGAAATAGGGGGTCATCGCGATGCGGTCCGGCCAGTGTCTGACCTGTCAGGATCTCTCTATGTCGGCAACGTTCCAATTCTTGTCGAAAGTAATCTTCGAGACCCTGTTCATTTTCTGGCGTATAGGGAAGAATAATGGATGCTGTTTCCCGGTTTCCACTTATTTTTTTGTAAACGTCGTTAAATATTGCCGTTATTCGGGTCAGGTAAGCGGAGCGACTTCGACGAATATGAAGTCCCGCGCGGATCAGGGCTTCGGTCCAGGATGCAATTTGATTTGTCCCTCCTGGCGTTCGAAAAAGCGCATTGCGCTGGCGGAGACATCGCTCATATTCCTGAGCACGGGGGAGGTATGCCGGATCGATCTGGAAAATTGCCCTGTCGAGCAAGGCTCGTCGCCCTGCCGGAGCGCCTTTCGTAAGAGCAACTTCCTCCGGGGAAAAAATGACGGGTCTTAAAGCCGAAAAAAAGGTGGCAGCATGACGTACTTCCTTGCCATCGAGTAAAACTTCCTTCCCTCGGCTTTCAATGCCAATATCGACCGTGCGTTTACTTCCTCCCGATATAATTTCACCATGGAGTTGACTTCGAATACTATTGTGTTCAATGAGATCTTCATTGCGTGTATTACGAAAACTTTTGAGGTGCCCTATAATATAAATTGATTCGAGAATATTGGTTTTGCCTTGACCATTATCTCCCCACAAAACATTGAATGCTGGACTTGGTAAAATTTCCGTTTCAACAATGTTTCTGAAATTCCGTAAAGCCAGGCTTGACAGATACATGCCTGGATATCCTTTCAAAAATACCTATTTTTAGAGACGCATTGGCATTACAACTGCCGTGTAATCAGAATCTTTTTCAGGTCTAATCAGACCTGGCGAAAGATTGTCCTTAAGAAGAATTTGTATTTTTTCTTCATTTTGAATTTGTAAAATATCGAGTATATATTTTGCATTAAATCCTATAGATATTTCTGGACCTTGATAATCAATAAACAGATCCTCTTTCGCATCGCCTATTTCCGGGTTGGAGGAAGATATTTCAAGGATATCTTTTTTTATTAACATTTTAATTCCGCGAGATTTTTCGTTCGATAGGATTGACATCCTTCGCAATGAATGAATAAAAATGTCCCTTGAAATCAAAACAATATATTCATTGGTTTTTGGAATAACCCTATTATAGTCAGGAAATTCTCCATCGACCAGGCGCATAATTACTACAGTTTGATCTTTTTTAATGACGGAGTTATTTTCCATAAAACCAATCATCAAATCATTGTCACCATCTTCGGCGAGTTTTTTTAATTCCTGTATACCTTTTCTAGGGAAAATAACACCTTTTTCCAGTTCATCAATTTTAAGATTTTGAATTTGTCTTTGTATCATTGATAAACGGTGGCCATCTGTGGCCACCATTCGTAAAAATGTTGTTTCATTATCTGTGATTGTTTTAAAAAAAATACCATTTAAATTATATTTACTTTCATCAGCTGATATTGAAAAAAGAGTTTTTTCAATCATCTCTTTTAAAAGAGATCCTTTTATAGGAAAAAATTGTTCCTGAGAAGGCTCAGGAAAATAAGGAAATTCATCGGCCGATAAACCAACAATATTGAATAATGCCTTTCCAGCCCTAATTTCAATCCAATTATTATCTTTGGCTAAAAAAGAAAGTTCTGCTTCTGGCAATTCCTTGATAATTTCGAAAAGTTTTTTAGCCGCGACGGTCACTTTTCCGGGCAATTTTGTCGAAACCGGATAGGAGGAGCGCATGCCTACTTCCAGGTCTGTCGCTGTCAGAGTAAGAACGCCGTCTCTTGTTTCGAGAAGTACATTAGCAAGAATGGGAATGGTATTGCGTTTTTCGACAATACCCTGAATTCTTGAGAGGCCTTTGAGAAAGACATCCTTTTCAATTGTAAAGTGCATATGGAGCTCCTGTTAACATTGAACTGTTTTTATTATATTTTTAAGTCTTTATAGTCAATAGTAGTATATTGCTGTGTATAAGTTTATAAATCAAAAAATGGTTAGATTTCAATCAATTGACTCGGATAGGACCCTGTGGACAACAATGGTGAAAAAAGTCCTTTTTGTGGGTATCACTCTTTATTGTGATTTTATCAACCTTTATCCCAAAAGCAGTACACAACTTGTACCCATTTTAGTGGGCCAGAGCATTTTTAATATTGTTGATTGTTGCGCTTAATTGATAGTCGTTTTCTATTGCTTTCTCTATTTTTTTAATGGCATGGATGATGGTGGAATGGTCTTTCCCGCCGAATCGTTCGCCTATTTCAGGATAAGAGTAAGAAGTCAATTGTCTGGACAAATACATTGCTATTTGTCTAGGTAATACCAAGACTTTTAGTCTTCGGGATGATTTTATTTCTGAAACTTTTATATTATAATAAGTTGCTACGACCTTTTGTATTTCTTCTATAGATAGTTCCCTGTTTTTTTCAACCAAAATATCTTTGAGAACCTCCCTGGCCATTGTTAACGTAACCGGAGTGGATGTCAGGCTGGCAAAAGCCCCTATTCTTACCAGAAATCCTTCTAATTCTCTCACGTTGCTGCTTATGGAATTGGCAAGAAAAAGGGCCACATCCTCGGGAAGATTAATCCCATTTTGTTCTGCCTTCATTTTCAATATTGCATGTTTCGTTTCCATGTCCGGGGCCTGGATATCGGCGATTAAACCCCATTCAAATCGTGATCGCAGACGTTCCTCCAAACCTGGAATTTCCTTCGGAAATTTATCAGATGTTACCACTATTTGTTTATGTGATTCATAGAGTGAATTAAAGGTATGAAAAAATTCTTCTTGCGTACGTTCCTTGCCGGCAATAAATTGCACATCGTCAATGAGAAGAACGTCCATAGTTCGAAATTTATTACGGAATTCGTCCATTTTGGCATAACGAAGGGAATTTATAAGTTCATTCATGAATTTTTCAGACGTATAATAACAAACTTTCATATCCGGATTTTTGCGCAGGATGGCGTTGCCAATGGCATTGACCAGATGAGTTTTACCCAGGCCTACGCCTCCGTAGATGAACAGGGGATTATACGTTGTTGCCGGGTTGTTGGCGACGGCCATGGCCGCAGCATAGGCAAATTGATTGGAAGAACCGGAAACAAATTCATCAAAGGAATATTTGGAATTCAGATTGAAAGCGTAATTACAAGATCGGGGTTGGGGCTCTATTTTTATTTCTTGTTGATTTTTATTTATTCCTGGGGAGAGTTTATTTTCCGGTAATATGGAGTCCGAATTTTGGGTTGCAATGGAGAATTGAATGCGGTAGACAACTGCCCCTATATTTGACAAGGTTTCCTGTATGAGTTGACTATAGTGAATTCTTATCCAATCTAGAACAAAACGGTTTGGAACCTCAAGTTGGATCAAATCTTTCTTTAAAGATACGAACCTTATGGGCTTTATCCATGTGGTGAAATGTTGGGGATTCAAAGCTTGTTCGAGGTGAACAAGTGTTTCTTGCCAGAGTTTATTCATGGATTTATCATCATATTTATTGGTTGCTGTCGGAGGGTTTGTCGAAACAAAAAATTAAATTTTCGACCAAAATCAAATATCCACAGTTGTTGAAAAGGCTGTGGATAT